>NZ_JALJVC010000061.1 GCF_022967985.1 Acinetobacter lwoffii | reverse complement strand
TCTATGCGATAAACCATTTAAAATGTCCTGTTTTTAACCACAAGAGTCAAGCACAGGATTTAACTTTCTTTGTTCAATAACAGCTTTCTGAGCTTTACGACTCGGCATACTTTTCTTGAGACGGGAACGTTTATTCTGTTTTTCCAACTCTTCATGCTGTTGCTGAATATGTGCCAGAACTGTACCTAACCGTTTATTCTCAACGATCTCATTCTGCTGTAGCCCAGCTAATTTATTGAAAATGCTGTAGTTGAGCTTTCGTCCCTCGTGCATGAGGGCCACAGTCCCATCCGGGTACTCCAGAAATGAAATATATTGCCCAACAAGCTTATGAT
>NZ_JALJVC010000060.1 GCF_022967985.1 Acinetobacter lwoffii | reverse complement strand
ATCCCATAAAGCCGTTCCCAGTTCGGATTGCAGGCTGCAACTCGCCTGCATGAAGTCGGAATCGCTAGTAATCGCAGGTCAGCATACTGCGGTGAATACGTTCCCGGGTCTTGTACACACCGCCCGTCACACCACGAGAGTTTGCAACACCCGAAGCCGGTGAGGTAACCGCAAGGAGCCAGCCGTCGAAGGTGGGGTAGATGATTGGGGTGAAGTCGTAACAAGGTAGCCGTATCGGAAGGTGCGGCTGGATCACCTCCTTTCTAAGGAAAACGTCCCTTACGGGACATGCCCATCGTTCAGTTTTGAGAGCTCGTCTCTCAGTCTCGCAAGAGACACTCGCACCTTGAAAACTGAAGACATCAACAA
>NZ_JALJVC010000059.1 GCF_022967985.1 Acinetobacter lwoffii | reverse complement strand
CTAATTTCGTATCATCGCCATTATGTTAAATGGCTTTAATTTTGCTTAGCCCTATATTCATTAAATGCTAGAAGCATTCCCTCTTTTTGTTCTGCGGAGGCATCTGGAAATGAATAAAATCTTTCATAATCTTTTCTAAATTGGCTGCTTTCAATTCTTTTAGCTAAGTCATCAATAAAACCTTTTCCTTGAGTCTGATATTCCTGAATCGTTTGTTTATCTAGGCAGATAGTTTTTGCCCAAGAAACTGCACTCATATTTATACAAACATTGAGGTATATATTTTCGCTATCCTCATATAGTTCCCCAAAATAAGGCTCTATTTCTATAAGTTGCATTTCACTAGTATTTCCAAACTTTTAATTATTTCTAAAATTAACATAATACACGTTATACGAAATTCT
>NZ_JALJVC010000058.1 GCF_022967985.1 Acinetobacter lwoffii | reverse complement strand
ATTTCCGCTGCAAACTTCGGACCTTGAGTTTTTTGTACAGACGTAAAGTTTTCGATGTCCATGGTATCCATGACCTGACCGCCCATACGTTCAGCCACGATCCCGGTTTTAATGCCTTTACGTGCTGCATAGATTGCAGAGGTATTCCCAGCAGGTCCACCACCGATCACCAGGACATCAAAGGCATCTTTGGCATTCAGCTTTTCCGCATCTTTGGTAGCGGCATTGCTGTCCAACTTGGCAATGATTTCTTCCAGCGTCATACGACCCTGACCGATATGCTGGTTGTCCTGGAACACCATCGGAACCGCCATGATTTTGCGTTCTTCTACTTCTTCCTGGAAGAAAGCCCCATCAATCATGGTCGCTGTAGTGCCTGGGTTATAGATGGCGATCAGGTTAAGTGCCTGAACCACATCCGGACAGTTATGGCAGCTTAAAGAGACGAACACATCAAAGTTAGATTGAACAC
>NZ_JALJVC010000057.1 GCF_022967985.1 Acinetobacter lwoffii | reverse complement strand
TATCAGCTTTATCCGTTTTATTTAGCATGGACATGCCTTTGGCAAAGGCTCTTACTCGTGAAGGATTAGCCACACAAACCTTTACACCTGCATCATATAGATAATATCCCAAATTCTCATGATAAACCGAAGTCGCTTCCATGATTGCTGTCACTTGATCAGGTTCAATTTTAAGAGTGATGAGCCATTTGAGCAGACTGCCAAAGCCACTTTCTGTATTAGTAAATATTTTATTTTTTCTTTTTCCAGTCAAACCTTGAGGAAAAATGCAACAATCTATTTTGGTTTTACTGACATCAATACCTAGCATAATCATGGTGATATTCCTTGAGTTTAAGCTATGATTTTTATCCCATTAACCATCATCTTACCTTGTGAATACAGCATCAAAGTGCTTAGTTACCGTTCAGAGTTGTATGAGGGATAAGGGCAAATTGTAGGTTTTATCTCAGGTTCAAATTTAAGATTTTAGCAGCACTCCAAACTCTACAATTTGCGTATAGTGGTAGCTAATCACTATATCAAT
>NZ_JALJVC010000056.1 GCF_022967985.1 Acinetobacter lwoffii | reverse complement strand
CATCCTGGGGCTGGAGTAGGTCCCAAGGGTTGGGCTGTTCGCCCATTAAAGCGGTACGCGAGCTGGGTTCAGAACGTCGTGAGACAGTTCGGTCCCTATCCGTCGTGGGCGCAGGAAATTTGAGGAGAGCTGTCCTTAGTACGAGAGGACCGGGATGGACGCACCGCTGGTGTACCAGTTGTTCCGCCAGGAGCATCGCTGGGTAGCTACGTGCGGACGGGATAAATGCTGAAAGCATCTAAGCATGAAGCCCCCTCCAAGATGAGATTTCCCTTTGAGTAATCAAGAAAGACCCCTCAGAGACGATGAGGTAGATAGGTCACGGGTGGAAGCATGGCGACATGTGGAGCTGAGTGATACTAATCGGTCGAGGCCTTGTTCTAGCAGATGCTTGTTGATGACTTCAGTTTTGAGGGCGCGAGCCCGTCGTCTGGTGACGATAGCCAAGTGGTCACACCCGTTCCCATGCCGAACACGGAAGTTAAGCACTTGAACGCCGAAAGTAGTTGGGGGCTTCCCCCTGTGAGGATAGGACGTTGCCAGGCACTTGACCGATCTGCAGATTGCAGGTCGGTCTTTTTGTGTTTTCTAAAAAG
>NZ_JALJVC010000055.1 GCF_022967985.1 Acinetobacter lwoffii | reverse complement strand
CTTTAATGCCAATACCGTAGTGCTGCGGATCGGCATCCTTATCCAGGTTGAACTTCTGGATCAGACGTTTACCTAAGTGACCACGACAGCCTTCAGCGAAAATTGTGTATTTGGCATGCAGTTCATAACCCGGGGTAAAGTTATGCGTTGGTTCGCCATCTTTACCAATACCCATATCACCGGTTTGGATGCCTTTGACTGTACCATCGGCATGATACAGAATTTCAGACGCGGCAAAGCCCGGGAAGATCGACACTTCCAGCTCTTCGGCTTTCTGGCCTAACCAGCGCACTACGTTGCCGAGCGAGATGACATAGTTGCCATCGTTATGCATGGTTTTAGGTACCATCCAGTGTGGTGCTTCCTGTGATTTTTCATCTGACAGCAGGAAGAAGGTTTTATCTTCAGTCACTGGGACATTTAGCGGGGCACCCTGTTCTTTCCAGTCCGGGAACAGCTCGTTCATGGCACGCGGTTCAAGTACCGCACCAGACAGAATATGTGCACCGACTTCGGAGCCTTTTTCTACGACACAAACGGACAAATCGTTTAAGTTGTTTTCAATTGCAAGTTGACGGATTTTGATCGCAGCAGAAAGACCCGCAGGGCCTGCGCCTACGATGAC
>NZ_JALJVC010000054.1 GCF_022967985.1 Acinetobacter lwoffii | reverse complement strand
GTTTTGAGATTATTCGACCAATAAATAATCTCTTTGATAGGCAGTCTGATGTTTTAAAACGCCATAACACAGATGTATAAGCTTGCGCATTGCAGCACCTAAAGCACACATTTTATTTTTACCCTGGCTTAATAATCGTTGATATAAAGCTTCAATGTGTGGATTATATTTAATCGCTGTTAATGCTGACATATACAATACTGAGCGTATTTTACTGTCACCTGCTTTTGATAAGTGACTTTGCTTGTTGACTGAACTGCCAGACAACTGATGTACTGGAACCAAACCTACATATGCAGCAGCTTGACTTGCTTTTTCAAACTTGTGCGAATGAAATAACCCCAACAGTAATAAGCCTGATCGTTCACCGATTGAAGGAATAGTTTGCAGTAATTTCAAATCCTGTTTCAATGTTGGATCTTGATCTATGTGATTATTTATTAACTTATCAATATTTTCAAGTTGCTGATTTAAATACTCAATATTCTCTTCAAGTAATTTAATCACAACAACGGAGGTATGAGTGGACTGCGCCTTTTCAAGTCGATTCTTTTCCTGCAATAGACTACCTAGATAGACATCTCGTCTGCCTAGTAAAGCTTTTAATAATCTGACATTTTCAGGTTCAGGCTGCCAT
>NZ_JALJVC010000053.1 GCF_022967985.1 Acinetobacter lwoffii | reverse complement strand
AAGTGGTACGCGAGCTGGGTTCAGAACGTCGTGAGACAGTTCGGTCCCTATCTGCCATGGGCGTTGGAGATTTGAGAGGGGCTGCTCCTAGTACGAGAGGACCGGAGTGGACGAACCTCTGGTGTTCCGGTTGTCACGCCAGTGGCATTGCCGGGTAGCTATGTTCGGAAGCGATAACCGCTGAAAGCATCTAAGCGGGAAGCGCGCCTCAAGATGAGATCTCCCGGGGCACAAGCCCCCTGAAGGAACCATATAGACTATGTGGTTGATAGGTCAGGTGTGTAAGTACAGCAATGTATTGAGCTAACTGATACTAATGATCCGTGTGGCTTGACCATATAACCTCAAGTTGCCTTGGCTTTACGACAACGTCGTAAGAGCATCCAAGTGCACGCTACGTCACAAGAACTATGCGAGGCTGGCGCCTTGTCCCCCGGGACGAGTGCGACTCTCCAAAAGCCTCCCTGGTGAAATTAGCGCTGTGGAACCACCCGATCCCATCCCGAACTCGGAAGTGAAACGCAGCTGCGCCGATGGTAGTGTGGCTCAAGCCATGCGAGAGTAGGTCATCGCCAGGGTTTATACCCGAGAACCCCGTTGCTTTCGCAACGGGGTTTTCCTTTTTTTGCAGGCACCTGGTTTTGACCTGGACTTGCAGCAACAACTTCACGAAGAGCTTCAAGTTCCTTCAACAAGTTGTTGACAAAGCTGAAAGGCCTGCCATAATAGGCGGCTCGCAACGACGAAAGACCTTCGGGTCCAACGACGAAGCAGCATCGGCAAC
>NZ_JALJVC010000052.1 GCF_022967985.1 Acinetobacter lwoffii | reverse complement strand
CCCCTATACGTCATCTTGCGATTTAGCAGAGACCTGTGTTTTTGCTAAACAGTCGTTTGGGCCTATTCACTGCGGCTCTACATGTGTAGAGCGTCCCTTCTCCCGAAGTTACGGGACCATTTTGCCGAGTTCCTTAACGAGAGTTATCCCGCGCGTCTTAGAATTCTCATCTCGCCTACCTGTGTCGGTTTACGGTACTGGCGCCTTCCCCCTCACTAGAGGCTTTTCTTGGCAGTGTGAAATCGTGACCTACGTCCCTACGGGACTCCGCATCGTTCCTTGACTGTGATGCCTGACGGATTTGCCAATCAGACGGTCTTGAAACTTGCACATGCACTTCCATCCGCATGCGTCACTATCCTCCTGCGTCCCCCCATTGTTCAAACGGTGGATCGGCGGTACAGGAATATCAACCTGTTATCCATCGCCTACGCCTTTCGGCCTCGGCTTAGGTCCAGACTAACCCTGAGCGGACGAGCCTTCCTCAGGAAACCTTGGGCTTTCGACGGAGGGGATTCTCACCCCTCTTTTCGCTACTCACACCGGCATTCTCACTTCCAAACGCTCCACTGCTCCTTCCGGTACAGCTTCACAGCGGTTTGGAACGCTCCCCTACCATTCCTTACGGAATCCGCAGCTTCGGTGGTATGTTTAGCCCCGTTACATTTTCGGCGCGGCGCCACTCGACTAGTGAGCTATTACGCACTCTTTGAATGGTGGCTGCTTCTAAGCCAACATCCTAGCTGTCTAGGCAGCGCCACATCCTTTTCCACTTAACATACACTTGGGGACCTTAGCTGGCGGTCTGGGCTGTTTCCCTCTTGACTACGGATCTTATCACTCGCAGTCTGACTCCCGAGTATAAGTTGCTGGCATTCGGAGTTTAACTGAATTCGGTAACCCTGTGGGGGCCCCTAGTCCAATCAGTGCTCTACCTCCAGAACTCTCAACCTCGAGGCTAGCCCTAAAGCT
>NZ_JALJVC010000051.1 GCF_022967985.1 Acinetobacter lwoffii | reverse complement strand
TTTAGCCTTGGAGGATGGTCCCCCCATGTTCAGACAGGGTTTCACGTGCCCCGCCCTACTCGTCTTCACTGAAATGGCCCTTTCAGATACAGGGCTATCACCTTCTATGGCCGCTCTTTCCAGAGCGTTTTCCTAGAACCAAATCAGCTTAAGGGCTAGTCCGCGTTCGCTCGTCGCTACTTACGGAATCTCGGTTGATTTCTTTTCCTCTGGTTACTTAGATATTTCAGTTCACCAGGTTCGCTTCCAGCAGCTATGTATTCACTGCAGGATACCCGCAAGCGGGTGGGTTTCCCCATTCGGACATTACCGGATCAAAGCTTGTTGCCAGCTCCCCGATACTTTTCGCAGGCTGCCACGTCCTTCATCGCCTCTGACCGCCAAGGCATCCACCGTGTGCGCTTATTCGCTTGACCATATAACCGCAAGTTGCCTTGGGTTATATATTTGACCCGGGGGTACAAAGCCCGGATACGAATATAACGACTCAATTAATAAAGAGACTTATGTCTCTCGCCTTAGCCTCACGACACGTCTGATAGAACATCTCAAACGCTCGCTACGTCACAAGTTTTAAAAGAACACGTACCAGCCACAGTGCTGATGCGTATATAAGATCGAATGTATGCGTCATTCAGAGAATGGTGGGTCTGGGTAGACTCGAACTACCGACCTCACCCTTATCAGGGGTGCGCTCTAACCACCTGAGCTACAGACCCGGAAGACTCTTCCGGTACATGGCCCAGTATGGTGGAGCCTGTCGGGATCGAACCGACGACCCCCTGCTTGCAAAGCAGGTGCTCTCCCAGCTGAGCTAAGGCCCCAAAAGGGACATTCACAGCGGCCTGGCCGTTGTGATTCTCTGAATGCAGGTACTTTGTGAAGACGCCCGACAGGACGATGCTGTCTTTGCTCAAAAGGAGGTGATCCAGCCGCACCTTCCGATACGGCTACCTTGTTACGACTTCACCCCAGTCATCGGCCACACCGTGGCAAGCGC
>NZ_JALJVC010000049.1 GCF_022967985.1 Acinetobacter lwoffii | reverse complement strand
TGCTTGACTCTTGTGGTTAAAAACAGGACATTTTAAATGGTTTATCGCATAGACATTTTAATTGGTGAATAACACAAAATGTTAAGTCCCAATCTAAGATCGGGGCTTCGTATAATCCGTAGTATGTTAATTTGAGAAAATTTTAAGAATTTAATTTATAAGATTTATGAATAGCTTTAACACAATTCTCAATGAGCTGATCATTATTTTTTTTCCAAATCAATTTAACCTCGGATTGATTATTTCGATCATTAATTGAAATTAATCTTACGTCTTTAGGAAGAACTGTGGAAAATTCTTCCGGTACGATACATATACCAAAGCCATTTTCCACTAAATCCAATTGTGATAATTTTCTTGAAGATATTCTTGCTCTTTTCTGCGAGAAGCCACTGCTTAAGCAAAGATTAGATGCTAAATAACTTAGGCCTCCACGTTCAGCATGTGGAGTCGAAACGAACCTTAAATCTTTTAAATCCCTTATATCTACAATAGTTTTATCATTAAAATTTTGATCAGAGGCGGATACCGCTACATATAAAGATGATTTATATAAGCTCATAGAACCTAGTTCATCTAAAGAATGATAGACCGGAGGACGAATAAAACCTATATCAATGCCACCGTTTAATATTGCTTCAATTTGAGCTTCTGATGATACCGTATTAATTTCTATATTAACTTTATACTGTTCACATAGATCGTCTAATATTTTTAATTTTTTTTTATCCAATATAATGCTACTAGAGTGGCAAACTTTCACTGTTCTATCTTCTCCTTGGCTAATCTTTTTAGCTAACTCAATTGAATTACTAAAGTTCTCAAGATGGGTCTTTAAACTTTTATAAAGAGCTAGTCCTGCACGAGTAAGTTTTATTTTTTTTTCTGATCTATCAAAGATATTAAAGCCTAAATCATCCTCTAAATTTTTGATTTGCCTACTTAAAGCAGACTGAGCAATAAATAGCTTTTCTGAAGCTGCAATAAAACTCCCTTCTTCTACGATACTTATTAAATAATTACATTGCTTAAAAGTTAACATATATCAAAAAAAGATAGATTGATGATTTTTCTATATTAGATTAGATGGTTTATTTTTTATATCTTTTATTCAACAAAATAAAATTTGGTTGAAATTAAAAATGGCTATTAAGAATAAAATTATTGTATTTACAGCTATGGTCGCGATTTGCTTAGCGGCCCAATCTTATGACAAATACACTGGAAAATTTTCTAACTCCTCTATAGATCCTATAGATTTACTAGTTGATTAAGCGTCATTTAACATAATGGCAGTTATGCAAAATTAGTTGATTGGACGCGAAACTCCTAGCATATTCATCTTTTGTCTTATATCTTTATATTTTACCTATCGGTAAAATATATTCATAACCTACATGGGAAAGAAAGTAGGTAATTAAGAAAAAAGTTGCAGAGATTTATAAGCCTTATAGTAACGGGAGAGACTATAGGGCTTTTTATTTATCTTAATATTCATATATCTATGATAAAGTCATGATGCTCGACGATGTAAAAGATCGGCTTGGGAATAGGCCGGTCTTTTATGATGTTTGCTAAAATACTATTCTAAAATATAAAAAAAACCCAAGTGGGTGTGGCACTGGATTCAGGTTTTCTCTGGGCTTAGTTATTATCGTTATTGAAAAAGTATAACTCAATTTTTACTTAATTAACTTTCTTTTCAACTAGCTCCAATTTATTTAGCTTTTGTGCTTTTTCCTGATCATTATTGATCTTCACAAATAGAGCTAAAATAAAAATCATCACTATAAAAGTTAGGAAAATCAAATGCCTTCTCATTGTTAATTCCTTATTTTAATCTTTAAGTATGCTTTTTCCAGTTGCAAATAAATACGACATAGGGGAAGCATTGATACAGGTCTCTTTTAACTACTTTTAGCAACTCTATAAACAGTCGCGATCCCACAACCTACTGCTTTCGCAATCTCATCCTTAGTCATATTTCCCGCCACTAGTAGCTCTTTTATTCGTTTGTGTTTAGCCTCATTGGCCTTCTTGCCTGTTGGCTTGTAACCCGAACGCGCTAGGCCCTGCTTAATACGTTCTATACGTTTGTCATTGTCCAGGCGGGCCATCGTTGCTAGGAGATCAATCAGCATATTGTTGATGAAGTCCAGGATTGAATGAGTAATGCTGTCATTGGTTTGAATCATTTGATAGGTAGTAGGAAGATCTGCCACAATTAATCGAAGTCCTTTCTCCTGAATCCTGCGCTTCAGCTCTTGAAAATCTCGTTGGGTTAGGCGTGATAATCGGTCAATACTTTCAACCAACAAGGTGTCACCTTGATTTGCTTCTGACAGTAGCTTATTCAATTCAGGTCGATCTAGTTTCGTACCACTATAGTTTTCAACATATACGATGGTTTTGCCCAAATTCAGGTCTTGATTTAGATCCTGGAGAATCTGCAAGGCCCTTTGTGCATCTTGGTCTTTAGTAGATGCTCGTAGATAAATACGTGTATTCATTACTATCATTTAGTGATAATTTCATTGGTTCAATGATAATACTCTCTTTTAACCTATGAAGTAAGTTAAATGATAACTTGTCTTAAGCTTCTGACTTTTATTATTCAGCTATACTCTTTTGATAAAAAAAGCATAACTAAAAGCCATGCCTTGG
>NZ_JALJVC010000048.1 GCF_022967985.1 Acinetobacter lwoffii | reverse complement strand
ATCACGGCTGCGACCACGTCCTCGGCCACCAGAATTATTATCATTTATATGACTACGAGAGCCCGCTTCACGCGCTTCTTCTGAAGTGAACTCATGAGCATTTCCACTTCGATGGGCAGCTCTCCCTGCTTCACGAGCTTCTTCTGACGTGAACTCATGAGCATTTCCACTTTCATGAGCAGCTTTACCACCCTGACTCGCTATCTCACGTTGTCGGTCTGGGTCCATGCTCGCAAATCCACGATTTGATGTATTTGTATCATCATTTTGATTAGCCATATCTATACCGCCTTTGATTCTTCTTCGCGAAAGGTAAATAGCTTGTCTAAGTTAGAAGATATAAATTTAAGAATGAACCTGGCATATGTTTCTAATCTTATTAATGTAAAAGCGCTAAATAATATTCATATAAGAAACTTTAATTTAAGAATTTTTTTTTATTTTTTATTTACGAAAATAACAAGAAAGTCCCGTATATTTACCTATAAGAACTGAAGCTAAAAATATGGATTTCTATATAAACATATTGTCCATTTAACATAATGGTGATTATACGAAATTTGAGAAAAAACATTGATAAAGTACTACTATGTAGTACAATAAAATTACTACATAGTAGTAGATAGTATGGAAGCTTGATGTATACAATATGCGAAACATCTTTGTTCAGTAAGTTTTATTCAGACTATCGGACAGAAAAAGAATACAACGAGTTTAAAATTTTTCTTGCTTCCAATCCTGAAGTTGGTGATGTAGAACCTAACTCAGGAGGAATACGTAAAGTTCGTTGGGGATCTGGTAAGACACGTAAAAGCGGTGGAGTCAGAGTAATCTATTACAACCGTCTAGCTAACGGACAAATATGGTTACTTACCATTTATGGGAAATCTGCTGTTGATCAACTCGATAAAAAAGTACTACGTGCTTTAGTGGAGAAGTTAAATGAATCACTCAAATGATATTGTAAGCCGTGATGCTGAACGAGATATTGGTGCTGAATTACTTATGGCAGTAGATGAAATGCTTGCCAATGCTCCAGTCAAAACTTATACCATTACTCAAACTGATGTCGCTTTAGCTCGCCAAAAATCAGAGTTAAGCCAACGTGAATTTGCCGAAACTTTAGGTGTATCTGTGCGTACTTTGGAAAGTTGGGAACAAGGTGTACGTAAACCATCTAAAGCTGCACAATCCTTAATTAAGCTGTTTATCAAAGATCCTTCTTTTGTTAGAGAAGCTCTTAGCTAATTAAAAAAATATAGTAAAAATGGGAGCTTAGGCTCCCATTTTTAGATTCGTATAACGCGTATTATGTTAATTTTAGGAAAACTACACTTAGTCAAATTACACTTAGTCAAATTAAGTGCCATGATTAATTTTAATTATACTTTGAAATGATATAACATTACATTTATTTTTAAATTATTACTCATCATGACTCGTACGTTTGATCGGTTACAAGCAATAGATGCTTTAAGAGGTTTAGTAATTCTAATTATGATGTTAGACCATGTTAGAGAAACATTTTACTTACATCATCAAGTCACAGATCCAATGCTTATACCTGATACTGAAGGATTCCTTTTTTTTAGCAGAACTTTAGCTCATTTATGTGCACCTGTTTTTGTTGTTTTAACTGGACTGTCAGCGTATTTATATCAGAGTAAATATAATAGCTTAACAATGACAAGGGAATTTTTACTAAAACGAGGGCTATTCCTTATATTTCTTGAATTAGTGATCATTAATTTTGCTTGGACAGGTAGATTTCCACCAGATGTTATTTATTTACAAGTGATCTGGGCTATTGGACTAAGTATGGTTGCTTTATCATTGTTGATAAATATATCCAAAAAATGGCTTTGGTCAATCAGTTTAATTATCATCTTTGGACATAATTTATTAGAGCAAGTTTCTTTTTCAAATATTCCTATTCTTCAGAATTTTTGGTTTGTTTTATATGAGAGAGGTTGGATTGAGCTAGGTGAAATTCGTCTAAGAACCTCTTATCCAGTCTTACCGTGGATTGGTATTATCACACTAGGATATTGTATTGGCGGTTATATATTTGATGCTAGTAAAAACAATCATCGTCGCAATATAGCTTTACTTACTACAGGTATATTGAGTATTGGTCTATTTTTTATTTTAAGACTAATAAATCTATATGGTGATCAGGAATGGACTGTTCAACAGAATTTTCTTGAAACAGGGATGAGTTTTTTCAACCTAACTAAATATCCACCATCATTGCTATTTACACTTTTTAATGTAGGAATTGGATTTATTCTTCTAGCATTGTTAAATAAAGTTGAAGATAAGAAATGGGTTAAACCCTTAATAGTATTTGGTTCAGTACCTATGTTTTTCTATATCGTACATTTATTTCTTCTTAAAGCATTATATGCAATTTCTGTAGGGATATGGGGAACAAATCAAGGTGCATATTTTGGAGTAAATACTGTAATAAGTTTATGGTTTATAACAATTATGCTAAGTATATTGCTTTATCCATTAATGCTTAAATTCTCAAATTTTAAGCATAAAAATAAGCAAATAAAATTGCTTAAATATTTATAAGTTAACTTATAAATTAATGTGGTTCCATTAATTAGACCACTCAAACCCATTTTATAAGTGATAAATCTGCTCAAAATGGGAGCTTAAAGCTCCCATTTTTGA
>NZ_JALJVC010000047.1 GCF_022967985.1 Acinetobacter lwoffii | reverse complement strand
CAACAACTGTTTGGGTGTTGTATAGTCAAGCCTCACGAGCAATTAGTATTGGTCAGCTTCACATATCACTATGCTTCCACATCCAACCTATCAACGTCGTAGTCTTCAACGGCTCTTTAGGAGACATAAAGTCTCGGGGAAATCTTATCTTGAGGTAGGCTTCCCGCTTAGATGCTTTCAGCGGTTATCCCTTCCGAACATAGCTACCCGGCGATGCCACTGGCGTGACAACCGGTACACCAGAGGTTCGTCCACTCTGGTCCTCTCGTACTAGGAGCAGATCCTCTCAAATTTCCAACGCCCACGGTAGATAGGGACCGAACTGTCTCACGACGTTCTAAACCCAGCTCGCGTACCTCTTTAAATGGCGAACAGCCATACCCTTGGGACCTGCTTCAGCCCCAGGATGAGATGAGCCGACATCGAGGTGCCAAACACCGCCGTCGATATGAACTCTTGGGCGGTATCAGCCTGTTATCCCCAGAGTACCTTTTATCCGTTGAGCGATGGCCCTTCCATACAGAACCACCGGATCACTAAGACCTACTTTCGTACCTGCTCGACTTGTGGGTCTCGCAGTTAAGCGCGCTTTTGCCTTTATACTCTACGCGTGATTTCCGACCACGCTGAGCGCACCTTCGTACTCCTCCGTTACTCTTTAGGAGGAGACCGCCCCAGTCAAACTACCCACCAGACATGGTCCTCGTCCCGGATAACGGGACAGAGTTAGAACCTCAATATTACCAGGGTGGTATTTCAAGGACGGCTCCATCGCAACTAGCGTCGCGACTTCAAAGCCTCCCACCTATCCTACACAAGTAAGATCAAAGTTCAATGTCAAGCTGCAGTAAAGGTTCACGGGGTCTTTCCGTCTAGCCGCGGGTACACCGCATCTTCACGGCGAATTCGATTTCACTGAGTCTCTGCTGGAGACAGCGCCCCCATCATTATGCCATTCGTGCAGGTCGGAACTTACCCGACAAGGAATTTCGCTACCTTAGGACCGTTATAGTTACGGCCGCCGTTTACTGGGGCTTCGATCAAGAGCTTCGCTTACGCTAACCCCATCAATTAACCTTCCAGCACCGGGCAGGCATCACACCCTATACGTCCACTTTCGTGTTTGCAGAGTGCTATGTTTTTAATAAACAGTTGCAGGGGCCTGGTTTCTGAGGCTGTCGGCCGCTCAAGGAGCAAGTCCTATCACAGACAACAGCGTACCTTCTCCCGAAGTTACGGTACCATTTTGCCTAGTTCCTTCAGCAGAGTTCTCTCAAGCGCTTTGGTCTACTCGACCTGACCACCTGTGTCGGTTTCGGGTACGATTCCTGTGTAACTGAAGCTTAGAGACTTTTCCTGGAAGCATGGTATCAGCCACTTCACTGTACAAGTACAGCTTGCTATCAGTTCTCAGCATAGAGTACCCCGGATTTGCCTAAGATACATGCCTACAACCTTCCACCTGGACAACCAACGCCAGGCTGACTTAACCTTCTCCGTCCTCTCATCGCATTACACAGAAGTATTGGAATATTAACCAATTTCCCATCGACTACGCCTCTCGGCCTCGCCTTAGGGGTCGACTCACCCAGCCCCGATTAACGTTGGACTGGAACCCTTGGTCTTTCAGCGTGCGAGTTTTTCACTCGCATTGTCGTTACTCACGTCAGCATTCGCACTTCTGATACCTCCAGCAGACTTCTCAATCCACCTTCATCGGCTTACAGAACGCTCCCCTACCACGCATAATAAATTATGCATCCGCAGCTTCGGCATATAGTTTTAGCCCCGTTACATCTTCCGCGCAGGCCGACTCGACTAGTGAGCTATTACGCTTTCTTTAAAGGGTGGCTGCTTCTAAGCCAACCTCCTAGCTGTCTATGCCTTCCCACATCGTTTCCCACTTAACTATAATTTTGGGGCCTTAGCTGGCGGTCTGGATTGTTTTCCTCTTGACTACGGACGTTAGCACCCGCAGTCTGTCTCCCGGATAGTACTCATTGGTATTCGGAGTTTGCATCGGTTTGGTAAGTCGGGATGACCCCCTAGCCGAAACAGTGCTCTACCCCCAATGGTATTCGTCCGAGGCGCTACCTAAATAGCTTTCGGGGAGAACCAGCTATCACCAAGTTTGATTAGCCTTTCACCCCTATCCACAAGTCATCCCCTGGCTTTTCAACGACAGTGGGTTCGGTCCTCCAGTTAGTGTTACCCAACCTTCAACCTGCTCATGGATAGATCACCTGGTTTCGGGTCTATACCCAGCAACTAAACGCCCTATTAAGACTCGGTTTCCCTACGGCTCCCCTATGCGGTTAACCTCGCTACTGAATATAAGTCGCTGACCCATTATACAAAAGGTACGCAGTCACCGAACAAGTCGGCTCCCACTGCTTGTATGCATGCGGTTTCAGGATCTATTTCACTCCCCTCACAGGGGTTCTTTTCGCCTTTCCCTCACGGTACTGGTTCACTATCGGTCAGTCAGGAGTATTTAGCCTTGGAGGATGGTCCCCCCATATTCAGACAAGGTTTCACGTGCCTCGCCCTACTCGACATCATCATATAAGCCCTTTCGTGTACAGGACTATCACCGTCTACGGTCGCACTTCCCAGAGCGTTCCACTAGAACTTATATGACTTAATGGGCTCTTCCCCTTTCGCTCGCCGCTACTGAGGGAATCTCAATTGATTTCTTTTCCTAAGGGTACTGAGATGTTTCACTTCCCCTCGTTCGCCTTGCAACACTATGTATTCATGTTGCAATACCTACCTTATGGTAAGTGGGTTTCCCCATTCAGACATCTCCGGATCACAGGATATTTGCCGCCTCCCCGGAGCTTTTCGCAGGCTATCACGTCTTTCATCGCCTCTGACTGCCAAGGCATCCACCACATGCACTTAATTACTTGACTATACAACCCCAAACAGTCGTTTATCCTTACAAGTGGGATAAGCAACAGATTGTGATGATCTCTCATCACGCTCATACAGTTGGCGTTTGTGCACTTAAGCACCGTACAGCTTCAATTAGATTCATATACCAAAACGCTTGATTCAGTTAATTTCGCTAGAACTCATTTCTTGTAGTTGCCTACTTGAAACGAGTTTGAACAAATTATTTCAACTCAAATATATTCTGTTAATGATTTTTCCAGCCTTCGTCAGGTCAGG
>NZ_JALJVC010000046.1 GCF_022967985.1 Acinetobacter lwoffii | reverse complement strand
GAAGATGAAATTATAAAGTTACATAACTTATGTAACTTATGAGCTTATGAGCTTATGTAATCTTGAAGAGAGTGATGAGATTGAAAACTTTCCCTATATTTCTTGTCAGGGATTTGTCCATATATGGGAGTGCAGTGCTGAAAAATTAAAGATCTCTCTAGCCACAAGATCGCCAGAGGCTGATCTGTCAGAGATATAAATTTATATAACTTACTTAACTTATAAACCTTGATAGAACTTTTCAATAAAGTTTCGAGCTTTGAGAACCAGATCATCTGCCCCCATTTTTCCATCTAAATCGTACACAATATTCTAAAGATGTTTTTATATTTGTTGAAGTTGAGCCTGAGTCATGAAGCAAGAATCTCTAGTAATACCTAAATTTGCTTAAGTATAGCGATTATCTGCTTATAAAAATTAGGTTTTTGACCATATTGGAATCAAATATGGGGTTCACCGAATGCTTACCTAAAAAAGTTTATCAAAGCACTTGAAAAATTAATAATAAAGATTATCGTATTACGACAACCTCAGAAAATGGATTATATATGATTCCAATGTTAGCTTCACAACTCAAGCAAGAAACCGACTGGCGTGTTATTCACTGTGAAGTATTAATGGATCAATCACATACAGATACTGATGAGGCTTTTGGAAATATCCAAATAGTATCAAAAAACGGTGTCTCTATATGTTTTGGGTTTACCTCATACAAGAATAAAGAAATCGAAATGGACGAAATCCGTATTCTAAATTCAGATAATATTGAAATATGTGTGCATAAAGATGATGGTGGTGAGGTCATACCTGCCGCTTATGATATTGCAGATCAAACAAATTGGCGAAAAATTGCAATAAATACGAAATATGAAAAAGTTAGAAGGAAAGTTAAAAGTATAAGTTTTAATCTGGATAATGAAGCTGACATTTTACATTTTGCACAAAGTCAAAAAGACTTTTCAAACTGGGTAAAAAATAAAATTTTAGAAGAAATAAGGTAAAAATCGGTAGCCTAAATTTCATCCACAGGAAATAAGGATAATTTCTATCTTGGAACCTTGATAACTGGGCAAAAATACCAAAATTGAGCATTTTCTAGCCGGGCTTATTGGCAAAAACTATCAAAAAAGCCGACTTGTTTCCAAGTCGGCTTTTCGAGTTTACGCCCTATTTCTTATAGTATAAATTTTTTGAAATATAATACTATTTACTTTGTGAACCGTACCGGGTTTGTCGGAGACTTTTTTATTTAAGTTAGGCCACCTGGCACTGTTGCAAATAGAGATTTGAGTCGATGATGTTCCCTTTAAAAAGTACTTAGAGACCGAAAACCCTGTTGATTAGACACACTTCACCCTGAGGCTGACCATAATAAAATGACGATGCTTGTCCTTTACGTAGTGCACGCATGACTTCAATACCTTTAATTGTGGCATAAGCCGTCTTCATAGATTTGAATCCTAATGTGGCCCTGATGATCCGCTTTAGCTTGCCATGATCACATTCAATCACGTTATTTTTATACTTAATCTGCCTGTGCTCAAGGTCTGGTGGACATTTACCTTCCCGTTTTAACCGTGATAAAGCACGTCCATATGTGGGTGCTTTATCCGTGTTGATCACTTGTGGAATTTGCCACTTCTTCACATTATTTAAAATTTTTCCAAGAAAACAATATGCTGATTTGGTATTACGTCTAGAAGAAAGATAAAAATCAATGGTATCGCCACGTTGATCGACTGCACGATACAGATAAGACCATCGTCCATTCACTTTTACATAGGTTTCATCAATATGCCACGAGCTCAGATCTGTAGGATTACGCCAATACCAGCGTAAACGTTTTTCTATTTCAGGAGCATAACGTTGAACCCAACGGTAAATAGTCGTGTGATCAACATTCACACCCCGTTCGGCCAGCATTTCCTGCAGTTCACGATAGCTAATGCCATATTTACAATACCAGCGCACAGCCCAAAGAATGATTTCGCCCTGAAAATGCCGACCATGGAAAGGATTCATATGCTGCACCTTTAGCTAAAACAGTCTTCAGCTTACCATTCGTGGTTATTTGCAACAGTGCCCTCCTGAGCCCTATACATATATCGGCATTATCTTTGGGCTAAGTATTGTGTTTTTGGGGCTAACGTTAATTGGTTATACCAACGCAGCAACCCTATTGAACAATAAGATGAAACATACTCTGTATTTACATTCAATATTAGTAATTTTGCTGTTTGCCACAGACTTAATCTTCGGTAATAAGGATCTATTGTTTACTATTTTAAGAAATGTAGGTTTCTTTGTAGTGTTGCAATTTGGAGTCTATCTTTATGTGAAAAAACAGCCAATGAGCTTTAAAGAATTTCTAAAATTAACATAATGGGCGTTATGCGAAATTAGAAAAATGAGTTTATTGCACTGATATTTATCTTTTTTTTTAAATTTTAGACCTGGGTTGGTGCCCAGGTTTTTTTATTGCGTATAACAGTCATTATGTTAAATCGCATATAAAAAAAATTTGACATAAATTAAATTTTATACAATTATATTGCACACAATATATTATTTAAAGGTAATTAAAATGAGTAATCTTTATTCTACCCAAGTTAAAGCAATCGGTGGACGTTCAGGGAATATTCGTAGTGAAGATGGTATCTTAGAACTAAAATTAGCTTTGCCAAAAGAATTAGGTGGTCGAGGTGATGCAACGAATCCTGAGCAATTATTTGCAGCTGGCTATGCTGCATGCTTTGGAAATGCCGTGATCCATGTAACTCGTAGCAATAAAGAACATAAAATCCGTGATAACGATGTAGAAGTCCTGAGTACTGTTGGCATGGTTGCTAATGGCAATGGTGGATTTTCCTTAACAGTACACTTAGATGTCACTCTTTCAGGTATTTCACAAGCTGATGCAGAGAAGATCGTGGAACAAACGCATCAAGTATGTCCTTATTCCAACGCTATTCGAGGTAATATACAGGTATCGACCACTGTCTATACCAAATAAAAAGCTATGTCCAAGAATCAGCTTTGCCTAGATGAGCAACTATGTTTTCCTATTTATGCTGCATCTAATTTAATCGTAAAAGCTTATCGCCCTTTTCTTACACCTCTCGGACTCACTTATCCTCAATATTTAGTGATGTTGGTTTTATGGGAAAAAGAATGTGTAAGTGTGGGTGATCTTGGACAAATTTTACACCTGGATAGTGGGACACTAACGCCCTTACTAAAAAGAATGGAAAAGTCTGAACTTATTAATCGATCACGTGATCCTAATGATGAAAGAAGAGTCCTTATTTCATTAAAAGAAAAGGGTCGAGAGCTACGAGCTGCCGCAGAAATGATTCCTAAAGAGCTGACTCAAAGTATTCAACTTGAAAATTTAAATAAACTAAAAGAAGAATTAAAGTCATTGGTTAAAGTGTTATCAGAGAAAATTTAAGAAATCTTATTATCTGGTGATATGAGTCACTATGATTCTGAAAATTAATTAATTTTT
>NZ_JALJVC010000045.1 GCF_022967985.1 Acinetobacter lwoffii | reverse complement strand
AAATGGGAGCTATAAGCTCCCATTTTTAGTCTTTAATTCGCTTTTTCGCTTCGTCATAAACTATGCTATCAGCTCGTTTTCCGACGGTAATGAGCAGGATAACTACCTGATCATCTTTAACTTGATAGACAAGTCGGACACCAGCTTTTAATAATTTGATTTTATAGCAACCTGCAAGATCGCCTCTAAGCATATTCTTTGGAATATGTGGCTGCTCTATGGCTTTGGCTAGTTTCTTTTTAAATTGATCTCGTATAGCAACAGGGAGTTTTTCCCATTCTGCTGTAAAGTCCTTGTGACGTAAAAGCTTATAAGTCATCTAATGTGACTTCCTCAAACATCTCTTTAGGATCATTAATGCGCTTACGGACAAGAGCTAATAATTCTTCATCTTCTTCCGAAAGCAAAGCTTTTTTGACAGGCAGTTTCCCAGTCGTAGCAACATACTCAAGAATACTAGTGAAGAAATCCGTAGGTGCAATACCTTGCTCTTTAAGGATTGAATAAGATTTTTCTTTAAGGGCTTCATCGATCCTGAAGTTAACAGTAGCCATCATATTTCCCAAGTATTTAATGTACTAGGAACAGTGTAATGCAAATTGCATTACAAGTCGACTTTGCATAACCTCCATTATGTTAAATGGGTAGTGATTTGGTGGATTTTTCAGACTTTGGTTTGAAAAATCCATTTAAAATTAATTAAGCTGTTGTAATTTTTCATATAAATAATCAATAAATAATCTAACTCTCTTAGGTATATAATTTTTTTTGTAATAGACAGCATGGATTTTTTGCTCATGAATCTTTATTTCATCTTCAAATAAAGCAATTAATTTACCTTCTTTTATATCCTTTAAAATTAAAAATTCAGAGAGACAAGCGATTCCTACGCCTTGTAAAGCAAGTTGACGAACACTTTCGCCATTAGAAGCTGTAATAGATGGTGAAGTTTTATATAGTTGATCATTTATATAAATTGGCCAATTATTTAAATGCAAAGGATGGCTAAATCCTAATAATCTATGTTGATTTAACTCAATAATAGATTTTGGTAAGTTATTTTTTTTGAGATATTCAGCGCTAGCAACGATATACAAACGACTTTTATATAATAATTTTGCATAGAGACTTGAATCTTCTAGATCACCAAATCGTATAGCAACATCTATTTTATGCTCTAATAAATCAATTACATGATCATGACTAGTTAGTTCAATACTGATTTTTGGATATCGTTCTATAAACTCTGGTATTAATGGAATAATTACATGCAATACAAACGGTGTTGCTGAATCTATTTTAATTAAGCCTGTAGGTTCAGTACCTGGATTAATTAACAACTCTTCAGCTTCATTCAAATCAGAAAGTAATTTTCTTGCTCTTTCTAAAAAAATTTTTCCATCATAGGTAAGATTAAGGCTACGGGTTGTACGTTCGATTAATTTAACATTTAATTTTTTTTCGAGGCGTTGTAATGTGCGACTGATAGCAGATGTTGTTTGATTTAATTGTTCTGCTGTTTTCACTATAGAGCCACAATCAGCGATCGTAACAAATACTAAAAGTTCATCAAATGTAGATTTCATATCTAAGTAAATCATTAATAAAAAATCATTTTTAATTATATATTAATTTTAATTATTAACAATTAATCAATAATGTTTTGTTAATAATTGCATTTATGTTGATGGATCTTAAATTTATATTGTACTTCTCTATTCAATTTGGGATGAAGATGAATAATATTTTAATTATCAATGGTGCTAAAACTTTTGCTCATTCTAATGGTGAATTGAATGATACCTTGACAATTTTAGCAGAAGAAGTGTTAACCAAATTAGGTCATAAAGTTAAAGTTACGCGTGCTGATAGTGCTTTTGATCCAAAAGAGGAGGTAAAAAAATATCTTTGGGCTGATGCTATTATTTATCAAATGCCAGGCTGGTGGATGGGTGCACCATGGACAGTAAAAAAATATATTGATGATGTATTTACTGAAGGTCATGGTCATATATACGCTAATGATGGTCGTTCACGTTCGGATACTTCTAAAAAATATGGTTCGGGAGGCTTAATGCATGGCAAAAAATTTATGCTGTCATTAACTTGGAATGCACCTGCTGAAGCATTTACTGATCCAAAACAATTTTTTGAGGGGAGAGGTGTAGATGGGGTTTATTTGCCTTTTCGAAAAGCCAATGAGTTTCTTGGTATGCAAAGCATGTCAACATTTATTGCTCATGACGTCATCAAAGCACCAAACTTACCACAAATAAAAGATGACTATCGCCAACATTTGATCCGTAATTTTTCTGCATCAGTGATATAGAGGTAAATGATGTTAACAATTATTGCTGAAATTAAAGTAAAACCCGGTTCAAAGCATCTGCAACATGTAATCAATTCATTCAAGGAGATCACACCAACAGTGTTTGAAGAAGATGGTTGTTTTGGTTACGAATTACTTATTAATCATGAGAGTCATGCGTCTTATCAGGCGCCATTGAAAAATACAGTCGTTATGTTGGAAAAATGGAAAAGTATCAAACATTTAGATGCCCACCTTGCAACCGTACATATGCAAGAACATCACTTTAAGATAAAAGATGATGTGCTTGGTGTTGATATCCGAATTTTAGAGAATGGATTTTAATCAAATTATTATATTCATTTATGAGTTTCTCTAAAATTAACATAATACACGTTATAGGAATCTAAAAATGGGAGCCTTTAGCTCCCATTTTTACTATATTTTTTAAAGCGTTAGGCGTGTTGTACTGTGAGTTTTAAGCCTAAAGCATTTACTACACGATTAATTGTATCAAAACGTGGTGCTGAATCATGACGTAGGGCTTTGTAGAGTGCCTCACGCCCAATCCCTGCTTCTTTAGCGATTTGAGTCATGCCACGAGCTTTAGCAATAACACCAAGTGCATGAGCTAATTCAGCTGGATCATTCTCTTCAAGAACCATATTGAGATAAATCACAATGTCTTCTTCAGTTTTGAGTGACTCAGCCATATCAAAACTTGGTAAATCAGCTACTTTAACCATTTTAATCCTCCAACGTTTTCGATAGTTTGACTGCACGATCGATGTCTTGTTGTTGAGTTGATTTATCTCCACCACCAAGCATTACAATCACAACGTCACCATGTTGGATGTAATACATCCTCCATCCAGAACCGAAGAATTCTCTCATTTCCCAAACGCCATCTTGGAGAGGTTTAATGTCTCCCCAGTTTCCACGTTGAACCTTATCTAATCGACGATTCAGGCGGATACGGGTCATATTGTCTTTAATGCCATCCAACCATTCATCAAATTCTGGCAGACGTTTAATTTCAATCATGAGGATTCCTTCTCTTCTCACTATATTGTATTCGATCGAATACAATATGCAAGTAATCTATATGAACATCCATTAATTTCGTATAACAGCCATTATGTTAAATGGAAGAATCTTTGGCTTTAGAAAGGAGTGCTAAGCATAAAGAAATAAAAATCATACCTATCCAGCCAATAGGAGCTAATTTTTCTCCAACTAATGCTATTGCTAATATTGCAGCAACTAAAGGCTCAAATAAAGTTAAAGTAATTGCTTTACTTGCTGGAACAGTTTTTAAACCATAGCCAAATAATACATATCCTAAAAACATTGGAATAAGCATCATGTAGCCTACGACATAAATATTTATATTCTGTTCAAATAAATTTGAGCCAGTAAAGAATAAAGTAGGCAACAATAAAAGCGATGCGAAACCAAAAATCAGCCCCATAGAGGCTTTTGAATCTATTCCCCGATCTATAAGTTTTTTAGCTGCCCAGGAATATAAGGCATAGGTTAGTCCAGCAACAGCACCTAAAATGATTCCTAAAATTTGTCCATTATTAGTTATTTTTTCTGAGGTTATCGGTGAGTGTGACTCACCTATAGATAAAAAAATTACACCCATAATTCCCAAGATAAAACTAATAAAACAAATCATAGAAAGTTTTTTTTGATCAAAAAACCGTTCTAAAAGCGCTGTAAATAAAGGGGCAGTACCAATTGAAACAACAGTACCAATAGTTACCCCAGCTAAATGCATAGAAGAATAAAATGCCAAAGGATAAATAAAGACAGAAACGACTCCTGTTATCAAAATAACAAGATTAGAATCTATGTGAATTAAATTCTTTTTAATACTTTTTCGGGCTAAAAGTGCTTGTAAAAGACCACCACCACCCATAGCGGCAGCACCGATAGCAAGAGGACTGAGATTTGGAGCAAACGTAGCAGCTATACCTGTAGTTCCCCAAAGAAAAGCAGCTAAAAGAACAGCAATAAATCCGTAATTAGAAGCATTAGGAAGCATATTACTCATACAACTTCTTGCTCTAAAATATTAAGGACGATTCTTTTTGCAGCTTGAATTTTATGACTTGAGCCTTCTAAACCTGCTCTAGCAATGGATCCTTCTAGAATAAAAGATAGCATTAAAGCTATTTTTTGAACTTTATCTTGATTTGGAAAAATCTCAGAAAGCTGATTAGAAATAATGTTTTCAATTTCATCTTTATGCAATTTAATAGCCCATCTTTCAGGACTATTCGCTGGAAATTCAGCAGCTGCATTTAATAGACCACATCCTCGAAAACCCTTTTCATAAGCAAATTCAGCATGATCTTGATAGGCATCAAAAACTGCTAATATTTTATCTAAAGGAGTATGTGCTTCCTTACTTCTAATGGCATATAAATCAAGCCACTCTTGATGTCTAGCCTCAATATAAGAGTTAACTATATGAGATTTAGCAGGGAAATTATTATATAAGGACATTTTTGCAACTTTTGCCTTTTCTGTAATGGCATTAATTCCAGTGTTATTTATGCCATCGTTATAAAATAGGATCGAGGCTGCTTCTAAAATTCGTTGCTTGGCAGTTTTCATAAGGTTTAATTTAGGTAGACCGATATACCTAATATATAAGATGAGAACAGAATATTCAATTTTTAAGCCTCCCTACAATTAACATAATACACCTTATACGAAATGTAT
>NZ_JALJVC010000044.1 GCF_022967985.1 Acinetobacter lwoffii | reverse complement strand
TTGTATATTAATTTAAATATCAATAACTTATAAATTTATTTATGACGAAGAAAAGACGAAAAATCGGCTTTTGTAATAAGTTTGTGAGTTTTTAAGCGAATCTGTAACTTTTTGCCGCGAAAATAGAATAAAAAATGATCAATTTAAGCTTAGATGTACAATTTATAAGGATCTAGGGGCCGAAATTATCCCCAATTGCTGTGGATAAAACTTAGGCTATCTTGTACGCTTGGGCTCACATGGATATAGGTTCTTTGCAGCTATTCGGAATACTGGAAGTTTTCTATGATGGGTACATAGCGAACAGGATGTTCCGGATAAGAATAACAAGAGATAGGCACAAGGACTGCAAGGTACGACAGAAGTTATACTAAGCGAACCAATATGAAAAACCCTGGCAGGATGCCGGGGTTTTTTATTGTCTAAACTCTTTTGATCAGAGCCGGATGAGTAACCAGAAGGAGAATTAACGTTGCTATAAATCACGTTGGAAGCGATGACCTTATTCCCAATTTTGTAAGGTCCTTACACTGATATGCAAACGTGTAGCAAATTCAGCTTAAAGTTAAGGCTAATTTCTCACGAGCATTTTTAATATCGGGCAATTCAAGCTCTGATACTCGACTCGCTTAATGGCCCCAGCTTATTTGATTGAATCGACCAGATCCTGAAATAGGTTATTATCTATAAATTTTTTCTTCACTAATTGACCTAGGATCGAGGATGCTTTATCACTTAATCCTTTTACTGACTTTTGATAAAATATCAGAAAAAAGATTAATTACTATTAGACCCTACAAGAGATCACACGAAACTACCATTTCCAGGGTGAACCATGGACTTTATGAATAAAATTTTTTTTTGACTACTCACCTTATTAAAAGAATGTCATGTGATTAATGAACTACAGATTGACCCATTCTATAAAAAATTTGGCTGAACAATTTTTGATTAAATC
The DNA here is from genome assembly GCF_022967985.1 of Acinetobacter lwoffii. GTDB lineage: Bacteria > Pseudomonadota > Gammaproteobacteria > Pseudomonadales > Moraxellaceae > Acinetobacter. The sequence goes on along the minus strand of NZ_JALJVC010000044.1, from coordinate 4,342 downwards.
GACAATCGCTCTCCAAATATCCTATTAGGAGTAACTATTTTCTTGAATAATAATTTTTGAAGTCAATTCAGCTTTTGATCTTACATCAAGTTTTTTCATTAGATTGGCTTTGTGTACTTCAATAGTCCGATGTGATAGCCCTAATTTTTTAGCAATTTCTTTACAGGTAAAACCATTAACAATCAGCTGAGTTATTTCAGATTCACGACGAGTCAGTTTGTGTTTAGATACAGGAATCTGTTCCTTGCGTTCAAAATGCCAGATCATTAATTTGAAAGGATCTTCCGGAGTCAAAGTCCGTCCGTGCGTATGCACCCAAAACAATTCACCATTTTTGTGTTGCATAAAACGCTGATCTGAATAGAACAAGCTATCCTGCTTTAGTAAACTGCTTAAAGCATCATTACCTATTTTCTCATAATCTTTAATCGTGGGAAAAATCTTAGCGATCGATTGATCAATTAACGCTTCTCGCTCATAACCAAACATATTTGCGAAAGCAATATTCATTTCTTTCATGCATCTATAGCTTAAAACAACAAGAGGTGCAGGACTGAAATCAAAAGCCAATTTATTATAATCCATGAAAAGTATCCTTACTTAGTTTTATAAGGAATACTCAGTTATGCAGTTAATCACAATGGCTAAATGTTAAATAATTTAAGTATTATTTTTGTAATTAAGTAATTTTAAACTTAATAAAGATTGTTGCTATTTTAAGCAGCTAATGGTTTTTTTGATTTTTTAATTTTATATCCGATTTTTATCTAAATTTTCATTTAAATTAACTCAAGTTATTGAACTTTAAATATTTAATAAAAAACAAAAACTACTTAAGTAATTAAGGGGATTGACTCGCAACTATTAATTAAGACACATTTAACAGTACTGTAGTTTCAGTTTTTTATTCAATTTATCTACTTCTATCAAGGAAACTTAATGGTGAGGTAACTGAATAAAAATATATTGATTCACTTCTTATTGATAATCAGGGTTGATTATAAATAGTTAAGTGAGTAACGGACGACAAAACGAAGAAGTAGAAGGGGTAAATATGAAACCCATACAAGAAGCACAGGTTCAACCTAAAAAATCTTCGCACCGTCTGGCTGGGATATCCAGTATGGTGGGAACGACGATTGAATGGTACGATTTTTTTATTTATGGTGCAGCAGCAGCCTTAATTTTCAACAAACTTTTCTTTCCTAATCTAGATCCTTTAATGGGAGTAATGGCTGCATTTGCAACTTACGCTGTTGGGTTTATTGGCAGACCTCTAGGAGGAATTGTATTTGGTCATTTTGGCGACAAAATTGGCCGTAAAGCGATGCTACTCACGACCTTAATTATGATGGGTATTCCCACCGTTTTAATTGGATTGTTACCTACCTATGAAAGCATTGGTTATTGGGCTACTTTATGTCTTGTAATCTTACGCTTTATCCAAGGTATGGCCATGGGTGGGGAGTGGGGTGGTGCCGTTTTGATGGCAGTTGAACATGCTCCCGAAGGTGATAAAGGTTTTTGGGGAAGTTTACCCCAGGCAAGTGCCGGGGGAGGGCTCGTATTAGCGTCAGTTGCCCTCGGCCTGGTCTCAATGTTGCCGGAAGCCAGCCTATTTAGTTGGGGTTGGAGAATTCCATTCCTCGCAAGTATTGTACTTTTAGGTGTCGGCTGGTATATCCGTGTCAAAGTGCCAGAATCTCCGGATTTCGAGAAAGTAAAAGATCAAGCAAAAGAAATTAAAGTACCTGCATTACAAGTTTTCAAAAAACATCCCCGAGTGCTTTTAACAATCATTTTTGCGCGTGCTGCAGAAAATGCTTGGTTTTACATTGCTTCAACCTTTGCACTGGCCTATACCACTACAACGCTGGGTCTTCCGCGTCAAGACATCCTGTTTGCCACGATTTGTGGCGGTGGATTAATCATGATTATGACGCCTTTATTTGGATATCTATCTGACAAAGTCGGCCAAAGAAATATGTTTATGTTTGGCTTGGTTGTACTTTTATTCTATTGCTACCCATTCTTTAGCATGTTGAATACCAAAGACCCGTTTTTAGTCTGGACTGCAATTGTATTGGCCATTGGCGTGGTCTTCCCAATCATGTATGCGCCGCAATCCCAGCTTTTTTCTCGACAATTTCCTACTGAAATTCGCTATAGCGGTATTTCAATTTCTGTACAGTTTGCCGGAGTCATTGGTGGTGGTTTAGCTCCATTGATTGCAACGAAGCTGTTAAGTATTGGTGATGGTAGTCCTCATTTGATTATTACTTACATTATGGGCATGACAATCTTTGCAATTTTCTGCACGTTCTTTATGAAGAGTGACAAGTTAAAGACGCGTGCATTAAAACCTACTCTAAAAAATGCTGAAACTGATCTATCTAGTTCTTCATAGAGAGAAATGATAGTTAAGCAATTGAGGCTTGCAATCCATCTGTTTGGAACGAGAGAAGTATCGAATCTATCCAAATAAGAGGTGTGCAACAGGATTTAAGGATCTTAGGTTTGTCCAGGAAGCAGCCTCAGAATTTAAAAATCTAGAGGTTTTAGGATCATTGGCTAGAAACGATTTATATGATCCATAACCAGAAGGGCTAGAAAATTCTGATTTCATTAGAATTTTGAGTTTAATAACAAAAGTATAGAAGGGAAGTATATGGAGAATATAATTGGACATTACATTTCAGGTCAGCGTATTACTGAAACTCAGAATTCAGGTCCAGTATTTAATCCTTCGACCGGTGAGGAAATTGCTCGTTGTGCATATGCTGACGCTGCAACGGTTGATTTAGCAGTCAAGGCAGCGACTTCATCCAATGCGAAAAAATGGGCCAAAGCTTCACACGCTGCAAGGCTACAAGTTCTGTTCAAAATGCGTGAGTTAATGGTGTCAAGAACGGAAGAACTAGCTGAGATCATAGGTCGTGAGCATGGTAAAACAATTCCAGATGCAATTGGTGAGATTGGTCGTGCGATTGAAGGAATTGAATTTGCATGTAATGCCCCACATGTCACCAAAGGTGAATATTCCCATAATGTTGCTGGTGATATTGATGTTTTCTCGATACGAGTTCCGGTAGGTGTAGTAGGGTGTATTACGCCTTTTAATTTTCCAATTATGATCCCGGCAGTGATGATGGCAATGGCCGTATCTGTGGGAAATTCTATTGTATGGAAACCTTCAGAAAAGGTACCTTCAGCCGCATTATTTTTTGCAGATTTGTGGAAAGAGGCGGGATTGCCGGACGATGTATTTAACATTGTACAAGGCGATAAGACAGCTGTTGATGCAATTTTAGAACACCCAGGAATAGCAGCTATTAGCTTTGTAGGTTCAACCCAGATTGGTGAATATGTCTATCAAAAAGGCACTTCTCATAATAAGCGGGTTGCATCATTTACGGGCGGAAAAAATCATATGGTAGTCATGCCTGATGCAGATCTCGAAGCGGCCGCTAATGCATTTGTTTCTGCTGGTTTTGGTTCAGCAAGTCAGCGTTGTATGGCTGTTTCGATTTTAGTTCCGGTGGGAGCTCAAACTGCTGAAAAATTGCGTAAATTAGTTATTGAAAAAACCAAGGCATTAAGGGTAGGCGCTTATAATGATGCCAATGCTGATTTTGGTGCGGTTATTTCTGCCCAATCTCAGCAATCCGTTTTAAAAGCTATTGATCAATGTATAGCAGATGGTGCTGAACTCATTTTGGATGGCCGCAATTATGAGCATCCAGAATATAAAAATGGTTATTACATTGGACCAACCTTATTCGACCATATCAGAACGGATATGGAGTTTTATAAGCAAGAAGTATTTGGCCCAGCACGTGGTATTTTAAGGGTTGATACACTTGATGAAGCTATTGAAGTAACAAATGGCCATGAATTTGGAAATGGTTCAGTAATTTTTACTCGTGATGGAAAATCTTCACATCGCTTCTTTATGGAAATTGAGTCAGGTATGATCGGAGTTAATGTTCCTGTACCACTGCCTGTAAGTTACTTTAATTTCGGTGGCTTACGTCGGTCAAAATTTGGTGAATCTCATCTTTATGGACCGGATGCAGCGCGTTTTTATACCAAGCTCAAAACTATTTCACAAAAATGGCCAATTCACGAAGAAAGTGATGCTGAAATTTCATTAGCATTTAAAATTACCTAATCAGTGATAGATTTATTTATTAAAAATCCTGCAGAAGCAGGATTTTCAATTTTACACTAACGCGCTCATTTTGATTTAATCATCATACTGATCAAGTCTTTTAAATGAAATCTTTCCCAGATGATCTCAATCCTGCATATTCTGATACCGGACATTTCTATTTTAGAGTTA
>NZ_JALJVC010000043.1 GCF_022967985.1 Acinetobacter lwoffii | reverse complement strand
GTGGTCGAGGCCGTGGCCGTAGTCGTGATGACGACGATGATGATGATCGCGGTAGCCGCTCTGGTGGTCGAGGAAGAGGAAGCAACCCTCCGCGTGACGAACAAGGACGGTTTACTTCTCGATAATCAAGAAATTTTTAAAAAGCGTAGATTAATTCTACGCTTTTTAATTTCTTATAAAACTTTTAGTGAAATAAATAAAACTAAATGAGGTAACGAATTTCAGGGAGTTGAAATGAAAAATAAAAGGATTTCTCCGGTTTTACATCTTATGTGTGGCCTTCCAGGCTCTGGGAAAACAACCTTAGCAAAGCAACTGTCAAAAGAATGTAATGCCGTACGCTTTTCTCCTGATGAATGGCTCTATAATCTTGGCCTAGATTTCTATGACGATGAGATAAGAATTCGAGTAGAAAAACTACAATGGCATTTTGCCCAGGAATTACTAAAATCTGGAAATAGTGTAATTCTTGAAAATGGTTTCTGGCTAAAAACTGAAAGAGATAGCTATCGATCTATAGCAAGTCAGTGGGGAGTGACTACTAAAATTCACTTTTTAGATATGAATCTGGACGAACTCAGAAATAGGATTATTGAAAGAGATAAGCTATGCATTCCAACAGTTCCTCTAGTCAATCTTGATAGCCTATCTAAGTGGGCTGCTCTCTTTGAACCTCCTGTTAAAGAAGAACTTTTATAGAATATTTGTTCAATCAAATAGGGGTAGAAAAATAGAAAATAAAAAAGCCTTATAGTCTCTCCCAAAACTATAAGGCTTATTAAGCGCTGTTGGTTTTTTCTTAATTACCTACTTTCCGATGTAAGTTAGCTGTTTTAGCCCTAATTCATACTTAGCACTTAGACGCTTTTTACCCGCTATCCTTAGCAGCTTATGAATGCGAATATTTTACCATTGGGTAAAAAAATAGATATAAGACAAAAGACGAATATGGAAGGAATTCAGTGTAAATACTTACTAATTTCGCATAACGCCCATTATGTTAAATGAGCTGCTAATGAATAACATTTCTCACAAATTTTACCTGTTCATCACTTTTATTATGATATGAGTACAAAGTAGAGCTGGAAAAAATAAACGAATCTTCAGGGCCTAGAATCTTAAATTGACCTTCAATTTCAAGTGTTAACTCTCCATGGATAATATAGAGCATTTCTTTCCAGCCTTCTGGATCAGGTTCAGCTATATAAGAATCGCCAGCTGCTAGTGACCATATCCACATTTCTGTCTGTGTACCGTTATCCACTGTACCCAGTAAATTTGCATAGCTTTCTGTATGATTGCCTTTCCAAGCTAAGATATTTGTACAAGAGTGTTGAATTTTTGAATCTAGCGGACTAACTAAAGTACTAAAACTAATATTTAGGGCATTTGCTATAGCATCTAATTTAGCCAAACTAATATTTATTTGATCTGCTTCTAAAGCAATTATTGTACGTCTGCTTACCCCTGAACGATCAGCAAGCTCTTGTTGAGTCAGTTCTATTTTCTCTCGAAAAAAACGAATATTTTTTCCTAAAAATTCAAGGACAGTATTCATTCTGAGTATTCATAAGTTTAATGTGCAATATATTGCACTATAAACAAGATGAATGCAATAATAGTGCAGTATATTTCACTTTATATTTTGTAATGTCCTTAATTCATTTCTTAAAAGAAAGATTACCTCCTGAGATCGTACTTGTATTTATAACTATGATTTGGGGAGGAACCTTTTTAGCTGTTCACTATGTCCTTAATTACACGACTCCTATTTTCTTTGTTGGTTGCCGATTTCTGGTTGCTGCTATGATTTTGCTTATTTTTACGTTTAAGTATCTAAAAAAGATAAGTAAAGATGATGTTATTGCGGGTATTTCGATAGGTGCCGTACTAGCACTTTCATACGGACTTCAAACTATAGGTTTAAAGACGATAACAAGTAGTGAGTCTGCATTTTTAACAGCACTATATATTCCTCTTGTACCAATATTAATCTGGATTTTTTATCAGAAGCTTCCAAATATCTTTATTTGGATTGGAATATTTTTTTCCTTTATTGGTTTGATACTGCTAACAGGGAATGATTTTAGGGGCGTTAACTTTAATTTAGGACAAATTTTTACTCTTTTGAGTGCGCTGGGAATAGCCCTTGAAATCATTTTGATCAGTAAGTTTGCAGGTAGAGTCGATTTAAAGAATGTCACTATCATCCAATTAGTAGTAGCGTCTATTTTCTGTTTTTTTATCATGCCTTTCGCAGGAGAAACGGAAATTCCTAATATTTCATGGCAACTCGTAGTAGTTACATTAAGTCTGGGATTTGCCAGCACACTCATTCAATTTGCTATGAATTGGGCACAACGTACTGTAGATCCTTCTAGGGCCGCTATTATCTATTCAGGTGAGCCTGTTTGGGCAGCAATATTCGGAAGGCTGGCAGGAGAGCGTTTACCCTTTTTAGCTCTTATTGGTGGGCTTTGTGTCATTTTAGGAATATTAATTAGTGAGATAAAAACTAAAAAGAAATAGTTTTATTATTGAGTTTCTCTAAAATTAACATAATACACGTTATATGAAGTTCTAAAAATGAGTTTATGAAACTGATTTTTATGTATTTTTTGAAATTTAAAGTCTAGACCAGTGTCTAGGCTTTAAATTTCGTATAACAACCATTATGTTAAATGGAACCTTCTTTAGTTGAATATTCATACTTTCAATGGAGCAAAACTTGCAGAATCTTGTCTAATTTGTAATCCTTGCAGCCAAGGGTGTCTAGCTGAGCTAAGGCAGGTATTTGTTGTAGTCGGGCCGCTATAATATTGATAAAGAGCGCCTGTATGTTTAATTTCAAGATTTTTAATAAAGTCTCTACGGAAGTGTTGACGATAAAAAATGACCTTCAGCTTAATTCTGAAATTCAACTTATAACAAAATATAAGACCTCTACTTCTGAAGATTATAAAAAAGCAATTATTTTGATCTTTAAAGAACGTGGTTATTCAGCTTTAGAGATTGGTCAACTATTGGAAAATTAAAGTAAAAGATTTATTCTGATCAGATAGGCACCCTTATTTAAAGGTGCCTATTCATTTTAGAAATTCTTAAATTTCAATCTGACTACCTAGCTCTACCACCCGGTTAGAAGGGATTTTATAAAAATCACTGACAGGGCTGGTATTTTTTTGCATTGCGACAAATAACTTTTCACGCCATGTAGACATCTTGCTGGACAGACTTGGAATTAATCTTTCTCTAGAAACAAAGAAGCTGATATTCATTAAGTCATACTCAAGATCCAGTACTGAAAAAGCTTGTTTCAATGAATGAGGCACATTAGGCTCTTCTTTAAATCCATAATGGATCGTTATTCTGAAAAAACCATTCTCTAGTACTTCAGTAACGATTCGCTTAGCTTCATCAACATACGGGATTTCAGAAGTCTTGATTGTCACCAAAAAATTACGTTCATGCAGAACTTTATTATGCTTTAGATTATGTAAAAGCGCATGGGGTACGACTTGAGGCGTTCCAGTTAAAAATACGGCATTTCCACTCACTTTCTGACCTGTCTGTTCAAGGTGCTCAAGAAACACATTCAGTGGAAGCGTGTCCTTCTGCAGTTTGTCCTGAAGAATCTCTCTGCCTTTTTTCCAGGTCATCATGAGGGTAAAAACAATAACTGCAATAACGACTGGTACCCAGCCTCCAATCAGGACTTTTAATAGGTTTGAACTCAGCAAAACCAGATCAATAAAGGCGAATGGAATAATGAACAGTAAGACTTTCCATGTTTTCCATTTCCAGTAACTATAAGCCAGAAAAGCTACTAACAGTGTGTCACAGAACATGGTCACAGTGACGGCCAGACCATAAGCACCTGCCAACTTGCTGCTACTTTCAAATATTAAGATCAAGATGGTGATAGAGATAAACAGGAGCCAGTTCAGTAATGGAATATAAATTTGTCCAATTTCCGAAGCGGAGGTATGTAAAACTGTAAGCCTAGGTAGATATCCCAACTGTATTGCCTGTTTAGCCATTGAGAATACCCCACTGATTAAAGCCTGTGAGGCAATCACTGCAGCTGCAGTAGCCAGAATAATCATAGGATATAGAAGGGCTGAAGGCAGAAGCAGGTAAAAAGGATTGGTGATAGCCGAAGGATCTCTTAACAGTAATGCTCCTTGTCCAGCATAATTCAGCATCAGACATGGCAGTACAATTAAAAACCAGCCTAACTTGATCGGTAAAATACCAAAATGTCCCATATCCGCATATAAGGCTTCACCACCTGTTACTGTTAAAACCACAGCTCCCATCACAAAAAATGAAATAAGAGGATTGTTAATAACGAATAAAAAAGCCCAGTGTGGGCTGAATAATGCAAGAACAAATGGACTTTGAATAATACTCATAATGCCAATGGCACCAATAGATAGGAACCATAACAGGGTAATAGGACCAAAAAACTTCCCCATCATTGCAGTCCCATGTTTTTGAACGGCAAAGAGAGCTATAAGAATTCCAATACTGATTGGAATAATGAAGCGATCAAATGACGGGGCAGCAACAGAAAGTCCCTCAACTGCAGATAAAACAGAAATAGCAGGGGTGATGATACCGTCACCGAAGAATAAGGATGCTCCAATGAAACCTAAGATAATGATTGCCAATCTTTTTCCACGGGACAATCCTTTTTGCCTAAGGTTTAAGGCGAGTAATGCCATGATACCCCCTTCACCATTGTTATCAGCTCTCATGATCACCAAAACATATTTAAGCGAAACAATTAAGGTAATGGTCCAAAAGATTAAAGAGAGAATTCCCAGGATATTAAGTTCATTAATAGGTAGCCCGCGTGTCGCATGAAAGCTTTCTTTTAATGCATATAATGGACTCGTTCCTATATCGCCGAATACTACTCCTAGTGCAGCCAGTGTTAATGCTGGTACTGCCGGCTTACTCACATTATTTTGCATATATTTGATTTACAAAATTGGGGAGCCTCGAATTTTATCATCTGGCTTCTCATGAAATTGCCTTGTACATAAAAACCCATACTTTCTTAGAGTGTTATAGTTTTTCTAGCTAAGCCTGCACTATATAGGTGCTATTTCACTTATAAGTAATCCAAAAATATATAATTCTTTAATAGATAATTTTAAGTTTTTTCTAAAATTAACATAATACACCTTATACGAAATGCGGTATAATTCTCTTGAAAATTCAAAGCTGTAGTTTCTTTTTTGCCCAACCTCCCCAAGGTGGGCTTTTTTTTATGATTTTTCACGTTCCACGCTTATTATTTAATCGGCACTGTTGCAAATAGAGATTTGAGTCGATGAAGTTCCTTTTTAAAAGTGCTTAGAGACCGAAAACCCTGTTGATTAGACACACTTCACCTTGAGGCTGACCATAATAAAATGACGATGCTTGTCCTTTACGTAGTGCACGCATGACTTCAATACCTTTAATTGTGGCATAAGCCGTCTTCATAGATTTGAATCCTAATGTGGCCCTGATGATTCTCTTTAACTTACCATGATCACATTCAATGACATTATTTTTATACTTAATCTGCCTGTGCTCAATATCTACTGGACATTTTCCTTCTCGCTTTAACCGTGATAAAGCATGGCCATAGGTCGCTGCTTTATCTGTATTGATGACCCGTGGAATTTGCCATTTTTTCACCGTATTGAAGATTTTTCCTAAAAAACAATAGGCTGATTTACTGTTCCGTCTAGCGGAAAGGTAAAAGTCAATCGTATGACCACGTTGATCAACTGCACGATACAGGTAAGTCCATCGCCCCTTCACTTTGATATAAGTCTCATCCATATGCCATGAATGTA
>NZ_JALJVC010000042.1 GCF_022967985.1 Acinetobacter lwoffii | reverse complement strand
CCTAAAGCAGAGAGAACTTTAATTGAAAATGGGCGTTCCCTCTCCTTCTAGGAGAGGGTTAGGGAGAGGTTAATTTAGGCTTTCAATCATTCAAATTCTTATGAATGTGCTTTGGGCAGATTTAAGTTGATCTATTTTATAGCTTCTTTTTTTCTTTACTTTTGAAAGATCAAAAGTAACAAAAATCTTTTGTTAAGCTGATGATATGTCCCTATATCACAGCCTAACGGCGACATCCCTGTCGCCTTAATCGTAATTTAGATTCCTCTTTTACATCCTTAATTTTTCTTCCACCCATAAAAAAAGCTGCTCTAGAGCAGCTTTTTTTATGTCTAAATAACTTAGAACACTTTTAACAGTACCCAATACAAACCGCCTGACAGGCAGATCGTTGCTGGCAAGGTAAATATCCAAGCAGACAGAATAGTTTTCACCATCTGGAAGTTCAGACCTGACTTGTTCGCCACCATGGTACCTGCTACTGCAGAGTTCAATACATGGGTAGTGGATACCGGCATACCAAAGCCATCTGCCGCCGCAATGGTCGACATCGCAACAAGTTCGGCAGACATACCCTGACCATAAGTCATATGCTGTTTACCAATACGCTCACCGACAGTCACGACAATACGCTTCCAGCCGACCATCGTACCCAGACCGAGTGCCAAGGCTGTCGCCACTTTTACCCAGGTCGGGATGTATTGCAGGAATGAATCCAGATTGTCACGGTATTCATCCACTGTTTTTTCCTGCGCAGCACTCATTGCCGGTAAAGCTTCTGCTTTATCCAGACGCTTAAATGCTGTAGTGCTCAGATACATGTCATTACGGAATTCAGATACTTGAGCTTCAGGAACATCCTTAATGCTGGTATAGCTACCGACTTTCTCACCCAGATGATCCGTCAAGCTTGCCAATGCAGGCACGACTTCAGGGGTAATTTCCTTGGTCTGAATGTATTTGGTGATCACATCACGGGCTTGTTCATCCGGAATATCCTGATGATTTGGATAGATCACATCCGCTGTTTGTGCAGATAACTGACCAAAAGATTGAATATGTTGTGCATCCAGATTCTTGTTCAGCGAGTACGCCAACGGTACACAGCCGATCAGAATCAGCATGATCAGGCCCATACCTTTTTGACCGTCATTTGAACCATGGGCAAAGCTCACCCCAGTACAGGTAAAGATCAGCATGGCACGAATCAATGGTGGCGGTGGCTTGTTACCTTCAGGTGGCTGGAACAATTCCAGTTGACGCTTGAAGATTTTTTTCACCAGCAGGAACACAATCGCAGCAAATGCAAAACCGATTAAAGGCGAGAATAACAGCGCCTTACCGACTTTCATCACCTGCTCCATGTCTATACCTGAAGCGCCAGTACCGGCATTCAGAATATAGTTCATGATGCCCACACCCAGAATCGAACCGATCAGGGTATGTGAACTGGATGCCGGAATACCGAGGAACCAGGTTCCCAGATTCCAGAGAATTGCCGCGATCAGCATGGCAAAGACCATGGCAAAGCCTGCTCCGGAGCCGACATTCATGATCAGCTCGACCGGCAATAACGCAATAATGCCGTAAGCGACCGCACCACTGGCCACCATAACTCCAAGGAAGTTACAGAAGCCGGCCCACATCACTGCGACGGGAGCAGAAAGTGCGTTGGTATAAATGACCGTGGCAACTGCATTGGCGGTATCGTGGAAGCCATTGACGAACTCAAAGCTCAACGCAATAAAAAGTGCCGTCGCTAACAAAATAACTGAATACAAGCCTAAGGCCGGTACATGCGCTAAATCTGCAGACAACTGAAAGCCGATATAAATCAGCGTAGTGATAATAAGAGTCAGGAACACCGGCATAAAAAATTTCGGTGTTGGCACATGAACATTGGTCGACTTTTGGGAAGCCGACCCGTGTGCTGAATCTACGGGAGTTTGATTAGGATTCATGCAAGCAGGAATAGAGGATTCAAGAATCCCCATATTGTTCAGTTAAATTGTGACAATTATATGACAAACTGCTGTCATATGAAGCAATTATTTGGATTTTCTTGCTGCTATTCGTCCTGTTTAATTCCGACTAAAACACTAGATTTTGATTTTATAAATCAATTACTTAAGAGAGGATTCCAGCTTATTTAAGCTTAGCAACCGCACATATTTTGCTACCAAAACGATTCATGCCCTACCTGTCATCAAGCAGAGCAAAAGTTTCATTTGCACAGCATAAGCCATCAATATGACAATTTCATGAATGAAAGCATCAGCTTAATTTTCTGATCCTGTTTTTTGTCTGTAAGGCATCGAATCAGATTCGAGATTGCATTATTTTCTGATCCGGATGTTAAAACTTGTTGTTTTTCTAGATGACTTATCAAATTTTCATATCATGCTTATCCATCATTCTGAGCAATCTCAGCAGAAATCAGCCAACTAATCTGCTAAGATTAGCGTCGTTTTTTTTGATTTCTGCTGAGAAAGTTTGAATGTCTACACTTACCACTTTAAAAGAACTTCTTGCCAAAAGAATTTTAATTATCGATGGTGCGATGGGTACCATGATCCAGCGCCATAAACTGGAAGAAGCCGATTATCGTGGTGAGCGTTTTGCTGACTGGGCCTATGATCTCAAAGGCAATAATGATTTGCTGGTGCTCACTCAGCCACAAATTATTCAAGGCATTCATGAAGCTTACTTGGAAGCTGGCGCCGACATTATTGAAACCAACACCTTTAACGGTACCCGCGTTTCAATGTCGGATTACCACATGGAAGATCTGGTTCCCGAGATTAACCGTGAAGCAGCACGTCTGGCCAAAGAAGCCTGTGCCAAATATTCAACGCCTGAAAAACCACGCTTTGTGGCAGGTGTGATTGGTCCGACATCGCGTACCACTTCTATTTCTCCAAACGTAAATGATCCGGCATTCCGTAACATCACTTTTGATGCGCTCAAAGTTGACTATATTGAATCAACCAAAGCCTTGATCGAAGGTGGTGCAGACATCATCCTGATCGAAACTGTGTTCGATACCTTGAATGCCAAAGCTGCCATCTTTGCGGTGAAAGAAGTCTTTAAAGAATTGGGCTATGAACTGCCAATCATGATTTCAGGTACGATCACGGATGCATCAGGTCGTACATTGACTGGTCAAACCGCTGAAGCCTTCTGGAACTCGATGCGCCATGCAGAGCCGTTATCTATCGGCTTTAACTGTGCGCTTGGTGCAGATGCGATGCGCCCACACGTGAAAACCGTTTCTGACGTTGCCGATACCTTTGTTTCAGCGCATCCAAACGCTGGTTTGCCAAATGCCTTTGGTGGTTATGATGAAACGCCGGAAGAAACTGCAGCATTTATTAAAGAATTTGCTGAAAGTGGCTTAATTAATATTACCGGTGGTTGCTGTGGCACTACGCCGGATCATATCCGCGCGATTGCAAATGCTGTTGCAGGCATTACCCCTCGCCAAATTCCTGAAATTGAACCGGCTTGTCGTTTAAGTGGTTTAGAGCCATTTAACATCACCAAAGATTCACTGTTTGTGAACGTCGGTGAACGTACCAACGTCACCGGTTCGAAAAAATTCCTGCGTCTGATTCGTGAAGAAAACTTCGCCGAAGCACTTGATGTTGCCCGTCAACAGGTTGAAGCCGGTGCGCAGATCATCGACATCAACATGGATGAAGGCATGCTCGATTCGCAAGGTGCGATGGTGCATTTCCTGAATCTGATTGCTTCTGAGCCAGATATTTCACGTGTGCCCATCATGCTGGATTCTTCTAAATGGGAGATTATCGAAGCGGGCCTGAAATGTGTGCAAGGTAAAGCCGTGGTGAACTCGATTTCCCTGAAAGAAGGTCATGACGAGTTTGTCGAACGTGCCCGCCTCTGCCGTCAATATGGTGCTGCGGTCATCGTGATGGCATTTGATGAAGATGGTCAGGCCGATACAGCTGCGCGCAAAAAAGAAATCTGCAAACGTTCATATGATGTTCTTGTGAATGAAGTGGGCTTCCCCTCTGAAGATATCATCTTTGACCCGAACGTCTTTGCGATTGCGACCGGTATTGAAGAACACAACAACTATGGTGTGGACTTTATTGAAGCGACTGGCTGGATTAAACAGAACCTGCCAAATGCGATGATTTCTGGTGGTGTATCGAACGTATCGTTCTCGTTCCGTGGTAACGAACCGGTGCGTGAAGCGATTCACTCGGTGTTCCTGTACCATGCCATTCAACAAGGCATGACCATGGGTATTGTAAATGCCGGTCAGATGGCGATTTACGATGACATCGATAAAGAATTGAAAGAAGCCGTTGAAGATGTTGTTTTAAACCAGAACCAGGGTGAAAGTGGTCAGGAAGCAACCGAAAAACTGCTTGCTGTTGCTGAAAAATACCGTGGTCAAAGTGGTACGCAAAAAGCTGAAGAAAACCTTGAATGGCGTAATGAGTCTGTTGAAAAACGTCTTGAATATGCATTGGTAAAAGGTATCACGACTTATATTGACCAGGATACCGAAGAAGCGCGTTTAAACTCTACACGTCCACTGGATGTGATTGAAGGTCCATTGATGGCGGGTATGAACGTAGTCGGCGATCTGTTCGGTGCCGGTAAAATGTTCTTGCCACAAGTAGTCAAATCTGCACGCGTGATGAAACAGGCTGTAGCGTGGTTGAACCCGTTCATTGAAGCTGAGAAAACCCAAGCCGAAGCAAAAGGTAAAATCCTGCTGGCTACGGTGAAAGGCGACGTACACGACATCGGTAAAAACATCGTTGGCGTAGTATTAGGCTGTAACGGTTATGACATCGTGGATCTGGGCGTGATGGTGCCATGCGAAAAGATTCTACAAACTGCGATTGATGAAAAAGTCGATATCATCGGTTTGTCTGGTCTGATCACACCTTCATTAGATGAGATGGTCTTTGTTGCCAAAGAAATGCAGCGCAAAGGCTTTAACATTCCGTTAATGATTGGTGGTGCGACGACTTCTAAAGCGCATACCGCCGTGAAAATCTCACCGCAATATCATAATGATGGCGTGCTTTATACCGCAGATGCTTCACGGGCCGTGGGTGTAGCAACGCAGTTGCTCTCTCCTGAGATGAAGCCAAAATTGCTGGCTGACTATGCAGCGGATTATGAAAAAATTCGTACCCGTCTTGCGAACAAACAACCGAAAGCGGCGAAATTGTCTTATCAAGAGTCAGTCGAAAACGGCTTCAAGATCGATTTCGACAAGAATGCACCGGTTAAACCAAACTTCATTGGATCTGAAACTTTCACAAATTATCCGCTTGAAGCTTTGGTGGAATATTTTGACTGGACACCGTTCTTTATTTCATGGAGCCTTGCGGGTAAATTCCCGAAAATCCTTGAAGATGAAGTGGTGGGTGAAGCAGCACGTGACTTGTATGAACAAGCACAAGCAATGCTGAAAGACATCATCGAGAATAAACGTTTTGATGCGCGTGCGACGTTTAGTATTTATCCTGCAAACCGTGTAGCAGCAGATACAGTTGCCGTTGCAGATGAAGCGGGTAATGTAACCCACAGCTTCGAGCACTTACGTCAGCAGTCTGACAAAGTGACAGGTAAAGCGAACTACTCTTTGGCAGACTTTGTTGCGCCAAAAGATGTGGCTCAGGATTACTTGGGTGGCTTTACCGTGTCGATTTTTGGTGCGGAAGAACTTTCGCAAGAATACAAAGCCAAAGGTGATGACTATAATGCGATTATGGTTCAAGCCTTGGGTGACCGTTTTGCCGAAGCATTTGCAGAGCATTTACACGAGCGTATTCGTAAAGAGTTCTGGGGCTATCAAGCAGACGAAGCTTTATCAAATGAAGATTTAATTAAAGAAAAGTATGTCGGTATTCGTCCTGCACCAGGTTATCCTGCTTGTCCTGAGCATTCTGAAAAAGCACCACTCTTTGATTGGTTAGGTACAACCGACAAGATTGGTACGTACTTGACGACGAGCTTTGCGATGTGGCCACCTTCATCAGTGAGCGGTTTCTATTATGCAAACCCTGAAACTGAATACTTTAACGTGGGTAAAATCTCTGGCGACCAGTTGGAAGATTATGCGAAGCGTAAAGGTTGGACGTTAGATGAAGCGAAACGTTGGTTAGCACCGAATTTGGATGATTCTGTGGTTTAATAACCACTTAATCCCCCTAGCCTCCTTTACTAAAGGGGGAATAAAAAGTCCCCTCGAGTGAGGGGATTTTTTGTTTTGAATCTTTTAATCTCCCCTAACCCCTCTTTTTCAAAGAGGGGGATTTCACGGATCAAATTGATTACGTGATAGCTCCTCCCTTTTTAAAGGGAGATTGGGAGGGATTAATTGATATAAATAAAACAATTACTTAAAATGAATAAATACTAAAAATTGAACATTAAATAATGGCTATCATAAAAATTCTAGATTCAGGAAGTTTAGAGTCAATATGTAAAATTCTCGGTGAAACGAATGATGGACTTTCTGGAACTGAGATAGGCAAATATCTAGCAGAATGTCATATCCCTGACCTTCAACCGAATATCACCAAATGGAAACGTCTATACGAAGCTTTAAATAGCAAACAACACAATGACCGTTGCTCAAATCATATTTTAGCTTTTATAAAGCACGTTATGCGCCCATCGAGACACATAAATAGGAAGGAGTGGTTTGAATACATAAGAAATGATTTAAATTTTGCTTTATCTTTCGAAGGTTTTGAATTAACAGAAAGTGGAGAAATCAAGTACGCTGAAAAAGTTCAAACTTTCAGTGAGGCTGAAGCACGAGCAAAAAATTTAAGAAAATCATTATTAGATAGAAAAATTCATCCTGATGTACTTACTTTCTGCAAAGCAGAATTACTTGTAGATAACTATTTTCATGCAGTATTTGAAGCTACTAAAAGTATTGCTGAGAAAATCAGACTTAAAACGAATCTAACTTCTGATGGAGCTGAATTAGTTGATCAAGCTTTTTCGTATAAAAATAAAGTGCCTTATTTAGCCTTAAATAATTTAACCACACCGAGCTATCAGAGTGAACAGAATGGTTTTATGCATTTACTCAAAGGCATATTTGGAACATTTAGAAATACTACAGCCCATGCTCCCAAAATTACATGGAGTATAGATGAAC
>NZ_JALJVC010000041.1 GCF_022967985.1 Acinetobacter lwoffii | reverse complement strand
ATGATATTTCTTATTATATATCAGTATATTAAATTAAGCCGTTCTGGAGTATAGGGCACTAGAACGGCTTTTTATTGATTATTCATGTTCCACGCTTATTTACCAACCAATGTTCCACGGTTTTATGCAATCTAATTTAACCATAAAGTTTTAATTTTAGAAAATTAATATGAGACTTGATAAAAAAACCACCAATAATCGCGGTTTCTTTCAATGACAACTTATGTGTCGTTCAATGACATTTTATGCGTCGCAAATGACAACTTATGTGTCGCGTGACGTTATCCGCTTTAAATAAACATTTGATGATTGGATGTTTTTCAAAATCAGTTAGTGCTACTTCAAAATTGTCACGCTGCATTGAAGGTGACATTTCTTCTGCAACATGACTTTATGCTGAATAATATTTAATAATAGCAAACTAAGCATAATAGGCACAAAAAACTGTTAAAGCGGTTTTAATACTTCTGTAGTAATTTTCAGGTTTCCACGCCCGATTACAGATTTTGCTGTAACCTAATTATCAAATGGGTATCTTTTTCTTTGATCAAACCAAATTAGAATATTTTATTGATTTGTAAATGAAAAATATAAATAAATAAATAACGTATGGATCAAATTGAAAGCGAAGAAAAAAATCAAATTCGCGGATTTTCAGGCCTTTTAATCACTTATTAAGCTTAGGCTATTTCACCTAAGGAATCATGTTACATAGCTTCCAGCAGCAGACAAAACGCAATGGATAATGCGATGTTTTTCGGTTCTGTTGATCCATAAAAAATACTTAAGTCTCTATTATTAAGCTATAAATGAGCAGCAAGAAATTTTTCTAGTCAGGTAAATGATATTCATGCACACGTAGCTATCTCGAACAAATTCACAGAATTTGGCTGCACTTACATCCAAATTGTCATTTGAAATTAGCTCAATTAAGGTAGCGCTGTCTTTCAAACCTTTGTGTAACAAAGCGTGCATAAGTCTTATATACTTAGATTCAGATATGATCTCCAATCGCTAAATATCGTACACTCAACCACGCAAGTACCCATCGCACGGCGCTTAATGACGCTTGTTGAGACATTATTCTAAAATAATCATATTTATTATGTTTCATCACTACCGGAAAAAACTGATGTTCTATAAGAAGTGAAAGCATAGGTTTATCTTCTGCCGTAAAATGCATCAATACTTTTGTTACATTACTCTCATACAACCATTTTTTTATTAACCAATTATAAGTGTCTGATTGGTTTCGTTCTAAATAATCAAATCGCTCTAAAATTTTTTGTGCGGAATTAAAATCTACAGCACTTAGTAATTCAGGCAAACGTGCTAACTTTCCTTGTGTCAATAATGGATGTCTTCCTATATTTGAACCACGTTTACCTGAAGGAATGTTTGACATCGTAATTAAAGCTCTCTTCCAGGACTCAATATCTAATTGTGGCTGCCCCTGCCCAGAAATAAGATACCGCTCAATATCTTCAATATTTTGAAATAGTTCGTGTTTAATTACTTTACCCGTCGAATTTCCTCTTTTTTGAGCATAGATTACCCACCTCTGAGTTTGTCTTTTTTTGAGTACATATTTTTCGATGGTATCTCTCAACTCATATTTTAGATTACTATTCTGTTGATTAATCGCTTGGAAATGCCTGAATAAATTACTCCGACTCATGACTCGCTTAAAAAATGCAGTATGTAAATTGGGTTGCTGTTGTTGCATGCTATAGGCATAAGTAGCTAGAAATAAGATATGAATATAATGCTTTAATGTTGTCGATTCATGTAAATGTCCAAGTACTCGACCAATCGCCTTAATCCCTTGACCGACCTGTCCTTCATTGCCTACTAGCGTATTAAATTGCTCATTCGATGGCATCCAAGTTTGTAGCCATGGAAGTTCTATCGTCAGCGCTTTAAAATCCACCACTGTTTGCAAACACTTTAAAGTATATGCACTTGCAAACGTATGTCTTAAATGATGTAAGCTGAGATCAACATCTCCAGTGACTTTCTTTAATATTTGAGATATTTGATCAAAAAAAGGCTTATGTTCACTGTTCTCATCAGACATTAATATCGAATATTTTTTATTTTGATAAACATCATCTAATCCCTTTTTAATCGTCTGACTTAATAAATTCATCGGAACAACACGTTCTGATCCGAGTGTTTTTAGCTGATGCTCACCATAAGGACGAATTCTGAGCATATCCTCATCAATATCTAAGGGCCGTAAATGAAGTGTCTCTGAACGGCGTACACCCATCGCCGCAGATAAACGAAAATGACGCTGAATCCCTAGACGTAAAACAGTATCATTCACCCCAGATTCTACAGATTGTAATATTTGAACGATCTGCCGCACTTCATTTTTTGAAAAAACCTTAGCACTTGCTTGATGCGCTGTACGCTTGTGTAACTTTATACGATCATCATTTAATTGAATTAAAAATTCTCTAAAGCGATTCCACGCAGCGAGATGCTTGCGGTGTGGAAAATGCTCTTGCGTCAACTCCATCCATTTTTGAAATACATCTTCATCAATCTGGCTATCTTTTGTTAAATCTTCTGAAAACCCCAATATACCTGCACTGACGATGGCCAAATGTAGATGAATCATATTTCGATTCTGTAGACTTAACTCTTCTGCATCACAGCGTAAAATCAACCATTGCACAAAGCATGTTAATAAATTGACTGAGTAGTGATTCGTTTTATTACTAGCAAGCTGTTTAAGCCAAATGCTTGATCTAGACTCACCTTTTAGTTGCTGAATCATCGCTAAAATATCAGACAAATGTAGTTGCTCATCGCCTATTTCTATTTCACTTTCTGGCTCAGTGCTATCTAAACCTGTGGTTAATTTTTCATATTCGGATAATCGTAATAATTCATTTATTGAAAGATCTTCAGTCAGGACTTGGCCTGATATATAACCTGCAATCAACGGAGTGCTATTTAACATCACCTTTTGCTGTAAAGCTTTCAACCATTGAGCTAACGATAGAGTTGACTTAAGCCCTATTTGTTTTAAATATGTATTAAAACACTTTTGCCAAGCCGTTCTTTGTTGATTTCTTGACTGTGCTAAAATCTCTTTTAATCGGGGCTGTAGATACTGTCGGTCTACTAATATTAAAGTCGAGACATAAGGACTTAACAGTACTGTACGGCGTATCTTCGTCACAGATCTATCATTATTCACTGTTAGCTCAACGAGCCGACTATTCCCCATAGCGACTATATATTGATCAGAAGCAATAAACTCCAACATCGCTTGTAAATGGCTCACTCTGCACAGTTGTGAATACATGGAGAGTACAACCAGCAAACGTCCTATTTCAATATCACAATTTTGATGTTCAGGTAAATGTTCTAAATCCTTCTGAATAAGATCAAGTAAGTTTTGTTCAGTATAACTCCATGTACTAAAACTATTTTCAGATGTCAGCCACGTACGATTAGCTTTTTGAGGAAGTTGAACGAATAAAGGAATTTTAGTTTTATCGCGAATATAAGCACAATATGCCTTTATGGCTTCTGGCAAATCAATGTTTGTATTTTTAGCTAAATGGGAAGCTAATACATGTCCAAGCTCTAAAGCTACTTGTGGCTCAGGATTTTCCTCAAAAATCAACGGACAATAGGACTCATACTCTGAGTTTTTCAGCCATTCTTTTACATCATTCTCTGAATATTGTATTCTCAGCTTCGTCTCTACTTGAGCTGTTTTAGTCTCTTGGGTTAAAACAAATGTTGGAATATGCTTGATTTTAAAAAAATCAAAACCTTCAAGACATTCGAAACCTAATTGTTTTTGCAAGTTTTCTTGTACATCAAGCCACTGTTGTTGAAAAGCTGATACAGGAAATACAGATAACATATCCCATGGATGACGACCCCGTATCCAGTGCCCAAGTCCAGCGTCCTTGAACCGTCCAGGTAACTGATTATAATCAGAGCGAACCAACTTCCGTGCCCAATTTCTAACTAAACCTTCAATCTGATGAGGAGCACAAAGTTGCACAGCATAAGATGATAAATCAACACGTGGTTCAATTTGCTCCCCTAGCATTCCCATCAAACCACGTAAACCTTGAATCTGTTTGATCAACGCTTGCGTCAATGGCACATAACGATCGGTTGATTCATCTTGATGATGTTTATCTTGAATCAATGCCCAGCCTTGCTGACTGATCCACTTTGGAAAGGGCTGCTTAATTCCTCGTCCTGCAGTTGCAAGATTCATCCATAATGCTGTATACAACGTCAAGCTATCAAAGAGCACCTGCCAATTTTTATGTTCAGAAGCCTGATTTATTCTCTTTTTTATTCGTGTAATTTCATTTTGTATTTCAACAATCTTTATTCCAATTGGGCTACCCACACGCTTATTGGAAGAGTATATATATTCAGGAATATTAATTTTTATCGTTCTTAAACAAGCAGCCCAGAGTTGCTCAAGTTGCCTCTGTTCAAAAGAGGCATAATGAATCAAGTTATCATAATTTCGACCTGATGCATTAGTCACTGCTTTAACGACAGCTAAATCACCTTGGCTATGATCATATAACAACCGTGGAAGAATATCTCGAATGCTTTTGAGGCTGATTTCTAGCTCTTTAGGTACACGGTTAATCAGTTCACTCACGTCACGTTCAACTGCCATATGATGTCTTGTAATCCCAAGATTTTTGACTTGACTCACTAAATCATTGAGTTCAATCGGTAAAACCAAATGTAATTCATTGGTCCATGGCACATGAAATTTAGAATCTTCTGGTTTTTTTTTGAGTGTCGGTGTCCCTGCAAACACACTTAATACATACGCAGATAAAGTATGATCATACTGAATAGCAATATTATTCTGATCTGCATTTTGACTAAAACGAGGCGCTGTTAATTCACTCACCGAACGTCCTGTGAGTAAACTTAATATTAAAGCTAATTTTGCGCGTAAAATTAAGCTGGTATCAGTATGAGATGGTTGACAGAGCCTAAATATTTCTTGAATTGAAATTAAGGACAATCGCGATTTGGTCCAAACTAAACCAACATTTGCAGCTTCAATATGTTGAGAAGTAGATTTAGAGGCATAAAAACCTCGAATTAAATCGGATTGTTCTGCCAAAAAAAATGTAAACAATGGCTCCAATGGTGTTTCATCTTCTTCAATCTCATTATCCTCAAATACTTCAGATACTAGACCACGATGAATTTCATCTACATCCTCTAAAGGTTGAATAGCAATACTTAATGAGCCGTATCGTTGCAAGATCAGTTTTCTATGCTTTAACCCTATACGGTGTAAAAATTCTCGACGTTTCTTCTTATTTTTTAGTGGATCATTTTGCCAAATTTGGGATAAAAACAGCTTTAATGTATAAAAAACATCATTTAATCGTTTATCTTCAGAACCAGCAGACATCAAATGAATCAGTTGTTTCGGTGAATTTTGAATAAGTAATTCTTTGACTTGTTCTAAAATATACTCATTACCTTGATCACCCAACAGCCTGATTGCTAAAAAGGCGTTATACACACGAGATCCTTTTTGAGCTTTCAGCTTTATGCTTCCATCACCCTTTAAATAACTACTATAAAGCCCTAGGGTATGTACTTTTTTTTGAAAGTGAAATATTTGCTCTAAAAACCAAATAATTACTGTATCAAAACTCTCATTATTTCGACTTCGTCCTGCTTGAATCAATAGCAAATCACAAATTCCACTGTCTCCAGTGTATGGACGTAATGGCGTGGGTGTATGTGTGTTTCTATCTATTGTTTCTGAGAAAAAATGTGCATATTCCTCAGAATCCTGCAATCTACTAATGATCTTTAACGTATTAAGCTCATCACGAAATTCTGGTAATTCATCATCCCCAATCAATGTGAAGATTCGCTGACAAATGACAACAATGCCAGCTAAGCTATAGTGTGCACGCAACAAAAATAATGCTTGGATCAGTTCTTTTTCTTCTATATTTTCATTCTGATTAATACATTCTAGGAGCTTCTTGAAATAACTTTTCATGAACTACTCCGAATACGATAGACTCTTGCCTTCTTCAAGTCTGTTAAAGCCAAAGCAACTTCTGCCATTGGTGCCACACGAACAATTTGCTGCTGATATTTTTGATAAAGTTCCTCCAGTCGAGGTAAAAATACAGAAAAGTTAGCTAAATGAAAATATGGTTGCAGAGACTTACCCAGCTCTTTCACTTTAATTCTTTCTAATGGCAAAAGCTTCTGGGCGATATAACCAGCTAAAACATTTTCGATTAAAAAATTACCACTCACCACCGGTGATGCCCAATTAACCAATTCTTGAACAAAGGAAATCGGCAGCTTTTTCAAAAAATGCTGTGTATTTAAAAATAAAATCATTTCTTCTGGATCTAAACTCTTTAGTCGAAGTTGGCCTGCAACCACCATCTTGTCCTGTGCTTTATCCACTTTAGCCCAGTGTCTTCTTTTCACACTATCCTTTAGAGTTTTTACCTTACATAAGTCCCTATCGACAGCAAGCAGTAACTTACGATATATCGCGAGCAGTAGTAATGCTTGATTTTTAATTTTTTCTGAAAACTCCCGGCTCATTTCCTCATTGAGTAACATCATTTTCAAAACTAAAACTGGGCATGGTTTTTCAAACCTGCCTTCAGAAATTGTTAATGCATCAATGAGCAATGGTGTCATCATTTTTTTCTGCACAGGTAAGTTATTTTTAGCGTCACAATAGTAGAATAACACAGTCCCAAAATTAACAAAATTAAATCAAATAAATTTTATATTTAATAAAAAAGTATTTGATTTATATAATTTATTTACTAACTTTATTTTTATACTAATCCGTTAACATGTCAGTAGGAGTAGGATCTAATGGTGCAGAGCAAGATAAAGCAATAAATGCAGGTTTATTCGGTAGTGGTGAGCGATCATTTCTCTAGCTTACCATCAATTAAGCGAATCCAGTTGGATAGGGGATTTGTATTCAATCCATGTTGCAAAGCGACTGAAGCAATTGAAACGTCCGGTGCTTTACAAGCCTGAACGATCTGCTGTTTAAATTCAGCACTGCATGTTCTTCGTTTTTTCTCAAGAGATGTGATGGATGTCTAGGGTGTGTTGACACTTTTAGTTTAAAAAAATAGCGAAGTAGTAAAATCAAATCGCCAAACCCAA
>NZ_JALJVC010000040.1 GCF_022967985.1 Acinetobacter lwoffii | reverse complement strand
TTATTCTACATAGTTACATCTGTGCCTTATCTTCCCAAAATTTTGCTTTATCTAAATTTTTTTCTACACCTATTCCATATCGATACATAAATTCAAGATCCCTCATAGCCTCTTTACTGCCAAGAGACGCAGCTTTTTTAAATAAATCTAATGCCTTAGCAGTATCTTCAGTAACTCCCTCACCATTACGATATAAATTAGCTAAACCCACCATAGAATCAGTATGATTTAAGTCAGATCCTTTTGAGAACCACACAAAAGCTTTCTTATAATGTTCTTCAGCATCAGTTGGGTCCATATCTTCAACTAAACCAGCATATGTCGCATACCCATCACCAAGCCAATACATTGCATCGATATTGCCACTTTCCGCTGACTTAATAGCCCAGCTTTCGGCTTGAGCTTCATCTTCTTCAATACCGTAACCATGTATATATACATCGGCTAATTCTAATTGTGCTGATGAATCACCATTTTCAGCCTTTGTTAATAACTCATTTGAAAATGTTGGATTTGCCAAAGTTTCCATAGAAAAGATCAGTCCTAGAGCAATAGATGCAAGTTTGAAAAATTTCATTTTATGCCTTCAAATCAAAGTTATATTTAATTCGTTATGTTATTAATAATACTTTATTAAGATGAAAAATTAGAGTGATTTAACATAATGGCGATTATACGAAATTTTTAAATTTCTTTAATTATCATAAGGATAATATCATTTTTTAAATTTCGTATAACGTGTATTATGTTAATTTTAGAAGAACTATAGAGCATAGAAAAATTTAGTGGCTATTCAATTCTCGCATTTAGGGATTTAGACTAATTTAAAACGTGATTTAAATAGTAGGTTAAAATAAAAGTAAAGAATGTAACAAAAAATTTACACCGATAACAATAATGATTATTATTTGCGCCAATATTAATATTTATGTAAAGGGAATAGTAATGCGACTATCTCAATTCAGCCTGTGTCTTCTTAGTGTCGCCATTTCTTCACAGCTGTATGCACAAAAGCCAAGTCCTGCATCTAAGGAACAGGAAAGTTCAGATAAAACTCTCAAGCTTTCTCCTATTGTGGTAACAGCAACCCGTACCCCTAAAACAATTGCGGAAGTTGCGGGAACTGTGCAGACCATTCAGGGTGAAGAAATTGCTCAACAGGCTGGAGCGGGTCGAAAAGTAGCAGACGTTTTAGCGCAGCTGGTACCCTCACTGGCACCTAGCAGTGGAACCACCAGTAACTATGGTCAGACCATGCGCGGACGGAATGTACTGGTTATGATTGATGGAGTTTCACAGACCGGTTCGCGCGATGTGGCACGTCAGCTTAACAGTATCAGTCCAAATATGATTGATCATATCGAGGTGGTTTCAGGTGCGACTAGCATTTATGGTTCAGGTGCGACGGGTGGGATTATTAATATTATTACCAAACGTGCGGACAAATCGAAACCGGTCAGCTTTCAGACCAAGTTAGGCCTGACATCGGCTGATAATTTCCGTCGTGATAGTTTGGCTTATCAAGTGGGGCAGACTGCTTCATTTAATAATGAAAAGATGGACGGTTTTTTAGGGGTAGATTATACCAGTCGGGGTTCGCAGTTTGATGGTAAGGGGGATCGTATTTCGTTAAGTCCTTGGCAAGGTAGCACGATGGATACCGATACTCTGGATGTGAATGGTCGTTTAAACTTTAATTTAACCGATAAGCAAAGCTTAAGTTTTGGTGCACAATATTACAACGATGAACAGGATACCGAATATGGTCCTGACTATTCTTATCTGCAAGCCGGGACACAGCCTTCTTATAAATCCATTAAAGGGTGGAATTTAGATAAACAACCCTTTACAGAACGCTATGCATTTAATTCCCAGTATCAAAACCAGGATTTCCTGGGACAAACCTTAAATGTTGAAGCGTATTACAGGAATGAAAAAGCGCGTTTCGTACCATATGGTTATTCAAAAGATGGCGTGAATGTGAAACAAAGCCAATCAAATGTGGACTATGCCGGAATTCGCTCTACTGTTCAATCTGACCTGCAGGTAGCCGAGCGAGATTTAAAACTGACTTATGGTCTGGACTATGACTGGGAAAAAGACCATCAGTGGTCTGATTACTATACGCCAAGTAATAATGGTCTGGTCTACACTCCGACAGGTGAGAAACAAGGTTCTGGGCCTGATACAGAGATTCAGAATATTGGCACATTTGTACAAGGGGATTATGCACTGACGGATCGTTTGAATGTACAGGCCGGTGTGCGTTATCAGTATGTTCAGGCAGACACTGACAGTTATTTAACCGCACGCAATCCGGTTACTTTAATGGCGGCTGACTCTACCGATGCTGATAAGTTCCTGTTCAATTTAGGTGCAGTCTATGAGTTAACAGATGCGCAGCAAGTTTATGCCAATTTTTCACAAGGTTATAGTTATCCGGATGTACAACGCGTGCTGCGTGATGTAGCTGCCTATACCTTAACGACGTCAGGTATTGCACCGATCACGGTCAACAGCTACGAATTGGGCTGGCGCTTAAATCAGGACGACGGCTTAAACTTGGGTTTAACTGGTTTCTATAATACCTCCGATAAGGTGGTACAGTTCAACGCTGACCGTTCAGTAAATGTGGTGGATACCGATCAACGCATTTATGGAGCAGAAGCTACAGTAAGTTATCCATTTATGGACAACTATAAGGTCGGTGGTACCTTGGGCTACACACGCGGACAATATAAAGATGCAGCAGATCAATGGCATGAACTGAATGCTTTTGCAGTGTCGCCTATGAAAGGCACCCTGTTTGCTGAGTGGAATAATGAAGAAGGTTATGGTGTACGTGCACAAATGCTAGCCATCAAAGGCACTGATGAAGCCTACAAAGATGACCAGGCATTAAAAGCCGCAGGTTTAACTGATGGTAATAGTGCGGCAGAGATTAAAGGCTATACCACGATGGATGTACTGGCACATTTCCCTGTGGCCAAAGGCCGTGTCGATTTTGGTGTCTATAATGTCTGGGACAAGCAGTACAGAACCGTATTTGCACAACAAGCTGCTGTGACCAATGGTAATGCGCTGTTGGCGCTTCCTGCTGAAGGTCGTACTTTTGGCCTAAGCTATACCATTAATTATTAATGCTTACCCGGGAAGTATCTGTAGCAATACAGATACTTCTTCACTTCCTGAGATGGGATGAAAGATAAGGTCAATGGATAAACAAAAACCAGAGTGGTTATCTATTAAAGAACTTTTTTATATCTGCCTGGCTGCTTATGGCTATAGCTTATGGATCTCTTGGGTTTTACCTGATTATTTACCCTTTGCAACAGCTGAAAATATCTATTTATCTGCCCTCCTAAGTTTTACTTTTCTCATTTTTTATATTGTTTTAGTTCCTTGTATTCCGTCTAAATTATGGCAAAAGAGCATCAATTATCTCAGTTATATTTTATTGCTGAGCTATTGGATCATAAAAAAATTTGGAGAAAATTAAATGCAATTTCGCCAGATACAGGCAACTTTACACAGCTGGTTAGGTATCGTTGTATTGTGGTCGGTTTTCTTGATCTTTTTTACCGGCTCTATTGCCTATTTCAGAACTGAAATTAATCTTTGGTCTAAACCTGAAAATTTTTTATATCTAAAAGCGCCTCCTAGTTCCTTTGAGTCGGCCCAGGTTGCCTACGATTATTTAAATACTCATGCCCCAGATGCCAAAAGATGGCGAGTGAGTCTTGCCAGTCCCCGTATGCCTTTTAACACCTTGGAATGGCAAGACCAAAACCATAAGTACTATAAGCTGCAAGCCCCCAATACAGGGTTAATTTTAACAGAGGGAAGGGAAAGTCTGGGAGGCGACTTTTTTTTTAAATTACATTACAGTCTGTATCCTTTGCCCGATGTCGTCGGTAGAACGCTTGTGGTTATTGTCGGGGTACTATTTCTCATTGCATTAATTACCGGGATATTTACCCATAAAAAAATAATTAAAGATTTTTTTGTATTCCGGAGTTTTAAGGGACAGCGTACCTTATTGGATTTGCATCATATTACCGGTGTAGTGACCCTGCCTTTTTATCTAATTATGGCCTTCACCGGGATTATGATTTTCTTCTATCTGCTTGTACCAGCGGGAATCAATAAACACTATGGCGAGAATGGAATAAAGAAGTTTTATAGTGAAATACAATATATCAATCCGCCAAAATCGGCAGCAAATTCAGCTCTTCAATTAAAAGAATTTTCTGTATTCTCCCGTCAACTACCTCAACAGGCAAGTAATGGAGCGGCACTGGAGAAATTTGAAGTCAAAAATCCAAATACTGCGGAAGCCTTAATTACGTTTAATTATGGATATAACCAATTAATTACTTTCAATAATCCGCAATTTATTTTTGCAGCAAATACCGGACAGAATCTGAATTCCGAAAGAAATCTGCATCCTGTCGCTCAAATAAGCTCAGCAACTTATGGTATTCATTTAGGATATTACGCCAGTCAATGGATGAGGGGGATACTAGCGAGTTTAGGCCTTGTCGGTTGCATCATGCTGGTCGCAGGGGCTTTATTGTGGCAAAAGAAACGCATTAAAGAGCAACTTACCTTAAGTTATAATGTGGTTGCTCACCTTAATTATTTTACTTTTCTGGGCTTGCCGTTTGCGACAGCCATGTATTTTTTGGCTAACCGGATTTTGACGGCCAGTCTTGAACAGCGGATTCAGTATGAGTTAGGCATATTTTTTATCAGCTGGGTGGGTATTCTATTCATTCCAATACTGGTTAAAATGCAAAAAGCCATAGTTTTGGCCTTTATCCTCACTGCTGTTATTTTATGGATGACAGTATTCAGCCCGATCGTCTTGGCTCCTCAAACATTCTTCTTTAATACCTTGCGGCATCAGCAATGGTCTGTAGCAGGAGTTGATCTTGTATTGATGCTCATCGCCACGGGATATATATTTGCCTGTTTTTATTTCAAGAAAATAAAGCTGCGTGAGGTGGCCAAATGAGCCTGGCTGCAATATTGTGGGCAATTGTTGCAATGATGCAGCTGTGTATGACCAGTCAAAGTGGAATGAAAAAACTTGGGTATCCTTTTCTAAGCTTTCATTATTCTCAACCTTTGTTAAAAATATACTCAGTGATTTTTCTGGCACTGTCTTTATATCTGAACTGTCTGGATAACGGTTTTTCAGTGGGAATAATGACTTGGATTTTCCTAGTCATAACTTTAGCATTTTTTATACATATTTTATTTTTTCATAAATTTAGAGAATATTTCTTTATTCTGTGGATGTCCTCTGTTCTTTTAGCTCTGTCTTATTCAATGTATAAATTTATTTAGTAAAGAGATGGCAGTCCAGATTACAAATTAAAAAAGGGTCTGCAAGTTTTTCTCAAAGGAGAGAGTGAATTTTCCATCAATTCACTATCCATTTAACATAATGGCGGTTATACGAAGTACACTTGTATATTAATCTAAATATCAATTACTTAAAAAATTAATTCTGATCATAAAAACCGCAAAAAGCCGATTTTGAAACAAGTCGGCTTTTTTATGAGCGGTTTTGATAGTTCTTGCCAATAATTTTGTTTAAAAAGTAATCAATTTTGAGATTTTTCAAATTTTATCAATGCCTCAATGTCCAAAATTATCCACATTTTTTGTGGATAAAATTTAGGCTATTTTGTACGCTCTGGCGTACATAAATCTCGGCCCTTTGCGGCTACCTGGGACAGTGGAATTTTCCTATGATGAAGCCATAGAGAACAGGATGTTCCAAACAACAAGAATAAGAAAGATCGCACCAGGAACGTGAGGTAAGACAGGAGTCATACTTAGCAACCCAATATGAAAAACCCCGGCAGGATGCCGGGGTTTTTTATTGCCTATCATTTCTCATTTGCAAAACAAGCATAATGCTTCTAAAATATAGACTATAATCTATATTTTGGTTGTGGTATGTGGACAGTCATTACGACAGATCTATTTAATCAGTGGCTTGAACAGCAAGATGAATCTACTCAAGAGAAGGTCCTAGCTGCACTGGTTGTTCTACAGCAGCAGGGACCGAGTTTAGGCCGCCCTTTAGTAGATACTGTGTATGAGTCTAAATTTACCAATATGAAAGAACTGCGCGTTCAACATCGCGGTAGACCCTTAAGAGCTTTCTTCGCATTTGATCCCTTACGACAGGCTATTGTTCTATGTATTGCTGATAAAGGCGGTAAAAAGCGTTTTTATAAAGACATGCTGGATATTGCAGATGAACAATACCAACTTCATCTCACTACACTAGGAGATAAATCTAATGGCTAAGACTCTACAAGAATTGTTAGCTAGCCGCTCTCCAGAGAGCCAAGCCCGTATTCAAAAAATGGCAGATGAATTACTGCTAGAAAATCAGCTTCATCTTATTCGTGAAGAACTCGAAATTTCTCAAAAAGAGCTTGCTGAAACTTTGGGAATAAAACAGCCATCACTCTCGGCAATAGAAAATCGTGGCAATGATCTTAAAATATCAACCATGAAAAAGTATGTTGAGGCAATGGGTGGAAAGCTCCGTATTGATGTGGAGCTTCCAACAGGAAAACATATAGGATTCAATGTCTAACAATAAAAAGGGAGCTAAAGGCTCCCATTTTTAGATTCGTATAACGTGTATTATGTTAATTTTAGGAAATCTTTAAAAATTGAAATTTAGGATTTAATAGCATGTATGAAAGTTACACACGTCAAGCTTTACCATCAAAAAAGTATAGAGAACTTATAGGAACGGCTATTTGCGTATTTAATTCAAATAATAACTTTGTGATAGAAAATATATTAAGAGTAGATCAGACTGGTCAATATGAATGGCATAAACTTATAGACAAAATGTCAGGTCATCTGAGTGTTGATATTAAAAAGACGATTACAGCAAATTCAGATGAAACTATTGCACAACTTTTTAGTGATATCGTTGATATAAGAAATCGAATAATACATAGCTTTCAAATTACAGCTCCAGCTGGTGTTTCTGATGATGTAGATAATCAAATGCTCGCAACTAAGCATAAAAATGGAAAACAAGAGAGAATTACTGAAGAATATTTGATGAATTTCATAAAGCTGAATGAAGAACTTTCAAGTAAACTACATCAATTTAGAAGATTTTAATCGCTAATTTATTAAAAGGTAACCTATCCAAGTTTAATGAATCCGAAAGAATCCCAAATAAAGAGCTTGATATGAACGAAAAACATGAAATTTTCATTTTACTTATATTTTTTGGGTTTACTATTTCATACTTTACATGGATAGATCCTATTTATTATCTAGATATTAAAGATTTTCTAAAACAAACTCCTGTTTTCTTTCTTCCGACACTTATATTATCCATTTTAGGCTTATATTTCGCATTAAAGAATTATTTTCGAAAAAGTGGAGCTAATGTATCAGCATGGTATGGAGTTTCAGGAACGAATCAACATAGCACAAATTACATAAGTTCAGTGCTATTACTAAATAATAAGGATAAGCCATTAATTATTAATAATATTTATTTAAGACTAGGGCGTAATATTTATATCAAACTTAGTGAAATGGATAATAATTTTTTAACTCTAAAATCCTACGAAGTGATGCATTACAAACTTCCAGCAGTCCATGTATATTTCGCAGGCATGACAAGAATAGAAAATATTGATAAAGCCATAAATGATAAAAAAATAACAAAGAGAATTGTCTTAGATACTTTAGATGGACTCGTTGTCTGTAAAAAATTTAAAAAAGATAGTGTTCTAGATATTTTCTTTAACCGAGCAGGAACAGGATATATTAATGGTTATGGGGGGGATTTAATTAATGATAGAGCATTAGGTGATAAAGTGCTTTACCACATTGAGTATATTAATATTCATGGGTATAAAACATTCACGTATCTTTCTACTGATAAAAAGAAACCTAGCATTATTGAAGGTTTGAATTTTGATATTGATTTACTTTGGAGTGATAACGGAAAAAAACATGTAGAAAATGTATTAAATAGTGCTAAAGAGCAAGGAATTATTGATTGGCAAAGTTTTGAAGTGTATTCAAGATATTTTGATTTGACTTATACCCAAAGCCTAATAGAAAAAAATAACGAAAAGCTTGATATATGTGAGAAGCGACATTACCACAGTATTTTTCAACACTACATTTTAGTCCCTATCTTTTCTTTCATTGAAAGATGGGAACTTAAATTAAATAATAGAAGGCTTCAGAAGAAGAATATAAAAAAGAAATAGGGAAAGTTATAAGCCTTTGAATTATTTTGTATAAATTCCATTTTTCGGAACACATTATTTAACATAAAATCTCTTATGCGAAGTCAAAATGTTAGAACCCATTCAAAATGTCTATATTCTCACCAATAAAAATGTCTGGTTTACGATGGTTTTTATCACCATGGACTGTATATAAAATATAGATGCTGATCACTATGTCTGACAAAGAAATTCAACGTCTTGCAGTTCTGCAAGACGTTAGAGATCATCGTATTACCCAGGTCCGTGCTGCTGAAATCCTGAATCTTTCCACCCGTCAAATTACCCGGTTATTGCAGAAGCTCAATCAA
>NZ_JALJVC010000039.1 GCF_022967985.1 Acinetobacter lwoffii | reverse complement strand
CTGCGTGCGGATCAGGTGCTGCAAGACAAGCTGAACAGCTTGCCGAATACCACCGTGATCAAAAATGCTTTATCTACAGAAGTGGTTGGTGATGGTTCACAAGTGACTGCACTGAAATACAAAGACCGTGCTACGGATGAAGAGCATACGGTAGAACTTGCGGGGATCTTTGTACAAATTGGTTTGTTACCAAACACGGACTTCCTGAAAGAAACCCAAGTTGAGCTGACTAACCGTGGCGAGATTGTGATTAACGACCGCAACGAAACCAATGTGAAAGGTGTGTTTGCGGCAGGTGACTGTACCACAGTGCCGTACAAGCAGATCATCATTGCCACCGGTGAAGGTGCCAAGGCGTCATTGTCTGCTTTTGATTACATCATCCGTTCAGTACAGTAAGTTTTAGACTAGCTCAAATAAAGCCTGCTTGATGCGGGCTTTATTTTTAATTGATTTTGTCATTATCTTTTTAGATTCAACTATATTTTTCAGATAATGAATCGTTTGATCATTTTCTTGATACGATCTTAGTCATGTAATTAATTTTTACCCTATATAGATACTATGTAATTGTCGGCAATCTCGTCTTGCCAGCCCAGAAAAGCTCTCCTATTATAGAGCGACAAATCATCTTTCATGATCGAAGAATAAAAAGGATAACATCCTGGGAGAAGAACAATGCAGTATCAATATCATTGTGCCTGCTGTGAAAAAGTAGTCGACTCTACAGAAAAATCATGCTCAAAATGTGGTTCACACCATATTCGCAGCCCTTTTGGTTTCTGGATTTTATGTCTAGTAGCCTGCCTCGTTACAGCAATTGTGTTTAAAGTGGTGCATTTGTATGTGCAGTCACAACAAGAAGTTCCAGTACAACACTCTATACTGGACGTTTTAAAAGAAGAAGATAAAAGACTTCGCTAATTTCTGTACCTCACAGCAAAGACCTGTTCATTCAAGCAGGTCTTTTTATTGCTCTTGAATAATTCAAATAGTGATGCGGAAAACAGCCTCATCAAATCCAGATTTGATTTACAATAGCTGTGGATTTGAATGAGAGATGTACCATGGTTCAGTTAATTAAAAAAGGTGGATTGCGTGAGCGCGCCAACCGTAGCCGCAGTTATCAAGGCTCTGAAAATACTGAAACCACCTTAAAGCCTAATCGTTATCAAACGGCGGTTAAAACACCAGACCATTTACCCTCTCCTGCCCCGACCTCACCAACTTCTCCAGCATTAAATGAAGATATACCCCTTAATTCATCAGAATAAGTGCGTCATACCATAACCACAACGCAAATAGCAGAAATAGTCCACCTGAAATCATATCAATATAACTCCCCGAACGCTGGTACAAGGTTTTAATTTTTGGTTGGGAAATCAACAGCATCAATAAAGCAAAGGTAACAAAGGTCTGCAAGGGAATAATCACCGCCAACTGTGCTTTCAAATAATCGGAAGCAGACGAGCTTAAGGCCAGTGAAAATACGCTACTAAAATAAATCAGTGTTTTTGGATTAGAAAGGTTGGTCCATAAGCCCAACATAAAATAGTTTTTAGCTTGCACCTGTCCATTCGTATCGTCGTCGGTCTGATGTCTATTTTTAAAGCTATGCACACCACCCTTTAACATGGCCCATCCCATCTTCGCCAGGAACATGCCACCCAAAAGCATTAAGGCTTGCTGGATCCATGGAAACTGGCCAATTAACACAGTAAAACCCGCAAGTGTCAGTACTACCCAAACCACGATACCGGCAGAGATCCCTGCAATAATTTTCAGGGCATTCTGGCGTGTAGTGGATGCAGCACTTTTGGCAATAAGTAAGATATCGGGGCCGGGACTGAGTTGAGCAACAAAATGCAGGAGACAGATCGTAAAAAGCAGAGACATTAAAATAAGGT
Organism: Acinetobacter lwoffii; assembly: GCF_022967985.1. GTDB lineage: Bacteria > Pseudomonadota > Gammaproteobacteria > Pseudomonadales > Moraxellaceae > Acinetobacter. Next base: position 7,281 of record NZ_JALJVC010000039.1, on the reverse strand, counting down.
AAATTTATAAAAATATATTATAACGTTTGTTCAAAGAGATTAGAAAGCTCCAATAAAAAACCGAATCATCAGATTCGGCTTAAATAGAATTTTTTAAATAAAACATTTATTTTGGATTGATATCTTTCATTTCAATTTTTTTCGCCTCAGGTCTCACTTCACGTGCTTCACCATCAATAATGTTGGAATCACCGCGACCTGATTGCTGATTTTGCATATCCTGCATTTGACGCATCATCTCGGCAAATGGGTTCTGGCCTTGTGCACCACCCATATCGCCCATCATGCCACCCATCATTTTTTCCATCATGAGTTGCTGACGTTTCATCATCGCTTTCATTATAGCAGCCTTAAAAACCTGCTGAACCGCTGGAATGAGCATCAATACTGCCAATACGTCGGTAATCAATCCAGGAATAAGCAGAAAGAAACCTGCCAGAATTTTAGGTAAATTTCCTGTTAATGCAGGATCTGCACTCATCTGTCCCATCTGCATTTGCTGCATTTGTGGCATTACACCGGCCGAGTATTTACGGATCAGATTCATACCAATAAAAAATGCGGCCACAAACCAGAAAAATACGTACCACATGCTCCCGACGAGGTCACCCACGCCAATCCAGACAAATACTTCTAGGATTAAGCCTGCAAGGATAATAAGAAATAATTTCATGAAAATTAATCTAATCTCAGTAAAATAAATAATAGGATGCTGGAATCAACTGCTTCATCAGGATCAAGCTTTTTTGATACGCTTATGTAACAATATGGGCATTATTCTATTTTTAAAGTGCGGGCATGTCATTAATTATTGGGATTGACCCCGGTTCTCGTTTAACCGGTTACGGAATTATCGAAAAAGACGGCTCCAAACTGACTTTTGTCGATGCCGGCACCATCAGAACAGAAACGACAGAAATGCCTGAACGTTTAAAACGGATCTTTGCCGGCGTGGAGCGCATTGTAAAATTTTATGGTCCCACTGAAGCTGCAGTCGAACAGGTCTTTATGGCACAAAATCCGGATTCTGCCTTAAAACTTGGGCAAGCCCGCGGTGCTGCTGTTGCTGCACTGGTCAATCTGGATTTGAAAGTCGCTGAATATACCGCGCGCCAGATCAAGCAGTCGGTAGTCGGTTATGGTGCTGCCGACAAAGAACAGGTACAGATGATGGTGATGAATATTCTAAAACTCAGCATCAAACCGCAACAGGATGCTGCCGACGCCCTCGCTGCTGCGATCTGTCATGCCCATGCCTCAGGCAGTATGAGTAAAATGGCGGTATTGAACGCTTTGGGCGGTATGGCACGTGGTCGTAGTCGTGTCAGCAGCCGGCGTCGCTAAGGTTTAACGCAATATTTTAAAGTCTTGAACATCTAGGTCCGATTCCAGATGCTCTTGAATAACCGTTTGTACGATGGCACGAGCAGGCCCTTGCCAACTTCGTGCAATCATTTCGTCAAGCTGGGAGTCTGTTCCAACAATAACAGCCTCCACCTCACCTGTGCTCAAGTTTTTCACATATCCTTTCAGTCCAAGTGCTTGAGCCTGCTCGGCAAACCAGTAACGGTATCCAACTCCTTGGACTTGGCCTGAAATATTCAGTTTGATGACTGGCACACTATTCTCCTTAACGATTCACCACATGATAAATCGCATGTCTCATATCCTGAGCCTGCAAGCCACGTTCGCCATTTTTGGCCAATTCATCACCTGCGAGTGCATGTAAAGTTACAATTTCATGCAAATGAATTTTTTGTGCAAATTGCGCCTTTAGACTAGCAATCATGCCAGCCAGCACGTCCCCCATTCCGCCAGTGCCCATACCAGCATTCCCGGCATTGCAGATGTAAAGCCTTTCTTCCAGAATCAGGCTGCCTGAACCTTTTAGCACCCACTGTCCCTGATATTTTTGTTGCAGGGCATGAATGGCTGCAATCCGATCCATTTCAACTTCCGCAGTACTACATGCTAGCAAAGTTGCAGCCTCCCCTGGATGTGGTGTGGCATAAGTCTGGGAATTCAAAACTTGTGGCTGCTTGGCCAGAAACCATAAGGCATCCGCATCCAACACAACCTCCTGATCAGATTGCTGAATCAGTTCAAACCAAGCTGTATATTGTTGCTCTGACCAAGAATCACGACCTAATCCCATGCCAAAACACACTGCATCGACTTGCTGAATCAATGCTTGGCGTTGCTCCTGAGTTAAGAGGTTGATATCACGCAGCATGATATTGGGTGCACGTGACAAAATCGCAGTATGATGTTTTGCATCACAGACGATCGTCACTTTACCTGCTCCGGCAGCAAATGCTGCTTCTGCTGCCATAATCACTGCACCGCCCATGTCTGCATGACCACCTACAACCAAAACATGACCATAACTGCCTTTATGACCAAAGGCTTCACGCTTCGGCAATTGAATCTGATGTGAGGCAAGCTGGGCAATCGGTTGAAGTTCTGCGTCTGTTGGAATAGCAGAAATCAGTTCGATCTTGCCTGCATATTCTTTGCCTTGTCCGGTAAACAGTCCGGCCTTGAGCCCTAATCCCGTGAAAGTGTAGTCAGCTTTAATCGCAACAGGCAAAGGCTGGCCGGTATTGGCACCCAATCCACTCGGAATATCGATTGAGATTTTTAATCCAGTTTGCTGATTGATCTTTTGAATAACACTTTGCCAGTCAGAATTTAGCTGACGGTTTAGACCAATTCCGAATAAGGCATCGATATAGACCTCATATTCAGATTGAAAATTAAAATGTGAATAAGGCTGCACACCAACCCGCTGGGCTTCCTGCACAGCCGATGCCAGATCTTTGGAACTGCCCAGTTCAGCCGCATAAATATCAACATTGAATCCCGCCTGTTTGAGATATTTGGCCACCAGATAACCATCGCCGGCATTATTGCCCTGACCACAGCAGACCGCGATTTTTATAATTTTTTGCTGGGAAAATAAAGTGATCAGCCGCTGACTAATCCCCCAGGCGACTTGTTGCATTAAACCGTAGGAACTATTTTGCTGTTGAAACCAGCGCTGCTCCCATGCTTGTAGATCGCGGCTATGGTAAACTTGTTGCTGCATTTCTTATTCCCTGTCTTTGGTTTATGGCAACTCCCGATTCTCAAGCGCAAATTAAAGTTTATCAACAAGATCCAGCCGAGCTAAAAGCATGGATTAAAGCGCAGGCTTTAGAATTGGGTTTTTCTGATTGTGTCATTGCCAAACCAGATGCTCAAGCAGAATTAGCACGCTTACAGGAATATCTGGATCGTGGTTATCATGGTGACATGAAGTTTCTGGAAGAGAATCTGGAAAAACGTGCCAATCCCGCCTTACTGGTTCCCGGCACACGTAGCATTATATGTGTGCGTATGGATTATCTGGTCGACGCACCAGAACCACGTTATATCCCTTATGCACCCAACTCTGCCATTATCGCGCGTTATGCTCGTGGCCGGGATTATCATAAAACCATGCGCGGTCGCCTGAAAACCTTGGCGACAAAAATCCGGGGAAAAATCGGAGATTTTGAATCACGTCCTTTTGCGGATTCTGCACCCATTTTTGAAAAATCGCTGGCTGAAAGTGCCGGCATGGGCTGGACAGGTAAACACACCCTGCTGATTCATAAAACATCAGGCTCATTCTTTGTACTGGGTGAACTGTTTACTTCACTGGAACTGCCCTTTGATGAACCCGCGACCAAACATTGTGGCTCCTGTACTGCGTGTATCGACATCTGTCCGACTCAAGCCATTGTCGAGCCTTATATGTTAGATGCTCGCCGCTGTATCGCCTATCTGACCATCGAATATAAAGGCATTATTCCAGAAGATTTGCGACGCGGAATTGGTAACCGGGTTTTTGGTTGTGACGATTGCCAGCTGATATGTCCATGGAACAGTTTTGCCCAAGTGACCTCGATAGAGGATTTTCATCCGCGGCATGGACTGGATCAAGTGAGTTTACTGGATTTATGGCAATGGGATGAAGCCACCTTTTTAAGTGCGACTGAAGGCAGTCCGATGCGTCGTACGGGTTATCAAAGCTTTATGCGCAATATCGCCATTGGTTTGGGCAATGCACCCTTTGATGGGCAGATTATTCCGGCCCTTCAGCAACAGCGTAATCAACATGATGAAATTGTGCAGGTACATATCGATTGGGCTATTCAAGAACAACTGGCAAAATCCAGTTAATTTTCCATCTTTACCTAGCGTCACAGTTTCACTTAAAAGCCTTACACCCCCATGTTTCAGACTATGGCATAAATAAAAATAGTCAGAAATGAAGTGGAGGAAAGATGATGTCATCAAAAAATCCAAATCAAGAACTGCTGGAGCAGCTTCAGCATGACCAGCAGAAGCAACAACAGCAGCAGCCGCAACATGGCCCGATTAATTCCCCAAAAAACAATCAGCATGAACAGGATCAGCGCGTGTTTAACAAGCAGCACCGTAGTGATCTGCATGGCCAGGATATTCATGGAAATCACAGTAATAAATAATCTGGCAACTGAAAAACAAAGCTCACCTCGTGTGGGCTTTGTCATTTATATAAGGTCATATTTTGCTAGTGAAGCAAAAGCTTATTTTTATTAAGATGAACCGAATGATAAATAAGCACAGATAGGGAAAGAGATGAACAGTAGTGATGCGGTACGTAATGATTGGTCACGTGAAGAAATACAAGCTCTATATCAACAGCCTTTAATGGATTTAGTGTTCCAGGCGCAACAGGTTCATCGTGAACATTTCACTGCGAATACCGTTCAGGTGAGCACCCTGCTTTCGATTAAAACCGGTAAATGTCCTGAAGACTGTAAATACTGTTCACAATCAGCGCATTATGATTCCAAACTGGAAGCTGAAAAACGCATTGCGGTCGATAAAGTGATTCAGGAAGCAAAACAGGCGCTGGCATCAGGAAGTTCACGTTTCTGTATGGGGGCTGCATGGCGCAACCCGCATGAACGCGATATGCCTTATGTGCTGGAAATGGTGCGTGAAGTTAAAGCACTCGGTCTGGAAACCTGCATGACACTGGGGATGCTAAATGGATCTCAGGCTGAACGCTTGAAAGATGCTGGACTAGATTATTACAACCATAATCTGGATACTTCTCGTGAATACTATTCATATATCATCAGCACGCGTAGCTTTGATGATCGTCTGGATACTTTGGATCATGTGCGTCAGGCGGGTATGAAAGTCTGTAGTGGCGGTATTGTGGGTCTGGGCGAAAGCCGTGATGACCGGATCGGTTTATTGTATGAACTTGCAACTCTGGCGATTCATCCGGAATCTGTGCCGATCAATATGTTGGTCCCGATTGAAGGCACACCGATGGCAGATGTAGAAAAACTGGATGTGATTGAGTGGATTCGTACCATTGCCGTAGCACGCTTGTTGATGCCTAAAAGCTATATTCGCCTTTCTGCAGGGCGTGAATCCTTAAGCGATTCGGATCAGGCTTTGGCATTTATGGCTGGTGCCAATTCTATTTTCTCTGGTGAAAAACTACTGACGACTCCCAATACAGCCCAAGGCCGTGATCAGCAACTTTTTGCAAAATTAGGTCTAGTCGCTGAACAGCCAAAACCAAGTGTTCGCAGCTTAGCGACAGATGCCATGGCAAGCTAACAACTGTTTAAGTTGATGAACTCGCAGAAAAGTTATGTGCAGTAATTAAAATGCCATAACGGGCATTCAGATAATCTCCGACTCGGATTTGATCTACTCCATTGGCATGATGCACCATCAGCGCTTGCGTGACTGCATCATAGCTAAAGGAGTCATAACTATCTTGATGCAGGCTGAGCCAGTGCAGCGTATCTGCCAGGTTGCTGTCGACGATATAGGTATCTGCATGAAAATCTTTGCTCATATGCCTGTTCATCATGTTGAAATTTCCCTTTAATTTTAACGGAAATTAGCCCATAACAAGCATAAAAAAGTGAGCCATTGCTCACTTTTCTTGCAAAAACTTTAGTCCTTATTCGTACCGCACTTACGACACTCCCTGTGTTCCCCGATCTCTTGCATTTGCTCATACTCATAAATATGCAAACAAAACAATTTTCTTAAAAGCTGAAGCATCGTTGAAACTCCTGTTTAATCATTTTTTTTAATACGCTTCTTAAGATATTCCGTCCTGAAACATCATGATTTTTGACTAAAAAATCATCTCATATTAATTAGCATAATTTTTTCAGTTGTAAAATGCATTTCATCTACTTTTCACTTTTTTTTGCAGGTATTCTTTGAACTACATCACAATTATTTCATAAATATGAACTTTTTTTTGATTAAAGAGGATGTTTATGGAATCTAGATAACAAAAGTAATATCTGAGGGAGATGCTTTTTTATTAAGCTGGGAACGAAGAGTATTTATTGAAAGGTAAACCAGAAAAGTTAATTATCAGTAGAGGCAACCATTTTAAGTCCTTCGAGATAAGAGCAACGATCAATTAAGTGAATTGCTTACTTCAGATTTCATAATATCCAAAAACAAAAAACCACCTAGGATTAATACACCTAAGTGGTTGTTTTATATGGCGGGTCCAGACAGACGGAAACTATTACCTACCCTATTGTTTTTATTAAATTAATTTATTTTTAAAAATTACAGGATACAAGCTAGGATACATAGTTTAACTGTTTCTTTTTTGATCAATTAAGCTTTTTTCACCACCAAACTCCCCTACCACATCGCTAATTCATTGAATTTTGACAATACACAGCTTCTTGGTAAAAGAGGAACCAACATCAATATAATGGCAATTATCGATTTGAGTATGCTCTTTTACAATGGTATGACCTAGATATATTTCATCAATATTGTCGACAACATCATAATGAGCGGAATGCTGACGAATTCGTCCTCTCCCCCACAGCGCGTTCGCATAAGCAGAACTGACACCTGAAATCTTGTAGTCACCTTGTGCAATATCGTGCTTAAAAGCATTCCAATCATGAATATCAATATCAGCATGAATAATACCTATCTTTTTATTACTCAGTAAAACTTCTATCACTAATGGTAAGTCTACTAAACGATCAATAATTTTCTGTTGTGTCTTTTGAAATTGTCTATAAAACCATGCCCCTCCATTTCTTGCATGCATGTCTTTCATTTTAGGATCATACTGTCCTCGAATACACATTTCTTCATGATTACCGCGCACAGTCAAAAACCATTTTTGATCGAGTAATGAAATACATTCTAAATTTTCAGTACCTCTGTCAATGATATCTCCTGTGCAGATGAGCA
>NZ_JALJVC010000038.1 GCF_022967985.1 Acinetobacter lwoffii | reverse complement strand
TTGTTGAATAAATTGATAAATCACTTCTACCACATTATCCAACTGTTCGATCACCTGCCCGTTATCAAACCTAAGCACTTTCAATCCGAGTTGAGCCAAGGCTTCATCTCGGACCCGATCCGCTTCTAAGCCTTCATTTGTAAAGTGTTGACTGCCATCGCACTCAATCACCAAATTCACAGCAGGACAGTAAAAATTCACGATGTAATTTAAAATTGGCTTTTGCCGATAGAACTGCAAACCTCATATTTACTTTACGAAATCCCTCACCCCGACCCTCTCCCAATGGGAGAGGGAGCATTCATTACTATTTAAATGCTGACATAAATTTATGAATAGACATTCCCTCTCCTTTTAGGAGAAGGTTAGGGAGAGGTAAAATTTAACAACCAATAAAAAATCTGAAACTGCCCCTTTTCTAACCGCTCACCCCAAAATCATCTGTTTTTACACTTTTCAGTCTGCAAATTTCAAACATTTCCATAATAATAAGACTTTACACATCTCCCAGAATACGTGAAGGCCTTCCTCCATGAAAAAACTCATCAACAACCCTGAAAACTTGGTTGTCGAAATGTGCAAAGGCTTTGTCCTTGCCCATCCTGAACTACAATTTACCGAATCCCATAAAATCATTTCACGTAAAGAGAAACACAACAACGTGGCACTGATCAGTGGCGGTGGCAGTGGTCACGAACCTGCACATGCAGGCTTTGTCGGTACAGGCATGTTAGACGCGGCCGTGTGTGGTGATGTATTTGCATCACCTTCTCAAATTCAGGTCTACAAAGCCCTGCAACATGTCGCGACAGACAAAGGTGTACTGATGATCATCAAAAACTATTCTGGCGATATGATGAATTTCCAGAATGGTGCAGCTTTGGCAGCAGAAGATGGCATTAAAGTCGATTATGTAAAAGTGGCGGATGATATCGCGGTAAAAGACAGCCTTTATACGGTCGGTCGTCGTGGTGTTGCTGGTACCATCTTCGTGCACAAAATTGCAGGTACTGCTGCCTCTAAAGGTTTAGAGCTTGCGGAAGTCAAAGCCGTGGCTCAAAAAGCAGCAGATAACGTGATTAGTCTTGGTTTCGCCTATACCTCATGTACCGTTCCTGCCAAAGGCACACCCACCTTCACCTTGGCGAATGATGAAATGGAATACGGCGTCGGCATCCACGGCGAACCGGGTATCCGTCGTGAAAAAATCCTGCCATCCAAAGAGCTGGCACAACGTATTATCGATGACCTGTTTCTGGACCGTCCTGATCTGACTGAAGTTGCTGTTCTAGTCAACGGCTTTGGTTCAACACCAATGCAAGAACTGTATGTGTTTAACAATGATGTATGCGAACATCTGGCACGTAAAGGCATCAAGATTTACCGTACATTTGTTGGCAACTACATGACCAGTATCGACATGAATGGTGCATCGGTCTCATTACTTGCTGTGGATGATGAACTGAAAACCTATCTGGATGCGGAAGCCAATACCCCTGCCTTTAAGCTGGATGGCTCGCCTGCCCTACCATTTGAATTTGCAGCACAAGATGCAGCAGCAAGAGAAACCGCCAATACCGAAGTTGAAACCCAAGCTGAACATGCTGAAATTCAGAATGAGCAATTCACGATAGAAAATATGCGTTATGTGGTCGATGTGATGGCAGCCTGCATCATCAAAAATGAAGTGCCATTCTGCGAACTAGATGCGCATGCAGGCGACGGCGATTTTGGCATGAGCGTCGCAAAAGGTTTTAAACAGCTGAAACGTGAATGGCAAAGCCTGATTCAAGCACAGTATATGGATGAATTCTTGCTGAACAGTTCCATGATTATTATGGAACACTGTGGCGGTGCGTCAGGTCCAATTTGGGGTTCTGCTTTCCGTTCAGCCAGCAAAGCCATTCAGGGCAAACAAACCCTAAGCGTGGCAGATTTTGCCGAGATGCTGCAAGCAGCAGTGAAAGGTATTCAAGTGACAGGTGAGCGTTCATTTGGTCGTGGTGCTGTGGTCGGTGACAAAACCCTGATTGATGCTTTGGTTCCTTGCGCAGACTCTTGGTCAACCAATACCGACAAGACGTTTAAAGAAAACTTTGTCTTGGGTGCAGAGGCTGCGGTAAAAGGTGCAGAATCTACTAAAGAGATCGTAGCGCGTATGGGCCGTGCCGGTACGGTCGGTGACCGTAGCTTGGGCTATCCTGATGCAGGTGCACATGGGTTAGGCGTAATCTTTACCGATATTGCTGAACATATTAAATAAGAATTTCAAGATTTGAAAAAAGCCTCGCATTATCGGGGCTTTTTTATTTACTGGTGTATACCCTGTTCTGAAGCAAGCTGGCAGGAAAACGTCTATTGAAATTTTTCCAGATACTTGGTCAGTTTTTCTTTGACCACGACCCTTTTATTACCCTTCATTTGGGCTTCACTCAAAATTCCTTCCGAATCAACCACCACGACTGGATGACCATCCTTCTTCAAACGGGCCACACCTTCAAATAACATTCGGGCACCGACATTATGAATTAAGGTCAAATTGGTCAGATCCAACACAATTCGTTTTTTGCCTTCTGGTTCATCTTCCAAAATACGCAGCAGCATTTCCGATTCAGTAAACTGCAATACGCCACGTAGTTCATACACCACCACATGATCACGTTTACCGGTGAGATAACGACTTTGCAAAATAGTTTGTGCCGATGGTGTCCCTTCCATCAAATGTAGACCCATTTCCCGGGACATACGTTCAAAAATATCGACGCCACGTACACTATGTCCATGCTCATCAATTCGCGGAGAAAACACGGCGATACCCACCTGTCCAGGTAACACTCCGATAATACCGCCTGCAACCCCACTTTTGGCCGGAATACCCACTGTAGTCAGCCAGTCACCGGCAGCATCATACATGCCACAAGTGAGCATCACACTCAGGACTTGCCGCACTACAGAACGGTCCAGCAATTTTTTACCGGTTTGTGGCTGAATTCCGCCGTTGGCGAGTACCCCGGCGATCATCGCCAGGTCTTTGACCGTCACCTTGATTGAACACTGCTTGATATAACCATTAACAATCGCTTCTGGATCTTCTTCCAGCACCCCCACGGTACGCAGCATATAGCCCAGGGATCTGTTACGAAATGCTGTTTTCAGTTCAGAGGTATATACTTCGGTATCAAAACTCAGTTCACGCCCAGCCAGACCACTTAAAAAACGGCGCAATTGCTCTGCACGGGACACCGTCCGTTTATAGGGAATCAGAGAATGGGTGGTAATTGCACCCGAATTGATCATCGGATTTTTTGGAATATTGGAATCCTTCTCCAGTGAAATCTGGTTAAAGGCCTCACCCGAAGGCTCCACGCCTACTTTTTCCATGACCTTGGTCAAGCCGACTTTCTGCAAAGCCAAGGCATAGGCAAAAGGCTTGGACATAGACTGCATGGTGAACTCAACTTCGTCATCACCGGTTGAATAGATCGTGCCATCTACGGTAGAGAGTGCCAAAGCGAACTTATCCGGGTCTACTGCTGCCAGCTCAGGAATATAATCTGCCAGGGCACCTTTTTCATTGTCACGGCAGGAAGTTAAAACATGCTTGAGGTAGTCTGGCACCGGTGTTTTCATCGAATGAGCTTATTCCAGTTGGCTGTTATTTTTAATTAACATACCGGCTTTTGGCTTAAGTACCAGAGTGAAAAGGTAATTTTCTGCATATCCGTGTTATCAGAGCTGTACTCTCTGGATCCGATTCTCCAGAAATAAATGGTACATATATTAGAGTTCTTCCATAAATTATAATTGAATCACTACAAAGGGAATTCCCTCTCCTTTTAGGAGAGGTTTTTTTCTAAGAAATCCCCCTCATCCTCTTGCGAAGCTATGCTTCTTATCCCAAAGGGAGACGGAACTTTTAATATCCATTTAAATATGAATATAATGATCATGTTTTGATTTATGAAAAAGATCTATTTTAATTTTTTCTTTTTAAGGAATATCAAAAAAAGGGCAATGCTGCCCTTTTATGTATGCTAAATAATCTATTTCACTTTAGTCTTGCGAATCATTTTATACAGCATCTTCGGTGAAATACGTGAAACCAGTACGCCCAGTTTTTCTTTAGATCCACCAACTACAATGTATTCCTCGCCCTGCTGTAACGCCCTCACCGTCTGTTTAGCAAAATCATCAGCCTCTAAACCATTTTCAATTGCTTCATCCTGCTTGGCTTGCGGTTTGCCTTCACCATTTAAGGCATTAAAAGAGACATTGGTTTTGACAAAGCCCGGGAAAATCACCGAGATCTGAATACCCTGATCCGCCACTTCAGCACGCAGGCTATTCGCCCACATATGTATTGCACCTTTGGCAGCGGAATAAGATGCGCGATACTGGGTGCCAAGCAAACCTGCCACACTGGAAATAAATGCAATCCGTCCAGACTGCTGTTTCAAGAAAGTTGGCAAGACCGTTTTTGTCAAAAACACCTGCGAGAAATAATCCACTTCCATAATGGCGCGTTCAGTCTGCATGGTGGTGTGCTGAATCAGGGCACGTTGACTGAGTCCTGCATTATTAATCAGCCAGTCAATCCGGCCTTTTTGTTGCAAAACCTGTTCATAGGCATGACGAACCTGGCTTTCATCCGTGATATCGGCAATGACTGAAATATGCTGATCTGGATTAGTGAGACTTTGGCGAACATTTTCCAGTTCTGCATGCCGGCGTGCAGTCAGTACCACCTGGGCTCCGAGTTCAGCACATTGCTGGGCAATCGCCTTGCCAATCCCTGAAGATGCGCCGGTAATCCAGACCACTTTTCCATTTAAGTCTTCAACTTTCGCCATGAAATCCTCTTTCCCTTGTTTTAATGAATATGGTGCTGCATTTCATCTTCCAGAAATGCCAGCAAATGCTCAAAATAATAACTCATCGTATCGGCATCATAGATGCTACCGAGCTTGTCAAAACGTTTATAGCCTAACTGGGTGGTTAAATGAATCACCCCATTCAAGGTTTTATCGACCACCACATTAAATTTCAACATTTTTTTCGGTTCACGGATCAGATGTGTCACCCCTTGATCGACCACCTGAGTAAAGGCTTTTAAAGCGGGTGATACATATTGATGATTACCATTTTTCATCTGGTCAATACAGCCGAGCAACTCCATCACCAGCAATTTTTCCACCGGATATCGAACAAAAGCATCACCTTGATGCTCATAGGTCATGCGATGCAAATAGTTCACCATAGGCATCAGACGCTCATTGCCAAACAACGAAACCGACCACGGCATATATTTACGGGTGTTATGCATAATCTGCTGAATCACTTTTTCGGACTCGCTGTCCGGTGAATTGGCCAACTGCACCACCTGACCAAAAATCTGGTCAATAATTTCACAGGCCATATCGGCCAGATTTTCACCTAAGGGTCTGGCAAGACTGTCTCGCTCGCCGGCATTTAATCTGGAATGAAGGTCTTTAAAGCGCTGATGGGTTTCGGGTTGAAGCTTCAGGGAAATGTTATAGCTCATCTTATTATCCTTTTTGATATGCTGCGATGAGTCGCGTTTTTTTATCAATCTATCATACGATGAGTTGCTATACATGCCAATTGGCTAAAGTTTGCATTTGGTTAAGCTGCCGCATGCACTATTTTTTTTGCTACAATAGATGCAATTTTTCATTCACTTTTAATCTGTTTAGACTATGACTGACTCAGCGCAAAATATCGCGACAACCTACGATCCGACCGAGATCGAGAAAAAATGGTACCAAACTTGGGAAGAGCGTGGCTACTTTAAGCCGTCTGAAAAAGGCGAATCTTTCTGTATCATGATTCCGCCACCAAACGTCACGGGTAGCCTGCACATGGGTCATGGTTTTAACAATGCCATCATGGATGCCTTAACCCGTTTTAACCGTATGTCTGGTAAAAATACGCTTTGGCAACCGGGTACTGACCACGCAGGTATTGCAACGCAAATGGTGGTTGAGCGTCAGTTGGGTGCTGAAGGTATTAGCCGTCATGACCTGGGCCGTGAAAAGTTCATCGAAAAAGTATGGGAATGGAAAGAACAATCTGGCGGTAACATTACCCGTCAAATCCGTCGCCTAGGTTCTTCTGTAGACTGGTCACGTGAACGCTTCACCATGGATGAAGGTCTTTCAAACGCGGTTAAAGAAGTTTTCGTGAAACTGCATGAAGAAGACCTGATCTACCGTGGTAAACGCTTAGTTAACTGGGATCCAAAACTACAAACTGCCCTTTCTGACCTGGAAGTTGAGTCTGATAAAGAAGAAGCAGGTTCACTGTGGCACTTCAAATATTTCTTTGAAGACAAGTCACTTCGCACCCACGATGGCAAAGATCATATCGTGGTTGCGACAACACGTCCTGAAACATTGTTAGGTGATACTGCAGTTGCGGTTGCCCTTGATGATGAACGCTATGCGGATTTGGTTGGCAAGAACATTATCCTGCCAATTACAGGTCGTGCAGTTCCTATCGTTAAAGACGAATATGTCGACAAAGAATTCGGTACAGGCTGTGTAAAAATCACCCCTGCGCATGACTTCAATGACTATGAAGTAGGTAAACGCTGCGAATTGCCAATCATCAACATCTTCAACAAAAATGCTGAAGTTCTTGCTGAGTTTGAATACATTGCGAAAGCGGGCGAACAAATTTCTAAAACCATCCCTGCACCTGCGGACTACATTGGTTTAGAACGTTTTGAGGCACGTAAGAAGATCGTTGAACAGGCTGAAGCTGAAGGCTGGTTAGACCAGATTCAACCTTATACATTAAAACCACCTCGCGGTGACCGTTCAGGCGTGATCGTTGAGCCATTACTGACTGACCAATGGTATGTAAAAATTGCGCCACTTGCGAAACCTGCGATTGAAGCAGTTCAAGACGGCCGTATCAAGTTCGTTCCTGAGCAGTACAGCAACATGTACATGGCTTGGATGAACAATATGCAAGACTGGTGTATCTCACGTCAATTGTGGTGGGGTCACCGCATTCCGGCTTGGTACGATGCTGAAGGTAACGTATTCGTTGGTCGTGACGAAGCTGAAGTTCGGGCGAAAAACAACATCCCTGCCGATGTTCAATTAAACCAAGACGAAGACGTATTGGATACATGGTTCTCATCGGGTCTTTGGACGTTCTCAACTTTGGGTTGGACAGGCGACGCAGCGAAAGATAAAGCCAACTACTTCTTAAATACCTTCCACCCGACTGATGTGCTTGTCACTGGTTTTGACATCATCTTCTTCTGGGTGGCACGTATGATCATGCTGACCATGCACTTCATGAAGAATGAAGATGGTACGCCACAAGTGCCGTTTAAAACCGTGTACGTTCACGGTTTGGTACGTGATGGCGAAGGTCAGAAGATGTCTAAATCTAAGGGTAACGTACTTGATCCATTAGACTTGATTGATGGTGTGGATCTTGAAACCTTAGTACAAAAACGTACAACAGGTTTGATGAACCCGAAACAAGCAGCGAAGATTGAAAAATCAACCCGTAAAGAATTCCCTGAAGGTATTCAATCTTACGGTACAGACGCGGTTCGTTTCACCTTCTGTGCGCTTGCGAACACTGGTCGTGACATCAAGTTCGACATGAAACGTGTTGAAGGTTACCGTAATTTTGCCAACAAAATCTGGAACGCAACCCGTTTCGTGATGATGAATGTCGAAGGTCAAACTATTGGTTCAGAAGCACGTCAAGACCTTTGGGAATTGCCTGAACAATGGATCGTAAGCCGTCTGCAAAAAGCGGAACAAGCGGTGCAAACAGCATTTGCAACCTACCGTTTAGACCTGGCTGCACAAGCGATTTACGAGTTCATCTGGAATGAATACTGTGACTGGTATGTTGAGTTAACCAAACCAGTTCTGAACGATGAAAATGTGTCTGAAGAGCGTAAAGCTGAAGTACGTCGTGTATTGTTAGCGGTGATGGAAGCGTCTTTACGTTTGGCGCATCCGTTGATGCCTTATCTGACTGAAGAAATCTGGCAAACGCTTGCGCCGAAACTTGGCATCACTGGCGAAACTATTATGTTGGCGCCGTACCCTGTTGCTGAGCAAGCATTGATGAATGAACAGGCTGAAGCAGATATGCAATGGCTGCAAGGTTTGATTGGTGCGGTACGTAATATCCGTGGCGAGATGGGTCTAGGTAATGCGCGTTTGTTGCCTGTTCTGCTGCAAAATACCACTGATGCTGAAAAAGCGCAGATTGCACGTATTGAACCGTTGTTCAAAGCATTGGCTAAAGTTGAAAGCATTACCTTCTTGGCGGATGGCGAACAACCACCATTGTCTTCATCTTCTGTAGTCGGTCACGTATCTGTATATGTGCCAATGAAGGGCTTAATTGACCCTAAAGCGGAATTAGGTCGTCTACAAAAAGACTTAGACAAGGTTCAAAAGCAACATGACCAAATTGCCACTAAACTTAGCAATGAAGGTTTTGTGGCGAAAGCACCTGCGGCTGTGGTTGAAGGCGAGAAAGTGAAACTTGCTGAGTTTGCTGATCAGTTAGCGAAGATTAAAGCGAATATGGAGCAGATTGCGGCGCTTTAATGTGTTGTTAGTTTGATCTAATTTGTGTATAAAGGGCTGATTATTCAGCCCTTTATTTTTTTAAATGAAAAAATTTGAATTTTTATCTAATCTCAGCTCACCATTTTTCAAAAAAGGAAATAACTTACTCACAATAATTACTAAGTTAAGGGAAACAAACGAAGATAAAGAAAAAGAGCAGGAAGAAAGACTAAAGAAACTCTATTATATTGCTGTTAAAACCCGTAATTTTGAGATTACTCAATTAGTTCAACGAAATAACTTCTTTATGATTTTTCAAGGTGTTCTAATTGCTTGTATTATTTATTCAAATAATACCGTCCCATTTATACATACAGCTGTTTGTTTTGTAGGTGTTTTTATATCATTTTTTCAAATGCAAATCGCCGCTGGGGCAAAATTCTGGCAAGAATATTGGGAGATTCAAGTATATGAAGCTGAAGAAAGATTAAGAAAATTTTATGCAGATGTAAAAAATACTACAGATTTTCATACTCTATTCAATAAAGATTTAATTGAAGTTAAAAATAGTATCTATACGAATTTATATAAAGATAAAGAAAAAAAATCAAAATATTGGAAAGAAGAAATAATAGATGGTACTACAATTAAAACTTT
>NZ_JALJVC010000037.1 GCF_022967985.1 Acinetobacter lwoffii | reverse complement strand
AAATTGCTAAGCGTAAATTCAGCGCTTTTACTACTTTAATAACAGTATCAAAGCTTGGATTTACATCGCCAGAAAGTGCTTTATAAAGACTTTCTCGGCCTAAACCTGTGTCTCTTGATAATTGAGCCATTCCTTTAGCTTTAGCAATATTACCTAAAGCTTTTGCAATGAATGCCGCATCACCATTAGATTCATCTATACAGGCTTGTAGGTAAGCTTGCATATCTTCTTCTGTTTTAAGATGTTCAGCACTGTCCCATTTACGAAGTTTGATAGCCATTTACAGCTCCTCCTCTAAATCTTGTGCTAGTTGTAGGGCAAGTTTTATATCTTTACTTTGCGTAGACTTGTCTCCGCCTGCTAAAAGAATAACGACCCTTTGCCCTTGCTTACAGTAATAGATCCTGTAGCCAGGTCCAAAGAAGAAACGTAATTCAGAGACACCTTCACCGACTGGTTCAGTATCTCCAAAGTTTCCATCTTCAACCCGATCAATTCGGACTTGTATACGTCTTTTTGCCTGCTGGTCTTTTAACTTAGTAAACCAGTCATCAAAGACTTCAGTGGTATATATTGAGTACATAAGATTAATGTATCCTATAGGATACATTCATGCAAGAAATAAACTTGAATGTATGGGGCTTATAACAGAATTTCGTATAACAACCATTATGTTAAATAGGTTGGGATTTAGTGGAAAATTCCAGTTTTAAAATTTCGAATAAGAGATTTTATGTTAAATAGATCAAGGCTCTACAATTTCTAATCTAGGTACGTATTTATTATGGCTAAAAAACGAAAATTCAAAAAAGCAAAAGTTAGTCCATTGCTTAAATTATTTGAAAATTATAATTTTCAGACAACTTATACGAAACCTGTAATTCATAACTTTAAAGAGTTAGCAAATTCAACGAGACGAATATTTCATATAGTTTCAGATGCTTCTGTCGATGAAAGTAAATATTTTAAGGATATTTTTTTTACAAATTGGGGAACAGGTATTCTAATTAAGGACGGCTTGAAATACTTTTTATTAACAGCGCGTCATGTTATGGATGATTATTTTCAATACTCCTCTGGCGCTAATACCTCTCCTTTTCGTGTAACAGATAAATCCATAAGTAGTTTTAGTAAGGTTGATGATTTTCTATATCCTAAATATTTTTGGACTATCGGCGATATTGTTGAAGAACACGAATATTATGATTTTAAGGATGCTATCCTTGTAGAATTATTTCATCCATTACCAGGTCAAGTCGTTGATCACTTTATTGATATAGATACTGTTATACCACTAGAAATTGATGATTTTAAAGATGGTATGGTTGCTGTTGATTTTGGCTATTCAATAGAATCTAACCCTTATTTCTATGATCCAAACAATGATATTGCACCATTTGATGGTGATGTACATTCATGTAGTACTAAAATACATATGGATGGAATTAATGGTCATTTGCGAAAAAATAGATTTACATTCGTTTTTGAGAAATATAATTATCTCGATCTTGATACTAATGGCATGTCAGGAGGTTTAATCATTGGTGTTGTAGATGGAATAGCTAGACCGTTAGGTATGCACTTTCTTGGAAACCCAACAAGTAAGTATATTAATTTCTTACCAATTGCTGAACTATTTAGAGCTATTAAGCGTAGAAACGAATTAGAAAAAATAGTTATTGATTACCATGCATATGACCGTTTAAAACAGAATCACGACTTGGAGTCGATTGGTGAAATGTTTTTTGAATGGGCCTCTAGGCAACCCCCTGAATCTTTGAGATCTGTTAAAGATAACCCGATGGCACTTGCAGATGATATGAATGATTTTATTCTCCAAAATAAGGATATGTTTTTAGCTGCTGAAGCTGAAAAAGAAGAATTTGGGCTATTGGATGATGATGATAAAAATTTTGGAATGAAGAGGTTCATTGAAATGCACGAAAAATATAAAAAAAGGCGTGATAAGGAACAACAATAGATTCAGCTATCATGAATGATGAAACTTGCTAAAAAGACTAACCATTAGTATTGGAAGGGTATGTACCAAATTTTATTACCACAAATAAAGCCTATGGCTGGATTTAATGATTTTCATAATGAAAGTTTTTGCTTTTATGAAGAAATTAATGATTATTTAGATTGTTCTACTTGTGATTATCGAGCTACTAGTTGGTTGATAGACCCAAGTGAAACGGAAGAGAATGCTTTACTTATAGCAGGTGAATTACTTACATTGCTTATGGGGTATATGCAATTACGTAATGAAAAAAGCATTTATAATCATTTGCGTATTAATGGAATTAGACTTTCAGATCCTAATTTTTTTAATGTGACTCGTAATTTCGATGAAGTCGAAATTCCTAATTTTTTACTTGAAGAAATTTGGACGAATAATGAAAGTAAAAAGCCTAATAATCCAAGAGAAACTAATAATTTAAAAAGGATTTCTTTTGATGCTCTTTTATATCTTTCAAAATATGAGATTGATGTTTATATACTTTTGAAGCTTATGGCTGAACGAGCCAGTTGGTATAATTTGTATCAGATTTATGAATCTTTAGAATCCTTTACTACTGAAAATAATTATCCGTATCTTATTGAAGTTAGAAAGGGGAAAGAAATTCTAAAAGTGCTTGATCCAATTGAAGAAAAAGAAAAATTTACTAAGCCTGCAAATAATTTCAGTATTGTAGGTTTAACTTCAAGACATGGTTATAAGACAATTAAAAAGCCAATCAAAATATCTAATTGTTTTAATTTAGAGCAATCTCAGAATTTTGTTTATAGGCATGTTAGAAGATATCTGCAATGGAAACTCGAAGAGTTCCATAAAAGTGATTTATTCAATTAAGTTTTCCTAAAATTAACATAATACACCTTATACGAAATGTGCTCATTAAGTTGAATTAAATCAAGATATTGAGATCCACTAAAAAGCCCAGTTTGTTCAAACTGGGCTTTTTAGTGGATCATTCACGCAATACGCCTATTTATTCAGCAATTTGAGGCTGGATTGATAAATCTCACTGCATAATCACTTGTTTTCCTCTTTGGTTTTCTGACGCTGCTCACGCTCTTTTTTGAAGGCACGTTGATCTATGATGCTGGCCATGATCATGATCGGAATCCCAACAAATAAAAAGGCAATACCTTGCAGGATCTCTTTCAGTTTTTTCATAAGCAATGCTCCTTGGAGAGCTTACTCTTCATTGAATACCGCATTCAGTACTCGGCCAAATAAGCCTCGTTTTTTAGGTTCTTTTTGGAATGTCTCATAGTGTGTTATTGATTTGTGTTGTGGTGCATCATTGGGATGCCTTATGTTTGTCTCATGAGACGTTCCATTGTGTTCCACTTCCTTATTTATATGGCTTATAGGTATGTCACTTTTATTGTCTTGTGGTGCATCATTAGGTTGTTTCAGGTTTGTCTCATGAGACAAATCTTCAGTATTTTCTTTATGCCCTATAAGTAATTGAAAGCGGTCTATTTGATCTAAATAGCGTTGCTCACGATCTTTGTAAGCTTCAATTTCTTTTTTCATGAAATCTACTAACTGGCGTAAATCAGCATCATCTTTGGGGGGATTTAAGATTTGGTTAGTTTCATTTTTTTTAGTTGGTTCACCAAAGCAACGGATTACTTCTGATACATCGAAAAGATTATCAGAACTTCGAGACAAGCGACCTTCTTTAATAGCTCTATATAGTGTAGAGCGGCTAACATTAAAGCGTTTAGAAACCTCACTTAGTGATAACTTAGCCATTTACAGTGTCCTTGTGATTAGATGGCATATACCCCACTTTTTTTAGGTATGGATAGAGTTCTTTAAATCGTTCAGGATCTTGTAACATTGCAGCAATACGAACAGCAAATTGTTGAAAGCTTTCTGTTCCTTGTGAATATTTTCCCATATCAGGTAACTCTGAAAGTTTATTAGCAAATAAATGACGTTGCGAATCTGTCATTCGAGAAAACAGATCAAAATTATTATGAGCGTTCTTAATTTTGGTTACTGGAGTATTAACTTTTTTAGGTTTAAAAGTGAATGATAAGGCTGAAATAGATCTTCCTTTTTTGAATTGTTCATATTCAACAGTAATATCAGTTAAGTGATTAATTTGTTTTATAGCTGGTTCTAATACCCGATTTTTGAAGTTAATCATCTTCTGATATTCATTGATTTCTAAACCTAATTGTTCTCGAAAGTCTGCTAAATCAATGACTGGAGTTTTGCCAACCTCTTTCCATGAGATTAACAATTCATATAAGCGGATAGCATATTTACTAGTTAATTGAGCGACTTGTTTTAATTGGTAACTAGTAAAGTGTTTCTCTAATCTAGTGATGAGAGGAACAACATCGGGGGCAAATGTAACTTCTAGAATAGCAAGATCATCTATATAGGCGATTCTACTAACCCATCGTGATTTGACTACAATTTCTTTGTTAGTATCTTTATGATTATCTTTAAAAGAAAATTTTCTTTCAAAAAGATTATGAACAGCATTTTTTAAAGCACTGTAAGCTGCTTCCCTAGATACATCAAAGCGTGTCGCATAGTCAGAAGCATGTATCTCTAATTTACTATCAGAAGTAATACCTTGTCCTGTTTCTCTAGCTCTTATGATAGATAAGAGTATTAGCCGTTGCTCTGTAACTTCTAGATTATAACTAGCATTAACAAGAATATTATCTTTGACAACCAAATCACTTTTCATAGAACTACATATTATTAGTGTTGTTTAAACTACATTATCAACATATGTAGTCAAATGCAAAGAGATTGTAGTCTTATGACAAAGAGATTGTAGTCTTATGACAAAGAGATTGTAGTCTTATGACAAAGAGATTGTAGTCTTATTGGCTTTGAAAGCCTTATATAGAAAGGCTTTCAGCATGCTTAAAAGCATTAAAAGCATTAAAAATAATTAAAAGCCCAAGATATGAAAAATTGCCCTATGTTTTCGCTACGCTCAAACTCTATTGAATCTCGCTTTCGCTCGATTCTTCGGGGCAATTTTTTGACTCATTAAGTTGTGACTTTAAAAAAAAGCAAAAGCAACTAGGAATTCGCTTTGCTCATAAAGCTTTTTTACTCGCTACGCTCGATCTAGAATATATTTTTTGCATATGATTTATATATTTAAAAAGTTCAAAATTTAAAAAACAGTTTTTCAGAGGGTCTAGGCGCAAGTTTTTATAGTTCGCTCGTAGACACTCGCTCTAAAAATACTGCTATAAGCGCATAGAATGCGATTTAAAGCATATTTCTTCTTATGACCAATGGATTTCGTTGTTTTAACTTAAAAGCTATTTATGGGCTTTAAAAAGCCGTTTTTAGTTATGTCTTAAATTTTCAACTTCCCTTTTTTTAGTTAATCCTTACATATATGTATAAAACAATAGGTCTATACATGAATCATTTGGTATTTATTTACATGTATTGGATCATTTAATGCAGTATTTCATTAGAAAGATACGTGGAATAACCAAAAATTCTTCCAAAAATAGCATTTTTCTTGATTTTTTAGAGTGTGAAAAGATCATTTTAAAAGTCAGTAAATCCTTACATGTATTAAACTATTATTTATGTAATTCAATGGTTTAATTGATTCAATATTTATTTTTTATGATGCAAAGTTGATGCATTGAATTGCTATTAATTTTATAACCCTTAACTTCCCTGCAATTCTTTATAAGAGCGCTCAATCGATCCCGACTAAAATCAAAGATATTAGGTGCTAGAAGAGGCTTCTATCTTCATCCATATCAATTCTATATAAATCAGTGTAATAAGGTTAATTATGTATGAATTTTTTGATTTCCATATATGCTTTAAGATTGTAAGTTATTGATTTTTTGCATCCTGTAAGGTGCGTATGGTGTATCCAAAAAATAAGCCTTAAATCAGTATTAAATTAAGCGTAAAAATTCGACTCTATTCCTTTTCTATATTAAAGGGCGTTTTTATATTTTATTTATTAAAAAACAATTAGTTGTCATTTTATATTTAACAAAAAATTTAGTTAAAAAACAGTTAACCAATATATCGAGCTATGAGCGTTGCATTTATTCGGCAAATCTTCAGCAAAAGTACGGCAAATTTAATGTCCGGATCTCTAATCTTCAGCAAATCTTCAGCAAAAAATAGGCATTTATTCGGCAAAAGTTTAGCAAATCTTTAGCAAAATAGCGTGAGAAAATTATTGAAAAATTAAATTCTATTTTTCATGATTACAGGTTCTTCTATCAAAATTATTCATCCTAAAAATAGGAAATAAAAAATAAGAAAGTGTTTGACCCGATATGGTCGAATGCTCGGTATAGTTTCGCATAAGAGATTTTATGTTAAATAAAGGTTTGGGAACGTGTCGATGCGGTGTGTGAATCATAATTTCCGTCTATCTAGGAAAGCACAATTACCTACTGTCGTGGACGTCCGATGCGTGGCTCCGTCAGCCTGAAATTGGTATTCGGCAATACTTTAAGAACTTTTCTTTTTTATTATCAAGAAGATTAATGTTCATATAGAATGGGGGGAATTATTTCTTTCTCATAAATATTAAGTTATGGCAACTATTCAAAAAAATTTAGACATGGTTAATTTCGTATGCAAATTTGGGGAGTTTGACCTTTTAGATCTTTTTTACGAAGTTGTAGTACCTGCATTTTTTAATGAAACTCATAAAAGAACATATAGGGGTAGTGATTATTATTTTCGTAATGTTGAGTTAGTAGATTTTGGTAAAGATCCTTTAGGTGATGGAAACTTATTGGCTATTACAGGTAAATTCATTAAAAATACAGTTGTTTCACGTGAACAGTTTGAAAATGAAAAAGGTGAAATTGTTATAGATCCTAAAGGTTTAGCTAGTGCACCTTCTTCTTTGTTTGTCTTAATGCTGAATAGTCATAGACTTCTTTTTGTCCATGAAACTAAAGATGCTCCACATGTTCAAAATTTTAAATCTACAATTATTTCATTTTTAAGATTAGAGCTAAATAAATATAGTTCTAGCCTTACTAAAGAAGATCAAGCTAAATTTAACGTTAAATATGCTTATCCAACAATAACAATTACACCGCTGAGTACTGAAAAAGATATTGTTGAACATTTAGAACAATTTGAAAAAATCAAAAAAGTTAAGATTACGTTAAATGATCGAAACTCCGAGTTTGATGCCAGTAAGATGTTTAATACTTTGCATCATGTATCAAAAGAAATGAATGCTAGTGCTTCTTTAGAGTTTAAGAACTTTAAAGAAGGCTTAGATAAGGTAGAAACTCCAAAAGAAGTTGCTGAAGCTCTTAGACAAGATAACCAAACTGTTATGGTTCAGGGCGTTACTCGTGATGGAGAAAATCTTACTTTGAAGAATGATGATTTTAAATTAATTAAAAAAATTAACCTTGTTCAGGGAAATATTACGAAGACTATTTCAAATATGGTTTCAGCATTTAAGAGCTTAGTTAAAAGTGGTGATATTACTGTAAAAGATACAGACACAAAGACACAAAATGTTCTAGATAGTATCGATCCTGAAAGTGTTAGATTGAATACTAAGGATGAGATAAAAGATAGTTAATGGAATTTTTTAAAGAAAAAAATCTTTGGCATATTTTTAAAAGCTCTCAGGTAATTCCAATTAGTCCATCTAATAAATGGATATCACGATTGGTAGCATTGATAGCTTTTATCAATGGATATTTCCTTACATCACAAGAGTTATATGTTGCGGTGACAACTAATTCTGCGACCTTGTTTGGAATATTGATTACTACCTTAGGTTTTCTTGTAGCGGGCTATACAATTTTTTGTACTGTGATACCTATCGATTTACAAAAGCAAATGAGTTCAGCCATAGATAAAGACACAGGACTATCATATTTCAACTTATTTCATTTTCTCTTTCTGAGGGTGTTTTTTTATTTTGTTGTATTTAGTGGTTTTTTATTTCTGATTAACTTTTTTGGTGGTAGTACAGGGCTAATATTCTTTTTTATAGAGAATTCTTGCTTTTACTTTATGCTGAATTTACTAGGTTATACATTGATTGCTGGGATAACTGTATTCATTCTAATGGAATTAATGTCCTTTATATTTAATATTTTTGAATCTGTACGTACAACTCTTTACTGGGAAAAGGGTAAAGATAAATGATGTAAATATTTCTAATGTTCAGCAGAATTCACATATTAAGTGATTGAATCAATTAATAAATACATTCTTAAATATATCTAAAATTAACATAATACACGTTATACGAAGCCAAAAATGGGAGCCTAAGCTCCCATTTTTACTGATGATTTTTTAATTCTTTGAGCATGGCATCCCGCAAGATTTCATTCATGCGTGTCTGATAACCTTTACCTTGTGCTTTGAACCATGCAAGTACGTCAGCATCTAAACGAATAGATGTTTGTTGTTTCACTGGACGATAGAATTGATTGTGGCGTACAGCATTACTCCAGTCGGTAATTTCAGGAATATCTGATAGATCTAGCTGATCGTCAGGAACCGTTCCTTTAGCAAGCAAGCGTTCAATTTCAGCATCTTGCTTGTCGCTGAATTTTTCATTCAGTTCTTTGCGTGAGTATCTAACCATGCTCATATTTATCTCGCTCTGCTTTAGTTACCTGTCTTGCACTAATGATTCGTATGATTTCACAGTCATCTTCATCAAAGATGGTATGAGCTACTAAGAGCATTAGTACGCCTTTCACTTTTCCAATTGTCTGCCAACGTTCTTCGCCATCGGTATGTCTGTCCTGGATTGAGATCCTTAGAGGATCTTCAAAAACAAGGCTTGCCGTTTCGAAAGAGACATCATGCTTTTTCTGATTCTTTCGATTCTTTGCCTCATCCCATTCGAAATACTGTTCCATAAAAAACATTCAATTTTGTATATACAATAATGTATCACAAAATTGTATCACTCAAGCTGAAAAGCGTAATTTTTGGTCAAAATTACTGGCAAAATGTTACAGAATCGAACATAAAAACGCCGATTTGTTTCAAAACCGGCTTTTTGCTGTTTTTATGCTCAGGGTTAAATTTTTAAGTTATTGATATTTATATTAATATACAAGTGTACTTCGTATAATATCCATTATGTTAAATGGGGCGGATTATTCTCATTAATGATCCCAAAAGCTTTTCTCCATGCCTGAGGGCTGGTGCCATATTTTTCACGGAAATTCTTTCTAAATGACACAGTATTATTAAAACCTGAAAGCTCGGTTATCTTTTCGATAGACAAGTTTGTCGCTTCTAAAAGTTCACAACTTAATCTGATTCTTTCAGTATTCAGCCAATCGACTAAGGTCATACCTGTCGCTTTCTTAAAGTACCGTGTGAACGTCCTGCGTGTCATATGTGTCCGTTCAGCGAGGCTTTCAATATTATGTTGTAAGGCTAAATTCTTTCTTAAAAAATCAAGTAATAGGTTAATTTGTGCATCTTGGCTCGATTCTGCGACTGGCTGTTCAATAAACTGAGTTTGCCCACCTTCACGGTGAGGCGGGATCACCATTACTCTAGCAACTTTATTCGCAATTCGTGCATTATAGATTTCACGTACCAAGTACAAGCAGCAGTCTAACGCTGCGCCTGTTCCAGCAGAGGTTACGATCCTTTGGTCTTCTACATACAGGGCGTCATTATCAAGTTGAACCTGTGGAAATCGTTCACTAAAATCCTGTTCAGCCATCCAGTGCGTAGCTGCTTTTTTATGATCAAGCAGCCCTGCATATGCCAATGCATAAGTTCCGTAGCATAACCCTACAATTCTAATTCCAGCTTGATATGCACAATTTAGGGCATCGATAAGTACTTTTTCAGGTTTGTGATTAAAATCATCCCATCCAGGAATAATAATAAGATCCAATTGTTTAATAAGTTCGATCCCCCCATCAGGGATAATCATCATAGACTGTTCTGTTTTTACGGGTTGGCCATCTATAGAAAAAATTCTCAGATCAAATAAGCGTTTATCTTCAATCTTGATATTGAAAATGATATGGGGGATAGAGAAGTGAAATGGATTTATATTGGGATATACGAACAATCCAATCACTGGTATAGCCATTCAATCTACCTCTCTAAAATAATAAATATAGCATGTTGTCCCAATAGTTTCGATGATTGTCCTTAAGGACAATTTTATTGCTTAATTTTTCCTATCATGATTCGAGTATGACTAAATGATTGGATCTGGAACATGAATAAAATTTTAAGTAGCTCTGTTATTGCACTCTCTCTGGCAATGGCTTCAGTCCATTTATATGCGAATGATAAGGTGGTTCAGCGAGATACTTCTAAAGTTACGCATATACAAGAAATTCGCAATGCAACGATTAAAGTAACCTATGCTGATACGACTTTTTTAATTGACCCAATGTTTGCTAAAAAAGGATTCTATGAAGGTTTTCCTGATACTCATCGTAGCTATTTACGGAACCCATTAGTCGATTTGCCTATCAAGCCCGAAACGATTTTAGAAGGTGTAGATGCGGTAATCGTGACCCATACCCATCTAGATCATTGGGATGATGCAGCACAAGCGACTATTCCGAAAAACATGCCGTTGTTTGTACAGAATAAAGAAGACCAGAAAATCATTCAGTCACAAGGCTTCAAAGATGTTCGTGTATTAACTCAAGCGACCTTTGAAGGGATTAAGCTCACTAAAACTGGTGGTCAACACGGTACTGATGCCATGTACCGTATTCCTAAGCTTAAAGCTGGATTAGGTGAAGCAATGGGTGTGGTATTTGAAGCTGCTGGCCATGAAACTGTTTATGTGGCAGGAGATACCATCTGGCGTTCTGAAGTTGATCAAGCGATTCAAACATTTAAACCTGATGTGATTGTCTTGAATACAGGTAACGCCTTGGTTGATGGCTTTAAAGAATCCATTATTATGGGCAAAGAAGATACTTATCATGCAACTCAGAAAGCACCAAATGCTAAAGTGGTTGCTGTTCACATGGATGCAATTAACCACATGTCGGTAACACGTGCTGAGCTTGCAGATTACGTAAAGGACAAAGGAATCCAAGATAAGGTTTTAATTCCTATCGATGGTGAAACGCTTTCTTTCTAAAGTGACTTAAAGAAGTGGAAGCATTCCACTTCTTTAAAACATAAGTAGAACAAAACAAATATTAGTTAAGTAAAGGAATAGGTATGTCAAAATCAGCTTTATTAGTTATCGACTTACAAAATGAATATCTACCTACAGGTAAATTACCATTGGTAAATATTGAACAAGCTGCTGCTAATGCAGTGAAAGTAATTGCGAAAGCCCGTCAACTGGGTACTCAAGTGATTCATGTGCAACATATTGCTGATGCTGAATCTCCTATATTTGAACCTAGCTCAAATAGTATTGAATTTCAGGACACAGTTAAGCCGCAAGAAGATGAAGCTGTAATCATTAAAAATCACATCAATGCGTTCTTAAATACGAATCTCAAAGAAATTTTAGATAGCAATCAAGTGACTGAGTTAGTCGTGATTGGTGCTATGACGCATATGTGTGTTGATGCTGCTGTTCGTGCTGCTTCTGATTTTGGTTATAAGGTAAAAGTGATACATGATGCTTGTGCAACACTAGACTTGGAATTTAATGGCGTTAAAGTACCTGCTGGTCATGTCCATGCAACATTAATGGCCGCTTTTGAATTTGCATATGCTCAAGTAATATCAACTGAAGATTATGTTAGCTAAAGACTAAGATTTCCTAAAATTAACATAATACACGTTATATGAAGTTAAAAAAGGGAGCTTTAAGCTCCCTTTTTTACTAGTTTTTTTT
>NZ_JALJVC010000036.1 GCF_022967985.1 Acinetobacter lwoffii | reverse complement strand
AACCACCCTAAAAAACCAGAAAAAGTCGACTTGGAAACAAGTCGGCTTTTTTTAATCATATTTGTCATCTTTCGCCAATAAGATTGAACAAAGAATTGACAATCAAATTTATATAAATTATATTTTTTATATAAATTTGATTAATTGGATAAATTAGATATGAGTGAGCAACAGATATATGAGCGTATTCGATTGGCTATGAATGAAGCTCCTAGAAATAGACAAACGGCAGAGCTACATTTGCAAATGATTAAATATGCAGATGATTTAAAAAATATAACATCTAAAGAGTTCTGTGAAGGTGTCGGACTACCCCTTAGTTACGGTACTGAATTTAGTAAAATGAGAAACATTACTGAACGCTTAAAAGCAGCAGGCCTTAAGGTAAATATGATTTAAAAGCTAATAAAAGGGCTTAGTCATGACTAAGCCCTTTTAAATTTCGCATAAGAGATTTTATGTTAAATGAGACAATTATTTAGTTATATTTTTTGAGTATTTCTAAAAATTTATCTAATTCTTGTTGATTATATTCGCCTTGTAAC
Organism: Acinetobacter lwoffii; assembly: GCF_022967985.1. Classification (GTDB taxonomy): domain Bacteria; phylum Pseudomonadota; class Gammaproteobacteria; order Pseudomonadales; family Moraxellaceae; genus Acinetobacter. The sequence continues at coordinate 12,326 of NZ_JALJVC010000036.1, read as the reverse complement.
ACATGGGTTTTAAGATGTTGTTCTGTGAGTTCATTCATAAGACCATTAATTGCACCTTTAATCGCAGCAACTTGCTGTAAGACAGCTATGCATGAAACATCTGGATCATTAACTGCAGTTTCTACAGCATTCATTTGACCTTGTAATCTTCGAATTCTATTCAAAACTTTTTTATCTGTCTGTAAATGACTCATAGAAGGACTCAATAAAATAAAATATACTACTGGGGAGTATATTAGCTAAATTTCATATGACCAATAATATTCTATCTTCAAAACATTCCCATGAATTTGATCAAGGAAATCCTTTAGCTCAAAAGAAAATATTATTAGCTACCCTACTTACTGGGGTGATGATGATAGCTGAAATTATGGGAGGATATATATTCAACTCTATGGCTTTATTAGCAGATGGTTGGCATATGAGTTCTCACATGGTTGCTTTAGGTTTAGCCTATATCGCATATAAAGCTGCCAGACACTACGCTAAGGATTCGAGGTTTTGTTTTGGAACTTGGAAAATTGAAATTTTAGCAGGCTATAGCAGTGCAATTTTATTGATGATAGTTGCTATTGTTATGTCTATTAGCTCAATTGATAGATTATTGAATCCTGTTGTTATTCATTATGATGAAGCAATTTTTATTGCAGTAATTGGGTTATCTATCAATTTAGTTTGTGCTTGGCTATTACATGATGACCATAGCCATCACAGTCATGATAATCATGGTCATCACCACCATAGTCATGACCATCATGACCTTAATCAAAAGGCTGCTTTCCTTCACGTAGTTGCTGATGCTGCTACATCAGTTCTTGCCATTATCGCCCTTATTGCAGGTAAATATTTTGGTTGGGATTTTTTAGATGCTGTCCTTGGGATAATAGGTGCGATTCTAGTAGCTAAATGGGCTTGGGGATTAATTAGTCAAACAGCTAAAATTTTATTAGAAGCTGAAATGGATGAACCTGTTATCGAAGAAATTAAAGAAGTGATTCAAGAACTGGATATTAAGACAGATATTGTTGATATACATGTATGGCAGGTTGGTAGAGGTAAGTTTTCTTGTATTTTATCTTTAGAAACAGATACGCTTTCTTTAACTCCAATCATGGTCAAAAAAGCTTTATCTATTCATGAAGAAATTGTTCATGCAAGTATTGAAGTAAACCATAGGGTATAAAGAATATCTAAAATTAACATAATACGGATTATGCGAAACGAGAGCCTATAGCTCTCGTTTTTTCGTTCTAGAACTGCTAAAATCCCTATACGCCATTGACGTACTTCAACCTATGTTATTCATTGAAACCAGTATTTTTACCAAGCAAATTAAAGAGCTTGTGAACGATGAAGAGTATCGTCAGCTTCAGCAGGATCTTTTGGTACAACCTGATAAGGGCGACTTAATCAAAAATGGCGGTGGCATTCGTAAAGTACGTTGTGCTCAAGGTAATAAGGGTAAAAGTGGCGGTATCCGGGTGATCTATTATTGGGTCACAGAAGCTGATCAGATCTTTTTCCTGGTGGCTTATCCAAAGTCAGTAAAAGATGATCTGACAGACAAAGAAACCTCGATCCTACGCCAATTAGTAAAGGAGCAATTTCATGGATAACAGCTTATTTGATGACTTGGTTGCTTCGATTAAAGAAGCTGGTGCCATCAAACGCAATGAAATGAAAGCAAGCCGAGTGACTGAGCTTGAATTACCAGATATTAAAGAAGTACGTGAGAAAACAGGTTTAACCCAGGCAGAATTCGCTGCACGTTTGCATATCAGCGCGAGAACGCTACAAAACTGGGAACAAGGTCGTCGCTATCCAACTGGTCCTGCAGCGACTCTAATTCGCATTCTGGATGCCCATCCAACTCTGATTTAAATATTTTAGATAATAAAAAACCCCGGCATCCTGCCGGGGTTTTTCATATTGGTTCGCTCGGTATAACTCCTGTCGTACCTTACAGTCCTTGTGCTTATCTATTGTTATTCTTCTATGGAACTTCCTGTTCCCGATGAGTTCATCATAGGAAAATTCCAGTATTGCGGATAGCAGCAAAGAGCAGAGATTGATGTGAGCCAAAGCGTACAAAATAGCCTAAATTTTATCCCCAGCAATTGGGGATAGTTTTGGAACCTGGATCCGTATGAGATGGGCACTGATTGCTAAATTGATCGTTTTTTGGCCAATTTTACTGGCAAAATGTTACAGATTCGCTTAAAAACTCACCAATTTATTACAAAAGCCAATTTTTTGCCTTTTCTTGGTCATGACTAAATTTTTAAGTAATTGATATTTAAATTAATATACAAGTGTACTTCGTATAATCACCATTATGTTAAATGGGTAGTACTTTAGTGGATTATTCATGCTTCCCCTTTAGAAAAACTTGCAGATCCCTTTTAAATTTGCAATTCTTGCTACCAAGGGTGTCTAGCTAAGCTAAGGCAGGTGTTTGTTGTAGTCGGGCCGCTACAATATTGATGAAGAGCACCTGTATGTTTAATTTCAAGATTTTTAATAAAGTCTCTACGGAAGTATTGACGATCAAAAATGACCTTCAGCTTAATGCTGAGCTGCAATTAATTAATAAATATAAAACGGCTACTTCTGAAGATTATAAACAGGCTATTGTTTTGATCTTTAAAGAACGTGGCTATACACGTTTGGAAATAGGTCAATTACTTAGGGAGCTAAAAGCCTCATAAAATACCGATTAAACAAAGCTTGGATATAACATCCAGGCTTTATAAAAAAGTACCTAGCTGTTACCCTTGTCCTGATTTTTTTACTCTAAAAAGTTCCTTCATCTTATGACACCTACGCCACCTTAAGTTTATTTACCATTTTAAATCTGTAAATAACTCATCACTGTCTAGTGATGTGGTGTAGTCGCTTGTGTGTTGTATATATCACATCACTAGCCTATCTGAAAAATTAAAAAACAGGCTATGTTTATGTTATCTAATGTCCGAGAACAGTGGTTCTCTAACATCCGTGGGGATGTACTTGCCGGATTAGTCGTCGGTCTTGCACTCATCCCTGAAGCCATCGCATTTTCAATTATTGCAGGTGTAGATCCTAAAGTTGGTCTATACGCATCCTTCTGTATTGCCGTCGTGATTTCTTTCGTAGGTGGTCGTCCAGCAATGATTTCAGCTGCCACAGGGGCTATGGCACTGCTTATGGTCACATTAGTCAAAGAGCATGGGCTTGAATATCTGCTGGCAGCAACAATTTTGACAGGCGTGATTCAGATATTGGCAGGCTATTTAAAGCTCGCCAAGTTAATGCGGTTCGTATCTAAATCTGTAGTTATTGGATTCGTAAATGCGTTAGCGATCTTAATTTTCATGGCTCAGTTGCCTGAACTGATTAATGTGACCTGGCATGTATATGCTCTGGTTGCTTTAGGTCTAGCGATTATTTATCTCTTTCCTTTGGTTCCCAAATTAGGAAAATTACTCCCTTCTCCACTTGTCTGTATCATTGCGATCACATTACTGGCAATCGCTTTAGGAATTGATGTACGGACTGTGGGCGATATGGGGTCTTTACCTGACACACTTCCAATGTTCTTGATTCCAAATATTCCTTTGAATATTGAAACATTGATGATTATTTTGCCTTACTCGGTAGCACTGGCAGCTGTAGGTTTACTTGAATCGATGATGACAGCAACCATCGTGGATGAAATGACAGATACGCCAAGTGATAAATATCAGGAATGTAAGGGACAAGGGATTGCGAATATTGCTTCTGGCTTTATGGGTGGCATGGCCGGTTGTGCCATGATTGGTCAATCTATGATTAACGTAAAATCAGGCGGCCTTACACGCTTATCAACATTCTCTGCGGGTATTTTTCTTCTTATTCTGGTTGTATTTATCAGCGACTGGCTCAAAGTGATTCCAATGGCTGCATTGGTAGCGGTAATGATCATGGTCTCTATCAGTACCTTTGAATGGAGTTCTGTCACTCAGTTAAAAGATAATCCTAAGAGCAGTAATATCGTCATGATTGCGACGGTGATTGTAGTTGTTGCTACGCATAACCTGGCTTTGGGTGTGTTAACAGGCGTATTACTTTCAGCCTTGTTCCTGGCGAATAAACTTGAAAACGATATCCAGGTAACAGCATCTTTTGAAGGAACAGCCCGTTTATATGATTTGAGAGGTCAGATCTTCTTTAGTTCTTCTGAAAAATTCATGCAAGGTTTTGACTTTAAAGAGGATGTAAAGGATGTGATTATTGATTTGACCCATTCTCACATTTGGGATGTAACATCAGTCGCCATGCTTGATTCTGTTGTAAATAAATTTCAAAAGAACGGTGTGAATGTCAATGTGCGTGGCTTAAATGAAGCCAGCTCTATCATGATTGATAAGTATGGAACACATGCCAGAATCTAAGAGCAGGAGATTCTACGTTTATGTAGAATCTCTACAATTAACATAATACGCGTTATACGAATTCCCAGAGCATGGCTTTCAGGCATGCATTTTGTTTATCAAAAGAGTATAGCTGAATGATAACGAGCCAAATCGCATACAATATCTATCATTAGACTTAATGCAATAATCAAATGATAGTGTTATCATTAATCTAATAGAATTAAGATTAAATGATAGAAATGAATACACGTATTTATCTACGAGCTTCAACTAAAGATCAAGATGCAGAAAGGGCTTTGCAGATTCTTCAGGATCTAAACCAAAACTTGAATTTTGGCGAAACCATTGTGTACGTGGAAAACTATAGTGGTACGAAGTTAGACCGACCTGAATTGAATAAGCTACTGTCAGAAGCAAATCAAGGTGACACCTTGTTGGTTGAAAGTATTGACCGATTATCACGCCTAACCCAACAGGATTTTCAAGAGCTGAAGCGCAGGATTCAGGAGAAAGGACTTCGATTAATTGTGGCAGATCTTCCTACTACCTACCAAATGATTCAAACCAATGACAGCATTACTCATTCAATCTTGGAACTCATCAACAATATGTTGATTGATCTCCTGGCAACAATGGCCCGCCTGGACAATGAGAAACGTATAGAACGTATTAAGCAGGGCCTGGCACGTTCGGGTTACAAGCCAACAGGTAAGAAAGCCAATGAGGCTAAGCACAAACGAATAAAAGAATTGCTAGCAGCTGGCAATATGACTAAGGAAGAAATTGCCAAAGCAGTGAATTGTGGAGTTGCAACTGTTTATCGAGTTGCTAAAGTCATTTAAAAAGGCTTGTATCAGTGCTTCCCTTATGTCATATCTATTTACAAAGGAGCAAGGCATTCTTAAAAATCAAAAGACGGAATTAATGATGAAAAAGCATTTGATTTTTCTTGTTTTTATAGTGATGGTTTTTATTTTAGCTCTAGTTGTAAAGATTAATAATGATCATAAAAAAGGGCAAGCATTAAACAAATTGGAACTAGTTGAAAAGTAAATCCATTAGGTAAAAATTGACTTATACTTATTTAAATAACGCTAATAACTAAGCCCAAAGAACACCTAGACCCAGTGCTACACACGCTTAGTTTTTTATATTTCAAAAGAGTATTTTAGCAAATATCATAAAAGACCGGTCTATTCTCAAGCCGGTTTTTTATATCGCCGAGCATCATGGCTTCATCATAGATATATGAATATTAAGATAAATAAAAAGCCCTATAGTCTCTCCCGTTACTATAAGGCTTATAAATCTCTGCAATTTTTTTCTTAACTACCTACTTTTCCGATGTAGGTTGTGAATATATTTTACCTATTGGTAAAAATAAAGATATAAGACAAAAGATGAATATGCTAGGAATTTCGCATAACAACCATTATGTTAAATGCAATACGTTACATACTGCATCTCTCCTGATTTTTACTGTATGGAATAAGCCTCTGAAAGGCATTGTGCTGTAGTTTCATCAAGGTTATTTTCTATTTCGTTCCAACTGTCTAGATATTTTTGAAATTGATCATTCATAAAGTTTGAATCCAACGCTACCTGCATATAGTAGCCATCAACAACCAGGGCTATAAAATTTAGGTTGCTTTCAATAATGGCATATCCACCATTTTGCATTTGCAGAAAAGAGCGAGAAGCATAATCTAAATACCTGGTTTCTATTGGAGTCTTAGCAATCATTGCTGGAGAATATGCGGCAAAGGTATTTTTATTTTTTACACTATTTATTGGTAGCCAATAAAGATATCCATCTGTTTGCTTTAGACTCTCACATAGCAGCTGGTATAAATCTTGACTGCATTTTTCATTGTATTTATTTGAGTAGTCTAATAAATTTAATTTTTTATTTTTATAAATTATTGAAGGATCGATATGATTATGATGATTAATCCATAAAGTAAATATCTTAGAAATATTGGTATATTCCTGATTACTTAATTTCCCATAGTAGGGCTTTAATGGATCACAATTCTCAATCCAAGGTTCAGTTTTCATACTTGTATAGATGCCTCACTCCAACAAAACCATACTCTACGTCAGAAAATAAATATCAAGCCTGTTTTTGAGTCGATGTTCAAAAATCTACTTAAAAAAGCTAAAACATTAGAGTTAAATTTTAATGAATCAAATAGATGCAATTTTAAAACATTTTAAAGAATGGCACCCTTACGCGGGAATAGAATATTTATGGTGTAGCTGTGATGGTGAGATGGATGATGAAAATTATCCAGACGTAAAATTTGAATATAATCCAGATACTGCTTTTTTTATGGCCTTAGAAAGGCTCTTAAAAAGTGGAGATGCATGTTTGTTTTACGGTGATTGTATTGAGCATCCGAAACGCGGGGAACGTTTAACAGAATCACCAGATGAGCAGCTAGCCTTACTTAAAGAAATATGGATTGGTAAGGAAAAAATGGACAAATTAGATGAAGAGCACGGTTATTTAGGTTGGTATTTTTTATCAATTTGCCCTTATTCATTAACTCAGAAAATGTATGATGAAGATGGGAGTTTTTTAAGATGGTATGTTAATTAATTTTTGTAGAATACTCAAAAGATAGTACTTTCGGAATTTAATATTTTTTCCATTGAATTGAATAAGTACTTTAAAGTTTTCCTAAAATCAACATAATACACCTTATACGAAATCAAAAAACTTAGCTTTAAGATACTATTTTTACTATATTTTTTTAAATTTCGCATAAGCAGCATTATGCTAAGAACTTAAATTATCTTTAAATAGTTGCTTTGATTCAGTTGAGAGATGCCCATGATTGTAAATTTCTTTAAATATTTTTAAAGCAATTTCTATGTCCTGATTAACATATCGTGCACTCCACTCATCATCAAAAGGTGCAAAGGTATATATTTTTTCAGATAATACTTCATTTTTATTTATTAAACGAAAGTAGTTCCCTTCTGGATATTCATCATTTTTAGAAATACTACATCCAAGTAGATACCCATATCTTTCATCACACACTAGGCTGTAACTATCTAAATCATCATAAGCAAGGGTTGAATATTCTTCATAATACTGTGTATTGGCTTTAGTAATATTAATCTCTCCCCCGTGAAAAAAAACTTTATTAATTAAGATAGATAGTTCTTCCCAACTAATCTTTTTTAAATCAATACTAGTTTCACTATGGAAAGGATTTCTAACTATATAGCTGTATATATATAAAATCATTGAAAGAATATCCAAAGAGATTGTAATTTTTTAGACTTTCTAAAATTAACATAATACGGATTATGCGAAACGTAGATCCACGTGTTTACACTTTTTGACTTATGACACCCATTATTTAAAATAATGGGTGTTACTCTGTTGAGTTTTCAGAATTCAGTAGAATACATTTACCATCAATTTTACCAACTAAACTTATAGGCTTGGATGTTTCTACATCATCAAAAGATATCTCAACTAATAGATTTTGATCTTCGAAAGATTCTAATTCTTCAATTAATTGCTTGATAGTTTTACCACGTGTGACCCATTCTGGATTTTTAGTCATATTATTTCCAGCTATTAAATATTTCTAAAATTAACATAATACACCTTATACGAAATGCGTTATAATTCTCTTGAAAATTCAACGCTGTAGTTCCTAGTTGATAGCCCGAACATCCCTGTTCGGGCTTTTTTTATGATTTTTCACGTTCCACGCCTATTATTTAAGCAGTGTTTCACGATTTTGATTAGCTCAATTGAATAATCAGGATGCCTGGTCTTTTTCTTTTTGGCGTTCATCCAGCTCTTTCTTCAGCGCCTTTTTATCCTGGTACGATGCAATCAGCATGATCGGGATCAGCAGCGGGGCCACAATAATTCCCAGGGCAATGTCTTTCAGTTTCGGCATGATCTCTCTCCCTTAGTCATTATCAAAAACAGCATTTAGTACACGGCCAAATAAACCACGTTTTTTAGGTTGTGGCACTGCCACATTTTGCAACGTGGCATGCTGTAGCGTTTGGCTGTGGTGTGCTGTAGTTTCTTGCTGTGGCACTGCCACGTTTTCTACAATATTTAATTCATTATTCTTTTTATTATCATTGCCTTGTTGTGTTGTCGCATGCTGTGGCATATCGGTGTCGCATGCCGTAGCATCTTGTTGTGGCGCTGCCGTGGCGGGTGCAATAGTTTTTAACTCAATAAGCGTCTGCATACGGTCGATTTGCTGCATTAAACGCTCTTCACGTTCTTGGTATTTTTTAACTTCATTTTCTAAATGAATAATGAGTTTTTTTGTAGATTCATCGCTATCTGATGTAGAAGATTCAATTTGTTGAGATGTTTGCTCAGGCTCCCCAAAGCATCTAATCACTTCCGAAAGGTCAAATTGACCATCACTAGAGCGTGATAAACGCCCATTACGTACAGCTCTGTAAATGGTTGACCTATCAATATGAAATTTTTTAGATACTTCACTTAGCGATAACTTAGCCATTTACTGTGTCCTTTTTATTTGATGGCATGTATTCCACTTTTTTTAGGTATGGGGCTAGTTCTTTGATTTTTTCAGAGTCTTGTAGCATCTCAGCAATACGAACAGCAAATTGAGGATAGCTTTCAGTTCCTTGTGAATAGCGACCCATTTCAGGGAGTTCTGAAAGTTTGTTTGCAAACATATGCCGTTGAGCATCGGTCATCTTTGAAAAAAGGTCTAAGGTATTCGGATCTCTTTCTATTGATGGATTATCCTTTTTCTTCTGTTTAAACGTAAAAGAAAAACCTGAAATTGATCGACCTTTTTTATGCTGTTCATATTTTACGGTTATATCCGTATGCTCATTTATTTGTTTAATTGAAAGCTCTAAAACACGCTCTTTTAAATGAGCCATCCGTAAATATTCATTATCAAGAACGCCTAACTTCTTTCTAAATTCTTGTAGTTCTATGGTTGGGGTTTTACCAGCGCTTCGCCACTGAATTAGAAGCTCATATAAGCGAATGGCATAAGCGCTACTAAGACTACTAACTTGCTGTAATTCATATTTAGTAAATTGTTCTTCCAGTCTGGTTATGAAGGGAACAACAGCAGGTGCAAATATTAAGTCTACAGTTGCTTCATTGTCGTTATAAGCAATTTGAGATACCCAACGACTCATAACATTTCGGATATTCCCATTAGCTTTTTTCTCTTGATAGCTAAATTGACGCGCGAATAAATCCTTACAAGCATCTTTTAAGGCTTGATAAGCTGTATTACGGTGTACACCAAACTGATTGATATAACTATCTGCATGAACTTCTAATGGATCATTTGCATTAATCCCTTTCCCACTTTCCCTTGCTTCAACAATAGCCAATAAAATTAAACGTTGTTCTACTAAGTCTAAGTTATAGCTTGCGTTGATTAAGGCATTGTCTTTTACAACTAAATCTCTCATAGCCACTATTTTTTTATTGTGTATAAGTACACGTTAATATTATTTGTGTACTAATGCAAGGTAAACGTAGACATATTGCAAGGTAAACGTGGACATATTGCAAGGTAAACGTGGACATATTGCAAGGTAAACGTGGACATATAAGAGCTAAAACCCTTTCTTCATAAGGCTTTCAAGCCATCTAAAAGCATTTAAAAACTTTAAAATAATTAAAAGCCCAGGAAAGGAAAAATTGCCCTTGGTTTTCGCTTCGCTCAAACTCTATTGAATCTCGCTTTCGCTCGATTCGTTGGGGCAATTTTTGGCTCAATCCTGGAAGTGATTTAAATATTGATAAAAGCAAAGTCAAAACAATAGGAACAAATGGATTCGCTTCGCTCATAGAGCTTTTTTGCTCGCTGCGCTCGATCTAGAATCGAATTTTTATATGTAATTAAAAAGTTTTTAGATTCCAATATCTAAAAGATTGTTTTTCAGAGGGCCTAAGCGCGAATTTCAGCGATTTCACTCGTAGACACTCGTTCTGTACCTTCCTATGTGAATTTGAGCTTAAATCGCAAATGAGTGCATTTAAAAGCTAAGTTTTATAGTGATTAGATAAAATCTTTACCTTTTGTATGAGGGTCATAAGAAAAAACCGGTTTTTTAGTCTTCAATTTTTCTGTATTTCTTTCTGCATTCGTCATTTTCATTTTGTCATTAGAAGTAGGGACCATATTCTGGGACTCTAATTTTTCTATTTTATGTAGATGTACCTTTTTTTCACTCATTCCCATTTTATTCAAATTTCGTAAAACTGAACTGTAAGAAATATTGTTCGCTAGCTCAGGTAAATTAGCGTGGATTTCCTTAATGGTATAACCAGCTTCTAGCCGTTTTTCTATTTCTGGTAATACAGAGATGATGAATTTCTTAGCGCCATGTCTGGTGACCATAATGACTTCCTCTTTCTTTGATTTATGCAATTATGTGCAACTATATGCAATTAAGAGCTTTTATAAGATTTTATATGAAATTATATGCAACTATAAGCTTTTAAATGGTTTTTATTCATTTTGATGTGCAATTATATGCATTTATGTGCAATTGAACTTTCAGTGATATTGGCAAGATGTGTAATGTTGACCAACATGCAAGCATGATTGGTGCACCATTACTCCACTTATTCGCTTTCAGCTCAACGGGTCATCTTGTCCTGCGGAGCTTTTGGCATAGCCAAAATGTACTGGAAATCAAAAAATGACTGAACAGAAAAAGCCAAAACGGATACGCCAAAAAGTAATTCAAGTTGTGGTAACTGAAGCTGAAAAAAAGCAAATTGAAGAAAGTGCGGCCCAGGGAAATTTGTCGGCTTCTCAGTAGTTGCGTGATTTAGGTTTGGGCTACCAGCCTAAAAGCCTGACAGATGTAAAAACAATCCAGGAGATCCGTAGCCTAAAAGCAGATATGAATAAAGTGGGAGGACTACTGAAAAACTTAATGAATGGAGAACTGACTGATCCTAAAGAGATCCGATCTAAAGTAAATGGGCTACTGCTGGATTTTTCCAAGAACCAAAATTCAATTGATCTATTCATTTCTAAAGTCAGATCCGCGATCAAGTTTTAAAAAAGTGTAAAGTGTGTCCCCTTGTATAGTGGCTTTAGCCTGATGAATTTCGTATATGAGATTTTATGTAAAGTAGATAGTTGAAAGGCCTATGAATAGGACCTTTCGTATAACGCGTATTATGTTAATTTAATATTAGAAAGAGCTTAGCAATTCACTCAAATCTTTAGGTATTAATAAAAACACATGGCACAAAATTAAAGTAATTTAATTTTAAACTATGCATTTTTTGCACTTATAGACAGCAAATTTTAGCATGTGATTATATGTGTACATCCATTAGATATAGTTATCTTGATTTTCTTCAAAAGTGTTGCTATTGATACAGTAAATTTCATCAACCCACTTGAGCTAAAAATGACTAAAAGATTTTCAGATGATTATAATGAGTTTGTTTTTCCTGAGGAATTTACATTTACTAATGGTGAAACTGTTAGCACAGATGATATTAGAATTCAGCCTGTTAGGGATGAAGAAGAAAATAGAATACTAGCTTTTAATGTAAGTACAGATTTAGAAGGAGCTGGAACAGTTTCTAATCATCTTATTGTTCAACCTTTTAATGAGATTCAGGTTGGTTTAGGTCGTTATGATGAAGATCCAGATGAATATGAACATCCAGATGATTCTTCTTATGATACTGTTGAATATGTTTCAGATGAAACTACTGCACAAATTGAAATCAATGATATTTAAGCATTGGATGAAGATTATTAAGCGAGCCCTTCTCGCCTAAAATATAGTCCTTTATAAGATGCTTTTAAGCATAATTAGCTTTAAGTAATAATCTCCATTTAACATAATGGGCGTTATACGAACTTCATTATAAAAACACTTTTTTTTCATATAGTTAAATTTTTTTTT
>NZ_JALJVC010000035.1 GCF_022967985.1 Acinetobacter lwoffii | reverse complement strand
AGCAATTTAGAGGAATAGCTACTCGATATGACAAGCTCAAAAGAAATTATCAAAGTTCTGTTGCTTTAGCCTGTATATTTTTATGGCTACCTTTATAGGGTTAATTATGAACAGTAAATGTCAACAGACCCTAATCAAAAAGATAAAACTTTATTCTTGTGCGCGCTGAGCGCACCATTTATTTAAGCTATAAATCTGAAAAATAAATCAAATTAGTAACGCACACAGTTGCGTCCATCATCTTTCGCCCGATAAAGATTGTTATCAGCAATTTTCAGAACGTCTAGAATATTTTTAGAACTGTCTGGCCAAGAAGCAATACCAATCGAAATACTAATATTACCTATATCCTGAATCTCTTTACCTGCAATCTCTTTTCTGAACCTTTCTGCACTTTCATAAACTTCAGTGAGATTGCTGTTCGGTATAATAATGATAAATTCTTCACCACCGTAGCGGCAGCAAATATCATCTTTACGAAATTTTTGCTGCATCGTCTTGGCAATATGCTTTAAGACAACATCACCTTGATCATGACCATAATTGTCATTAATGTTTTTAAAATGATCCACATCCATCAGAAGCACTGAAAAAGGGATGTTCATTTTCATGTTGTGAGTCATGACATAATTCAACCCACGACGATTCATCAAGCCGGTTAAAGGATCTGTATTAATATGATGATCCATTTTGCTCATTTGTTGTGAAAACTTTCGAACACTCAGCAGTAGAGCTAACTTGAATTTTGTGACCTCATAGTACCAAGGCTGGATATTCTTAATTTTTGAACCGATTTCTGCCTGATTTAGCAGACTCGCCATATCTGCCAGTTGATTCAACGGGGCCGAGATAGAGTCAGACAGTCGCCATACAATATAAAAAACAAGCAGATAAAATAAAAAGAATCCTGCGGCTAATTTATAAAGGATAGAATTTGCCTGTTTAAGTAAATCATGGGTGGGTTGTTGGGAAACCACGATCCAGTTTGAAGTCGGAATATGAGAAAAACCCGCCAGATTATCAGTGCCCTGGCTATTGATTAAACGAATTTGACCATTTTTATGCGCATGCATATATTCCAGACCAGTATTATTGCTGGCCAATTGACCGATTCTTTCACGATCGGGATGGAAAATAATTTTATTTTCATTGTTAATCACATACATATAACTATTCTTATAATTTTTATAAGTGGTTAGAAGCTGATTAATTACATTTTTTTCTTTTAAATAAATCGCTGAACCGATGAAGCCCTGATAGTGATTTGACTTGTCAAAAATAGGTTGAGAAATAAACACAATCATATTTTTTTGCACAGAAAAATAGGGCGAAGATATATAAGTCGATTTTTTATGAAGAGAGTCAATAATCCCTTGAGTATGTTGTATTTTGCTTTTATCAATATGCAGAATATTAGGGGAAAAGTTTATCAGTCTGCCTTGGGTGTCACTGATCACAACACTGTTATAGTGTTCAGACTGATATTTTAATTTATTGACCTCGGCTTCTCTTAGCTCATTGTTATTAAAGTCTTGACCTAATATCTTGGCACTATAGTCCAGCTCAAGAAGCATATTTCTAAAATGGTTGTCTGTGCTTAATGCAATTTTATGTGCATGATCAGAGTTTAAGGCAAGAGAATTGTCGATTAACTGATTTTTTACGATCTGATAGCTAATAATGAGAGAAATAATAAAAAGGCTAGACACACTAAAAATAGCCAATAAAAGTATTAACTGCCTTAAATTGAGATCAAGGTATTTCCTAAAATTATTAGCTGACATAAAAAATTAGATATATCTCGATGTATTTATGAGCATTGTATTGCATTTATATTCAATGTTTAAGGTTGATATAAAATTAAATTTCCATTAGGTGGGAGTTTTTATTTCGAACAAATTTAGAATTTATAGGTCGCTTGGCTGTAAATAGGGTGAATTTGAAAAGCTGGCTAGGATTCTGAATATTTGACTAGGTTGCAAATAAAAATATGGTATTTAACATCCAGAAAATCTACTCAATAATTTTGATCTGTCCATCCAAATGATTAAGTGCTCATACGTAATTATGGTGAATTAACTTGAACGAAGCGATTGATTTATCTCCAATTTTTTAAAGATAACCTTTTAAAATTAGTAGTATAGATTATATAACAGTAGTTTCTTTAAATATTGCGTCCTTTTTCGAAAGCATTTTTAATAAAAAATCATATCCGAGTTTAAATTTTGAAGCGCTTATTGAGATTATGAAAGAGGGTGTTGAACCGCTATTCAACAAGAATTCGTATGCTTAATAAGGTATTTTTCTAAAAATCAATGAATTAAATAAAGACGATATGAATGCAGAAGTCTTCGGATAACAAGCCAGAAATATTCTAATCTGCTTTAAAAAAATGACAATTAAAATCTTGTATAAGTCTTCTTTTAGAAGTGTAAAAGAGTATTGTCGGCTAAAAAAATACTGTTATATTCAACTCATGGTAGGTCGTAAAATCAATAAGACGCTACCGATAAGTTGGACGGATCAATGACAGTTAGTTGAGTTTGATGTTTATCACCAGACAATAAATCTAGCACTAGCCATCCAACACAGAGCTCGCAGAAATGCGAGCTTTTTTAATGTCTGTGCAATTCATTCAGTTTAATATTCTTTTTCTTATAATCCATCCCGATAAAAAAGTTTACATTGCCAAATTCGCTAACATCTTGAAGATTAATCGCTTGGCTAATTATGGTATAAAAAAATGCAAATTGGATAATGAGAGAGGAAGGAAAAATGTCAAAGATGATTGATATCAAGGTGAAAGATCAATTTAGCCAAGTGACTGAAGCGAAAGCTATGCTGCGTTCCTTTGCAGAGCACAACATTCATCATGCAGCTGAGTTGGTCAAAAAAATTGAACATATCGTGGTGGATGGTGAAACGATTCTGCCGAGTATTGAGCTATTATTTGAAAGCCAAAAATCTTCAAATATTTATCGCGTTGTCGAATAATTTAATCAGTGAACTTCAGATAGGTAGAAAAAAATTGAACTTATTTATTCGAAATCACCGATTTAACACATAAAAAACTCACCATTTAGGTGAGTTTTTTATACTTTGGTATTTGCTAGCTTGGATACTAAGGTATGTAGCTATATTCAGAAGCTGATTCAATCTCTAAGAGAAGACAACGTGCTAATGGGTCTTAATTGGCGGAAGAAATATCCCATAGCAATGCAAAAAGCTCGCTGGAGTGAGCAAGTATTTAAATCTGTTTAAGCTGTACATCCACATCATATTTTTCAAATTCTTGCAAAATCTGCGCTAAAGTTTGCTGTGCGGTTGTATGTTCAGGGTTTAAAGAAATTTCCTGACGAGTCGTGCTGTCAAAACATTCAATGGCCTGAATCAGCCAATGATGCTCAATGGGACTTTTTTGAATCAACACACGGCGCGGTTGCAAGCTGTCACTGATCTGGCGGGGAAGCACGTAGGTAATCGCCAGTTGCACAAATTGCAGTTCTTCAACCGGACTTAAAAAGGTGATCACCCAGTTGCCAATTTTACTCAGTTGCATGGGATTATCGAACGCATCGAATTCTAAATAATGTGACATATACATGATCCAATCGGATGTCTATGCTCACTATATGGCGGGATTGTAATTCTTTTTCTATCACGCTTAAGTCGGATATTCCGAGCTTTAAATTTCGCTTGAATATAAATATTTCAAATAATCAGTCAGTTATCTTAAACAATCAAAGCTAGCTTATTGTTAAACTTGCTCATTTAAGAGTTTTAAAGACTAAGATCTTATTAGTCTTCAGCTTTATTTTGCTGTAATTGATCTAAAGCAAAATTGATCTGCTTCAGAATGTGATTCAATTCTTGGGGAGCAATACGGCTTTCCTGAAGGGACGTGATCCATTGCATTTGGCACAGTTTTAAACTGCGCGTATCCGGCGCCTGTAAAATCTGATGAATTTGCTGCTTGGCCATCAAGCCACAATATTTTTGTAAGCTTTCCATCATCATATATTTAAGGTCTTCAAAAGACATAGGTTGCAGTTCAGGCAGCTTTTTTGCATGGCTTGAATCCGTTTCAGCAGATGGAATGTCCTGCGCTACTTTAATGGATTCCATCTCAGGATGGAGTTCTTTTGTCGCAGAAGCTGCTGCTATCGATGAGTCCAACGATCGGTGAATCTCGGAGTGTGCCAGGTCAACTTTTGTATCTGTTCTTGCATCAGCCTGCTTTTGACTGATGGCTACCTCGCCCGTTTCAGCTGGAATAATTAAATCCATGGCATAAAGCTGATCTAAGAGTTCGGCAGGAGCAAGCTGTTGTTTTAAGCCATCATTTAATAAGTTGAAATCCTGGCTGCCGATCAGAACCAGTAAGCGGCGTTGGCGTGCGGTCAGTGGGATGGAGCGATCCTGTAGCACCTCGATCCCACGTTGAGTTTTATAAAAATGCATCATAGCTGAATAGATTGTTGCTAAAATTCAGCTAGAGCATAGTCTGTGAAAATTACATTAATATGAAGTATTTATTAAAATACTGAGGTTTGTTTTGATAAAACCTATAATGTCGTGATCGCCGTATTTTCAAGGGCCTTACGTAAATAAGGATCCAGTTCATCCTGACGCAATAGCCATTGCACATAGTCAGTAGGAAGTTCGGCGATGGCAGTACCGCGATGTTTGCCAAAATTAATCGTACGTGGAATTCGGGCATCTTCAGAAGCGTCGAATAATTCCTGCATACTGTTGATTTTTAAATGATGCACAATATGCATCAAAATATTGGCAGTTAAAATAATATCCATATCGGCACGATGCGCTTTACGGATCATTTCACGCGCTCTTTCGCTGCCTTTGGTGATCATATAAATCAGGGCAGAAATATTGTGTGCTTCCGCATCTGGCCAGACCCGACGTGCTAAAGCCAGTGTACAAATCGCCTTGATTTTTGAAGTATCTACACCACATTTTTCGATGGCACGGACGTCATAATCAATATTATGGCCGATCATGTAGACGGTTTCATCAGGTAGGCGAAAGGTACTGTAATGCGGCTGACCTTCCAGATCCGATTCCAGAATATGATGCACGGCCATGGCAGCAAAAGAAATGGCTTCGTCACATGAGTAGAGCTGATCAAACAGGCGACTTTTATCCAGACTTATTTTATGTTCTACAATTTCGACAGGCGCATAAGCAATTTCGATGGGTTGACCATTTAAAGTATGCGTTTCGGTATCAAGAATAATGGCCTGCATGTCGGAAATGTGCCTGAAAAAGAGAGGAGAGTAAAATCTAACATTATTATTTTGCAACTGACAATTGAATTGCTTTATTTCTGTATTAATTACCGGCTTTTTAACGTATGACGACTATTTGTATAGTTCTGGAGACAGAAACCTCTCTATTCTTAAGTTTGCATGCTGATTTCATAATAAATCTAAACCAGTGCGAATTTAGCAAAAAAATAACGCATTCTTTTCTTGATATTGTTTAGATAAATTGGGAAATTACATATGGTTTTATCGTTTGTTAAAGATAAAACCAGAAAAACTCATTAGAGACGATAATAAATAAGATAAGGATAAGATCGATGAAACGTCAAGTATTGACCTGTGCTCTTCTCACATTAAGTGTAGCCTTAACTGCTTGTAACGATGATAGTGATAATGATCGTTTTTACGAGTCCAAACCTACCATTCCAGTAAATAATATCGATAATCCAGTCGTGGCAACACCTGTAGCCTATACGCAAACGGATTTCTCTGGGATCGCTGACGAAAGTGTGATCATGACTTATAAGATGTTAGGAATTAATGGTAAGGAAACACAAGCTACTGCATTAGTTTTCACACCCGAAGGAACGCCTCCAGCTACAGGCTGGCCAATTGTGGCATGGGCACATGGAACTACCGGTGTAGCTGATCAGTGTGCGCCGAGTCGAAAAGCGCTGAATGATTATATCAAAGCCATGATTGGCGGGTTTCTCCAAGCTGGCTATATTGTAGTGGCACCTGACTATGAAGGTTTGGGAGAGCCGAGTGGAAAAGAACTTCATCCTTTCTTGAATTTGAAAAGTGAAGCTTATTCTATTACTGATGCAGTCGTAGCTGCACGAAATTATTTAGGTTCACAAGCATCCAATCAATGGGTGGCAGTAGGGCATTCTCAAGGTGGCCAGGCAGCTTTAGGCGCTGCGCAATATGCAGCACGTGCTTCTAAGATGACCTATAAAGGTACGGTAGCTTTAGCACCGGCTTCAAATTTCAATCTGATTTTGACAGGAGGTGAACAACAGGCGGGACAAGAAACAAATCTGGATAAAAAAATTGGAACTTTAGCATCTTTAGATACCTTTACTGCCCTGATTGTTGCTGGTTTGCGTAACCCGAACCCAAATTTGCAATATAGTCAGATTTTTAAAACGCCAACCGATGAAATCGCGAAAAATGCAGAAACTGATTGCTATGATGTATTAGGCCAGAAATTTGGTACTGCAATGTATGCTTATGCACAATCAAATAATAACTCGGTAAATAATTATCCTCGTACTCAAACTAACTTTATGAGTATTCCAGTCGTAAAGAGCTTCTTAGAAAAAGATTCTCAGCCTTTACTTGTTAAAGTTTCTACGCCAGTGATTATTTATCAGGGTTCAGCAGATAGTACCGTTCCGAAAGCAGCAACAGATGTTTTGGTTGCACTCGCCAATCAGAAACAAACTTCAGTACGTTATATTACGGATGAGTCAAATGCGACTAAATGGGATCATGGTAGCGTCTATGCACTGAATATTCCTAATATTATTTCAGATGTAAAATCTCTAATGCCAATTCAATAACTTATTTTTATCTGAATGGCTCATGTTTTTTTAGATATGAGCCATTTTTATTGCAAACTGAATAAAGTTCATGATCGAAAATTTAAAACTTCATGCTACAATACGCGCCAATCTTAGCACGGCTTAAAAGCCCTAAATCAATAGGACCTCGCTAATGTTTGCCAATATCTCTATCGCTGAATTTGATCCAGAATTAGCTCAAGCAATCTCGAATGAAGATGCTCGTCAAGAAGCTCATATTGAGCTAATCGCTTCTGAAAACTACTGTTCACCAGCAGTTATGGAAGCTCAAGGTTCAAAACTTACTAACAAATATGCGGAAGGCTACCCAGGTAAACGCTACTATGGCGGTTGCGAGTATGTAGACGTTATCGAACAATTGGCGATTGACCGTGCTAAAGAACTCTTTGGTGCTGATTATGCTAACGTTCAGCCACATGCTGGTTCACAAGCAAACTCAGCAGTTTACTTAGCGCTGCTTAACCCGGGCGATACAGTTCTGGGTATGAGCCTTGCTCACGGTGGTCACTTGACTCACGGTGCAAAAGTAAGCTTCTCTGGTAAAACATATAACGCGATTCAGTACGGTTTAAACCCTGAAACTGGCGAGATCGATTACGAAGAAGTTGAGCGTTTGGCGCTTGAGCACAAGCCACGCATGATCGTTGCTGGTTTCTCTGCATACAGCCAGATCGTTGACTGGCAGCGTTTCCGTGAAATCGCGGACAAAGTTGGCGCTTATCTGTTTGTTGATATGGCTCACGTTGCAGGTTTAGTTGCTGCTGGCGTTTACCCAAGCCCGGTGCAAATTGCTGACGTTACGACGACGACGACTCACAAAACACTTCGTGGTCCACGTTCTGGTCTTATTCTTGCGAAAGCAAACGAAGAAATCGAGAAGAAACTTCAATCGGCTGTATTCCCAGGCAACCAGGGTGGTCCTTTGGTTCACGCAATTGCTGCAAAAGCAATCTGCTTTAAAGAAGCAATGGCACCTGAATACAAAGCTTACCAACAACAAGTTGTGGTAAATGCGAAAGCAATGGCTGAAGTATTGATCGCTCGTGGTTATGACGTAGTTTCTGGCGGTACTGAAAACCACTTGTTCTTGTTGTCTTTAATCAAACAAGACATTACAGGTAAAGAAGCTGATGCTTGGTTAGGTGCTGCTCACATTACTGTGAACAAAAACTCTGTACCAAACGATCCACGTTCTCCGTTCGTGACTTCAGGTATCCGTATCGGTACACCTGCAGTAACAACGCGTGGTTTTGGCGAAGCTGAAGTACGTGAACTTGCAGGCTGGATCGCTGATATCCTAGATGCTAAAGGCGATGAAGCTGTTATCAACGCGGTGAAAGAGAAAGTTGCAGCGGTATGTGCTAAATTCCCAGTTTATGCATAATCGCTTATAAACGGAAAGGAGCTCCCAACCGGGAGCTTTTTTTATAGCTGTAAAAATAACGATGTAAAAGATGTTTAGACTTGATCGGGCTTATATAGATCAATTTCCATGCCGTAAGAGATTGAGTCATCAATAAAATTATATTGAGTTTTTCTCAATCTGGCTTAAAGTCTTTTATCAACTATTTGTATTTTTAAATGCTTTAAAAGAATGAATGCATTCGTTGCATGCTTTGCTTGAAATTATTTACAGGAATTATTTTCAGAACCTGACACTTTAAAAATAATAGGTTATTGAGCTGAAGATCATGGTAGATGAAGCGCTTGAGTGAATCCCATGTTACTGTAAGGTGGTGCTGATATAAGCGCCGTGAATGACATCATTCTTTTTATTTAAACGTTATATGGATCGGTATCATTTGAATATGGGTAAATCCTGTATTTAAAAATGCTGCTGGCGGTTGATTGATTAATTTTTCATTTATGCATTAAACAAGGTAATAAGGATGACTAAACCCAACATTATTTTATCTGAGCAAGATTTACATCGTCTGGAAACGATGCTGGAGAATCAGAGCAAGCTGAGCGAAACCATGATCCGCTTAGAGGATGAATTGGCACGTGCCGAAGTGGTCGAGCCGCAAGCGATCGCAAGCAATATCGTGACCATGCATTCCCGTGTGTTGTTGACCATTGCACCTTCTACGGAAGCTGTTGAGGTGACACTAGTTTACCCACACGAATTTAAAGGTGAAAAGGGGCAGGTCAATGTCATCGCACCGATAGGTGCAGCCATTTTGGGCTTAGCAGAAGGTCAAACCATTGAATGGCCACAACCGGATGGTAATACCATGAAAGTGACCATTGAAAAAGTGCTGTTTCAGCCGGAGAGCGAAGGGGATTATCTTTAAGCCAGCGTTGGATCATCCTTGAAAGCCATAGCAATATGGCTTTTTTTGTATATGGATTTTAAGTAAAACCTGATGTTGTAAGCATTTAGATCAGATTGAATACATTTTAAAGTTCTAAATGCTTAAAGTTAAATAATTCTCAAAATGCAATGTAGTCATTTATCTCTGCAATTGAATCGTATTGCCAAAATCATAATTAAAATAAAGATAAAACATGGATTTAGTTAAAGTGATGTAACGAATTTCTGGATAAATATACACAACGCGGTCTGTTTTTTTGCTACATTCGAAGATGTTCTAGACTTCTTTGTTTCACTTTTTTAAAGGATATCGCCTCAACCATGTCGCGCTTTGAAGCTCTACCTGCCTTGACTGACATGATGCTTGATCGTGAGGAAATTCTGGCGATTAAGCGTAATGAGCTTGTGCCTGTACTGGATAATCAATATGGGCTGAATCATTATGCAGATGCTCTGATTCAGGCACAGTTCGTTCTACTGAATGGTGTAGATCCGCACTTGACCCAACAGTTAAGCCAGACCATTGAGCAATTGATTCATGCCTTGGCAGAATCTAAAAAATATCTGAAAAAACGTAAATTTAATGCTCTACAGAAATGGCTGGGCATCGATCTGGATTATGGCTCAAGTCAGGTGGAATATTATCAACGGCTGGACCGTTTGCTGGATCAGGCCGATCACTTAAGCCGTAAATTGCAGATTGAAATTCAGAAATCGCAGTCACGTTTTCAGCAGCTTTTGGGGTTGCGCGAACAGATGGCCAAGCACATTGTCGCAGCAGACGAGTTTCTGTCTGAATATCCGCTATTCGTCAAAAACCAGCATCCCTTGGATAATTTTTCAGAACGCCTCTCCAAGAAAATTAATACCTTACGTACCTTGCAAAGCAGTAATGACATCGCCATTACCCAGATGCAGCTTTCGCAGCAGCTTTCCTTTAGCCTGCTGGATCGCTTTAAGGAAGCACAGCAGGTCTTGATTCCGGCCTGGCAATATCATGTCAAACAAAGCCAGACGAAACACTCGACAAGTGATCTGGAAAAACTTGATAATAGCCGTGAGAGTCTGATTAAAACGTTAAAAAAATCCCTCGAGAAACCCTCGAAAACATAACAATATAAGGTGAACTATGACCAAGTCTGATTTAGTAAATTTACCTGTTGAAAGCTCGAATGAACTGGTCGAACAAAAATTCCAGCAAATGGACCTGAAAGAACTGGGCTTGCAGCCTGCTGACTTTCAGGAGGTGCTGGCTGCACGTAAAGAGTTGCAGAACATGAGTCATAACAGCGTGGCTGAGTATGGTAAAAATATTGCGACCAAAACTTCGACCTATACCGATGAATTACTGAATCTGGTGCAAAATAGAGATCTGGATGCGACAGGACAGAAGCTGAATCAGGTGGTACAGGTGGCGCAGCAGCTAAATACCAGCAGTATTCTCAATAAAAAGAAAAGCTCGGGTTTTTTTGGCAATATCATCAGTAAATTCAAAGGTGCGAAAGATAACTTTGATGCGCATTTCAATACCACTAAAGAGCAGTTAGATGTACTGGTGAAAGAGATTGAAACCTCGCAATCCGGTTTGAAAGCACGTGTTGATACCCTGGATAAAATGTTTGACGGGGTACAGGATGAATATAAACAGCTCGGGGTGCATATCGCCGCAGGACGTTTACGCGAACAGGAGCTGCAACAGGAAATTTCCGCTTTAACCGCCTTGCCGCAAGATCAGAGCACCACCCAGAAAATTTATGACCTGAACCATCTGGCCAATAATCTGGAAAAACGTGTCAGTGATTTACAGGTACTGCAGCAATCTGCCATGCAGACCTTGCCAATGATCCGGATTATCCAGTCGAATAACCTGATGCTAGTCGACAAGTTTTATGCGATCAAAAATATTACTTTACCAGCGTGGAAAAACCAGATCAGTCTGGCGATTTCATTGAGCGAACAGAAGAACAGTGTGCAGCTGGCCAATACCATTGATGATGCTACCAACGAGCTGCTGCGCCGTAATGCTGACCTGTTACATCAGAACTCGGTTGATACGGCTAAAGCCAACCAGCGCTCGGTGATTGACATCGAAACGCTTGAACATGTGCAAAATACCCTCATTAAAACTGTAAATGATGTGATTCAGATCCAGAAAGAAGGTGTACAAAAACGCACAGAAGCAACCGTGCGTTTGAAAGCTTTGCAAGATAATCTAAATCATTTGGTGATTGAATCAAGTACCAGTGGATCCAAGCCCAACTAAATCAGGTAGGGCCAAAATCTGAAAGAAGGAGTAGAGATTGCCGCCCTTAGATGAATATGCCGTTAAGCCTCAGGACATCAAGCAGGGGGTAGTTGCACTCAAGAAACGTCAACGCAATTTGATGCTATTGGGTTTGACTAGTTCTACCATATTTATAGCCTCATTGATCAGCCTATTTTTCCAGCAGGAACTGGTCTATGGCTTTTTTGGCCTGAGTACCCAAGTACAGCAATTGCATTTACCGGTCAGTGTAGATGCCACACTGGCCAGCATTGGTGATAGTCCGGATTATTTTTTTAGTTTGCTGAGCTGGTTTGGCTGGCTGATTATTAAAATTTTTGCCTCTTTTATCGGCGCATTCTTTGTGATTGGCTTACTGAAAAAGTTGCGTTTCTTTTATGTTCGCTTTCAGTCTTTTGTACTGAAATTTGTCGCCTGGCTGATCGCTTTTATCGTGATCTGGTCAGGATTAACTTACTGGCAGCATGATCTACGTAATGATCGGGATGATGCTTATCAGCAAGTGGTGTATTACGACAGCAATATCAATGACAGTGAAATCGCCCGTTATCTGGCTGATTCAGAGATTGCAGCACCGGTGAAATCTTATTTACTGGCGCAAACGGCATTACTGCATAAGCCGCAGGATTTATCTGCCGCAAAATCCTATGTTTTAAACTTGGTTGAAGCAGAAAAACAGGATCCTAAATTTGAACAATATGGTTTCAAGCCTGAACAAATCTGGACCATGCAGCAACAGGTTTATGGTCAAGCCATGACACCAGTGGCCAATAGTGTAAATACACAGGTACAACAGGCGGATCAGTTAAGTCAGATCACGAATCTGGTTATTATTGGTGTTGCTATTTTATCGGCGCTACTCAGCTTAATCTTATTTTTCTTGGCCAACTCAATCAAGGGTCGGTCCTTGCGTATTGAACAGCGGATTCATTAATTTCCCAATATGCTCCTGAATAGGGAGCATTTTTTTGATAAAATTTCAATGCTATTTTTAAGATAACCTATTCAACTTGCTCAATACCGCCCAAAAATTAAAATAAGGCAGCATAAAATCTATGATTGGATTTTTAATCTAAAATATCGATCAATAAAATAAAAACAAACTGTTTTAACTATTTATTCAATTCATTTAATATCCTGTTATCAAATAAACATTTACTCCTTTGGAGACGTTAGCAATGTTAGATCAAAATACTTCAGCCCAACTTAAAACCTTATTAGAACGCCTAGAAGGCCCGATTGAACTGGTGGCGAATTTGGATGGCTCTGACAAATCAGCCAAAATCCAGGAACTGGTGTCCGAAGTGGCTGCACTGTCTGACCTGGTCACTGCACGCTTTGACGGGACCAATGCACGTGCGCCAAGTTTCGGGATTGCAAAAGCTGGTGAGGAACCACGTGTATTCTTTGCAGGCTTGCCAATGGGCCATGAATTCACTTCGCTGATTCTGGCATTGCTGCAAACTTCAGGTTATGCACCAAAAGTCTCTGATGAAGTT
>NZ_JALJVC010000034.1 GCF_022967985.1 Acinetobacter lwoffii | reverse complement strand
TTTTGATTTCCTTTTTAAATTATAACTTTATTGTATATAGACAAGCCCACTCATTAGCGATTGGGCTTTTTAGTTGATATTTCACGTTCCACGCTTCATTTTGGTACAACTTTGAATGATTTTATTAAATTGAGCTGATCAATTTCTATTTTGGATTAGCTTTGCTTCGCCAAAAATTTCTCAATGGCTACCTGCGCAATCTCAGCATCCTGAAACGACTTCACTCCCGACACGCCCATTGCACCTACCAACTGTCCTTCATACATAATCGGCTCACCACCTTCCAGCATTCCTGAAAATGATTTCATGGTCAGGAAGCCCATCTGCCCGCCTTTGATAATATCTTCAAATAACTTCGATGGACGGCGACTCATAGCGGAACATTTGGCTTTTTCAATAGCCAGATTTGCAGTCATTGGTGCTGCGCCATCCATACGCTTCATCGCCAGTAAATTTCCGGTTTCATCCACTACAGCAATACTGACATTAAAACTGTTCTGAATCGCATATTGATGAGCTTCATTTAATAAAAATTCCGCATCACTTAAAGTCAAATAATGTTTGGTTTTCATTGATCTATCTAATCCTTTAATTTATCAATTTCAAATCTTATGATGTCTAATCCAAAGAATGAAATAAGCCCGATCACTCGGGCTTATATTCCCTCTCCTTTTAGGAGAGGGTCAGGGAGAGGTCGAATTATCCTTTCATCTCAGCAAAAGTTTCTTTAGCCGCTTGAATCGTGTAAGCAATATCTTCATCACTATGCGCAGCAGAAATAAATCCTGCTTCAAAAGCAGATGGTGCAAGGTTTACGCCACGACTTAACATGCCATGGAAGAATTTACGGAAGGCATCGACATCGCATTTCAGCATAGAGTCGAAGCTAGTAATATCTTCCTGATCGGTAAAGTAAAGACCAAACATACCGCCCACTTGTTGGGTCTTGAATGGAATGCCTGCTTCATCAGCAGCAGTTTGTAAACCGGCGAGCAATTTTTCGAGTTGTGCGGTTAATTTTTCATAAAAACCTTCGGTACGTAAATGCTTGAACATCTCGATACCGGCACGCATTGCCAATGGGTTACCTGATAGCGTACCTGCTTGATAGACCTTACCCAATGGTGCGATACATTCCATCACTTCACGTTTACCACCGAATGCACCGACTGGTAAGCCTGCACCGATGATTTTACCTAAAGTGGTTAAATCCGGAGTAACGCCATAATGTGCTTGCGCACCACCCAAACCGACACGGAAACCGGTCATTACTTCATCAATGATAAACACTGAACCATGTTCATCACAAACATCACGAATCGCTTGCAGGAAACCGTCAATTGGTTTCACCAAGTTCATGTTGCCTGCGACTGGCTCAACAATCACGCCGGCAATTTCTGAACCGAATTTGGCAAAGCATTCTTTTAAAGTCGCGATGTCGTTATATGGAAGTGTCAGCGTATGTTTAGCAAAATCTGCTGGCACGCCTGCAGACGTCGCTTCCCCTTCTCCACTGGTCAATAAACCTGAACCGGCTTTTACCAATAATGAATCTGAGTGACCATGATAACAGCCTTCAAATTTTACAATCTTGTCACGGCCAGTATAACCACGTGCTAAACGAATCGCGGTCATGGTCGCTTCTGTACCCGAGTTGGTCATACGCACTAGTTCAATCGATGGCATGATCTCGCAAATAATATCTGCAAGCGTGGTTTCATGAACTGTGGGCGCACCAAAACTCAAACCATCGACCGCAGCATCCTGAACGGCTTTAATAATCGCCGGATGTGCATGGCCCAGAATCATCGGCCCCCATGAACCTACATAGTCCACATAACGCTTACCATCGACATCATACAGATACGCACCTTGGGCTTTTTCGATAAAGACCGGCGTCCCACCGACACCATTAAATGCGCGTACAGGTGAATTAACGCCACCCGGAATATGTTTATTAGCTTGTTTGAACAATTGTTCTTGCTTTGGAGATAAGCTCATGAAGGCACTCGACTCAAAATTAAATCAATCAAAAAATTTTATGCTGTAGCTTGAAAAAGCGCAGACCATTCATCTAAACGTTCAGGAATGGCATTCATAGGGAGTCCCAATATATCACTAATCACCGCGCAATAATCCGCACCTGACTCAATGACATCCTTGGAATTTTCAACCGTTAAACCACCAATGGCACATAAAGGTACATTCAATTTCTCTTTGGCCAGTTTTAAGGTTTCAAGACCAATATTACCCGCTTCAGGTTTACTATCAGTAGCATAAATTGCTCCAAATGCCACATAATTCGCACCATCGGCAATGGCCTGTTCAGCCAGCTCAAGTGAGTTATTACAGCTACGGCCAATCAACACGCCTTTAGGCAAACGCGCAACAGCGTCGACAATCGAACCATCATCCTGGCCTAAATGCACACCCACGCTGTATTTAACCGCCATTTCCAGATCATCATTAATCACGAAAGGTACAGCATATTCAGCACACATGGCTTTCATATACTCGATTTCGTAAATTTGATCTTCTTTCGCCACTTTTTTACGGCGATATTGCAAGACCGCAACACCACCATTGGCCATTGCACCTTCCAACTTCGCCAATAAAAGCTCTAATGGATCATCATTGGTAATTAAATATAAACCGCGCATCTTGCTCGCCACTTGCTAGGATGGCTCTATTATAGGCATAACTCGGTTTAATTGCCGCAGTCCTGCTGTTTCTGAGACCAAGCAGCAACAGATTTGCAGGTTTTTAGCGCAATTTATCAATTAAATCTTAAATATCACCATTTTCAGGGATATACGGGCTTTCAAATCTGCGTTTTAATTGCCTTATAACAATAATTATAACGTGTTAATGCTTACGCCCTCCGACAAACGCTTTTAGGATTTTGCAGATAACTTGGTGGAGAAGTTGCAAAATTCTAAGAGCGATTTTTTTTGTCTTTTTTTCGCCTGGCTCAAGCGTACTCAAATTAATTAATATTAAAAATACCCATTTTCAGGGATAGCCCAATCGGCACGAAGCGTCTTAAATAGCCTTAGACACAGAAAATAAACAGAAAAATAAACAGAAAAATAAATACCTGTGTTTGTAATACCCGATCCTTTCTGGTTTTGAGTCATTCGTTTGTGGGGAAACGTTTCAAAGCCAGAAAGGATCTTTTACTTTCAGCACAAATCCACATGAATTCTTCTATGAATATTTACACAATAGCATGAGCAAAATCTTGAACATTTATTGGTAGCAAACAGGCATAAAAAAAGCCCGGAGAAGGTCGCTCCAGGCTTGGAAAACTGATGTATTAATTAAAATATAATGGTTGATCAAAAAACCTAATCTGCAATACCATAATTATTAGAATAATAATTCTAGACTTGCAAGGCTTTTATCGAAATTTCATGCTTTAAGTGGGCACATTCCGATAAAAGTCATTCTGGCTTAACTGGAAATTTTATCGTATTTAAGGTCGATCAGACTGATATTACCACGCAGGACATCGGCAAACATGCGCCAGTCCGAGATAAAGCTATATACAGGCTGTTTGAAGCTGGCTGGTTTATTGCGCTCAAAGATAAAATGACCGACCCAGGCACAGGCATAGCCCGAGAGTAAACCATATGCAAAATATCGCGGCTTGCCTTGACGAATGGCTTTGGCAAAACAGTATAAACCGATGCTACTGCCGGCCACGTGCAGACGGCGGCTAATAATATGCCGATGCTCAGTCAAATAGAAGCGATAAAATTCATGATAGTTCTTAATCGGCATCTGGGGCTGAACCATCACCTCATTCTTACTTTCTGGTTGTACTTGTACATTCATCTGTCATCATCCTGACGTTTTTTGTTTTACCTTAGCGTATATTTTAGCCAAATAACAGCCTTTTGATGCGCGCTTCAATGCATCTTGCACATCCCCGTGAAGGCCTGAATCCGATCGTTTTAGCCTAAAATGAACCGATGAAATCTAAGTTTCAAACTTCTGTTTAAGCTTTTTATGCTCAGTCAAGTCTTACATGCATTTTGATTTTGGTTACAATCTGCTGCGCACAAATCTAAAAATATAATTGCGGCTGCTGTCCGCCTCATTTTAAAACCTTATTCAAGTGAAGATTCAGTACTTAATTGCACTGAACAGATAGGATGATCATCATGGTTGAAGTTGAACTCAAGTTCCAAATTCCTGTGGCACGACGCACTGCGCTGCTCAAGGCACTTGATCCGAAAAAGTCTCAACAGATCCAGCTTCAAGCCAAATATTATGATACTACCGACCGTCAACTGGCCCGGCATGGGGTGGCACTGCGTCAGCGTCTGGAAGGTACACGTTGGGTGCAAACACTAAAAGCGGCCGGAAAAAGCCATATCGAACGCTTTGAACATAATCATGATCTAGGGAAATTAACCGCATCTCCTGAACTGGATTTAGATATTTATAAAAAATTTCCAGAAGCCGGGGCAATTCTCAGCAATGCGCTCGGCAATCAGTTCGACCAGCTCCAACTCCAGTTTGAAACCGATATTTCCCGTACGTTAAGGGTGATTGACTATGAAGATACCCAGATCGAAATCAGCCTGGATATTGGGCATATCCGCACACATGATGCCGAGCAAGAAGTACATGAAGTCGAGTTCGAGCTTAAAAATGGTTCAATTCAACATCTACTGGCGTTTAGTTTTGAATGGGTCAAGAAATACCAGCTCTGGCTCGATGTACGCAGCAAGGCTGAAATAGGCAATCTATTGGCCACTTCACAGCGCGTCAGTCCTGCGACCCTTAGCAAAGAATTTCAGATCAGCAAAAAAGACAGCGCCAGTAAAACCATGTGCAGTCTGATTGCACAGCAGATGCAGCATTTATTGCCGAATATCGCGGCGATTGCAGCTCAGGTTGCAGAACAGGAACATATTGATCAGGCACGACTGGCACTAGATCATTTATATCTGACCTTGCTGCTGTTCAAAGACTGGCATCCACAGCTTTCGGACAAATGGGCACATCAACTGGCGGCCTTTAAGCAGCAATTTGAACATTTGCAACATTTACAGCATATGCAAAACAGCTTGGCCGGCTTCCTGCAAAATCCCACCACGGCAGAAAACCTGAGCAAAGATATTCTGTATGCGCAGGAGAAACTCGGTAATCTGGTCAAATCTACCCAGAATGTGCATCATTATCTGGAATTACTGATGTTCAGTTTAAATGAAAATGAGCATGCCTCGCTGGACTTGAAAACTGCTGCTCAAACTACCTTGCAACAGCAATATAAAGCTTTGCAGGAACAAATGAACCAGACCGATATCACTGATTTTGAAAGTCTGGATCAATTGTCGGGCCGGATTCAGGAGCTCAAATTCAGCTTTCCGATTTTAACCACGATCTATGATGTCAAAAATTTGCAGAAATACAGCAAAGCGCTGAACGATGCTCAACTGGCAGCCAGTGAATATCAAACTTTGGCCTCTTCTGCAGTTTATATTCAGCAGACCGAGCTGGAAGCAAGTGACTGGTTTGTGCTGGGCTGGCTGACCGCCAAGCAGGAAGTCTATGCGCAGAAACTGCTTGAAGCGACCGAACAGTTCTTGGTCAGTCGTAAATTCCTGAAATAAAAATATTGAAATAAATATCACAAGAAAAACTCAAAGCACGCCTTCTCTGGCGTGCTTTTTTGTTGCAGAAGCACATCACACCCCTGCCGATCTTTGGGCTATATTAATCTATAAAACCAACATCGCGGAGGAATGACCCGATGGCAGAAATAGAACTCAAATTCCAGATTCCGCCACAGTCTCGTGTGCAATTTGAACAGGACATTCAGAAACTTCAGCCGACTCGGCATCGTCTGTGTGCACGCTACTTTGATACTGAAGCGCAACAATTACAACAACATCAGATTGCCCTGCGGCAACGTCTGGAAGACCAGCAATGGATTCAAACCCTGAAAGCAGCGACTGAACAACAATTTGAACGTTTTGAACTTGAGCATGAATTAAAAAGTCCTCCGGAACATTGTGATTTTCAGTTATATCGCAAACATAAACCGGCCAAAAAAATCCTGAAACAGGCGCTCGGTGATCTGGAGACACCGCTTATTCTGCAATTTGAAACAGATGTCGTACGGTATGTACTCACAGAAAGTCATCTGGACAGTAAGATTGAAATTGCCTTTGATGTCGGAGAAATTCGACACAATGATCAAGCCATCGATATTTATGAAGTCGAATTTGAGCTTAAATCCGGCCAGCTGAGTGAATTGATTGATTTCATTCAGCCCTGGGTTCAGCGTTATGCTTTGTGGCTGGATACACGGAGCAAATCGGAACGCGGTTATGCCTTATTACATGATGAAGAGAGTCTGCCAGTTCAGCATCAGCTTCCCTTAGTGCTTGAACAGAAAGATCAGATCAGTACGATTTTACAAAAAATTGTCGCCAACTGTCTGGCTCATCTTTTCCCAAATGCGACGGCGATTGCTGCCGAAAATTATAATAGTGATCATGTGCATCAGGCACGTGTTGCGATTCGACGTTTGCGCAGTGCTTTTAAAATTTTCCAGTCCGTGACTGAACATGTACAGCCAGAATGGCCGGAACAGCTGCGGGATATTTTTCAGCAACTGGGTTCCACCCGAGATCGCGATGCCCTGGCAGAAAGCCTGATTCCACAACTGGAAAAAGCAGGTTCACCCTTACTGAAATTACCACCACACCGACAAAAACAACCAGATATCAGTGCGCTGTTCAGAAGTCCTGCCACAGTAGAATTAATGCTGCAACTATTCAGCTTTAGCCAAGAAAATACAGAGGGTAAAGCCAAGTCTTCGCATAAAATTTTGTGTAAAGGCCTGAGCAAGCTGCATCAGCAAATCTGTCAGGATGCCGAGAACTATCAAGAACTGGATATTGAATCCCGGCATCGCACACGCAAACGGGTCAAACGCTTACGCTATAACGTAGAATTCTTGCAAAGCTTATTTCCTGAAAAAGAGGTTAAAGCCTATCTAAAAGCCTTAAAACCCTTGCAGGAAAGTCTCGGGCATTATAATGACCTATTTGTAGCAGACGAATTATTTAGACCTTATGTCAAACAACAGGCCAAGGCCTGGTTTGTGCTAGGCTGGATAAGTGCGGAACAGCAGCGTTTGTCGAACGAAGCAGCAGAGCGTTTACAGCAGTTTGCAGAAAATACCAAGCCCTTCTGGTAAGACCGGGCTTGGTCAAACTGTGCTAGCGATATTTGCCGAATACTTTCCAGGTATTATTGTCTGCCAGAGGATCGTTATAACTGTCGCTGCGTTGCTTGCGTGGCTTATTACGTGCATCAACCAGCTCAAAATGTGGCTCGACACTCAGCACGATCCCATTCACATAAAAACGGGTGCGCGTATATTCACTTTGACCATGCTGAAATACATAAGTGCGCAGATCAACAAACTCACGGTGTGCGACCAGTGCTGCGGTATCGTCACTGTCGAGCCACTGCCGCATGGCTGCAACCTGCTCAGCTTCGAATTGCCCACATTTTTCGATCAGGCTAGCGACACCACAAAAAGTTTTGGATTCTTTGGCCCGGGTTTTATTAATGCGAATCCGGTCAACATGAAAATAAAATAGCGGCAGATTTAAATGACTGGGCAGATGAATAGCATCTAGTGTTTCATCTTCCATAAAAGGCTGAAACAGATCCTGCGCCCTTTCAATCAGACCGAGCCACTGACTATAGTATTCATCTACCTGTGACTGGCTGCCATAATAAATCGGCAAGCCTTCAACATTGGCCAGATTCGCTGGTGGCCAGATATTCTGGCGCAATAAGGCAATATCACTTTTTAGGCTTTGTACCGCAATCGCATCCTGCATGGCATTCACTTTTATATGCTTAGGCTATTTTTTAGATTAAGGCAAAGGTTTAGTTTCTGCAAGGCTTTGCCTATAATTAGCGATTGAGATTTTAGTGTTAGGAACAAATTCATGGTTCAAAAGATTGAAGCAACCGATGTAACCGAAGAAGAAGCGTTAAATGCGGCATTCTTTGAACGTGCTGATGAATTTATTCAACAAGCCAACGAGTTTTGTCGCGTAGAAAAAGGCTCACAGGAAAAACCAAGCGATAAGCGCGGTCAAGTCAGTGCAGCGATGTTATTTGGTACTGCCCGTTTCAATACCTGGGTGGCAGCAAATAATTTTAAAGATGGCAACGAGATGCGTGATGCCAAAGATCAGGTCATGTCTTATATCTTGCAGCAATTTCAAATGATGCTGGAAGATAACTATGATGAATACTGTGAACAGTTCGAAAACTATTTGCGTTTCCGTCACAATGAAGAGTTTCATGCCAACAAGCATAACCATGATCACAAGCATGATCATTGATTAAAATACGAAAAGCCCCGCGGGGCTTTTTTTTATTTGCTGTCATTTATCATATTGACTTTAAAGTGATTTAAGCACTATATAAATTGAATAATAAATAAACGAAAACAAGGCATAGCATGCAGCAACTTCCCTTCCCGATCATTGACCCTCATATCCACCAATGGGATCCGTACAATACCCCACATGCGGCAGCGCTAGCGGTAAAGCTGTTCGGCAATCATCCCAAATTACTAGACAGAATGGTTCGACTGTTGAAACCCAGAGACGTCATTGAGACCATTGGCCTGACACAGCACCTGACTGCACCTTATCTGCCTGCAAATTACAAGAAAGATGCAGGACATTATGAAATAGAGCAGATTGTGCATGTTGAAGCCAGCTGGCATGACCATAAAGGTACGGGTGTGGTAAATGAAACCCGTTTTATCGCTGGGCTTCCTTTTGATCAGCACACTATCCAATTGGGTGGAATTGTCGCCACGGCGGATCCGCGGCAGAAAAATTTTAAACAGTTGATTCAATTGCATCGCGAAGCTTCTCCCAAGTTTCGGGGCATCCGTAAAATGGCTGCAGTACATCCAGATAAAGAGATTCATGCCTGGACCGATGAACCGCATCTCTATCGCAACACAGATTTCCTGAAGGGCTTTGAAGAACTGGCCAGGCAAGATTTAAGCTTTGATGCCTGGGTGTACTCTACCCAGATTGCGGATGTTACTGCGCTGGCCAAAGCCTTTCCAAACACCCCTATTGTGCTGGATCATCTGGGTACGCCCGCAGGTTTATTTGGCAAAGTGGGCAAAGCTACAGGCAAGACCGAACAAGATCGCACCCAGATATTTGCAGACTGGAAAGATCAGTTGGCAGAACTGGCCGAATGCAAAAATGTATCGACCAAAATGTCTGGTCTGTTTATGCCAGTCTTGGGACATGATTTTCACACGCAGAAACGGCTGGCAAGTAAACAGGAATTAGTGGAACGTGCCGCACCCGTGATCCAGCATACTTTAGACTGTTTTGGTTCTGGGCGCGTGATGTTTGCATCCAACTTTCCAATGGACAGTGTCAGCAGCTCACTCACCAACATTATTGATGCCTTTAGCGATATTGTTCAGGACTACAATGAAAATGCCTTAAAGCCGATCTTTTATGAAAATGCTAAATGTTTTTATCGACTTTGAGTAGATGAGGACATGCTAAGTTGGATAACAGATTCCAGTCTAAATACGCCTTCAGGCAAAGGACTTTGTATTTTACTCACTATTATTTCAAGCTGGATAACGTCTTATTATTATCAAGTGGCGATCCATCATCCTTTTGATCAAGATATTGCTTTCGTTTCAACTTTGATTGGCTGTGGAATATTGATTTTCCTTCTTATTGTATCTGTTTGGAGTCTGCTCCTATCTATCCTTGCAAGCTTAACTGGAGGGATTGTTTTTAGCCATAGAGCAACCTAAAGCATAAAACTAAAATAAAAAAATCCCCTCACTTGAGGGGATTTTTTATCAACACTATGATGTTTTAACTTGCTTACCGTACTGATCAGCCATCACTTCCACCAGCTGGTCCGGCTTGATGTATTTTTTGATCATGGCATCAATATCGGCTTTGCTCAGTTGAGCAATCGCCTGATCACGTTTTTCCCGGTAAACCAGATTACGGTCTTTTTCCAGCTGTGGAATCAACATAGTGTGAATACGACGATCATCCTCGAGTGCAGTTAAACGCTGTTTCAAGATACTGGCTTTTGCCGCTTCGACTTCCTGTTCAGTCACGCCACGTGTCAGCAGTTCATTCAGTACCTTATGCACTGCCTGAGAAACCTGTGCGGATTTTCCAGCCGTATAATTGGCACTAATCATCATGGCGCCCACATCTGCCCATTCATCGAGTTGCACATCTGCACTAAAACCATAGACTAGTGCATTTTTCTCGCGTAACTCTTGTGCCAGTCGTGACGACAGCTGTGAATCACCCAGAATATATCGAAATACCTGTAATGCAGGTGCATCGGCATGATCTGCGCCGACCGGCATGCTCATGAATGCCTCATAACTCCCGAATTCACGCTGCTCAGACAACGCATGAATTTTCTGGGCTGGATAACTTCGATATTCCGATTTCAGACGCTCATAAGGCTGTGTAGCTTTCCAGTCTGAGAAACTGTTTTTCAGCGTTTTTTGCATCGATTTTGGATTAAACTCACCTGTGACCGCGATTTGTGCATGCTGGGTTTTTAAAAACTGCTGATACAGTGCCATAACCTGTTCGCGAGTCGCTTTCTGATACTGTTTTTTGGCCAGTTCAGGCTCGAAATGGAAACGCAGATCGCCAGGCTGATAGATCTCGAGAGTTCGCGCCATCGTCAAGCTCGACACGGTATCTGGTTCAGTGTAAGGACGATCCAGACTGGATAAAGTTTGACTCTTGATCAAGTCAAACTGGCTTTGCTCAAATGCCGGCGTTTTCAGTACATCAACCACATACTGGAAAAACTCTTCAAACTTTTCTTTTTTGGCGCTGATCTGCAAGGTCAGGCCATTGCCGGATGCACCGGCAGTTGCCGAACCACCTACTTCAATAATTTTATCGGCAATCTGCTGCAGACTCTGGTCTTTTGATGCGCGTAACAATAAGTAAGCCGTCAGATCCAGAATCTCGCCTTTATTCATCAGGCTTTGTGCAGTACCAAAATCCAGTGAAATTGTGGCATAAACCTTGTCATCGCGGGTAGTCGTCGGAAACAACGCGTATTTAATGCCATTTTTCAACTTGCCACGCTGAATCTGTTTGTCTTTACTGTACAAATACTGTTTGGATTCCTGGACATATTGCTTCACTTCAGCCTGATAAACACTGACATCTTTCAGTGGCTCTTCTGCTTCAGTCTGTTGATCCAGAGTTTTTGCCGGTGCTTCTGTTTGTGCCAGTTCCTGCGCTTTTTTCTGATCTTCCGGGGTAGGTAAAATATTGCCAGAAATACGGTATTCAGGTTTTAAAAAATTCTTATAGACCTGATTGACCTGATTCACATTCAGGTTTTGAATCGCGCTCAGATCTTTAAAATACTGGCTCCAGTCACCCGAATACGCCACTGCATAATCACTTAAACGTGAACCTAAAGCAGTCGCACTATTTTTAATATTGTCGGCCTGATTTCGGGTCAGATTTTTAGCCCGGTTTAATTCTGCTTCGGTAAATGGCTGACTCTGTTCTACGCCTTGAATCAGTCCCTGCTCTATCGCTTGTGCCTGATGATTCGGAGCATAGATTGCTCCCATAAACACCAGATTAAAGTCTTTATCCAGCCAGGTACTGGATTGCACCGCTGTTGACTTCCCAGTTTCCACCATATTCTGATAGAGATGTCCACTTGGCTGCAAAGTATAGAGCGTTGGCGAAACAGCCAAAGCCGTTTTAATGCTTTCTTCGGATTGATTCAAATAAAGATTAAACTTGGCCAGATCACTGCCTTTCTTTACTGTAAATTCACGCTGTTTGATTTGCTCTGGTTTAAGCGCTGGGACTTTCACTTGCGCTGGTACATTTCGGGATTGAATCGGACTGAAATGCGTATCCAGCTGTTTTAAGACTTCGGCCTTATCAAATTTGCCCGAAATGACCACAAAGGCATTATTCGGTGCATACCATTGACGGTAAAAATGGTTTAGTTCCTGCATATTGATTGATTGCAGCTCATTTAGGTCACCAATCGGCAAACGGCCTAAATACTGATTGCCATAAGCAGATTTAAACACCTGATCGATCAATACTGAAAATGGCTGATCCAGACGAATTTCACGCTCGCGTTTTACAATATCAATTTCAGTCGGTACATATTTTTCCTGAAGCACCAGCTTGTCCATGCGTTCGGCTTCGAGAAAAATGACTTCACTCAGCGCAGTTTTTTCAGGACGGATCACATTAGTATATTTGGTTGAGTAATAGTCGGTACTGGCATTGGTCATCAAGGTATATTGATCCAGTCGACGCTGGAATTCATCCCCTTTGACATTTTCTGTGCCTTTAAAGGCCAAATGTTCCAGCAGATGCGCCAGACCGCCCTTGCCTTGAGGATCATTCAAGGAGCCGGTCAGATAGACCGTATTCATAAAAACTTTATTTTCTTTATCATTCGGTGCCAGGATAATGCGCAGTCCATTATCCAGTCGGTATTCTTCAACATTTTGTTCCGTTTTCACCAAAACAGGTTGTGCAAAACTCAGTGCACTACAGCCAGACAATACAATCGCCAGACTTAAATTTTTATAACGTAGCAACATTCTTCATCCAAATTATAAATATAAATTTTTATTCGCGCCCTTCTTAGAGAATGATTCTTTTTCTGAATAATCTATTCCAAGCCGGACCATCAAAATAACATGCCGCCTCACCTGACGACATGTAGTTCTATGTAATTAAAAAATTAAAGATAAATCTCAGCTTGCATATATAATTTTCCATAACCGGAAATTTCAATTCGGTCCTGATCTTGCAAGGCACAATACAGCACCCCACCACGTGCTGATGCCTGATAGGCGACCAGTTCATTTTTACCGAGCTTCTCGGCCCACAGCGGCGCAATTCCGGTATGAATCGAACCGGTTACCGGATCTTCATTGATTCCATTACTCGGTGCAAAATAACGTGAAATACAATCGTATTGGGTATCTTGTGAAGTGATCGCGACGTCTAAATAGGTATTCTGAGCAGTAATGGCTGTACGCTTGCCATTCAACTGTTTTAACAGTTCAAAATCAGGCATTTCATCCAGCACATCCTGTACCGATTCATATTCAACAATATAGCCCTGCGCGTTCAGATAAACCTGTTTAAACGGTTTGCTCAAGGCCTGTCTTAAAGCTTCAGGATATTCAGCAACTGGCTCTGCACGACGAACTGGAAAGTTCATTCTGATCTTACCATCTGCATCCTGATTGACTACAAAAATGCCTAAGTCTTTTACATGAAAATGAATCGTTGTCCCCGTATCAAATTGATTGAATAGTACAAAGCTACTGGCCAATGTCGCATGACCACAAAAATCCACTTCCTTGGTTGGCGTAAACCAGCGGATGGCATAATTATCGCTATCGATGACTTTAACAAAAGCCGTTTCGGACAGATTATTTTCCAAGGCGATATTTTGCATCAGACCATCTTCGAGCCATTCATCCAGCACAATCACGGCTGCAGGATTGCCTTTAAACAGTTCCGTGGTAAACGCATCGACCTGGTACATTTTCATTTTTTGAATTCCTGAATATAACGATCTCTAGTTTAAAAGCTTTTTTGCAAGAATGAACTTGAATATGTTAATGATCTCATTAATCTGGCCTAGTAAATAAATAGAGCAAATGGTGCTGCATGACAAACTCCCATATTCAAAGCGTTCCCTTAGAAAAAGCTTATCGTCTGATTACCCATGGCCCTACTGTACTGGTATCTGCTCAAGATCAGCAGGATACAGATGTTATGGCAGCAGCCTGGGCATGCGCATTGGAATTCAGCCCCGCAAAAGTGACTGTGGTTCTGGATAAAAGCACCAAAACCCGAAATATTATTGAAAATTCAGGTTATTTCGCGCTGCAAATTCCAACATTGAAACAACTGAATATGGTCTATCGTCTGGGTACGCAGAGCCTGCATGATGTGCCGGACAAACTGGCACAATCCGGAGTAGAACTATTTCATTTTCCTGATGCTGATATTCCTGTAGTACAAGGCTGTGCGGCCTGGATACTCTGCGAGCTGATTCCTGAGCCGCATAACCAGCAAATGCATGACCTGTTTATAGGCAAGGTGATTGCAGCCTATGCCGATGATCGGGTCTTCCGCGACGGCCACTGGCATTATCATGAGGTGGATGAAGAATGGAAAAGTATTCATCATATAGCCGGTGGTCATTTTTATACCATTGGTAATGCTGTGAGCATTGATGATCCAGAATCATAAATTTTTCAAATTTGGAATAAATGAAAATAATTGCGGATGAATAGATGATATCTGCAAGCCCCAGAGCATCCGAAATTATGCTACTTTATCCTTAATCTTCATTTGGTCTGATGCGCTATGATGCCTTTTAAAATTCACTGTATTGATGTCCAGAATTCACTGCAAAATTATATCTGGTTGCTTGAACATACCGCGTCGCATCAGGTGGCTGTGATTGATCCAACCGAAGCAGAATTGGTACAAGACTATTGTGCCGAACACGGTTTAACTGTAAGTCAAATCTGGCTGACTCACTGGCATAAAGATCATATTGGCGGTGTGCCGGAACTGATCCAAGGACAAAATCTGCCTGTGTATGGCCCACGGGCAGAACTAAGCAAAATTCCGTTTATCACCCATCCGCTTGAGCATGAAGAACAGTTTAATTTTCATGGAATAGATATCCAGGTGATTGCTGTACCCGGGCATACACTCGGCCATATTGTTTATTTTATTGATGCGATTGATGTGCTGTTCTGCGGCGATACCTTATTTGCCATGGGTTGTGGCCGGGTTTTTGAAGGCACCTATTCACAGATGTATCATTCACTGTCCCGTCTGGCTGCCTTGCCACCGCGCACCCAAGTCTATTGCACCCATGAATACACATTATCGAATGCACAGTTTGCCAAACACGTTGAACCGGACAATTCGGCAATTCTGGAACGCTTCGAACATATTGAGCGTTTGCGTATACTAGGCCAGTGCACGCTGCCAAGTAGTATTGAAGATGAATTGCAAACCAATCCTTTTCTGCGCGCAGAAAGCGTGGAAGAATTCCAGCGTTTAAGAACCCTGAAAGATCAGTTTTAAACCGGATTCAAAGCTGAAGATCAATGCTTCAGCCGACTTACTTATTTGTCATTTGCGATGCATAGAATGTTATT
The DNA here is from genome assembly GCF_022967985.1 of Acinetobacter lwoffii. Taxonomy (GTDB): domain Bacteria; phylum Pseudomonadota; class Gammaproteobacteria; order Pseudomonadales; family Moraxellaceae; genus Acinetobacter. Next base: position 308 of record NZ_JALJVC010000034.1, on the reverse strand, counting down.
GAAAGGCACGTACAAATTTTGCACAAATTGGAATAAGTTGAATCTCCATCTAAAAAATGTCTTTCTGTGCCATTTTTGCTTTCTTATAATTAATCAAGTCCTCTATTTTTTTAGAAACCAATTTCAGTTCCAACACATGAAATAATGACTTATAAATAACAGGATGATATTGATTTAAATTAGAGAAATTCGTGGAACATTGCTTAAATAATCAGCATGGAACCTAACAAGTGAATAAAAAAGCCCAATTTACTTGAATTGGGCTTTCACTTATACGCTAAACATATAATTTGTATAAAATAAAAAAT
>NZ_JALJVC010000033.1 GCF_022967985.1 Acinetobacter lwoffii | reverse complement strand
ATTTTAAATATATAAAAATCATATACTTGTGTTATAGTGATAATGCTCGACGATGTCGAAAAGCTGACTTGGAAACAAGTCGGCTTTTTTATGTTCGATTCTATAAGCTTTTGCCAATAAAAAATGGAAGAACTTTGCAAAATTTACAATTTTGTATTAACATTTTTATATTAACAAAAAGCGATGCAACTATGGAAATTGAGTTTTCATGGGATGAGCATAAAGCAGAAACAAACCTCAAAAAACATGGTGTAGCTTTTGAAGATGCAACCTTGGTTTTTTATGATGCTCATGCCGTCTTCAAACAGGATCGCTTTGAAAATGGTGAATATCGTTGGCAAGCGATAGGTCTCGTACACGGGCAGACAGTTTTATTAGTGGCTCATACTGTACAAGATCATAATGGGATTGATCATATCCGTATTATTTCAGCACGACAGGCAGAGAAAAAAGAGAGGAAACAGTATGAACAAAACCGTTACTTACAAAGTAGATTTGAATAAACCTCCTGTCTTATCTGAAGAACAAAAGGCAAGACTTGAGGCATTAGATAAACGCCCAAACAGTGAAATAGACTTTTCAGATATTCCTGAACTTGATGAAAGTTTCTGGAAAAATGCAGTGCAAAATCCATTTTACAAGCCGACTAAACAAGTAACTACGGTTCGCATCGATGCAGATGTTATGCAGTGGCTAAAAGCCCAAGGGAAAGGCTATCAGACACGCATGAATAAAATTCTACGTGAAGCAATGTTAAAAGATTTAAAAAATCATCAATAAAAATGGGAGCTTAGGCTCCCATTTGAGCCTGTAAATTATTTACAGGCTCAAAAAAATTTATTTAAAGCTTAGGCCCTTATTACCATTTATGCTCTGGGTGTTGAAATCAATAGTAAAGTTATCACTTGGTTTACCAGATCCAACTTCCTTTAGAACATTAAATACAGTTTTAAACTTAAACTGATATGGAACATGTAAAGGATTGCTATCTAAAATCTTACCATCTTGTATCTTGGGTACTTGTGGCATCTGAGGAAAACTAGCCATCAATAGCTTATATTGATTGACTCTTTTTTCCCCCATATCTTTAAGTGCTAATTCACCAGCATATATAGTTCTATGGAAGTCACCATAAAAGTCATATGCAGAAACCTCAGCTAATTCAGCCAGAGTTGTATTAGCTGATGAAGCTAATTTTTCCGCTTTGTCCTTAGCTACCAACCAATCACGCTCGAATTGAGACGACGAACTACTAAATTTCGTATTATCTACTGCCAAACATCCTTCTGATGGCTTAAATTTGATAATATTTTGCTGCCCTAAATTTGAGTATGTAAAATCAGTATTAAGTTGGGTCATGATTAACATTTCAGCTAAATTTAACTGCTCTGCTAAATCACGCATTTCACATGGCCAATATTCACCCATAAAACGCAATTTAGAAAGTTGCCCAAAATAAAAGTGAGTGAATTCCTTATAATTTTTAGTATTAAGAATCTCCTTATCCCATAATCTCGGACTGTTGGTTTTTATTAAATAATTATGCTCTCTTTCATAAAGTGGGAAAAGCTCGTTAAATCTTGGTACTTCATCAAGTTTCACAGTTTCAACATCAATTTTTGTCGGACTATGAAGTTTTAAAATCTTATATGCTGCACCATACACTGCTAATGATGGCGATTGAATATTCACGAGGTATTGCCCATTGGCAGATTTATAGTCGTTTGTACTATTCGAATGCATATGGCCACCGACATGTAATGGCAAGCCAGTATTCGCTACAATTTCAGTAACATCAGCTCTAGGAACCCTATTCGTCTGGAATGCACTCTCCCCGAAAGTATTCTTAATATTATCTGTTTGATTTGCATAAAATTCTATTGTTGGATAATGGGAAAAAGCTACCAACTTTTTGCCTTGCTCTTTCGCTCTCTTTGATACATCTTCAATCCATTTCATTGTCGTTCTTTTATGGGTAACCATTTGATTCCAACCAGCACTACCCGCCCCAGTAAAGCCACCTGGTTTATACGGATCATTTGGATCAAAGCTATCTTTCGGCACAAACACATTTGCATCTACAGACAATAGCCATACACCAGGCACAGGTTCTACTAAATAGCTAGCATCAGGAATAGTTGTACATTTTGTAAAATCATCTTCTTTGTATATACCCCCCTCACCTTCTTTACATACCTCATAAAGTCTCTTGTCTGTATCAGCTTCATTCAAAGCAAGGTCGAAATTATAATTTTCCTGATTATATTTACTAAAAGGCGTTTCCCAATAAATGTCTTTCTTATTTGGCTTAAAACCATATTCACCCAATTCGTTTATGAGTGAGTCATAGCCTAACTCCATCATTTCATTAGTACAAATCGTATCAATTTCAGCATTTAAGCATGATTGATGCTTCATACCATGTATGTTCACGGCTTCGCCTGAAGTACTCAAAAATCCATTTTCACTAGCAGTCTCATTATCATGAGGTGCAACAGGGTCGTGATTGCCTGGTGCAAAGAAAAAGCGCATTCCCTTTTGCTCATATTCTTTCAGTATCTTTTTAAACCCAACAATATGCATTGGTTGACCATCATCAGAAAAATCACCTGGGAACGCTATAATCTTAATTCCGTTGCTAAGCGCATCATCCAAGGCTGCACGAAAGGCAAAATAATTTTCATTGAATAATCTAGTAGATGTTAGTTCATCATACATTGTACGAATCGTTGCATTTCCGTGTTCAGTGGGTATTCCACTAAAATTAGATGCCTTAAGGTCACCATAAATATCATGAAAATGAACATCTGCCATGAATGCAACTTTATCTATTTTTTGAGCCGTCTGATCAGTATGTTCAGAATCATTTCCACACGCTGAAAGAGTCAATATTGCCCCAACAGCCACACAAATTTTAGAAAATTTAAAGTTCATTTGTATTTCACTGTTTCTTTGAAAGAAAGAATTTTAGTACGGTACCTTTAAATAATTGTTTCATTTATAAAACAATTTAATTAAATATTTATTGCGATGATATGAAAATGAAAAAATTCAACTGTATTAGCCCCGGTAAAAACGGACAGTTAACTTGCTAATTTTAGAGATCGAAACTCCCGAGGGGATTTCATTTTTAGCCCACTATGGAACAAACAAAAATATGCCAAGCCGTAAAGCTCAGAAAGCTGTTATTGAACAAAGAAATTTAAATCCTGTGCTTGACTCTTGTGGTTAAAAACAGGACATTTTAAATGGTTTATCGCATAGACATTTTAATTGGTGAATAACATTCGTTTGTTAGAACACACATTACTAACCAAATTTTCCGACTATTATTTTTTTGTTCAAAAACCCAATTCAATATAATTTTTTAATTATTAAAATCAATAATTTAAACCTAAACAGTAAAGTTCTAGATAGATTTTTTGGTGTAAGTTTTTGTTTACCCCCCATAAATAAAATCTCTATAATTATTTATTTATTTTAAAATCAATATCTTATAAAAATAAAAAATGAATCCAATAGTCGGAAAATTTGTGTTTTTAATAGAAAAACCTTAATTTTTTTAAAATTGAGACTTATAGGTGTAGAGATTCACCCCCCTTAGTTACAGCTGAGAGTGGTGGCAGTCCAAATCTAACTAAAAGGTGTCTATAAAATCAGTAGCTATTCAGCCTTGCAAAATATTCACTTAATTTTTGTTATACAAAGCTTTTGAGTAAAGGATGAACCCACATCAATGTAATAGCAATTATCTAACCGGGTCATTTCCTTGACGATCGTATGTCCCAAATAGATAGCATCTATGTTCTCTACAACATCATAATTATCTGAATAGTTCTTTACTCTTCCACGCCCCCATAGTGCATTTGTGTAAGCTGAAACCATTCCTGAAATCCTGTAATCACCTTGCATGATATCTGCTTTAAAAGCGCCCCATTCATGAATATCAATATCTGCATGAACTACTCCTATTCGTTTATCTAGAAGTTCAAGCTCGATAACGATTGGTAAATCTTCAAAGCTTTTGATAATTTTATGCTGCTGATGTGATGACAACTGATAGAACCACTCACCACCATTTCTTTCATGTAAATGTCTAAGCTTTGAATCAAATAGACTTTTAATACACATTTCTTCGTGATTGCCACGAACGGTTCGAAACCATGGTTTTTTAATCAATGAAAAACATTCTAAATTTTCTTTGCCTTTATCAACCAGGTCACCCGTGCATATCAACAAATCTTTATCAAAGTCAAAATCGATAGCGTTGAGATGGCTCATCAGCAAGTGATAAGAACCATGCAAGTCGCCTACTACGAAGATCGATTTGAAAGATGATCCATCTATAATCTGGATATGATTTGTCATGAGGGAGCATCATCCTACTGATTAATAGCATTATGCATGAATAATATTTTAACTAACCACAGACCTTCAACCAACCTTGATCGCAAAAATAGCCCCAGACGAATTTTTACTTTTGGTCAGCCCATTCAGACATGATCTCAATACTAAATAAGTCCCGTATCAGAAATGTGTGTCACCAATCTGACTTTGGTTTTGCCAGTTGCAGTACAGGTGGCTTGTTATTACCTGATGCCCTTTTGCGAACTTTGCCTTTTAGTTTAAGCAACTGTATAGGTGAAAATGACTCTTCAGGTATTAAAACATTGAAATTATTAATCATGTTTAATGCAGCTAGAATTGCAATTAAATCCGAGAGTTTCGCATTACCTTTCTCAGCATTTAACACCGTTCTTCGACTGATCCATGCTTTACTCGCAACTTCAGCTTGTGTCATATCTCGATTTAATCGAATGCGTTTTAAGCGCTCTCCCAACACTGATGCAATATATACTGGACTGTCATTTTCAGAATACATCATTATTCATCACTCACATTTAGATATTTTATGACCTTATGGCATAGAAAAATCTGGTCAATCCTAAAGTCGTTAAGTCCTAATATTGCACATATCCTGTTTTAATTGCCAGTTATGTGCAAATATCTGTACCTAATATCATATAGATTCTTTCTGATACACACTGAGAATGAGGAGCATGCCATTTTTATCTTCTCCATTGGCTCATACTGAACCTCTCTTTTTTATAATAAAATAAATTGAGCTCCTGACATTCTTTGATTATTTATTTTTCAGTTTTTATAAGAACTACTGATCAGGACCTTGACGCACTGCTCTTTACTGGATAACCTTATTTCAACACAGCAAAATCTGTGCTCAGGCGTGAGAACCTGATAAAATCTAGGTGCAATTAAATGTCGCACTTGCGGCTATTTTTTTGCCTACTGTTAAGCAGTTCTTATGGTAGCTTAGCAGGGCAGCTTCGTGCTGGCTGATCCTAGATTCAGTATTCTCACCCCTGTTAAGTTGCCTCCATTACCGTGAGAAGTGATGGAGATAATTAAACTCTTATCTAGGAAACTGCTATGCGTACTAAATTCAATGATGCAAACCCATGCATGCCAAAAAACCTCGCTAAACAGCTGATTATCGAAGGTGCTAAAGTTCTGAACCATCAACAGCGCCAAGCCTTGCTCGATATTTTCATGGCTTTAGATCAGGCGGAAAAAACAGCTGAAAAGATACTTCAGCAACATGCTGTAGCTCAACAGAGCACCTACAACTTTTCTCAAGTTCACGAATGCCAAGATGAAGACAATCAGGAATATTGGTCAGGTCATTACCATGATTCTTACAGTCAAGAATATCCAGAAGATTGGGTAAAACGGACTCAGTCCACCCCACGTCGTCATAAGTTCCCTAAGACTGTTTACTGATCGGCGGGGGTGTCTCTTTAAAAGTAGGCATCATAATCCGAGCTACTCGACCGAGTTGGCTCGGATTCTCTTGGTGAAAGTACTGCATCATTTTGATGATCTAGATGTGAATCTTCGGATAACTCGGTTAGCCTTTGGGCCAGTTTTGCTCGAACATCCTGAACCATATCTCCCAGATATTGCTGTGCCTCGTTTAAGTCAATTGTTGGCCCTATCTTTAGGTTAGTGGTATTGAGTTCTTTAATATGCAATTCAACGACTGTCATCAGGTTCTCAAACCCCTCAGTTTCCCCGGTATTCATCCGAGGCAACTGTACCCTGAACTCATTTAAACATTCTTCTATAAAGTGGATGTATCCCTCCATATTCATTTTTTTACTTTCGGGTGCGATGTTTGGATCACATAAGTCATGAAAGCAGCCTTCAGCCTTATTTGCATATATATACGCGTCATCCAAATATAAATCTGTATATCGTATTTTCATTTTCTTCAATTCGGCACTGATAGTTTTTATCACAAGAGGATCATTTTTTGGTTGGTTACTGGCCTCTATTTCTGCTTTAACTCTTCTAACATGCTCAATAAGTTTTCGGTGTTCAGCTCTTCGTCTTGCAAGGTTGACCAGTCGATCGATTCCAACTGTTTCAAGGCGTTTAGATACGGTCTTAAACTGCTCTGGAGTTCTTCCTGTATCAGTGGGCGAAGGTGTGAGCTGGTCAATAACAGTTTTAAACGTAGCTCTAATTCGCGCCCAAATACTGTTAAAGAATCGATTAGTTCTTTGTAAGATATCTCTTTCTTGATTTCGTCTTGATAGCGCCTGAGGATCTTGTCTCTCTCGATTAGTTTCTGCTTCATATCGTTCAGTTTCTTCATCATAAGAATGTTTTCTTTGCGCATAAGCTCCTGATAGTCGTTCTGAAGCTTTTGTGACTTCATGAGTTCGTCGATGTATGCTTTTTGGGCTTCGAAGACCTGCTGGTAATGCCGGGCTTCCTGCTGAAGTACTTCCGTTTTTTGTTCCAAAGCTTGAATCATGCCCTTTAGCTGGAGAATCAACTGGTTTTTTTGGGTTTGTAACAATGTTTCTATCATGTTGCACTCCGATATTTAGATAAAATCCCTGAGCAGTGACAGCATGCTGAATATGCCGAATATCCCAAGACACCACAGTATTTTTTTGCATTGCTGATGGAGCTGCTGTATCAAGCTGATTCCATCTCCAAGCTGATGGCTTAACTCTTCGGCTGATTTCGCTTGAGAGCTGTTGTTGCGGCATTGCTGCTGTATTTGTTTCAGCAATGGCATTATGTTGAGAAGGTCGTTGCGTAGTGCACTGCTGTTCTGTTGCTCTTGCTCGCTGATCTGCTGTATCTGGTGGAGTAATTCCCTGTTCCTGCTCAAATCGCTCTGTAGATTTTGCAAGATTTTCTGTTGGCGCTGATGTAGCTTCAGAATGTCCTGAAACTGGGTGTCGGTTTTGATGTTGTACAACATCAATTCCAGATCGATAGTCTGGGTTTCTGCCAAGCTCTGCTTTAACTGTTGCTCCAGGCGCTGCCGATAATCCTGATAGTGGTTTGAGAGAGTCTCCAGTCGCAGGAATTCCGGTTCGATAATATTTTTGGTGATACGTAAAACGTTTTCTTCGAACTTGTTCAAGTCGCTTAAGGCATTCTGTGAGTTCTGCTGAAGGTGCTGCAAGTCCTGCCGGATGTCCAGGCAATACTGCTCGTGCTGCTTCCGGTCCTGCTCGATTTTTTCGGTAAGCATCGAATGAAAACTCTGCATGATAAAACTTCCCTTTTAAACGGTCTGTTCCATAACTGGTCTTAAGTGAAATGTAGTGATCATCTTTTCGACTTAACTCACCAAGTTCGGACAGACTCTTGAGCAAATCATCTCGGTTATTGATGATTCCATAGACAATGCGTTGTTCTACATATTGGTGAATTAACTCCAAACGGGTCTTTTTGGGCAGATGCTGCATACCGGCTTTAATTGCAGCTGCGTTTTGCATCTCATGATGATTTTTAAGTTTTATGCTCTTTATACGGGTAGGGTCATCAGGTCTTGCCCAACCATATTTATGGTTTAAAAAATCACGCAGTGGGTCAAAGTAATGATGATGTCCTGGTGGAGCAATGTTTAATGATTTTCCTGAATTCAGTTCAATTCGAGGGACCAGTATATGTAGATGGCGTGAGCCATTATCCTCAGCATGCATTACAGCTGTCATGTGATATTGTTCTGGACTCAATCCGGCAAAAGCATGTTCCTCAAACAGATCCAGAACTTCTTCAAGCTGTGCATCTGATACATGGTCTTCGGGCGACCAGGCAATCACTGCAGAGGTGTAGCAGTATTGAAACTTGATACTTTCAGCAATGATCGCAAAGGTGGCAGGATCTCCTCTCAGGATTTTTACTCCTGCTCGCCGGTCACCTTGATGATCCTGCTCACCTGTTACATAGGCTGCTGCCAGCTTTGGATCGCCTGTGCCTGACTTTAAAAATTTGATAAGCATAATCTATCGATCCTCCATTACCCGTTGAATTGCTTTTGCTTTTCTGTTTTTCGCAAGCTGATCAGAAACAAAATATTTTGGGAGCACAGGAAGATATTGATGTAAATCAGACTGAATCGTGACCAGAACATCCACGCAATCGACAAAGGAAAACTTCTGAATGTCTTCAGTTTGTTGAAGACATAAGAAGTTCAGTGAACGTGCAATCTGGTTGATATTATTTCCGATTCGGCCAAGTTCCAGTAAGAGTTGAGGGTCGGCACTGGGTACCGGGCGACCCACTGTATTTTTTAAGGATCTTTTTTTGAGTGGTACGGACTGCCACAGCTTAGAAGGTTCACTAAGGGCTTGTTCTTCACTGGTCTGGTGAACAAGTGGCCAACATCGACATAACTCGCGCTGAATAAGGATATGAATCAGCTTGGTAAATCCAATTCCATGTTCCTGAAGAAAACTATCTAACTGCGCCCCCTGTTCAGCATTAAAACGAAGTCGCTTCGTGATTTCACGTTTGGTCCTTTTCATTTATCTATCCTGTTCGGATTGGTGATTTATGGGGTCTTAGGGGGTCGCCCCTAACAAGCCCTGTTGCGTACCAAAAGTGAAGTTCGTAGAACTTTATTTTTGTAGCTACAGGTAGGCTTGCTTAATAAACTGCTCTTTTTAAGAACAATTTCCCCTCCTGAATCCCAAGCATAAAGGAATTAAAAAATTCAAATCCCATCCGTCGAATTTCGGGTTTTTTTGAACGAAATCATCTATTTTTTTGAAAGAGTTACTTTATTTCTCAAACGGAAACGAGTTGTAAATCAGCGTTCAATCTCGAATTAATGTTCATTGATATAGATTTATATCTAAAAAATCTTAAAAAATTTGAAATTGGCTTGAAATTATGCAGATTTCTTTAAAAAATGTGTTGAGGTTTGTTTTTTTATTTATTTTTGAGTTATTCATCAAATTTATATCGTTTTCAGCATCGTATTCTTATTTTCAATGAATTTGTTTCCCCTGCTAAATAAAATAATATTTTAGATAAATATCAATTAATTAATAACTAACAATGAAGAAAAATAACACACATCTATCTTTCAAATTTCAGGTTTAACTCGTGACATGTAACGTTTTAATTTGGGGATGTAACACTTTTGTTTTTGTTAGAAACGGACGGTTTTTTGTTAGAAACGGACAGTATGTGAAGTGCATCACAATTTTTTAAATTTATTATTCTGTCTTATGAAATTAATACATAAATTCTATTAATACTTATTACGCAGCAGCCTTTTTCAAACAAGAAATTTCTGCATAGGCTGCTTTTAAAGAGTTCAGATGGTAATCCCCTCCTAAAAATAAAAGGATCTAAAAGTAGAATTTTCTCTTAAGATACAAGCAGGAAATTCTGTATGAAAACATCTAAATTTATTGACAGTCAAATCATGTCCATTTTGAAACAGGCGGAATCTGGTACACCTGTCGCTACTCTTTGCCGTGAACATGGCATGAGCAATGCTACATTCTATAAATGGCGTGCTAAATATGGCGGTATGGATACTTCATTAATGGTTCGACTCAGAAAGTTTGGATATTCTTATTTAATTGAACATTCAATCGCACATAACATTGGACATTGATTCTTATTCTACTTGGACACTTAAATAATTTCTGACAAGTTAAATGTAGGATAAAGATAATTTCTCATTTTATTTATACAATTGATTCTCTCAATGTTGATATTAATAAATCCTGCAAATAGCTTACAGCTTCAAACTCTAGAGATTTTTGACTTCGATAAACTGCTACTTGCATTGGTTTTAGTGGTCCTAGCCCATGTTCAGCACCTAGAATTTTCAAATGGGGTGGCACACTACAACGTGTGAATACAGCGACTGCTAAGCCACTTTCAACAGCAGCAATTTGTCCTGCTAGACTAGAACTATTATATACAACCCGATACGTTTTCCCCTGGAGGGCTAAAGACTGAATAGCATTACGTTTGGCTAAACTTGTATCTTCATATACTGCAATTTTCAGAGGACTTGTTTTCCAAGTTTCAAACTGAGGTGAACCTACCCAGACAAGAGGTTCATAAAACAATAAAGTTCCTTGGCGTGAATGCTCTCTAGAGATTAAAGCTAAATCTAGATCACCAGATTCAATACGAGGAATAAGGGATGTGGATTGCTCGCAATGTAGTTCAATTTCAACTTTGTGATGTAATGTAGAAAACTTCTTTAACACTGGTGTTAAGTAAGTTGATGCGTAGTCATCAGGAACACCTAATCTTATGCGCCCACTTAATTCTGTATTCTGAAAGGCGTTGTGTATTTCATTATGCAAAGCCATCATTCTTCTCGCATAACCTAAAAGCAACTCCCCTTGTGATGTCAGTTGAAGCTGTCTACTTGATCTTTTAATCAATTCACATTGCAAGGCCTCTTCTAATTTTTTAAGTTGCATACTTACAGCCGATTGAGAGCGGTTTAAATCAGGTGCAGCACTTGAAAGTGAGCCTTTATCAACCACAGCTAAGAAACATTTTAGCCAATCAATTTGAAGATCACGCACTCACCGCTACCTTTTAATATTCGATAAACGAATACTATACTACTGAATTATTCGCTTTTATAAATTCAAATAGATTATAAAATTTAATTCCTCTCTCACCTTTATTTTTAAAAGGTTTTCATATCAAGGATCTGTTGTGTCAAACATAGACCAAGAACTTAGCAAATTGAATAATGACCTTATCTGGAAAGGATTCAAAAGTCTGCTTCCTATTTCTATTTTTGTGGCAATTTTTGGTGCTGCATTTGGATTAGCTGCCATTCAGACTGGATTAGATCCTTTATCTATCATTTCGATGAGTACCTTTGTATTTGCGGGCGCTGCTCAATTTTCCACATTAGAATTATGGGGACAAAGTGTGTCTTTAATTCCTCTGCTAGTGACTATTTTCTTCATTAATGCACGACATATTTTAATGGGTGCATCTTTATACCCTTGGCTAAAGAATCTATCGCCACTCAAACGATATAGCATTCTATTAGTCATTTCTGATGCGAATTGGGCATTCGCTCAACAAGCATTTCAAAATCAAAAACAAGGGCTTGGAATTTTATTTGGTGGCGGAATTGCTCTATGGCTATTCTGGGTAATAGGGACTTGTTTGGGTTTATATTTTGGTAGTGTTATTCAAAACTCAACCCATTTTGGTCTAGATATGGTTATGGCTTGTTTTCTGCTGTCAATAGTTGTTGGGGGGCAGAAAAATTTAAGAATTATCTGTATATGGATAGCAGCAGCTATAAGTTCATTACTTGCTTATTGGTACTTACCTGAAAACTCTCATGTTGTTGTTGGAGCTTTAGTAGGTGGCGTTGTTGGTATGCTATTAAAGGACAAACAGGCATGAATTTAGAGATAAGTACATAGTCGGTAGGACTTATTATTTTCATTATGGCACTTGTAACATTGGCCACCCGTTGGGGTGGTGTTTTCATCATGTCCTTTATCCCAATCAATGACCGAATACAGCGTTTTATTAGCGCAATGTCAGCTTCTGTATTGGTCGCTATATTGGCTCCAATTGCAATTGAGGGGGATCTTGGTGCTCGATGTGCATTATTAGCGACAGCTATAACAGCGGTGATTTTCAAAAAACCTCTAGTTGCTATAGGGACTGGTATTATCACTGCGGCTGTTATACGACAGTTTTAGGGATAAGCTCCTGCAATTGATTTGATAAAGCCAAACACACAAGCGTTGGGCTTTTATGATTTATCAACAGGATTATTAATGCTCGAAATCTGCTCAGGACTCTCCACCCGTGATGAGCATCGCGAATCATGGGTGGAGAGTCCTGAGCAGATTTCGGCAATATTCACCCTACCTTCGCCAATAAAAATTGACACAGGTATTTGAATATTGCCGTTGTCGCTCTTCACGGTATGGAGCCGCCTTTCGCTTTCAATCGACACGCTCAGATTGCGTTTAGTCTGAGTCGCAAGAGAGTATTTTGGATCTAACTATCCACCCGCACACGCCTTTCTCTCTCATTGGCTTGTTATCTCGGCGAGGGAACTACCCAACATGCCACTTAAACAATCGACCAACGTATTCCCTGCGCCCTTTCCCCAGTGCAATTCTTCAGATAGGAAAGCGATTATAAAATCTTTAGCCTTTGATGCCTGCCGTCACTTATCCACCTGCACATCAAAGCCACGAAGAAGATCAAGCCAACATATAAACAGTTGCACTTACAAACTTAATCTTTTGTACAGACGTAGTGAACGAACCGATGGGTTTAAATTGTATGACGAAGCACATTTAACGAAATTTTTTATATCTGAGGCATTGAAACCAAAGCAATTTCTCAAAAAATTAGACTGTGTACAAAAAAATTTACATATAAACGGTTGTACAAAAGAATAATTTCCTTAAAATATGAGGAACTGGCAGTTACAAGCCTCTGGTGATTATCTGTACGAGTTTCCGCTCTACAGATCTTTCGTTAAAAGATACTGGTAATATCATTTAACTGTAACGCCAATAAATTTAATACAAAGGCCCTTGTTAAAACAAGGGCCTTTGTATTCCAGTTACATAAAAAATGAAATTAGCTATGTTAATGGGCTGCAATGTGATTTGGACAGCTCTTTTACTGAACCGTACCGGGTTTGTTGGAGACAACTTTTCTTGAGAGAAGGTTCCGATGACAAAACCCAAATATACCCCTGAAATCAAAGAAAGAGCAGTTCGCTTACTTGTCAAACCCGAAAAAGACTATATCCCTCGACTTGAATTGCAATCACAACAATTTCTCGCAAGATTGGCTGTACTCCTGAAAAACTTCGTGCCAGGCATCAAATGCATTTAGATCAGCAACGTATCAAACAACTTGAAAACTAGAATAAAGAACTGCAACGGGCGAATGAAATTCTTCGTAAAGCAGAAGCTTTTTTCGCCCAAGCGGAGCTCGACCACCCACACAAATAATGATTGATTTCAGGTGGTGTTTCAAAAATTATACTGGGATTAAATGCAGCCATTATTGATGTAGAAGAAGGTTAAATCGAAAGCCTTAAAGTGATTTTCTAACTTTTTCGAAAAATTACAGCTTCTCCTAAGCTCATCGACTTCAAGACATTCGTAGTGACTTTGTTTAGGACGAATCTGATAGGTCGATTCACTTAAGGTTCGTAATACCTGAGTTGCACCCTTGATAGCTTAATCCATGATCACCAATAAACTGATGTTTGCAATCTTTGCACTGATGGTTTTGTTTCCCATCTACTTTGATGCCATTTCTCTTTATATTATTACTTAGACAGGTAGGACATTTGATTTGTAGCGTTATTTTCATACCTCTATTCTATCAAAAGCCATATTTTTTTTCAGCATACTTTTTAAAACACCACCTAATTTTTTATGAAGTTATGAAGTTATGAAGTTATGAAGTTATGAAGTTATGAAGTTATGAAGTTATGAAGTTATGAAGTTATGAAGTTATGAAGTTATGAAGTTATGAAGTTAGGTTATTTAATTTTATAAATTAAATAACCCATTCTCAATTTTATTTAAAACTATTATCAACTAACTGCTTAAAATCTTCTAAATTCTGCTCTGCCAGTGACTCTAAAGCTATTCTTACAATACTAGATCTGTTAACACGAGCATTATTACTTTTGATAATTAGCTCATCAATTAATTCACTTAATTCTTGGTTTAAAGAAAAGGTACAACGAACGAATTTCTTTTGTGAAACTTCTAGATCCTTAACTCTTTTATCAGCTCCAGATATGAAATTTTCAACCAGTTTATCCTGATCTGAAAGCTCGTCATTTTTCTTTTTTAAACCACTAAGACCTGCCATAATTATACTCCTAAAAACTCTTGAGCTATCCCTTCAATTTCTGCTTTTGCCTTAGGATCACTTGTTACTTCAAAAACAGATAAGCCATTTTCATCTGCATCATCATAAACATTTCGATTTGTCGTGATTTGGTCTAAGGCTTTTATTCCAAACGATACACAGGCTTCTTTAGCATCTAAAATTCGTTGTACTTGTGACGGTAATGTTGGGCATTGTGTAATGATTGCTCTTGCATTCAAATCTGGATTCACTGCTCGTGCCAGTTTTAATACTTGTTCCATATGATCCAAAGTTTTTAGATCTCTACGTTTAGGCCTAAAAGGCAATAGCATATGTGTTGCTATAGTCATAGCAGAACGCAATGCTTCCGAATCTTGTCCACCAGCATCAATGATAATATCTTCATATCTTTTTGATAAATCTTTTAAAACTTGACGAATATTGCCTGAAGCTTGTACAGATGGAATATTTTTTAAATCCTCATTTTCATCACGTTCTTTAATCCAGTCAGTCGTTGTACCTTGAGGATCTGCATCTAGAAGCAGAACATCTCTATTCTTTTTTTGTAAATAAACTGCTAAGTTTTGGGCGAGGCAGCTTTTACCAGCTCCGCCTTTTTCACCACCTACCAAGATAATCATAAGTTATGTAAGTTACGTAATTTTGTTAAAAATAATGTACAAGTTTCAATCTTCTGAATCAACTATTGTGAAAAATAAAGTTAAAAAATAAAGTTATCCACAAGTAATGTTCTTTTTTAATTTTATATATATTTTTAAATTTATATTTATAGGACCTTTGAATGCCTTATACAGTATAGTTTTCAGAGGATTTATATGGACATTTTCCTGACAATAAGTGGACATTTTCCTTTATTTAAATGGACGTTTTCCTGACAATAAGTGGACATTTTCCTTTATTTAAATGGACGTTTTCTTGATATAAATGGACGTTTTCTTGGCATAAATATATCTTCCATTAATGGACATTAAGTGTTAATGTCTATTAATGGAACTTATTTCTTTAATCACAATATGGCAAATCTGATTTATAAAGACAATAACTTGATTGAAGCATCTTATGCATTGACTCTGTCTGAACAACGCTTAATTTTAGTTGCAATTATTGCAGCTAGGGAAATTGAAAAAGAGCTTACATCGGATACATTGCTAACAATCCATGCGTCTGAATACATGAAGCACTTTAATTTGGGTCGTCAAGCGGCCTATGAGGCTCTTCAGGGAGCGTGTGATAACTTGTTTGAACGTAGACTCACCTATAAGGCCATAGATCCTGTTACAGGTAGGCCAGCGGTCTACAAAAGCCGTTGGGTATCAAAAGTTGGCTATGTTAAAGAAGCCGCATGCGCTCAACTAATTTTTGCTCCTGATATTTTACAGCTTTTTGTAAAACTTGAAGAAAAGTTTACTCGTTATGAATTAAAGCAAATTTCTCAATTATCTAGTGTATACGCTATACGGCTGTATGAACTTTTGATTAGATGGCGTAGCAAAGGCAAGCTATATATTAGTATGGTTGAATTGCGTGATAAGTTAGGTCTACTTGAAAATGAATATAAAACCATGGGAGATTTCAAAAAGCGTGTATTGACGGTTGCCATAGATCAAATTAATAAACTTACTGATATCGACGTAAGTTATGAGCAAAAAAAAGAAGGAAGAACAATTACACATATCGAATTTTCTTTTAATCAAAAAGCTTCCTTAATTGTTAGTGATAAGATACTGGAACCGACATATCAGTTGACACCAAAACAATCTATATTTTTCGCTCAAAAATTGTGTGACCTTATCAAATATCCCGAATTCGGGGGGAAATATGCCAATGTAGGCGAAGAGATCGAAGCGTTTAAAGAAAGGATTTCACTTGAACTTCTCGACCCTGAAAAGGTAAAAAAGTATTA
This sequence comes from Acinetobacter lwoffii, assembly GCF_022967985.1. Taxonomy (GTDB): domain Bacteria; phylum Pseudomonadota; class Gammaproteobacteria; order Pseudomonadales; family Moraxellaceae; genus Acinetobacter. Next base: position 238 of record NZ_JALJVC010000033.1, on the reverse strand, counting down.
TCCGGATTTGTTAAAAGTGGGCTATAAAGAAAAATATAAATCGGAAAAGTTATCATAACCTGAATAATAGAAATTCTTATTTTGAACACGACTAACCTATAGGAAAAATTTAGTCTGCCCTGGTAACCCTAGTTCTATAATTTGGTCTTTATTGAGAAGTGTGTGTTTTAATTGCAAGGTTATTACATAAACAGTTAGCAGTTGATCTATAAGGAATATAAGATTATAAAATTACATA
>NZ_JALJVC010000032.1 GCF_022967985.1 Acinetobacter lwoffii | reverse complement strand
TGGTTATTTGCAACAGTGCCCCTATCGATCCCAGTGCATCACTAAGAACTTCTAAATATGCGCCTTTCACATTTAGACTTTCTTGAGCACTCGCAGAAAGGATTTTCATTGAAATCAAATTTATGACCAAACCAATGACTGCGACAATCATCATTCCAACACTTTGAATTTCAGCAGGATGCGTAAAGCGTTGGTAAGCTTCATAGACAATATATATCGCCACCACAAAAAGCATCACTGCATTAAACAGAGCCGCTAAAATTTCGAATCGCTGATAGCCAAAAGTTCTTTTATCATCTGCGGCTTTTTTACCAATTTTGATAGCAGCAAGAGCAATAGCTAATGCGGCTACATCAGTAAACATGTGAGCGGCATCAGACAGTAATGCTAAACTTTGGGTAATAAAAGCAGCGACAACTTCTACTATTAAGAAAGTAGTCGTTAAACCCAAAGCAAACATTAATTTCTTACTATTTCCTTCAGTAACAACCGCATGGCTATGATCATGATGTTCTGACATAAAATTTTCCTTATTTAATCCATGATTAGCAGAGATATTTGAGACAGACCCAATATCTCTGCTAAAAGTTGCTTAATCTAATGGATTAAGAAGCTTTCTTTTCATTCATCCACCGGTACAGTACGGGCAATAAAACCAATGTAAGCAGGGTAGAGGAGATAATTCCTCCAATAACCACTGTTGCTAAAGGTCTCTGTACTTCTGCCCCAGTTCCGGTTGCCAAAGCCATCGGGACAAACCCAAGGGACGCCACACAAGCGGTCATCAGCACAGGTCTAAGACGCAAAATTGCACCCTGCCACGTTGCATAATAAAGGTCATATTGTTGTCGCAACTCTTTGATAAAGGTAAGCATGACTAAGCCATTCAGTACAGCCACCCCCGATAGTGCAATGAAGCCAACCCCTGCTGACATGGATAATGGAATGTCACGCAACCACAACGCGATTAAGCCTCCACATAAGGCAAACGGTACACCACTAAAGACCAGTAAGCTTTCTTTGATATTATGGAATACAGCCATCAATAAAATAAAGATCGTCAACAATGCGAGCGGAACCACCAATTGCATACGTGCTTTTGCAGACATCAGATTTTGAAATTGACCGCCATAATCTATCCAATAACCGCTTGGTAATTCTTGTTTGGATAACGTGCTCTGAAGCTCTGTTACGAATGAGCCTAAATCACGTCCTTCTACATTTGCAGTAATAACCACTCGACGTTTACCATTTTCACGGCTGACCTGATTAATACCCAGGATATTTTCAACGCGTGCCACATCTTGCAGTTGGACTAAACCACCATTCGGCAATTGAATAGGAAGTACCGCTAACTGTTCAGGACTACGCTGGGATTCATCTAGACGGATGACAAAATCAAAACGCTTGTCTCCCTGTAAAATTGTTCCAACATTCTGGCCACCGACACTTGTAGCTACCAGATCCTGAATTGCTCTTACCGACAAGCCATATTGTGCAGCTCTGGACTTATCCACCTCTACATTCAACAAGGGTAAGCCACTGGTCTGCTCTACATTAACGGCTGTCGCGCCTGAAATTGAGTTAATTTTTTGAGAAATTTTATTCGCTTCGCGATTTAGAATCTCCATGTCATCACCAAATAATTTGACACCCACATCACTTCGCACCCCTGAAATTAACTCGTTAAAGCGCAGTTCAATGGGTTGCGAGAACTCACTGTTATTTCCCGGCAATGTCGCTAAGAAAGTAATCATTCTTTGGCGAAGCTCATCAATCGTTTGTTTTGGATCAGGCCATTCATCATGAGGTTTTAACAGTACCACGCCATCTGAAATGTTGGGTGGCATAACATCTGTGGCCACTTCTGCTGTACCGGTACGGGCAAAGATCGCTTTAATTTCAGGAAATTCTTTCAACAGTAACTTTTCAGTATTTTCCTGCATTCTCAGTGACTGTTCTAACCCTGTACTTGGGGAACGCATTTGCTGAACAGCAAAATCACCTTCACCCAGTTGAGGTGCAAACTCGCTACCTGTTTGAGTGGCTAGCACGCCCGTAAGCACTAAAATACAGGCAGCCACAATAGTCACAAATAAACGAAGCTCATAGGCTTTATCTAAAAGCAGTTCATATTTGGTTTTAAGCCAATGCATCCAGCGACTTTCGGTTTCCTTGACTTCTCCAGTGACAAATAGGGCAACTGCGGCTGGCACAAAAGTGACAGATAAAATCATGGCCCCAATTAAAGCCAGTACAACAGTCATTGCCATAGGATGGAAAAGTTTGGCTTCTACACCCGTCAGGGTAAAGATAGGTAGATAAACCACCAAAATAATTAACTGTCCAAAAATCAGAGGACGACGCGCCTGTTTTGCAGCCAAGAAGACTTCTTTAAATCTTTCAGAACGGCTAAGTAAACCACCTTTCAGCTTCTGAGCTTCTGCTAGCCGACGGATACAGTTTTCTACAATAACCACTGCACCATCAATAATAATACCGAAGTCCAGTGCCCCTAAACTCATCAGATTTGCACTAATCTTCTGCTCTGCCATTCCCGTCAAGGTAAACAGCATTGACAGTGGAATAACGCAAGCCGTGATCAGCGCAGCACGGAAATTACCTAGAAAGAGAAATAAAATAACAATGACGAGGATTGCACCCTCAATCAAATTTTTCTGAACGGTTTTGATCGCCCGATCAACCAAATGCGTACGGTCATACACAGTCTCAATCACCACACCTTTAGGTAGCGATTGCTGGATCGATTGCACCTTTTCATCAATGGCTTGAGCAACGGTACGGCTATTTTCTCCCATCATCATCATGGCAATACCCAATACAGTTTCTTCACCATTATAGGTTGCAGCCCCTGTTCTTAAGTCATGACCAATTGAGACATTGGCGACATCTGCCACCCGAATCGGATAGCCGTTTTTATTGGCAATACTGATGTTCTGGATATCTTCAATCGTGTTTAAAGTGCCGGGAACACGAACCGTTAGCTGTTGTCCATTTTTCTCAATATAGCCAGCACCACGGTTTTCATTATTCTCTGTTAAGGCAGTTTGTAAATCAGACAAAGGAATTTGCAATTGTTGCAATCGGTTCAGATCAGGGGCAACCACATAGGTTTTATTAAAGCCACCGATACTGTTGATCTCAGCAACGCCTTTTACGCGCTGTAATTGCGGTCTTACAATCCAATCCTGAATTTCACGTAAATCCATCGCCGAATAAGGGGTTCCATCCGGCTTTTTAGCATTTGGTTCGGCTTTAATCACCCATTGATAGATTTCACCTAAACCTGTCGAAATAGGCGACATGTTAGGTTGCACATCTTCAGGCATTTCTCCCATTGCTTCTTGCAAGCGCTGGTTGATAAGCTGTCTGGCCCAGTAAATATCCGTGCCATCTTCAAAAATGATGGTCACTTGCGATAAGCCGTAGCGTGAAATCGAACGGGTTTGTTCCATTTTCGGCATGCCTGACATGGCATTCTCAATGGGATAGGTAATCCGCTGTTCCATTTCCAAAGCCGTAAAGCCATTGGCTGAAGTGTTAATCTGCACCTGAGTATTGGTAATATCCGGTACAGCATCAATCGGTAACTTTTGATAACTATAAATACCAATAGCAATCCAGGCTGCAATAAACAGCATAATCCAAATGGCGTTATGGATAGAAAACTGGATCAGCCGATCAAACAGCCCTTCAGGTTTTACCGATTCGTGGTCTGGAATGTGAGGGCTTTTAGTGCTCATGTGAAGCCTCTCCTTTTTCCATCTCAGATTTCAGTAAGAAACTGCCTTGAGCTGCATATTTTTGTCCCTGATTAAGCCCATTTACCACTTCAATCCACTGGCTATCCCCAGACGATTGACCTAATTTCACCGGTTGCGGACTGAATTCAACTTTCTGTCCATGCTGAGTGGCGACAAAAACCACATCTTTTCCATCGACATTCTGAACTGCGGACTTAAGTACCCGTAATGCGGTACTTTCACTGCGTTGTTGCAACTGTACGTTTACCATCAAGTTTGGACGTAATTCGGTTGCATTCGATTCAACTTTTGCTCGCACCTGAAGACGGCCTGTTTGAATATCCGCTTCAGTATTTAAAGTCTGAATAACAGCCTGATAGACCTTTTCCGTTTGCAAGGATTTAAATTCGATCTTTTGATTCGGGGCTAAGCCCATAATTTCAGAATTTGGAACAATAAACTCAAGCCAGAGTTGATCTAACCGGTCTATCGTAAAGAGTTGATCGGCTAACTGAACATTTTCCCCGAGAACCAAATCCTTTTTACTGATCACGCCAGAAATGGGAGCTTTCAAAATATAGCGTCCGTTACTGGCATTCACTGCACCAAATGCACTTAAACGTGATTGGGCCGCTTGAACCTGAATTTGTGCCCGTTTATAGCTGTTATAAGCACGTTGATAGTCCTGTTTTGCTGAAATGCCCTGTGACCAAAGCTGACGCTCACGATCATAGTCTTGTTTCGCCAGTTCAAGGTTGGTTTGTTCAATTTTAAGATTGGCCTGCTGATCAACTAGATCTGGAACAAGCAACGCAGCCAAAGGCTGTCCTTTCTGAACTTTTTGACCGAGTTCTACATAGACATTTTCTACATGACCACTAAAACTCGGTGAGACGTGCGCTTGCTGGTCAGTATTCACATTCAGTTTGGCAGGATAAGAACTTAATTTAACCACCGGGCCTTGATCGACCGCTGATAATTGTATGCCCTGTTCCACCAGTTGCTTGGCAGTCAGGCTCACACCTTCTGCATGCTCTTCGGTTTCACCACCATGTTCTTCTCCCCCTTCTTCCTCGGCATGTTCATCTGATGTTTCAGATTTATTCTTACCCGTTAAGATCAAGAAAATACTGAGGAGTACGGTAGCGCCGATGACCAAACTAATCAGTAGGGGTTGAGAGATTTTTCCGCTCTGTTTTTTTAAGCTGTTTTTAAGATCGAACATGTTAATTTCCCCCACCAATGACAGGCATGGCCTGTATGTCTTGCCATAAATTTTGATTGATTTGTGCAATAGCATCTTTCGACATGACTTCACTTGGGCTAATGCCTAAGCTTAAACTTTCTGCTTCGATGGCCTTTTGCCAGCCCTCCCGTAACAACTGGACTTTACGTAGACGGATGTCTTGTAATTGAAGCGTGGCTTGCTGAACATCGGTTAAAGCAAACTTTCCTGCCAGAAAACCTTGTAAAGTTTTACTTTGAACTTGAGTCGCCAAAGGAATTTGAGTCTCGTCAACGACTTTGAATTGAAGCTCTAAACCCTGCAACTCGGTTAAGATCGTGCCTATTTGCAGCGCATTTTGCTTTAGATAAAAGTCTTTCTGACGCTCTAATAAGTTCATTTTTTCTTGCGCGATTTTTATGCCATTTTGCTGACGATCGAAAATATTGAGCGGTACACTGACTCCAACCACCAGTTGATTTTGTGTTGAGTTATCCAAGGATTGGGTGCGGTTAACGCCCAGGTTTAAAGTAGGATTGGGACGTGACTTTGCTTTCAGCTGATCAACCGTTGCTTGAGACTCTAACACCTGTAAAATCCGATATTTCTCAATGTAGTTATCCGCTAAATATTCTTGAACCTGCCCATGAGTCGATTTTGGCCAAAGCTTTTGCGAAGAGAGGTTTACCTTCAATGACTTATCAGAGGTTCCCCATAAATTTGATAATTGTTGGGTTGCCACTTGTACCTGTAAGTCGGCCTGTCTAAAAAGACGGATATTTTCAGCATGACTTAAACGTGCGCGATTCACATCTACTTGCGCGATACTGCCTGCATTAAAGCGCTTTTCGATTGCTTGAAGGTTTTCTTCGCTCACCCGAAGTTGTTCATTGACAATGTTTTTTTCAAGTTCGGCAATGGCCAGTTGCGACCATACATATTTCACTGCAAGCTCAATTTGTGCTTGATAAATCTTCTGTTTCAGCGCTGTTTTATCTATTGAGAGACTGGCTAATTTTTGGTTTGCTCTTCGCTCACCAAAAATATCCAACGGTTGTGATATACCGATGGCAAGCTCTTTTTCATTATTTGAACCAAAGCCCGTTTGTTCAACTGACAATTCAGGATTTTTAAACAGCTTACTTTGCTGAAGATTCGTGGCATTAATACTATTTTGCGTTTCCCAGAAATTTTGGGACGCTTGATATTGGTTAACCTGCTCAATAGCTTGCTGCAGCGTTAAATCTTGAGTACTGGCGACTACGGAAGTACTGAAGCTGATCATTGCAGATAGCAAGATACCGCTACCTAAGGCTGACCAGGATAAATTCAGGATGGAGGTATCCTGATGTAATTTGTTTTTTGACATGAAAATGCCCCACGCATAATGAAATTAGGAGTGGTGGGCTTTTATAAGACTACCCCACCAATAGTAGGGGCAAATCGGGAGGCGGGGTTAATTGATTCAGATAAGGGGGTTTATAAAAAGTTATTCCCAAATAAGTTGGGGTAATGCCGGTCTCAAAATTAGCTTTAAGCTTCAGATCATCGGGTGGGTCAATCTGAATCACGATTGTATTTGAGAAATGACTGCACTTTTCGTTAAAACAAACCTTCTGACAATAGTCATAGATTTCTTTATAGTTTTCTAGGGAATAAAGTGCTTGACGAGGACTATCACTCTTTTCGTCTAAATCGATTGGATTAGAGAGTATTGAATTGGGTATGTTTGGCATTTCATGCAGACAAGCAGCCTCTGCCACACTCCAAATATTCTGGAATGTGAATAAGAGTACCAATATCTGGATTAGAAATGTTTTTCTCTTCATACACAAATCTGTATTTAAAACACCAATCGGAAGCTAACCAAAGCTATCTAAGATCTGATCACAAAATTTAAGTCACCTTAATCTTTTTGCAGCCTTAAGTAAAGATATACAGAGTTTTTGAAAAAAGCATAGGTCTAGATAATCAAGCTAGATTTTTTAGAACTCCACATTGGTCAATTGTACATAAACCATCACAAGTACCTCTTAAATCAGATAATTGTTCAATAAGCTTTTGTTGCTTGATTATATTTTCTCTGATAGCACTGACATGTAAGTCAATTAATTCATTCACATCTGAACAATTTTTCTTGGGATTATCTTTATAGGTGAGTAATTGACGAATTTCATTCAAACTCATATTTAAAGTTCGGCAATTCAAAATAAACTTAATTCGCTCAACATAGCCTATATCGTAAAGGCGGTAATTTCCTTCCGTTCTTTCGGGTTCCGGAATTAAACCTTCCTTTTCATAAAACCTAATTGTTAATACTGAACATGAGGTTTTTTTAGAGAGTTCACCAATTTTTAAATGCATTGAGTTGGTATTTCCAAAAAATCTTGACTCTATAGTAACTATAGGGATTCTAATATTCAAAGTTTATAAATTTTTTTAATGGGTATAATTATGAGTGGTTGTGGATGTAGTAAAGAAACACCATGCAAAGATAAGAAATCTCAACAAGAAAATCATCCATCAATTGCAGAAGCAAACAATTCAAAGAATTGTAATAATACGCTTAGCTGTTGTGGTGAAGAGGAAGAAGAAAAATCTTCATCTCCTTGCTGTAACACTTCAAACAGTTGTGAAGATACCGCTCAATCCTGTTGTGGTTCTGATCCCAAAGAAAATTTAAGCACTGAAGACGTTTTAAAAAATTCGCACTACATGAGTGAATACTTAGTTCCCAAAATGGATTGTTCTGCGGAAGAACAGATGGTTCGTATGGCGCTATCTTCAATTGATGGTGTTCAAAAACTCATCTTTGATTTACCTAACCGGTCTTTAAAGGTTCTACATAATCAAAAAGATGAAAATATAACTACCAAACTTGAAGCTTTGGGTTTTGGTGCAAAGCTTGTGAAGACTGAAACTTATATAAGCAATCAACAGGCTAAGCAAACAAGTACCTATACCATTCCTAAAATGGATTGCTCTGCTGAAGAGCAAATGGTCCGTATGGCTCTTGCAGATATTGAAGCAGTTAAAGGTCTTACTTTTGATCTTCCCAATCGAAAACTGAAAGTCTTCCATAATGAAGGGAGTCAGCAAATTACGGCCAAACTTGAAGGACTGGGTTTTGGGGCGAAACTTGATGAAACACAGCTTTCTTCAGGCGATATACCTAATGAACCTGATCCTGTGAGACAAGCTAAAGTACTTAAACTGTTATTAGGCATTAATGCTCTACTTTTCTTTATAGAATTCATCAGCGGAATTATTGCTGCGTCTACAGGATTGATTGCTGATTCTCTAGATATGTTTGCCGATGCAGCCGTTTATGGTATTGCGCTATATGCCGTCGGAAAAGCTGCGAAATATCAAGTGAAAGCAGCCCATTTCGCAGGTTGGATTCAGTTATTACTTGCTGTCATCGTGATTATTGATGTCATTAGACGATTCATGTTTGGAAGCGAGCCAGAATCAACGCTCATGATTGTTATTGGCCTGCTCGCACTTATAGCTAACGTGACATGCTTATATCTTATTTCTGGTCATCGAGAAGATGGCGCACATATGAAAGCCAGTTGGATTTTCTCGGCGAATGACGTTGTCGTAAATATGGGCGTTATATTTGCCGGTGTACTCGTGGCGTGGACGGGATCAGCTTACCCAGACTTAATCATTGGCATCCTGGTTTCTTTATTCGTGCTTAATGGTGCTCGAAAGATTTTGGCTTTGAAGTAAGAGTATCGAAAATGAATCTATTTCAAGTTAAACAAAATCAGATCGTCAAAATTAGAGATCTCAAAAAAGGTAATCAATACAGTCATACCACTGATCCCGTATTGGAACGGCTCCAACTATTAGGTTTTAGAGAGGGTGAAACTCTACAAGTACTCGCTAAAGGTGTTTTTGGCGGAGATCCTGTTTTAGTTCAAATTGAAACTTCAAGATTCGCATTAAGAAAGAATGAAGCTGAAAGAATTTTTGTAGAGTTAGTATCCAATGAAGATTAAGAACATTGCATTAGTCGGTAATCCAAATTGCGGAAAAACCTCTTTATTTAATACGCTTACTGGTACGCGACAAAAAGTTGCCAACTATGCTGGGGTTACCGTAGAAAGAAAAGAAGGTTCTTTTAAATTACCTTCTGGTGATGCAATACGAGTATTGGACTTACCCGGAACTTACAGTTTAAAACCTAGTAGTTTAGATGAAGAAGTCACCAGGGCAGTTTGTTTGGGCGAGCTAAAAGGTGAAATTCTACCCGATATTTTTATATGCGTTGTAGATGCCACAAATTTAAGCTTACATTTGAGCTTGGTTCTCGAAGTTCGTGCTCTAAATCGCCCTATGATTCTTGTATTAAATATGATGGATGAGGTCAAAAAGCGTGGTATTTCCATTGATAAGGATAAACTGTCTCAACTGTTAGGTATCCCTGTAGTTGAAGCTGTCGCAGTTAAAACAAAAGGAATTCAAGATTTAATTAATCAATTAGATCAAAAAAATCTTTTTATTACTCCTTATCATTCTGAATTAAGTCATTTTGAACAGGTCAAACAAATCACCAAACAAGTTATTTTAAATAATGACAGTGGTGATAAAAGAACCGCATTTCTAGATAAAATTTTTCTACATCCTGTATTGGGTTTAGTAATCTTAACTTTAACCATGTTTGTGATGTTCCAGGCGGTATTTATATGGGCAACGCCTTTTATTGAATTCATTGAAAATTTTGTCGCATGGCTCAGTGATTTTATTGGACCACTAATCCAACATCCTCTATTAAAAAGCTTGGTTGTGGATGGGGTAATTGCTGGCACAGGTAGCGTGCTTGCATATATGCCTCAGATTTTGATTTTATTCTTCTTCATTTTAATGCTTGAAGAGTCAGGCTATTTACCCCGAGCAGCATTTCTTTTAGATAAATTAATGTCTAAAGCCGGGCTTAGCGGCCGTTCATTTATTCCTCTGCTATCCAGTTTTGCTTGTGCGATTCCCGGAATTATGGCAACCAGAAGTATCAGCTCTGAACGGGACCGATTAGCAACAATTATGATTGCACCCTTGATGACCTGTTCAGCAAGATTGCCAGTATATGCTTTATTGATCGCGGCATTTATTCCGAACCAATTAATCTACGGCTGGTTAAGTCTGCAAGGATTAGTCCTTTTTGGTCTTTATATGTCGGGAATAGTCTCAGCGTTATTAGTTTCAGTGTTTCTGAAATTGGTTCGAAAAGATAAAACTGAAAGTATTTTTATTTTTGAACTTCCCACATACCGAATTCCAGATATTAGAAATATTGCATTAGGCTTATATGATAGGGCAACTATTTTCTTAAAACGAGTTGGTGGCATTATCGTCGCACTGTCTATCTTGTTATGGGTGCTAGTCACGTTCCCTCAACCACCAGATAATGCAAGCATGCCGGCCATTAACTATAGTTTAGCTGGTCAGTTAGGACATTTAATTCATCCTATATTTGCGCCTATTGGGTTTACATGGGAAATATGTATTGCACTCATTCCTGCTATGGCAGCAAGGGAAGTTGTAATTGCTGCTCTTGGGGTGATTTATGCGATGTCAGGTGATGAAGATACAGTAACTCAAAGTCTGTTAAGTCAAATTTCAGGCCCGGATGGATGGGGGTTAGCCACAGGTTTATCATTATTGGTATGGTTTATTTTTGCTCCCCATTGTCTTGCTACGTTAGCAACAATTAGACGAGAAACTGGCAGCTGGAAACAGCCCATCATTATGGCAACTTATTTGTTTGCATTAGCCTACATCTTTTCATTCATCACATATCAAGTTGCGAGTAATTTTTAATTAGCAAATGAATAAAATAAGGGAGCTAGCTCCCTTATTTTATTGAAATACTCACTATAAATGAAGCGCTTTTACAAGAAAAACTGTATAGATATCAATAATATTAAACAGCTTCCTAAGAAAACTTCTAATTTAATTATAAATTATGAAAGAGTTCCCTCTTTTTAGTGCAATTCATGAAATTAGGTTTAAATATCAAAAATTATGGCTTAATGAAGAGCATGATCTTGTAGACACTTTTAGTGAAATAATAATCAAAATATTGGAATGCTCCCAGTAGCCTAGACACAAAACCGATTCTAAAATTCTTATACTCGATATGAATAATTATTCTGAAAATTTTTTAGTATTAATTTCTTGTAGATAAGTGAAGATCTCATCTACTGTAGCTCTCGCTGTTCTAGAAACGCCAATTAATGTTGCAGATGCCATACCTGTCCAATCTCCATATCCAACTAACCACAAGTTAGGTAACTTAATAGACCTTCCATTTTGAACTTCTACAAAGTTATCTCGCTCTACTATATCTATACTTTTTAGATGATTTAATGAAGCCTTAAATCCAGTACACCAAATAATCACATCAATTTTCTCTTTTTTTCCATCTGGCCAAATAACTGCATCTGTAGCTAAAGATTGAAAAGGTGGACGGCTATGTAAGACTCCTCTATTCCTTGCCTCTTTGACACTATCGATCATCACAATATCACCTAGGCCACCTATTGGCTGGTCAACTTTTCTTCCTTCTTGTTGTACTTTTAAACGCTCAGTTGCTCTTAAAAACAGTACTCGACCATCGACATCATCAGGTAAAAATTGAGGCGGAGTTTTTGTGACCCAAATGGTTTCAGCAACTTGTGAAACCTCAGCGAGTATTTGCGCGCCCGAATTCCCCCCACCCACCACGATGACTTTCTTATCTTTAAATGAATCTGCATTCAGGTAATGGGCTGAATGTAACTGCGTGCCTTGAAAGTTTTCCTGTCCCGGATAATCAGGAATAAACGGCTGGCGCCATGTCCCTGTTGCACTGACCACCACCTTGGCTCGCCAAAACTTTTCTCCAGCATATACGTCTAAATACTTTCCCTTCGATTCCACACGATCGACATGTACTGGACGAACAATCGAAAATTGATATCTCTGTTCATAAGCCGATAAATACTGGATCACCTCATTTCGTGTTGGATAGGTCTGTTCAGTGATGGGCATCATCCAACCGGATAGAGAACTCCAGGTATTAGGAGAAAAAAGACGCAATGACTCCCAGGTATGCAGCCAGGCACCCCCCGCTTGATTTTGCTCATCCAATATAATGAATGGGATTTTCTTGCGCTTTAAAAAATAAGCGGTAGATAAAGCGGCCTGCCCACCACCGATAATGATCACATCAGTTTCAGTCTGTTTCTGGTTCAAAGCCTTCACCTTTTCCTTATTTATCTCTGACTTCTTTAATGTAAAAACCCAATCATGAAGACTGGGTTTTTACAATATTCATTGTACCTTTAACAGCACTTCATCGGTACAGCATAAAAGTGTTACTGACCTGGCAATGAGGCGCAGTATTTAATACCATCCAGCATTTATAAACTGCGCTGATTTACACGCTTGGACAACTCTTCAGCCGATTCCTTGCGTTCAGAATAACGATCTGTCAGGTATTTGCTTTGTCCACGAGTCAGTAGGGTGAACTTAAATAACTCTTCCATCACATCCACAATCCGGTCATAGAAAGCCGAAGGTTTCATTCGTCCATCTTCTTCAAACTCCAAAAAAGCTTTTGGAACTGAAGACTGATTTGGAATGGTGATCATCCGCATCCACCGCCCCAAAATACGCATCTGGTTCAGGCTGTTAAATGACTGTGATCCGCCACTGACTTGCATCAAGGCAAGAGTTTTACCTTGGGTAGCACGGATTGCCCCTCCTGCCAGTGGAATCCAGTCGATTTGAGATTTAAAGATTGAACTCATAGAACCATGGCGTTCAGGTGAACACCAGACCATGCCTTCTGACCATGCTAAAAGCTCATGCAGTTCTTTTACTTTTGGATGCTCAGTATCCGCATCTTCTGGTAAAGGAAGCCCTTTAGGATGAAAGATTTTTATTTCCGCCCCAAAATGCTCAAGGATTCGACCGGCTTCAAGAACTGCAAGGCGACTGTAAGAACGTTCTCGATTAGAGCCATACAGCAGCAAAATTCGCGGAGGATGAGCAAGTTCTTTGGCTTGAACTTTTTCAAAGGTGGGTTGCTCAAGAAGATTTAGATCTACATTTGGGAGATTCATAGAGTTAGGCCTCTTTAAAAACTTTCTTTCTCAGCCAGAGTGAAACACTCACCAAGGCAATCAACACAGGAACTTCGACCAGTGGGCCAATAATCGTGGTAAAAGCAACAGGCGAAGCGATACCAAAAGTTGCAATCGCTACTGCAAGTGATAATTCAAAATTATTCCCCGCTGCGGTAAATGCAATTGCTGTGGTCTTAGGATAGTCATTGCCCATCCATTTACTCATAAAGAAGCTGATGAAGAACATTAAAACGAAGTAAATGGTTAAAGGAATCGCGATGCGTAAAACTTCAAGCGGAAGACTCACGACATCACCGCCTTTTAGGCTAAACATGGCCAGAATGGTGAACAGCAAAGCCATTAAACTCAGCGGACTGATTTTCGGAATGAACTTGGTTTCATACCATTCCACGCCTTTCTGTTTCACCAAAATCCATCGCGTTAAGAAACCTAATAAGAACGGAATACCAAGATAAACCAGAACAGCATGGGTGATGGTCCAGAAATCGACATTAATGACCTGCGAAGCGACACCAAAATAGGGTGGAAGGAAGGTCAGGAATAACCAGGCATAGGTACTGAAAAATAGAATCTGGAAGATGCTGTTAAAGGCAACTAATGCTGCAACATATTGATTATCACCACAGGCCAAGCCATTCCACACCAGAACCATGGCAATACATCGAGCAAGACCAATCAGGATGACACCGGTCATATATTCTGGATAACTATGTAAAAATATGATTGCCAGGGCAAACATGAGTACTGGCGCGATCAGCCAGTTTTGTACTAAGGACAAAGTAAGGGTTTTCTTATCCTTAAACACTTGTGGCAAAGTCGCATAGTTCACTTTTGCCAGTGGTGGATACATCATTAGAATAAGACCAATCGCGATTGGAATATTCACTGAATCAATGCTTAATTTATCGAGTGCGACAGAAGCCTGAGGAAAGAAGTTTCCGATGGCAATGCCTAAGGCCATGGCAATAAAAATCCATAGCGTCAGGTTGCGATCTAAAAAAGATAAGCGTTTTTCAGACATTTCACTTACTCAACGTTCGAAATTTGATTAATTGCTGCAATCAATTCTGAGCGAGATAGTTTATCTACATTAAGTTTAAATAAAGCATCTAAGCGACGATTGATATGTTCAACAGTGCTCATAAAGGCTTTCATTTTTTCTTCTTTATTCACGTCTAAGTGTGAAGGATCAGCCAAGCCCCAATGTGCCTTGATTGCTCCACCCAAATAAAGTGGACATGCTTCTTGAGCAGCAGAATCACATACTGTGATCACAACATCAGGTTGATATTGTTCACAATCATTAATCGTTTTACTCCATAAACCTTCGGTAGATAATCCTAAGTTTTCAAGGGTTTCTAAAGTTAGCGGGTGAACTTGACCTGAAGGCTTACTCCCAGCGCTATAGGCTTTCCAACCTTCTGGTGCTCGGCTATTAAACAAAACTTCAGACAAAATGCTACGGCAGCTATTTCCAGTACATAAAAATAAAAATTTCATTGAATTACTCACAATAACTATTTACAGAAAGGGGGTGTTGATCATCCAGCTTTGATTGAGATTGAACCGTCTTCAAAATATCTAAAATTTCATAACACCAGTTGGCCAATTTTGGATTGATACTGTAGTAAACCCATTGGCCTTGTCTGCGATCTTGAAGTAGCCCTGAAGCACGTAAAAGGGCTAAATGTCTTGAAATTTTCGGTTGACTGAGTTGTAGTTTTTCAGTCAAATCACATACACATAGTTCTTTATTTTCAACAATTAATGTCACTATATTGAGACGTGTTTCATCTGATAAGCATTTAAAAAAATTAACTTGATCCATATAAATCTCCTTCACATTCTTTCCATTCAAGAGATGAGAAAGTACTATTTAATTCTTTGGCCATTTTCATCAATAATTTTTTCACCATCTTCTTTGCTAAATGCGCCTTTCTGAGGAAACGGGAGAATATCCAAAACAACTTCAGAAGGACGACACAAACGTGTACCTAAATCCGTAACAACGAATGGGCGGTTAATCAAAATAGGATGTTGAAGCATAAAATTTAAAAGCTGTTCATCAGACCAATCTTCCCGAACAATTTCTAAATCAGAATATGGAGGTACATTTTTACGAATTGCTTCTCTAACACTTAAACCAGCACTACGAATAAGTTCAATTAATTCTGCTTTCGAAGGTGGGGTAATTAGATATTCAATAACGATTGGTTCAATTCCTGCATTTTGAATTAAAGCTAAGGTATTCCTTGATGTACCACACTCAGGATTGTGATAAATCTTTATGGTCGAGAACATTTTGACTAACACTGCTATTAGAAACTCAGATATACTTATATACGTATTTCCACATATATGCAAATACGTATATTGATTTTATTTAAATTACTTAATGTCAATAAATGTATATATATTCTTGCAAATTCTTATGAGTGAGAAAAAACTCGTTATTTAAATATGTAAATTTAGAGTATACCCTAAAGTTACAATCTGAAAGTTCATGAAATTATGTATCATTTAAATGATTTTTAATCATAAGTAACATGTAACTTTAGTGTTAAAGATTTATAATTTACGAAATTGTTCATTTTTATCCAATTGGGGCGTGAAAAAGTGAAAGGCCAAAAAGTAGGGTATGTCCGGGTAAGTTCTGTCGAGCAAAACACTGGACGTCAACTTGAAGGAATTGAGGTCGACCGGATTTTTGTTGACCGTGCTTCAGGTAAAAATACTGACCGACCTAAATTTCAGGAAATGTTGAACTATGTCCGGGAAGGGGACAGGGTGATTGTACATTCAATGGATCGTTTTGCGCGAAGCCTAAAAGATTTGGTCACTGAAGTAGATAAACTGGTCAAACGAGGGATCGCCATCCAGTTTGTAAAAGAAAATATTACTTTTACAGCCGAATCCACCCCGATGGATAATTTGATGCTTCAAATGATGGGTGCTTTTGCACAGTTCGAACGTGAGATCATTTTAGAGCGGCAAAAGGAAGGAATAAAACTCGCCTCTGCTCAGGGGAAATACAAAGGTCGGGTGCATAAACTAAAGCCTGACCAAGCTGAAGCTTTACGACAAGCATGGAAGGAGGGGAAGTATCCATCGAAAATGGCATTAGGGAAAGCTTTTGGGATTAGTCGTCAGGCGGTATACCGATATTTACAAGTTAGTGAATAGCTTATTGGGATTAGCAACTAAATTTAGTTTAACTTATAAAAATCATGAAACACTGTTCGAATTTTAAGCGTGGAACATGAATAATCAATAAAAAGCCGCTCTGGTGCCCTATATTCCAGAACGGCTTGCTTTAATATAATGATATTTAAAGAGAAATATCAAGCATTTCGTATAAGGTGTATTATGTTAATTTTAGGAAAA
>NZ_JALJVC010000031.1 GCF_022967985.1 Acinetobacter lwoffii | reverse complement strand
TGACCACCGAAGCCGCCAGCACCTTGACCGCCACCAAAGCCACCTGCAGCACCTTGACCACCGAAGCCCGCACCTTGTGGACCAGCAGGCGCGCCAGCAGGACGTGGATTACGTGCAGGTACTACAGTTGAAATTGCATGCTTATAAACCATTTGGCTTACTGTATTTTTTAATAAAACCACGTATTGGTCAAAAGATTCGATATGACCTTGTAATTTAATACCGTTTACCAGGAAGATAGATACTGGGATACGTTCCTTACGGAGAGAATTCAAGAATGGATCTTGTAAAGTTTGACCTTTAGACATGTTATAACTCCAAAAAAATTAAAAATCAGCGCAAAAACTATCTCTATTTTTCAATTAAAAATTATAAAAAAGATAGTCCCTAAATTTTGCTTTATCCGTGACAGTTTCGCAAGTCTTCTTGAGCCTGCTGTAGCGTAAAATATGTTGTAAATTTATGCTTTTCTTGCAAAGACCTTAACCACGTATATTGACGTTTTGCAAGTTGTCGTGTCGCAAATAAAGCTTTATCCTCCATTTCCCGTTGCTTTTCCTTGGTTTTATCAGCATTTTTTAAGAATTCTATAGCCTGACGATAACCCACTGAACGCATGGAAGGTAAATTTTCATTAAAATCGTATTTTTCAATTAAATTCACAACTTCATTTAAAAAACCGCTTTTCCACATAATTTCCAGACGTTGTTCAATACGCCCATGTAATTCTAACCGATCTGGCATCAGTGCATAATTATGGAAACTGTAACGATATGGTAAGTTTTTAGGTTGTTCTGCCTGTAGTTTTGTAATCGGCTCACCAGTCAATTTAAAAACTTCCAAGGCTCGAATAATGCGCTGCTTGTCGCTAACCTTGAATTTTTCACCGGCAATCGGATCGACTGCACATAATTCTGCATAAACCGCTTCCCAGCCCTCCTGCTCACCCTTGGCTTCAATCTGTGCCCGGATAGCATAGTCTGCACTTGGTAGGTTATCTGACAAACCTTCAAGCAAGGCCTTAAAATACAGCATGGTGCCACCGACCAGAATCGGGGTTTTACCACGCGCATGAATATCATCAATCAGGCAGCAAGCATCTTCGACAAAGTTGGCTGCAGAATACACTTCAAGTGGACTGATAATATCAATCAGATGATGCGGATAGCGCGCCAGTTCCTCTTTAGAAGGTTTGGCTGTACCAATGTCCATTTCCCGATAAACCAGTGCAGAATCGACCGAAATCAGCTCAAATCCCCCTTGCTCATACAGTTCACATGCCAAAGCGGTTTTACCACTTGCAGTTGGCCCCATTAAATTGATGACCGGCAATTGATTGGACATGTAAAACTACTCTCCTCGAGCAAAAAGTTTATCTAGTTGAGCCAATGGAAAGGCGCGCCAAGTCGGGCGGCCATGATTACATTGACTGGCAAATTCGGTTTGTTCCATCTGACGTAATAAAGCATTCATTTCCGACAGGCTTAAAATACGATGCGCTCGCACTGCACCATGACAGGCCATGCCTGCCAGAATCTGGTCACGCTTCTGCAATAGACTTTGTGCCTGATCACCCGGATCTAAATCATTCAATAATTCAGGAATCAGGGCATCAAAATCCGCCTTGTGTAGAATAGCCGGCACACCACGTACAATGACTTGCTCATCACCATACTGATCAATTTCCAGACCCAAACGTGCGAGTTGTTCTTTCAGCTCTTCTACCCGCATCGCCTGCATCCGGCTAATGTTTACGACCTTTGGAATCAGTAGTTGCTGTGACGTCCAGAATTCAGGTTTATCCCAGGCTGATTTCATTTGCTGCAAAACAATACGTTCATGCGCCGCATGCATATCGACAATAATCAGACCTTCGGTATTTTGTGCCAGAATGTAGATACCATGTAACTGGGCAATGGCAATGCCCAATGGATGCTCATCCACTTTGGCCTTTACATGTGTCTGAAAAGACTGCTCAGGACTAAATACTTCGGTTTCCGAACTTTCTCTGAGCGGTGCTAAATAACTTTGCAAGGCATTATTCAGCTGCTGTGAACCAGAATAAGATTTACGGTAATCTTGGGAATAATGCACTGTTTGTGGACCTGAAGATGCAAAATCGGTCAGCACATCTGAAGTTTCATTTTCACTTAAGGCAGATGTCGTTCTCACCACCTGTGGCTGCGAATGCGCAGTCTGATGCAGGCTGAACTGTTCCTGATAACGCGGTTGCGGGGCCGTCAAGCCAGGCTGCTCATCCTGTTTCATTGCCTCGGCTAAATCTGCAGTTGCGGTCTGGAATTGTGCCAACGTTTCTTTGGCATAATGCCGTACGAACTCATGTACTTCACGTTGATTCAGGAAGCGAATTTCATGCTTGGTCGGATGGACGTTTACATCCACATTTTCTGGATCAACTTCTAAAAACAGTAAATAAGCCGCATGCTGATGCCCATGCAGGATGCCGTCATAGGCCATCCGTAAGGCATGGGAAATGGTTTTGTCTTTGACAATCCGGCCATTTACATAGACATACTGCAAATCAGCCTGTGCACGTGCATCTGAAGGATGGCCAAGCCAGCCAGACAAACGCATGTTGATACTGTCTGCATCCATCCAGTAGGCATTTTCAGTAAACTGGCGGCCAAGCAATTGCTGTACCCGCTGAAAACGCAAAGCGCCGCTATCCGCCACGGGTAAATTCAGTTTGATGCTTTCATTATGTTCCAGCACAAAACGGATATCAAAATGCGTCAGTGCCATACGGCGCACAATTTCTTCGATATGACCAAATTCAGTGCCCGGTTTTTTCAGGAATTTACGTCGTGCAGGCACATTAAAAAACAAATCCTGAACCCGAATATGCGTCCCTTTTGAAGCCGCGACCGCTTGAATTTCCTGATGATCAAAAGCCGTGCCATTGACTTCGACCTGATAACCGATGCCCTCGTCACTTGGACTGCTGATCATGGTCAGGCGTGAAACTGCTGCTATCGACGCCAGTGCTTCGCCACGAAAGCCCAGACTGCTAATCGCATACAGCTCATCAGCACTCTGGATTTTGCTGGTGGCATGACGCATCACGGCCAGCGGTAAATCCTCATGATGAATTCCGCGTCCATTGTCGATGATTTCAATTAAAGTACTACCGCCCTGTTCGACCCGAATGATCAGCTCTGTCGCCCCCGCATCAATCGAGTTTTCCAGTAACTCCTTGACCACAGAAGCCGGACGTTCAATCACCTCACCTGCGGCAATCTGGTTGGCAAGTGCAGGATCAAGGGCACGAATACGGCGCAGACTTAAATCATTCGACATGTGAAAATTGACGCTCCAGAGCCTCTCGTAAAGCAAGATTCGATGAAATCAGGCTTGCAGTACGGGTAAGTTCATCTTCAGATTTTAAAATTTCAATAATCAGGTCAGCTTGCGGAATTTCATCACCACCTTTAGATGGCCATTCAAATAAAAATAGCGCACTCGGTGTTTCCAGGTAATCCCGGATGCCCATCAGTTCCAGTTCATACGGATCATTCAGACGATACAAGTCAAAATGAAAAATATCCTGACCATTAATTTGATAGGGTTCGACCAGTGTATAAGTTGGACTTTTCACTGAACCTTTATGACCCAACTGTTGCAAATAATAACGCGTTAAGGTCGTTTTTCCTGCCCCTAGGTCACCAATCAGATACACGACCCCCGCAGGGAAATTCTCCGCCAGAACCTTGGCCAGTTTTTGGGTATCGTCTTCATGATTTAAAGTGACACTAAATGAATAAGGCATATTACTCACGACATGATGCAAAAGAATAAATATGATAGCATCGCCACGCTTTAAAAGCCTATTCACCTGTGTGAGAAACTGTATTTTTTCACAGCATCTGCTCCTTAAGAGGTTAATCTGCCTGCCATGCAACCAACTGTTGAATTTAACCCGCCTATGCTCAATGGGGTCAGTGCCAGTAAAGTGTTTTTGCCAGCCAGTCCGGATGCACCTCTGACAGTTTTTGCTTATTTATGCACGCAATTTGCGCATATCACAGCAGATGAATGGCAGTCCCGTTTCGCCGAAGGTCTGGTCTATGATGCTCAGGGCAATCGATTAACTTCAGAAAGTCCATTTCAGGCCAATAGCCATTGTTACTATTATCGCTTTTTGGCACATGAAGTGCATGTTCCTTTTCAACATCAGATTTTATTTGAAAATGAGCATTTCATGGTGGTCGATAAACCGCATTTTTTGACCATGAGCCCGACCGGACAATATGTGCAGGAAACGCTATTGGTTCGTCTTAAAAAGCAAACCGGTAATGAACATTTAACGCCTATTCATCGGCTGGATCGTGAAACGGCAGGTGTGGTCCTGATTTCCAAATGCGTGGAATCACGTGGCCTATATCAGCAGATGTTTGCTACACGTCAAGTGCAGAAGACTTATCATGCGATTGCAGCTTATCAACCTGATTTAAAATTTCCATTGATCACGCGATTAAGAATGGAAAAGGGACAGCCTTTTTATACCATGCACGTGCTAGACGGAACGCCGAATAGCGAGACGGCGATTGATCTGCTGGAACATAATACAGAATGGGCCAAATATGAGCTGAAGCCGCATACTGGCAAACAGCACCAATTACGGGTGCACTTGAATCATCTGGGTATTCCGATTCAGCACGATCCCTTTTACCCCCAAGTAGCGCATAAAGCGGAAGATGATTTTTCAGCACCTTTAAGTTTATTGGCCAAACATATTCAATTTGTCGATCCGATCACGCAGAAAAGCATGAATTTCAGCTCGCACCTTGAATTGACACTGTAAATCTCTTGTCATTACAGATTATTTTCTAAAATCGGTCGCTTTAAGATTGAATTTCAAACGTAATTGATTAGAATAAAGGCGAAAAGTTAAGTAATTTAAAGCTTTAAAAATATTATGAGAAAAACTGAAGTTTATCAAATTCGCTTGGACTCGCAAGAGAAGAAACAAGCCTTTGCGGTATTTAAGCAATTGGGGATTACGCCAGCTCAGGCCGTGCGTCTTTTTTTCAAGCAGGTGGTGATTACCAAATCCATCCCCTTCTCGATTGAAAACCAGAATATCAATCTGGAACAGCTGATCCGGCTGCGCAAGCTGAAACAAAATGAAGCGAAAACCGAGCAAAATGCGCTTTCCAGTTCTGCCCTGAATCTACTCGATGATCAGGAGATTCAGCTGGATGATGATCATCTTGATTTATTTGAAGAACTGAATGCCATTTTGGGTGAAAGCGACAAAATTTAACATTGTTGCATTTCCGAACAATTTCTAAAGCCTGCCACTCCCAAACTTCGCTATGCTTGATGCTGATAATCAATAAAAAATTAGCATGGAGTATGCAATGCTCGTACGACGCGCCCAGTCAGCAGACCTGAATCAGCTGGCGGTATTATTTGATGAATATCGACAGTTTTATGGTACGTCTTCCAATCCTGAACTCTCTTACCAATTTTTAAAACAGCGTTTTGAAGATGGGCAAACCGTCATTTTCATTAATACCAAAGATGATACTTTTACCGGCTTTATTATCCTGTATCTGGGTTTTTCTTCAGTGGCCTGCTCGACCTATTATATTCTGGATGATGTCTATATCACCCCGGTTTTTCGGCGTCAGGGCGCAGCCAAACAACTAATTGATACCGCGATTTTATTTGCCAAACATGAACAGGCCTTAAGAATCACCCTGGAAACCCAAAAGAATAATTATCAATCGCATAAATTGTACGAATCCATGGGATTTATCAAGGATGATGAATTTCAGACCTATCACTGTTTCCTAAAATAAGTCCTAATCTTTTTAATCACATTTCAAGCGAATAAAAAAATTATTATTCTGAGCGGAATTTGGCCTGCGCCATCTGTTCTGCATTTAAATACAACCATTCTCCTTCAGCCAGTTCAGGCAAGGCCAAAACACCAATCTGTGCACGATGTAGCTGTTCAACTTTATTACCTACGGCAGCCAGCATGCGTTTTACCTGATGATAAACACCTTGATGAATGGTCATTTGCAGACGGTTCTCAGCCAATCGTGTCACTTCGGTAGCTGAAAAAATGCCTTTTTCATTTCTTAATTCAACACCTTGTTCTAGTTGCTGAATCTGTTCATCCGTGACGGCATCCGCAGTTTGCATCTGATAAACTTTGGCGACATGCTTTTTCGGATGGGTGAGCGCTTGCAGAAACTGTCCATCATCGGTCAGCAATAATAGTCCGGTGGTATCCTGATCCAGACGGCCTACACACTGAATCCCCCGATTCAGCAAAATGTCATCAAACAGGTCAAACACACTAAAATGATGCGTCGCCTGATGCGAACACTCGTAGCCTTGTGGTTTGTTTAAGGCGATATAAACTTTTTCCCGATAGGTATGACTTTTACCATAAACCTCGAAATTTAAATGATTTAAATCCAGGTTATATTTAGGATTGTCAACCACTTCATCTTGAATTGAAACAGCACCATTTTTAATCAGTTGCTGACAATGCTTGCGGGAGCCGAAACCTTGTGACTGCAACATTTTTTCCAATAGCATCTGTTTATACCTGTATCGAGTGAAGACCTGTGCATTCTATCCTGAAACAGTCATGAATTTGGTTTCTTCCGCTGTTTTCTAGGTATCATGCGTTGAAAAGCTCTACAATAGCTTTATTTTTCATTCTTTCTCTCCCGCTTATGTCGCAACTTGATCTGAATCTGATTGTTCTTTTGGTTTTACTGGCTTGCGGTATTTTCAGTCACAATAGCGCCGTCACCATTGCTGCAGCGGTGTTAATCGTTTTGAAAATCACGCCTCTCAGCAGTTTATTGCCTTATGTACAGGCGCATGGTTTAAATATCGGCATTATTATTCTGACCATTGGTGTTCTGACACCGATTGCCAGTGGCAAAATTTCAGGAGAAAGTATTCTCAAATCTTTCCTGAGCTGGAAGTCTTTGCTGGCAATCGCGATTGGGGTTTTTGTTGCTTGGCTGGGCGGACGTGGAGTGAAGCTGATGTCAAATCAGCCAGATGTGGTGGCCGGACTGTTATTAGGCACAGTGGCTGGTGTAGCAGTATTACGCGGTGTTCCAGTCGGTCCTTTAATTGCGGCTGGGATTTTATCGTTATTGATTAGTACACAATAAATGTACAAATCATCAGCGCGTATTCCCAGTATGCAATAATTTCTCAAAAATACATCACATGACCGGAAATATGCAGACCACCCGTTGATTATCTTGCGCTAAGCTCTAAAGCAATGCTTCAGGCTTGCTCAGAAGATACTATCAGATCAACGGAATACTTTATTAATTCAATCTTTTGAAACCAAGTCAAAGGAAAGTTATGATCTTTGAAGCTCTGACCTGATAAAAATTTGAAATTCAATAAATGACACACCCCAGTCTAATCTTTCAAAGCATAGACCAAACTTTCTATCGTCTGACCATTTTCCAAATATACTTTAACCGGGATACGTTGATATTCATCGCCTTCAAATGCATCCAGCTCATCCCAATATTGGGGAAGATTCTCGGATATGAATACATAACCCGGAACAATCTCTCCCGAATCACTGAGCTGAATACCCGGGCTACCCAGCTCAGCACCCCAACCACGCTGCTGCAAATACCCACGAATATAACCGGCTTTCCAGCTCCCCCCAATCCGCTCCATGACAGGGGCATTGGGTTGCTGCGGACGAAGCGTGCCGTATACGAATAAACTGTGCATCTTAAGAACTCTTAAACATCACTTTTAATGATTATTCTACAAATAGTAGTGCCAGACGCACTTGGTCATAAGCCATTTTAGGCGTGGTCAATTCCACAATCGGACGCAACTTAATAGAACCGTCATCATTAAAATGCTCCGAGTTTTGACGCTTGGTCAGGCGTTTATAAATCTTGCGAACCTGCTCCACCACTTCCTCACCCGGATGTGCCAGCGAGATATCCAGCCCCTGCTCTTTATGCAAACGCCCCAAATGATTGATGATGGTTGCCGGGGTCAAACCACGTTCAGTCGCGATATCGGCAATTTCATAACCTTCTTCAAACAGTTCACGCGTTTCGTCTAGCGTTGCAGCGGCATAGCTTTGCTTACCCCCATTCTTGGAAATTTTCTTCTCATTGCGCTGGATTTCAACTTCATTCAAAGTCCCGCCACAATGTCGGATAAAGGCCTTATGCTGTGCCGTCAAATCGACATTTTCAAAATTCGCTTCGGCTTCATCAGAAAGTTCTTGAAAACGGCGATCGGCTTTAATTGCCAGACTATCGAGTTCCAAAGCCTGCTCATTAAAACCTTTTAATCGTAGGCCATTTAAGCTTTTCAAACGGGACAACGCGACATAGCCCTGTCCTTTTTCAAAAGTATGGCTCAGGTCAATCTCGGCAGCTTCCAGAGTCATGCCTTGTGATTTATGAATGGTAATCGCCCAGGCCAGACGCAATGGAATCTGCTGGAAACTGGCAATGGTTTTACCGGCCTCATTGTCCACCGACCAGGTTTCAGGCTCAACCACCAATGTAGTGCCATCGGTCAGTTTGACTTTAGGCAGCACACCATATTCATCATCTTCTTCAAAACTGATCACTTCGCCCAAACTGCCGTTGATATAACCCATATCAAAGTTGTTTTTCACAAACATGACTTTGGCATGTTTTTTCAGGGTTAAGGCTTCAGGCGCTCGCACTGACGATTTTAAAGTCTCGATCAGCTTTTCATTGCCATCACACTGCGCATCAAACTGGCGCGGATCATTGTCAATTTCATTCAGATGTTTAAAGTTAATACTGTCTACATCCATATTATGCGTATACAGGCGCGTATAGGTATCACCAATTTCTTGATGTCGCGTGGCCTGTAAAGCAGTGCGGTGTTCATGGCTAATCGCCTGCGCACGGATCGCATTCAGAATGTCATTCAAATAATCATTGCCCTGACGATGCTGCTCAGTTAGGTAGCAAACGCGAAACTTGGCTTCGACCCAGGCATCCGACATAAAGCAGAATTTGTCGCGGTTGCGCTCATCATTTTTACCGACTGGCGGTAACTGGAAAAAGTCCCCTGCTACAATCACCTGAATACCACCGAAAGCTTCATCACTTTCCTTGAAATATTTCAATACCTGATTGACCAGATTCAGCTGCTTGGCATGCAGCATTGAAATTTCGTCAATAATCAGGACTTGCGCATTTTCCAGATGTTCTTTTAAGTATTTGCGCTCTTTCATCCGCTTTAAGTCTTCTTCAGACAAAAAGTCTTTAATGCCAATGCCTGCCCAGGTATGAATAGTCATACCATTCATGTGTGTGGCTGCAATACCGGTCGATGCGGTAATCGCGACGGCGACCTTACGCGCCTTTAAATAATTAATATATTGATTCAGCGTATAGGTTTTTCCTGCACCGGCAGAACCGGTTAAAAAGACATTTTCTCCTGCTTTGAGTAACTTAAGGGCAGTTTCCTGTTTCATAAGAGCAATACCGTAAAAGAACGGCTATAGCCTAACGATTTTTAGCGGAAAAGTTAAGCGTCATGGAGGAAAACAAGCTGTATTGAACTGTCAGGCCTGCAAGTTGAGCCAGTTAATAAAATGCATGGCGATATTACTGTATTCAGCTTCTGCTTTCTGGTTATTCGGATATTCCAGCTGATCAAAAATCACCTGTCCATTCACTAATTGACACCCCAAGATCAAGGGTAGGCGCACAGCAGGATGAGACATACGAAAGGCCACATACTGCCCTTCCAAAATTTGCTGAGCATAGCTTGCCGCCAGACAGTTCCTGAAAATTTTAGATTCCTCTAAAATCCGATCCAAAGTTTTAAGTTCTTCAAAACGCCAGTTGAAATACAGTAAAAATGAAACCTGAGTGATTGGTGTCCAGTTCACCAGTGCGAACTGTTTTTTCAGCTTGGCGATCATTTCCTGCTTTTGAACCTGATCATGCCAGACGACCGCCTGATTAAACAAACTGGTCCAGCTCAGATTTTTCGGTATTTCTGTATGGCTGGAAAAATACTCTACCAGATAGTCACGCACATAACTGTCAAATAGCGACTCACGTACATGCCCGCTTTGCAAATAAAACAGCTGCCTGAACTCAGTAAAAGGAATGCGATAGCGGTGCAGAACATTATAGAAATCACGATTCTGCTGGCTTTGAGGCTGAATATACACCAGAACCTCATCGGGTAAATGCGCCGTAATTTTATATAAATGCTGCATATAAGCCTGCATCATCCGGCTCAAGTTCAGATAAACCTTTTTAGTCAGCTGATCATCCATTTTAACCACATTGCGCAGCAGCTCCATCCATTCGTCCAGATAAAGAATTGAAGGGCTAATCGCAATCCGCTGATCCTCAATCGATTGGCGTGTGCCTTTTAATACCACCGCCTGATTATACTGATGCTGAAACCAGTCATGCTGGATTGCATATTCATGCATGCTATGAATAAACAGTCGCGCCGAGACATATTGAAAATATTGCAAAGTCGCCAAAATAATCTGGGGATGAATATGATGGCTGTCTACAAAACTTAAGGCAGTTACTGCAACGCGTACACTGCTATGCTGGATATTATTACTGATCCAGTCCAGTACCTCGGCCGGTTGCTTGAAGATCCAGTTCACGGCACGATGACAATCAAATAGTGGCAATCGGGCTACTTTTTTCTGCCATAAATACGGATGATTTTCCAGGAAATTCCGTTTGGATAATAAATCATCCCGATGCCACACGTCCCGGTTCATCAATCGGACAAAACCGAGCAAATTACTTTGCTCCTCAGCATGCCGATATAGCAAACAGATATCATCAGTATGATCATTCAATTCATGCAGATTAAAGCGCTCTTCAAAAGACAGCGACATAATCCGGAACAGTGCCGGAGGCAAAAACTGTGCGGCGCTAAAACAGAACTCATCCAGACTGTCCATCAATGACTGGATCGACAGGAATTCATCCTGCTGTAGACACTCCAAAGAAAAAGCCTGTTGCAAGCTTTCAAGAATCTGCTGTGGAATCTCTTGTTCATCCTGAATAAAGTTTTGCATGACAGGTGCTGTATACAA
This sequence comes from Acinetobacter lwoffii, assembly GCF_022967985.1. Lineage (GTDB taxonomy): Bacteria > Pseudomonadota > Gammaproteobacteria > Pseudomonadales > Moraxellaceae > Acinetobacter. The sequence goes on along the minus strand of NZ_JALJVC010000031.1, from coordinate 9,480 downwards.
CCCGGCCTTGATCAGCTGCTGGTCGATAATCTCAGCTTGAACAATCGACATTTGCTGCAAAAATTCGGACACCCGTTCCAGGCCATTAACCCACGCATAAACCTGAGCTAGGATAAGCTGACGTAACTGTTTGGCTTTGTCGCGTAAATACAGCGAATGCTGTGGTTTTAAATCGCCAGTCAGGAAATAGATATCCTGTAAAAAGAATTCCTCCAGGGCTTCTGCCTTACATTGCTGAAAATAAAAATGACTGTCAACCAAAGCAGGTGCAGCTCCAGAGTCTAGTGCATAGGGAGTATGAAACTGGATATAAAACAGACCATCCAGCAATTCAATCCGGCACTGATCCTGCTGAATTTTTATTAAATTTTGTGCATTCAGATGACCAATTATTGCCATCTGATCAAGATAAAGCTGGTTCAGCTCTGGAGAAATCCGTAAACATTGTTGTGCCAATAACCTTAAAGATGCTACCAAGCTTTCCTGTTCCATACGTACACCTCGGTCATCTTAGAATCATCTTATTTTTATATTGGATCATGCTGAGTCCTTGATCGCCAATCAGTGAACACTTAAAAATACATTATGGCATCACTTGCACTATAAAACAGTCCATGCATCCTCATTGCTAAAAATAGAACATCTCAATAGATCATAGCCTAGATTTTACAGGAAGAATTTTTCTGTTTTAGTCTTGCTGACGTAGCGCCTTAAGCTCGGCCAAGCCGGTATAAATATGTTGCTGCAAGCTGTGTCGAAATGCAATCAGCTCTTCCTGAGTCTGAACCTGAGCAATCGATTGTCGCGGCATAAACTGAAAATAAAATGGCAGGCGTTTTGGGAATAATCGTTTAGGCAAAGATGGAATCACATCGCCCTGACGTAATAATTTATTGAGTTGTGGTACTTTGAGGAGTTTTTGAAAATATTTATGCTGGATGATCTTATTGGCATCAAAGCCAATCTCATAGACTTCATCCCCACCAAGCGCAGCAAAAGGGACAATGTCATAGTTAAATTCCTGAGCAAGTCTTAAAAATCCGTAGCGTTGCTTCCAGATCAGCTGATACTGTTCACCCTGACGTTTGAGTACCTCACGCCCACCTCCTGGAAACACCAGAATCGAGTAGCCCTGCTGCATCACAGCACGTACATAATGCTGGATGCCATCGACTGCCCCAAACTTTTTCACGGCTTCACGCCATAAGGGCACATAAAAATGGCTATGATCCGCAATACTGACCACAGCCACCTTATGTTCGTTATAGAGATAATCAATCAGCATCGGCGAATCAAAGATGCCGTACATGGAATGATTACCGACATACATTGCAGGCCGACTGGCATCAATATATTCAGCCCCTAAAAAGGTAGGGGTAAAATATAATTTGGATAAGCCACTTAAGCGTCTAATCCATTGCCCATCATGTTTGACCTGCAAGCTGTCTGCTCCTTATCTACTCCGGACTATGCCACGCGCTTTTGGACCAGAATCGAACCCACCGAATAACCGGCACCAAATGAACACAATACACCGTATTCACCATCTTCAACTTCATGTGCAGTACGGTGCAAGGCAATGATCACCCCGGCAGAAGACGTGTTGGCAAACTCGTTCAGAATGATCGGTACCAGACCAGGTTTGGCATTTTCTTTACCAACCACCAGTTTCAGGATCAGTTCATTCATGCTGGCATTGGCCTGGTGTAACCAGAAGCGTTTAACACCTGTAGGCTCAATCTGATTCTTTTCCAGTTGCGCAGTAATCATTTTCGCAACCAGTGGACAGACTTCTTTAAATACCTTACGACCATCCTGACGGAAACGTTTGTCGTCAATGTCAGCATTTTCAGAAGTATTCAAGAAACCAAAGTTATTGCGGATGTTATTCGAGAACTGGGTAAACAACTCAGAATCCAGAATTTCAAAACCGGTTTTGCTGTCGGTATTTTCAATAATTGAAGCGGTTGCCACATCACCAAAAATAAAGTGACAGTCACGTGAACGGAAATCGGTATGTGCAGAGGTAATTTCCACATTCACCAATAACACACGGCGCGCGCCTGCTTTGATCGCATCATAAGCCTGTTTCAGACCAAATGTTGCTGCAGAACACGCCACGTTCATGTCATAGGCATAGCCTTTGATACCTAGAGCGGTTTGAATCTCGATCGCTACGGCAGGATAAGCACGTTGCAAATTCGAGCATGACAAGATCACGATATCAATGTCTTCGGCAGTCACACCGGCATTTTCCATCGCCTGCTTGGCTGCGATTACGCCCCATTCTGCTTGCAGTGAAATTTCATCATCTGCACGTTCACGTAAATTAGGACGTAAGCGTTTTGGATCAAGAATGCCTGATTTTTCTACGACATAACGGCGTTGTACGCCAGATGCTTTTTCAATAAAGTCTGCACTAGAACCACGACGTGCTTCAACTTCGCCTGCAGCGATTTTGTCAGCATTTTCGTGATTAAACAGTTCCACATAAGCATTTAAACTTTCAACTAATTCTTCATTGGTGATGACATGTTCCGGATGGAATAAGCCCGTACCCGTAATGCGGATGCCCATGTAAAATTCCTTATCTGAATTACCTATATCTTAACTGATTCCAAGACGATCCCATACTTTTTGCAAGCGAGTTGGAGACACGGGTGCTTTTGTTTTCATCGGTTGTGAAAACAATGAGATTCTTAACTCCTCGACCATGAAATACAATTCTTTCAGGCGAGGGTCATCTTTAAACTTGAATAATTTTTCCATCCATTGATCAATTTGGTCAATGGCGGAATTGTCCCTTTGTAGATTATTGGGCAAGCGCTCTAAACGCAAGATCAAGGCTTTCAAATAACGTGGAAATTCGATCCATACATCGGAAGGTTTACGATACACAAAGTCAGAAAGGTTCATTAAATCAAGTTGATCTTCAATATCATTGATATTTTTTTCAAACACAGAATGATCTAAAACCAATAATTTCCGGCGGATTTCCTGCCACTGGATATAAATATCCGTGATCTCTTTCAGGGCAACTTGGCCATAAGTCAAGAAAGATTTTTTTACATCTTCAACCAGCTTTTGGAACTCTTGCGCATTGACAGGAAGCTCATTAATGGACATGTGTATTGTGGCATAAACTAACATTTGTTCCAGTTGTGCCTTATCACCGAGTGGTGAATAAGCCAGCGCCAGAGGTTTGGAAATCTGTTTTTTCAACTGACGAGTCAAGTCTCCGAGTTGCATATGCACCAGTCGGATCACCCCTTCACGATGTTTTTTGACCGCTTCAGCCTGATCATTGAAAGTCTGAATCACTACACCCGATTCATCTTTCTGCTCTAGGGCAGCAAAAGCTTTGGTTGGAACCAGCGCCTGATATTGCTTGACCACGACACCGGTGACTTTTTGCGAGGCTTCAAATACAAAGCTTTCTGGGAAGGTTTTAAATTCACCTTTAAGCTGTTTGACCGGACTATGCGTTTCAGTCCGGCAGCGCGCTTTCAGCTCAGCAAGATCACGCCCTTGTTCAATGACACGGCCTTTTTCATCAGTAACTTTAATAAAAGGCAACAGATACTGATCGACCCGGTCAAAGCTGAAATCTTTCTCCGTGATTTGATCGCCTCGCAACTGGAATGCCAAGAAACTAAAAATATGTTTCTGTAAATCCTGCGCATCTACTTTTGCTATGAGTTTTTGTGCAGTATCCGGAATCGGCACCAGATTACGGCGCTTATCCTTCGGCAAAGCTTTTAGCAATGATTCAATCAGATCCAGACGCCAACCCGGAATCCCCCATGACCAGATACCTTCATCGACCTGTGCCAAAGCTTGCAGTGGAATTTTAACCGTCGCACCATCTTCATCATGACTCGGGTCAAAGCGATAAGTCGCCGCCAGACGCAGACTACCATTCTGCAAATAGTCCGGGAATTGCTGTGTTGTCGGACGGTCATTCAGCCACAGCGCATCATCATCGACAAATAAATAACGCGGATTCTGGGGCTCTACTGTGGCACGCCAGTCTTCAAAACTACGCCGGCTGGCCACTTCAGGCGGCACTTTCGAGGCATAAAATTGGTAAATGGTTTCTTCATCAACAACCAGATCACGACGGCGCAGCTTGTCTTCTACTCGCTCGACTTCTTCCAGTTTAAGCAAGTTATGCTTTAAAAATGGTGGAGTAATCCCTAGATGACCGGTAGTTAAAGCATCCCGCAAGAAAATTTCATGCGCGGCCGCCTGATCTACTTTTTCATAATTGATTGGGCGTTTCGGCTCAATAATCAGACCAAATAATGAAATTTGATCATAGGCATTCACTACACCGGCTTTTTTCGACCAGTGCGGTTCAAAATAATGATGCTTGAGCAAGTCACGTGCCGCCAGCAGAATCCATTCCGGCTCAATCTTGGCCAGGGTACGTAAATATACCTGAGAGGTTTCCACCATCTCAAAAGCCATCACCCACGGCGTATTGGTCTTGTGCAAGGTAGAAGCCGGGAAAATCCGTGCTTTTTGCTGACGCACTGCCATAAAGACATTACGCTCATCGGTCTTATTGGCGATAAACGATAAGAGACCGGTCAACAAGGCACGGTGCAGATTTTCATAACTGGCTTTCTTTTCATTAAATGACAGTTTTAAACCCTTAGCCAACTCCACCAGCTGCTCATGAGTTTTCTTCCATTCACGCAGACGCAGCCAGCTCAGGAAGTGATTACGCGCAAAAGTACGGCGCTTATTTTCACTCATGCTTTCGCGGTTATTGTGCAGCGTCTCCCAGAGCTTAATATAGAACAGGAAATCAGAATCGGCTTCACGGAATAGTGCATGTTTCTGATCCGCCTGCATCTGCTTGTCCGCAGGGCGTTCACGCGGGTCCTGAACTGCAAGTGCGGCCACAATCACCAGCACTTCATTTAGCACGCCAAAATGTGCACCACCAAGAATCATGCGGGCTAAACGAGGATCAATTGGCATTTTCGCCATTTGCTGACCGATCTTGGTTAAGCCACTGCTTTGAAGTCTCCCTTTCTCAAAGGGAGATTTAGAGGGATTTGCTTGATCATCTTCAGTTTTAGGAGAATTTTTCTCGGCCATTGCCCCCAGTTCAATGAGGAGCTTGCGGCCATCATTCACCAAACGGTGATCTGGCGGTTCGATGAAATCAAAATCCTCCAGTGAACCCAACCCCAGACTTTGCATCTGCAAAATTACAGATGCCAGGTTGGTTCGCTTGATTTCCGGTTCGGTAAACTCTGGACGGCTGAGGAAATCATCTTCAGAATACAGGCGTATACAGACACCCGGCGCAATACGGCCACAACGACCTTTACGCTGATTGGCTGCTGCCTGAGAAACGGCTTCAATCGGTAAACGTTGCACCCGTGAACGATAGTTATAACGCGAAATACGGGCAAAACCGCTGTCAATTACATAACGGATATTCGGAACGGTTAAGGCCGTTTCTGCTACGTTGGTGGCAATAATAATGCGTCGCCCACCACCAGAAGGATTAAAGATTTTTTGCTGTTCAGCCAGCGCCAGACGCGCATATAAAGTTAATACTTCCGTATGGCGTGGCCCATGTTTGATCAGGGTTTCCTGTAGCTCGCGAATTTCCTGTTCAGTACTGGCAAAAATAAGGATGTCGGCATGTTCAGGATGGCCTTTTTCCTGTGCATCCTGAAAGCATTCTTCGACTGCTTTGACCACAGCGCGAGGCAGATTTTCTTCAAAGTCATCAAACTCGTCATCATCACTACCGCCAATGCTCATTTCCGAGATCGGACGATAACGTAGCTCGACTGGGAAGCTGCGGCCTTCCACTTCAAAAATTGGTGCACCATTGAAGTAACTGCTAAAACGGTTTACATCCAGGGTTGCAGAAGTAATGATGACTTTCAGATCGGGACGACGCGGCAACAGCTGCTTTAGATAGCCCATAATGAAGTCGATATTCAGCGAACGTTCATGCGCTTCATCAATAATAATCGTGTCATATTTGGTCAGATAGCGGTCATGTGTCAATTCGGCAAGCAAGATACCGTCTGTCATCAAACGCACAATTGAATCTTGTGAACCCTGTTCCGTAAAACGCACTTTAAAGGAAATTGATTCCCCAAGTTTTTCACCAACTTCTTCGGCAATACGCTGTGATACGCTGCGAGCTGCCAGTCGACGTGGTTGGGTATGCCCGATCATTCCGGTCAGACCACGTCCGGCCAGCATGGCAATTTGTGGTAACTGGGTGGTTTTACCAGAACCGGTTTCACCGGCCACAATAATCACCTGATGCTTTTGAATCGCAGCAATCAGCTTGTCAGTGTATTGGGTAACCGGCAGATCCTGATTCAGCTTGATGTTCGGAAGACGCTCAAGCCGTTGCCGTACTTTCAGATTGGATTTTTCAAATAATTCCTGATACTGCTTGGCATCTGCGTCTTTCCCTTTTTTCAGTCGATTTAAACGGTGACGGTCACGCGCCATTATCCATTGATCTACATTTAAATGACTCTGCACAGAGAAAATACCCACATCAAAAAACCGGAAAGGTTTATTTTACTTGGTTCATTAGATTTCAGATAGTCGTAGTTCTGTTAAGTGCCGGACAAATTGGCTTTGGCTGCCTGATTTCCCACAATTCAGCGCCATAAACCTGTCAAAATATCTATATGACACCCTTGAATTTTCCTGACTAGATTTAATCATCAGTTTAAGTTTGGAATTGATATTTAAATTATTTTGGGGAAATTATGCTTTTTTCCAAATTGACCCTTGAATTTTTTGGTTTCAACATCATGTTTGCTAGCACGAGGAAAAAGAGATAATTTTGTCATCAGGCCATCATCTTGATGCTGCTCAATGAACAAAGCGATTTTGCCGAAGTGGCGCGTTTTTACTTAATTCGGTTTTTCCGATGTTTGTAATGTAAAAATACCATTTTAGCATCAACCAAAATTTCGATACTCTTATTCAAAATCAAAGACTACCTCAATCATGGAGACAATGATGAGCTTAATTAATACTGAAGTTAAACCATTTAAAGCAACTGCATTCCAAAACGGCAAATTCATTGAAGTTACTGAAGCTGACCTGAAAGGCAAATGGTCTGTTGTATTCTTCTATCCAGCTGACTTCACTTTCGTTTGCCCAACTGAACTTGGTGACCTTGCTGACAACTACGCTGAATTCCAAAAACTAGGCGTTGAAATCTACTCAGTTTCTACTGACACGCATTTCACTCATAAAGCTTGGCACGATTCTTCAGAAGAAATCAAAAAAATCCAGTATGTAATGGTTGGTGATGCAAACTGGACTCTTGCTAAAAACTTTGACGTATTAATCGAAGCTGACGGCCTTGCTGATCGTGGTACTTTCGTGATCGATCCAGAAGGTAAAATCCAAATCGTTGAAATCAACGCTGGTGGTATCGGCCGTGATGCTCAAGAACTTCTTCGTAAAGTTAAAGCAGCTCAGTATGTACATGCTCACCCAGGCGAAGTTTGCCCAGCTAAATGGAAAGAAGGCGATGCAACTCTTGCTCCTTCAATCGACCTAGTGGGTAAAATCTAATTTTAATTAGATTGAACTGATTCAAAAACCACGCTTTTTAGCGTGGTTTTTTATGGTTTGAACTTTTATGTCAGTGCAATACTGGATTTTATTTTTTTAAATTATTTTGTTAGGACTTTAAATATTGCAGTCCTATTTCTTTCTTGATCCATCATATAAAAATTCAGGCATATCTTTTGCTTCGCTTTCTCATAATCCTTACCGATTCTTACAATTGAGCTCTACATCTGCAGAGCCATATGGCATAAGTTCAAATGATAAGATAAGAAATATTCAGTGGAGGAACGCATATGCAAAAACTGCTTACCGTGATTTCTTGGAAATACAATCCCTCAAGCCGCCACCTGAAAATTGTATACAGTAATGGTCATACCGAGCTGTATCATCCCGTACCTGAATTTATTTATGACAACCTGTTAAGACGCCAAGACAAAGCTGCATTCGTGGAAAAGTATCTCGAATATAATTTACATTTTAATAAAATTTGCATGGATTAGAGCGAATCGAATTAACGAAATCCCACCATCAGCAAACCTGCGCCTATGGGTACACTACTCATGATAAAACGTGGGTCTTGCTGAATTAAGGCAATAAACTCTTCGACTTCTGCTGCATGTGAAATGACATTATCAACTACCAGTAACCCGCCCTTTGCTTTAAGTAATCGACTCAAATGTGGCCAGTAACTGACATAATCATCGCGTTCAGCATCTAACAGGATAAAATCAAATATTTCCTGTTCTGCCTCCAGATAAACTTGAGCATCAATCACTTTAAAATTGATTAAGTCTGCAAGATCTATTTCTGTCGCATATTGCTTTGCCTGAGCAACCCGTTCTGCATCAACTTCAAGAGTTGTAATCATGGCTTGAGTCTGCCGAGCCGCTTCCGCCAGCCATAGAGTGGAATAACCGGTAGAAGTGCCAATTTCCAAAATACTTTTCGATTGTTGCGCACGAATCAGCATAGACAAAAATTGACCGGATTCTGGCTCTATATTCCGGTATCGGTGCAGGCGATCTGCCTGCTTATGATCATGCATATGAAATTTTTCATATAATTCTTGCATGAATATTTCAAATTCATCTGAGTTTTGCATCACTCTTCCCTGAGTATGTTGGGCTTAAAGTGCCTGAATCAATTTAAAACGCTCCACTTCACGATCATCGTTAGTGGTAATGGTTTCAGTGAACATCGTTAAAGGACGTACCCAAATTGAATAATCCCCATAGAGACATTGATAAACCACCAGCTTTTCTTCAGTTTCACTGTGCGTGGCGACATGAAACACCTGATAAAGCTGTCCCTTATAATGTTGATAAATACCGCGTTGTAATTCCATCATTCAAGTCTCAAATATCTTGTTTTAATCTTAGCTGAAAATCCTTATTCTTGCTCTAAACTACTTGAAAATTAATCTTTTGACCCCATATAGAACTTTGAAATTAATGATGAATTTTTCAATAAATCTGTAAATCCGATCAATAAAATAAAAACAAACTGTTTTACCTATTTATTCAATTCATTTAATATCCTGTTATCAAATAAACATTTACTCCTTTGGAGACGTTAGCAATGTTAGACCAAAATACTTCAGCCCAACTTAAAACCCTATTAGAACGTTTAGAGGGTCCAATCGAATTAGTCGCGACTCTGGATAGCTCTGACAAATCAGCCAAAATCCAGGAACTGGTTTCCGAAGTAGCTGCACTGTCTGATCTGGTGACTGCACGCTTTGACGGGACCAACAAACGTGCGCCAAGTTTCGGGATTGCAAAAGCTGGTGAACAGCCACGCGTGTTCTTTGCAGGCTTGCCAATGGGCCATGAGTTCACTTCGCTGATTCTGGCCTTGCTGCAAACTTCCGGTTATGCACCCAAAGTCTCTGCGGAAGTT
>NZ_JALJVC010000030.1 GCF_022967985.1 Acinetobacter lwoffii | reverse complement strand
TTCAATTTGTTCATCAGATGTAGTTCTTAGAGCTGGTAAACCTGATCATAATCTACCATTAGTTGGACGATGTGTTGAAAGCCCTTTTGCGCATGTTTATAGTTTTGACCGTGTCATGATGACTGGTTCTTTGCTAACAATGGGTAAAAATGGGTAAATGTAAAAAGAATGAATACTGTTAGATTAGGTATTTACATAATGAGTTAAACCTACCACCTCTTTTCATAACTTCGGTTATTTATGGGAGGATATGCCCTATGACATGATGATGGGGTAAAAGCGGTAAAAATCTATAATTTATTATTTTTTAATATATAGATTTTATTGGAGATTTTTAGTGAGTTAAACAGTCACCATCTCAAAAATAATAATTTAATTGATCTAGTTTTTAATGTATTTCAATAAAAGTAAACTAGGATCTGACACTACTCAAAAGAGTAGTGTCAGATCAAGACCTTTTATTTTTCAAAATCAATTAAGATTTATTTAAATTTCCAAGTGTAATCAATATTTACACGAGTTTCATTATCAGAACGGAAAGCCATACCTTGTGCAGGCATATCATTACGATAATGACTGTAACGCGCGCGCAGGTTTAAGCCTTCAAGCTTACCTGTTGGAATGCGATAGCTTAAATCGAAATCTAGTGCATCTTGTTCAAATTCTTCGCCCGATAGATTTCTAATTTCAATATCCACTCCTTTACTATAACGGGTCATAAATTTAAGACCATTAAGTGCCGTGTCTTTAAAATCGTAGTCATAACGGACGTGGTAGACTTTTTCATTAATATTCGTAAAGTCAGCACTCATACTGTCTAGGAATACTGCAGGTTCAGCCCCTGCTAATGTAGGTAGGGCATTATCACCAAACGATTGCATATAGCCAAGACTAAAGGTGTGATTGCTACGATTCAAACCGAAGATCCCGCTGAAGTGCTGGTTCTCGATATCACCTGCAAGGGCATCACCTGAATCTTCACTCATGAACAAACGTAAATCAGATAGGAAATTACCGATGCCAATATCATGTTTGGTTTTTAGACCCAAGAAATTTTGTTGATATACATCATGTAAGTCTGCATGAAAAATTTGTGTCGCAATCTGATCATTTACCTTATATTCAGCCCCTAACATATGCAGGCCAGAAGATTCAGCAGTAGTGTTGAACCGTCCATTAGGATTACCTACTCGAATTTTTTCATAGTTAGTAGAATCTCGCTGGTTGACACGGTCTGTATAAAGGGCATGAACCTTGAAGTTTTCTATTTCATTAAACTGGAGATGAGCACCACGATAGTTCTGCTGAAATAGACGGGCAGGGCTGGAAAATAATACAGGAAACATCGGTGTTAATGTCCCTACATGTAAAGTCGAGTCCTGTACTTTTGCCTTGGCGGTCCAACGGATTTCACCATATTGGTCAGCACGCTTTCTGTCTTTGCCCACAGGTAATAAACCTGAAGCAGCATACTCATTGACACTATCACCCAATAAGTTAAAACCTGCTAGGCCCAGAATATCTACACCAAATCCGACAACCCCTGGCGTATAACCAGAATTTGCTTTCAAGATAAAACCCTGTGCCCAGTCACGTGCTGCTGGAAAATCATCTCCACGCTTATAATCACGATCAAAATAGAAATTACGTGCTGTCAATGTGATCTGTGAATCATCAGTAAAACTGTTTGCAAACGCAGGAGCTAAAACTACAGGCGAAAGTATCCCCAAAAAGATTGCAGAAAATCTCATAATATTGTCCCTATATATTTAAATAGAGCTGAACTTCATGTTCAGCTCATCATAATGAAGCGATAAAAGTGTTATGAACTTACAGTTGAGCTTTGGAAATTCAGTTGAGCTGCGTGTTTATTTTGTAATTTTGACAGGCTTAGAACAGTCATAATCGCAAGAACAAAAGCACCCGCATAATAGCCATACAGGGTAAGGGAAGAAATACCGCCGTCTAAGAATGCACCAGCAACCAATGGTGATAAAATTCCACCAATACGACCAAAACCAATTGCAGAACCTACACCGGTAGCACGAACATCTGCTTCATAAATTGATGGGGACATAGCATAAAGACCTGCCACACAGCCATTTGACAATACGCCCAGAAAAACAGATAGGATAAAGGCAATGGTAAGTGTGCTAGTACTATTCACAAAGAGCAGAATTAAAATAGCGGTTAATGCCAGGAAGGCAGCTTGCACATAGAATATACGTACACGTGCACTGATGAGACCAATTAGGGCTGCACCAAACATCCCTCCCGCACTGATCAGTACACCTGCAGTCACCGCTTGTTCAGTCGTCATGCCATTTGCAGACAAGATTTTTGGTGTCCAGCTCATTACGAAGTAGAAGCCAAACATCACGAAGAAGAAACTTAACCAAAGAAAAATAGTTTGTAAGCCAAGACCGGCAGTGAATAATTTGGCAATTCCTATTTTAGGCTGTGCTGTATTATGGATAACTTCAGGAAGCTGAGGAATACGAGTTAAACCAATACGTTGGCAGAGATGATTAATACGATCCAAAGCATTTTTTGGCTGTTTGACCAGCAGGTAGTCAAGTGATTCAGGTAAAGTGAAGTATGCTACCACCAGCATTAACATGGTCGTTAAGCCACCTGCAAGGAACACAGAACGCCAGCCGAAATGGCTGATCAAAGCAATTGCGATCATACCACCAATAGTTGCACCAATTGCATATCCAGTGGACTGCAAACTTACTGCCAAGCTTCTCCAGCGTAAAGATGCATATTCACTGGCAATCACATTACTGCTCGCTAAAATACCACCAATCCCCAGACCAGTAATAAAACGCATAATACCGAGTTGAGTTGCATTCTGTACTAGTGAAGCAGCAATCATGCTGACACCACTAATTAGTAGACAAAGCAGGATTAATGGGCGACGACCAATTTTGTCTGCCCAAGGTGCCAGGAATAAAGAACCAGCCCCCATACCAAATAGACCAGCACTTAATAAAGCACCTAATTGCGCACCTGTAAGTCCCCATTCAGCTGATACCGATGATGCAGTGAATGCCATCACCAGCACATCAAAGCCATCGATGACATTTAAAAGAACACAGATACCGATAACAAACCACTGATATCTATTCATGGTTTTGTTATTCATTTCCTCACGAGGGTTCTGAACCATTTACTTTCTCCATGGATTTAGACACCTATCGCGGGGATATGAACCTATCAACGAATATCAATAATTGATTCATTTAATCAGCCCTACCTAGCCCTTAGGTGTCATCCTAGTAATGTTTTTAATATGTTCATCGCACCAAAACCCGTCCATGTTTTGTTGCTGAAGTTTTAATCAGCAAATCTGCGATATGCAAAATGTAGCATTATTGGATCCAAATTCAAGCATAAAATAAATGTTTTAATCGTTTTTATGGATTAATTGGATCCACAGATCCTAGGAAATCATTGAATAATCAAGTGAAATACTAGGAATTAAAAAGTATGAATACAGGCATTCATTTTGTAAAAAACAATATGCATGATCAATTACTCAGCATATAAAACATAAATGAGTATAGAAATCATGCAATATCATCAAAGTATGGCACGCAAATCATGAGCAGTTTGTTTGAGCAATGGAAGGATATTTTGTATTAAATAATTGGCATCAATCCGATTGCTTGAGCCTATACAGTTTAGTGCAGCTACAGTATCTCCCTGCATATTTAAAATCGGTACGGCCATCGCAATGATTCCTAATTCATGTTCTTCTGTAGAAATACAGTAATCAAGCTGACCCACTTCCTGCAATATTTTTAAAAATACTTGAGGATCCGTAATCGTGTAAGGAGTGAGTCTTTTCAGGTTGAATTTATCTAGCCATTGCTGTTGGGCTTCAAAACTTAAACGTGAAAGCAATATTTTACCCGTTGATGTTGCATAAGCAGGCAGGCGATTCCCCAGATGTACACCAAGCGGACTAAGTTTGCTGGTATCAATTTGGGGAGCAATACTTTTTGCGACAGGTACGACTTCATGCTCATCCAGCACTGCCACCGAATAGCTTAAAGCAGTTTTTATGCTTAAGAGATTAAGCATGGGCTGGGCAACTTTCGGTAAATATGCAGAACTGAGATAAGCACTGGAAAAGCGTAGCACCTTATAGGTTAGCCAGTAAAAATGTTCATCTGTATCGAGATAACCCAGAAATTTGAGTGTACGGACATAGCGTCGTGCCGCAGTACGGCTTAGTCCGGTACGTTCAGCAATCTGAGTAACATTGAGCTTTTGACGTTCAATACCGAAGCATTCTAGCAAACTTAAACCTTTTGCTAGACCTGCAATGTAATCATCATATTGAATAGACCCATTATTATTCTCACTAAGAATTAAATCCTTGCGCAATTATATATCCCTCATTAGTTATTTTCTTAAATATCTTGTCCGATCATCGGACAAAAGTCACCTATTTCGGTAAGGATTGAGGCTAAAGTCTAGGCAGAAACATAAAAATTTCTTAGCTTGTAAAAAAGGATGGCTATTAAGGAATTGTTAGCATATGGAAATTTTAAATACTAAAGTCGCAATTATTGGTTCAGGTCCAGCAGGATTATTGCTTGGACAATTACTCTATAAAGCCGGTATTGATCATATTTTAATTGAGCAGCGTAGTGCTGAGTATGTAGCAAGCCGTATCCGTGCTGGTATTCTCGAGCAGGTATCTGTTGACCTTTTGGCTGAAGCCGGTGTAGATGCTCAACTCAGAGAAAAGGGCTTACCACATAACGGTATTGAAATTCTAACCAATGGTGAGAAACACCGTGTGGATCTAACCCAACTCACCGGAGGTAAGCAGGTCACTGTTTATGGTCAAACTGAAGTAACCAAAGACCTGATGCAAGCACGTATTGAAGCGCAATTAATGTCTTTCTACGAAGCAAGTAATGTACAAGTTCATGAATTTTATGGTGAGCAGCCTTCGGTGACATTTGAACATGAAGGCCGTCAGGTCACAGTTCAATGTGATTTTATCGCAGGTTGTGATGGCTACCATGGTGTATGCCGTGCAAGTGTTCCTGAAGATAAAATCAAGACCTTTGAAAAAGTGTACCCATTTGGCTGGTTGGGTGTACTTGCAGATGTACCACCAATAGCAGATGAGTTGATTTATGTACAGTCCGAGCGTGGTTTTGCACTCTGCAGTATGCGTTCAAACACACGCAGCCGTTACTACCTGCAAGTTCCATTAACAGACAAAGTTGAAAACTGGTCAGATGAACAATTCTGGGAAGAACTGAAAAAGCGTCTTGATCCTGAAAGTCGTGAAAAACTGATCACAGGTCCTTCAATTGAAAAGAGTATTGCACCACTGCGTAGTTTTGTAACCGAGCCAATGCGTTTTGGGAAATTGTTCCTGGCAGGGGATGCAGCGCATATTGTTCCGCCAACAGGTGCCAAAGGTCTTAATCTTGCTGCATCAGATATCGCATTCTTGTCTAAAGCCTTGATTGAATACTATGACAATGGTTCAGAAGCCGGCATTGATAGCTATTCGGAAAACTGTTTAAAACGTGTCTGGAAAGCAGAACGTTTTTCTTGGTGGATGACACATTTACTTCATCGTTTTGAAACAGAAACTGAGTTTGAACATAAAATCAAACAAGCAGAATTAAGCTATATTTTAGGTTCAGAAGCAGGTCAGACGACACTGGCTGAAAATTATGTAGGCTTACCGCTACAAAAAGCGAGCTAAGTGCAAATTTAAAGACTTTTGTTATTTAAATCTGCGCTAGATTCAAAACACATCGAGTTCATTTGAGCTCGATGTGTTTTTTTATTTTAGAGAAAAGGTATTCATTTACAACATTCACATTCTATCTAGAAAATGGCTTAAACAAATTGACGGAATTCACGCGCTGTTTGTTGTAGTAAAGGCAAAATATGCTGTTGTAAATATTCTTTACTGGTACGTCCAGTAGGAGATACGATATTTAAAGCAGCAACCACATCGGCACGGTGATTATAAATTGGAACTGCGAGCGCATGAACACCAAGTTCATGCTCTTCTGCTGAATAGCAAAATTCATCAGCACGAATTTGCTGTAATAGAGCTAAAAATGCCTGATTATCTGTATAGGTGTATTTGGTCAGTGATTTTAAAGGATATTGCTCAAGCCATTCTTGCTGTGACTCAGGACCTAAATAACTCAATAAAACTTTTCCTGCTGAAGTAGCATGCGCGGGTAACCGATTACCGAGATGTAAGCCATAAGGATTGACTCGATCAGTTTGTTGATGGGCGGCACTACGCGCGATGGTAATCGCCTCAAAACCATCCAAGACCATCACAGAGTAAATTAATGAAGTTTGCTGGGTCAGTAAATTAAGAAGTGGTTGAGCAATCTTGGGTAACTGTGCTCCACTCAGATAGGCCCCTGAAAATTTAAGTACTTTGGGACTCAAAGAATAAAAATGTCCATCAAAATCTAAATAACCAAGATATTCCAGTGTCAGTAAATGACGACGTGCAGCAGCTCGTGTAAGTCCTGTCTTTTCAGCTGCCATACTAACGTTTAAACGATATCGATCATTGGCAAAGCAATCCAGAATCGCCAGCCCCTTACTTACTCCAGCAATAAAATCTTCATGACGAATTATTTTTTTATTTTCAGGATTCTGGATCAGCTGATCGCGGGCACCGTTATTGTTTGTCATGTCAATTCCTTAATCTTCATATATTAATTCACTCACTATTTTTACAGTTGCTTTATTCAATTCTGAAAATTAATAAAATTTTTGTTCGATCATCGTGCAATGATTATGTAAACCGTACAAAACTATTTTTAAACCGTAGTCGAAAGCTTGGAATTTATCAAGAATAGATCACACAGAATCCTAAGGATTTTGGTTGGAATTTGTTCTCCGTCCAGAATGTGTTCAAACCAGAACCTTAGGTTCTCAAAATTTTTGTACTGAGTGGCAATACATGGAGTTATTTGATGATCGATAAAAGTTCTGCCTCACTGGTCGAAGCACTTTCACAAATCAAACACGGATCTACCATCATGATCGGTGGTTTTGGTACTGCAGGTCAGCCTGCTGAGCTGATTGATGGTTTGATCAAACTTGGTGTGAAAGATCTGGTGATCGTCAATAACAATGCCGGTAATGGCGACTACGGTCTGGCTAAATTACTCAAAGCTGGTGCAGTGCGTAAAATCATCTGCTCATTCCCGCGTCAGTCTGATTCCTGGGTATTTGACGAATTGTACCGTGCAGGAAAAATCGAATTAGAACTGGTTCCTCAAGGTAACCTGGCATGCCGTATTCAGGCTGCAGGTATGGGCTTGGGTCCAATCTACACCCCGACTGGTTTTGGTACATTGCTGGCAGAAGGCAAACCAACCATGAACTATGAAGGCAAAGACTACGTTTTAGAAAACCCAATTAAAGCTGACTTTGCTTTAATCAAAGCACAGCAAGGCGACCGTTGGGGTAACCTGGTTTACCGCAAATCTGCACGTAACTTTGGCCCAATCATGGCGATGGCTGCCGATGTCACGATTGCACAAGTCTCTGAAGTGGTTGAGTTAGGTGCTTTAGACCCTGAACACATCATCACCCCGGGTATTTTTGTACAACATGTTGTACGAGTGAAACCTGCACAGTAATCACGGATTAGGAGAAAAGAAATGAGCTATAGCAAACTGACCCGTGACCAAATTGCTGAACGTGTTGCACAAGACATTCCAGACGGTGCTTATGTCAACCTGGGCATTGGCTTGCCAACCAAAATTTCGAACTACCTGCCTTCAGACAAAGACGTGTTCTTGCACTCTGAAAATGGCTTATTGGCTTTCGGTCCGCCACCTGCAAAAGGTGAAGAAGATCCTGAGCTGATCAACGCAGGTAAAGAATATGTGACCTTGCTGGAAGGCGGCGCTTACTTCCATCACGGTGATTCATTCGCGATGATGCGTGGCGGTCACTTAGACATCGCGGTACTGGGTGCATTCCAAGTGGCTGAAAATGGCGACCTGGCTAACTGGCATACTGGCGCACCGGATGCGATTCCTGCGGTAGGTGGTGCAATGGACTTGGCCGTAGGTGCGAAAAAAGTCTTTATTACGACTGATCACGTGACCAAAAAAGGCGAACCGAAGATTGTCGCTGAACTGACTTATCCTGCAACAGGCTTGAAATGTGTAGACCGTATTTATACCGACCTGTGCGTGATTGACGTGACAGATGAAGGCATGAAAGTGATTGAGAAAGTTGAAGGTCTGTCATTTGAAGAATTGCAGTCAATGACCGGTGCCAAACTGATTGATGCGACTCAAAATTAATTTATAAATCCTCCCTAAGTCCCTCCTTTAATAAAGGAGGGACTTCCACCCTTTTTTCTTGAGGGGATTACTCCTCCCTTTAGTAAAGGGAGGTTGGGAGGGATTCAAAGATTTGGAAAGTAAAAATATGAAAAACGCATACATCATTGATGCCATCCGTACCCCATTCGGCCGTTATGCCGGTGGACTGGCAGCTGTCCGTGCAGATGACCTGGGTGCGCTGCCAATTAAAGCATTGATGGAACGTAACCCAAGTGTGAACTGGGAACAGGTCGATGATGTGATCTATGGCTGTGCCAACCAGGCCGGTGAAGACAACCGTAACGTGGGTCGTATGTCGGCTCTCTTAGCCGGTTTACCGTACCAAGTGCCTGCAACGACAATTAACCGTCTATGTGGTTCATCGATGGATGCAGTTGCAATGGCAGCACGTGCGATTAAAGCCGGTGAAGCCCATCTGATTATTGCCGGCGGTGTAGAAAGCATGTCGCGCGCTCCATTTGTCATGGGCAAGTCAGAAACGGCGTATGGACGTAGCCAGAAGATTGAAGACACCACCATGGGCTGGCGTTTTATTAATCCGAAACTCAAAGAAATGTATGGCGTAGAAACCATGCCGCAAACGGCTGAAAATCTGGCGGAACAGTACAACATTAACCGTGAAGACCAAGACAAATTTGCCCTGACCAGCCAGCAACGTACCGCAGCAGCACAGGCCAATGGTTTCTTTGCTAAAGAAATTATTCCTGTGGTGATTCCACAGCGTAAAGGCGAACCTGTGGTTGTTGCTAAAGATGAACATCCACGTGCATCGACTACTGCAGAAGCTTTGGCAAAACTGAAACCTGTGGTGAAAGCAGACGGTACAGTAACGGCAGGTAATGCATCAGGTATAAATGATGGTGCGGCTGCTCTACTGATTGCTTCTGATGAAGCGGTTGCTCAACACGGCTTAAAACCACGTGCCAAAATTATTGGCTCAACAGTTGTGGGTGTTGAACCACGCATCATGGGCTTTGGTCCAGCACCTGCCATCAAGAAACTATTGGCGCAAACTGGTCTGACTTTAGAGCAGATGGATGTGATTGAGCTGAATGAAGCTTTTGCTGCTCAAGCTTTGGCATGTACACGTGACTTGGGTATAGAGGACGGTTCAGAGAAAGTCAATCCAAATGGCGGTGCGATTGCATTGGGTCACCCACTGGGTGCTTCAGGTGCGCGTTTGGTGACAACTGCACTGAACCAGCTGGAACAGACTGGTGGCAAATATGCACTATGCTCAATGTGTATTGGTGTCGGTCAAGGCATCGCTTTGATTATTGAACGTGTATAAATTTAAATACCTTTCATTTTTTGCTTAAAAACAAAACAATGAAAGGTATTTAAAACGAGTTAGAAAAAGGATATTTAAATGAGCCAATTGTACGCAAGTCTATTTTACCAAACTGAGATCACTGCAATATTTAGTGATGAAGGAGTGGTGCGTTACATGTTGCAAGCAGAAGCAGCATTGGCTCAAGCTCAGGCAAAAGTGGGTGTGATTCCTGCTTCAGCGGCAGCAAATATTGTATACGTTGCCCAACAACGGGTGAATGAGATCATTGACTTTACTGCGCTTGCAAGTGCATCAGGACTTGCTGGAAACATTGCGATTCCCTTTGTGAAGCAATTGACGGCTGCGGTTAAAAAAGTCGATGAAGATGCTTCGCGCTATGTGCATTGGGGGGCGACAAGCCAAGACATTATTGATACTGCATGTGTTTTGCAGTGTCGTGATGGCTTAAATTTAATTGAGGCTAAACTCATCCAGGCGATAGCAGCAACTCGAAACTTGACCGAACGCTATCGTGACCAAGTCATGATTGGTCGGACATGGTTACAACAAGGCCTACCACTAACCTTTGGTCATAAAACTGCCCGCTGGTTAGCAAGTTTGCAACGTGATCTTGAACGTGTACAAGCACTTAAAAATTCTGCACTCACTGCACAATTGGGTGGAGCCGTTGGCACACTTGCGTCACTTATTGATCAAGGCAGTGCAGTTGTAAAGGCGTTTGCAACAGAACTTCAACTCAATTTCCCGGATTGTACTTGGCATGGTGAACGTGATCGTATTGTGGAAATAGCCCATGTGCTTGCCATAATTACAGGTAACTTGGGCAAGATGGCACGTGATTGGTCACTGATGATGCAAACCGAAATTGCAGAAGTGTTTGAACCAAGCGGAGCAGGGCGTGGCGGATCATCGACGATGCCGCATAAACGTAATCCTGTTGCAGCAGCATCAATTCTGGCAGCAGCTAATCGTGTCCCTGCACTCATGTCGAGTATCTATCAAAGTATGGTTCAGGAACATGAACGTAGTTTGGGGGCCTGGCATGCTGAGTGGCTGGCACTGCCTGAAATCTTCCAATTGTGTGCTGGTAGCCTGCAACGTGCGATAGAAGTTTTTGAGGGCCTGGAAGTACAGAAGGACAATATGTGCCGCAATCTAGAATGTACTCAGGGCTTAATTATGGCAGAAGCCCTCATGATGTCCTTGGCACCAAAGTTAGGCCGACTCAATGCCCATCATGTGGTTGAAGCCGCATGTAAACAGGCAGTTGCTGAACAGCGTCACTTATTAGATGTAGCACAAAATCATCCTGAAATTTTAGCTGTATTTAATTCGGAACAATTAAGCCAGATTTTTAATCCACAAAATTATTTAGGTAATACCCAGCAGCAGATCGATGCGGTATTGCAACGTGTTCAAGGAAAATAGCCATCATGACACTTATCAATAATCGTAATGGCCAACAATTGGCTGTTTACACTTTTGGTGATACCGCTCATCCAGCCCTTATTTTTTCGAACTCATTGGGTACAGATCACGGCATGTGGCAGGCTCAAGTTGCTGCATTTGCTGAAGACTACTTTGTGATCTGTTATGACACCCGCGGTCATGGTAAAAGTGCGGTCATTGAAAATAGCACACTGAGCAACTTAGCTAATGATGTCATTGATATTCTTGAGCACTTCAAAGTTGAAAAAGCGCATTTTTGTGGTATTTCGATGGGCGGAATCACTGGCCTGCAATTGGGTTTAATCGCGCCACAGCGTTTCCTGAGTATTACCATTGCCAATTCAGCCGCGAAGATTGGACAAGCTGAAGCATGGTTATCACGTGCAGATGCGGTCGAAGAAGAGGGATTGGCCGATATTGTCAGCACAACACACATCCGGTGGTTCAGCAACAAATTTGATTATATCCACGATCGCCTTGCACAGCAGACCATTCAAAGATTGTCAGTGATACCGCCGAAAGGCTATGCAGCATCTTGCCGCGCGCTTGCAAACGCAGACTTACGTGACCAAATTGCCAACATTGAAGTGCCATGTTTAGCACTATGTGGTGGCTTAGATCCGGTCACGACCGTGGCAGATGGTGAGTTTATGCAAGCGCATATACCGAACTGTGAGATTGCGGTGCTAGATGCTTCACATTTATCAAATATTGAGGCACCACAACAATTTAACCAAGTCCTTGCCGCGTTTATTGCAAAGCATTGATTTGAATTCAGCGTCATTATGGAATGAAGGTGTTCCTCAGACATTTTCACTCCGCCTTATCAGCGTTAAAGAGTGTATTGATCATGAATGATGAAGAACGTTACAAACAGGGAATAGAAGTGCGCACGGAAGTGTTAGGTGAAGCACATGTCGGACGCTCTTTGGAAAATTTAAATGACTTTAATGAAGACTTCCAAAACTTCATCAGTCGTTTTGCCTGGGGAGAAGTATGGTCACGTCCAGGTTTACCACGTCATACCCGTAGTCTGGTAACTATCGGTATTTTGCTCGCATTGGGTCGTGAAGCTGAGTTACGTATGCATATTCGTGCATGTTTTAACAATGGTGTTACCAAAGATGAGCTTAAAGAACTGTTTTTACATGCTTCTTTATATGCAGGTTTACCTGCTGCAAACGCTGCAATGCACATGGCAGAGGAAGTTTTTGTAGAACTTGGTATTGCACCGACCAAACTTAAATGACGGACGATTTTTTTAGGATTGAACAAGGAGAGATTCATGATTCAGAATCAACTAGGCGCTTATGCGCAACGTAATACGGATGATCATCCACCGGCCTACGCACCGGGTTATAAAACCAGTGTGCTTCGTTCGCCGAAAAATGCACTCATTTCAATTGCGCAAACCCTGACTGAAGTAACGGCACCACATTTCACTTCAGAACTTTTAGGGCCTAAAGACAATGACTTGATTTTGAACTATGCCAAAGAGGGTTTACCTGTTGGTGAACGTGTCATTATTCATGGTTACTTGCGTGACCAATTTGGTCGCCCGGTTAAAAATGCCCTGATTGAAGTCTGGCAGGCAAATGCCTCTGGTCGTTATCGTCATCCAAATGACCAATATATTGGTGCAATGGATCCTAACTTTGGTGGTTGTGGTCGTATGCTGACGGATGAAAATGGTTTTTTCATTTTCCGTACCATTAAACCGGGTCCATATCCATGGCGTAACCGAATCAATGAATGGCGTCCTGCACATATTCACTTCTCGGTCATGGCAGATGGCTGGGCACAACGTCTCATTTCGCAATTTTATTTTGAAGGCGATACTTTAATTGACAGCTGCCCAATTCTAAAAACGGTTCCTTCAGAACAGCAACGCCGTGCTTTGATTGCCTTGGAAGACAAGAGTAATTTCATTGAGGCTGACAGCCGTTGCTATCGCTTCGACATTACTTTACGTGGTCGCCGCGGAACTTATTTTGAAAATGAATTAACGTGATAAGGAGCATCATGATGAACGGTTGGAATTTTCAGGAATTACATGAAACACCATCTCAAACAGGTGGTCCATACGTCCATATTGGTCTGATGCCAAATCAGGCAGGTATTGAAGTATTTGAGCATAGTTTTAATAACCAATTGGTTAAAGCTGAAACTCAAGGTGAACGTATTCGCCTTGAAGGTCAGGTATTTGATGGCCTCGGTCTACCTTTACGTGATGTATTGGTCGAAATCTGGCAGGCAGATGCAAATGGTATTTACCCAAGCAAGGAAGATATTCAAGGTAAACAGGCTGATCCACATTTCTTTGGATGGGGCCGTGCGGCTGCAAACTTTGAAACAGGATTATGGAGCTTTGATACCATCAAGCCAGGTGCTGTACCTGGGCGTAAAGGCACTCTTCAGGCACCGCATATTGCTTTAGTCATTTTTGCACGTGGTATTAACTTAGGTTTACATACCCGTATTTATTTTGATGATGAGGCAGAAGCTAATACTAAAGACCCCTTGCTAAATGGAATTGAATGG
Organism: Acinetobacter lwoffii; assembly: GCF_022967985.1. GTDB lineage: Bacteria > Pseudomonadota > Gammaproteobacteria > Pseudomonadales > Moraxellaceae > Acinetobacter. The sequence goes on along the minus strand of NZ_JALJVC010000030.1, from coordinate 15,513 downwards.
GCGCCACGTCGTCAGACTTTAATTGCCAAACGTGAAGAACGTGATGGTGAAGTGGTTTATCGTTTTGATGTGCGTATCCAAGGCGATAATGAAACGGTATTCCTAGATATCTAAGCATGCGATAAAAAGTGGTAAAATGACAAAAGGTCAGCATTTGCTGACTTTTTTAGCGAGAGATATTTCAAGATAAATAACTTATGAAATGTCAACAGACCCTATTTAAATCATAAGGTTGATAGTTATTTTTGAATATATTTTTCTATAAAAAATTCATTAATATCATTAATTTCACAATTTAAAATATTTAAGATCCGAATTAAATGCTCTCGATCTTCGTCAGAGAGTACCTCTAAAATTTTTTCTTCTCGCTCTTTGGCTACTTGATACATTTTTTCATACATGATTAGACCAGCAGATGTGAGCATATTTTTTTTCACACGAGAATCTTTTTTATCTACTGTCATTTTAATATAACCACGTTCTTGGAGTTTTGCTAAAGAGCGACTCACAGCGCTCTTATCCAATCCAATAACATGACAAACTCTACTTGCAGGAATATTCTCTTCAACCGCTAAAAGAGAAAGTATGCGCCAATCCGTGACTCCCATATCAAATAAAAAAGCATACAATTGTGATGCACCATTCGACATCTTATTTGAAAAAAAGTTAATTAAAGCAGGAATATATCGATCTAATTGAAGTTTAAGTGAAGTATTCATACAGCGTGTATCAAAAAGTCTTTTAAGCACTTTAACATGGTTTGTTGATATATTGTTGTCATATCAACCAATTGGTTGACATGGCAACTAATTTGACCTATTTTTATTCATGTAGACCTTATTCTGTATCTATAAAGCTCGTATTTTTAAATCAGGATAATTGTGATTAAGGAAAGCATCAGAATCATTACAAAAAGGATGTAGTGCTATGAATAGTGGTCGTCAAATTAAGCTTGTAGATCAAGAAGTCTCAACAAGAAGTCCTTTCCCAAAAGATCAGTGGTATATCATCGCACTCTCTAAAGAGCTACGAGATAATTTACTTGGACGTAAAGTTTTAAATATTCCAATGGTTATCTTTAGAGATAAAGAGGGCAAAGCTATTGCACTAGAAGATCGCTGCTGCCATAGGGGGATGCCGTTATCCCAAGGACTTTTGGAGCAGGGGAAAATTCGCTGTAGCTACCATGGATTGCTATATGATGAAAATGGACAGTGTGTAGAGGTTCCAGGGCAAAATAGAATCCCTTCAAAAGCGAAAACCAAATCATTTTATCTTGAAGAAAAACAAGGTTTGATTTGGTTATGGTATGGAAAAGCAGAAAGAGTACCTCTCATAGGAGCACCAGATTACCCATATCATGATGATCCAGAATACTTATATGATGGAGACCGATATCATTATCAGGCACCTTACCAGCTCATTCATGATAATTTAATGGACTTAAGCCATTTAGCCTATGTTCATTTAAAAACTATTGGTGGTAATGCAAAAGCTCATATGAATGCGACCATGAAAACCAAAGTGATAGGTAATCAAGTCATAGTCACACGGCATATGCTCGAATCGGACCCACCGCCAACCTACAGTATGGCTTATCCGTTTAAAAATAAAATAGACCGTTGGCAAGAAATTGATTTTAGAGTTTCTCATATCCGTATTTGGACAGGAGCTATAGAAGCAGGTGATGACTCCCTGGAGAATCCAGATCGCAAAGGATTTCATATGAGAGGTTTTCATGCAATTACGCCTGAAACAGAGAATTCTTGTCATTATTTTTGGACTATGTCTACTAACCCTAAACATGACCGCGAACATATTGCAAAGCTAGTCATTGATCAGACAAAACAGACTTTTGATGAAGATAAAGAAGTGATAGAAAACCAGTACAAGAACCTAGAAGAGTTTAATCATCCAGAGATGATCGGTATACATATTGATGTGGGTTTGACCCATGCCCGACGAATCATTCAGTCTTTAATTTAAACGTTAAAATAATAAGCTTTATCTATATCTATTTATGCTAATTGCAACAGTAGGTTATTTAGTTTCTAGCCTGCTGTTGCAAATAAGCAACTAACCATTTGAATTAGATAAAATAGCTATGGTGATCAGCTAAATTTAAGGGGTTAATTTAAGAAAGAATAATAAAAGAGGCACTGGTTTTCGCAACCAGTTTATTATGTTGCCAGGCTTCACTTTCGATACTTAGAATTGTTTTTCCTTCTTTAATAAACCACGCTTTTGCCTGTACTTCACCGACTTCACATGGTCGAAAAAAATCCATCGATAAATTAATCGTCGCGGCAGGTTTTGAAGTCTGATTTAGTGCTGCCAAAATCCCCATAGCATCATCAAGCATAGCGCAAATCATACCGCCTTCGATGCTACCGCGCGGATTGGTAAAGCTCTCGAGCGCAATGTAGTTCACGGTAAGTTGACGTCTTTCAGCATCCCATTGAATATTATGTCCCCCCAATAAATGATGAATTGGTGGGAGATGTTCCAGAATCTTGTTTTCCATAGTGATGAATCCTTCAATCTTTACAAATACTTATTTTTTCTCATTCTTTTATTTTAAGGTAAATGCATCATAAATCACCGCCTTACCTAAACGCATTGCACTGCCTACAGCTACGGTTTGGTTTAACCAGGCATATTGGGGTGCACTGGTCTCGAATTGCATAGTCAACTTGAAATAATACTGACTTGGATCGACATCTTTACCTGTACTTAACTGTTTCAAAATTTCAGGTGAAGCATGTCGGTAACCTTTAGTCTGTAAATAAATCAATGCGCCGTCATCAGTTTTCAAAAGATATCGTGTATCGATAATCGCTAGGCCTTTGCTATCTACGATTTGCCAGTCTGCGCCATTGTTGAGAATACGTCCTCTAAATGAAGGACCTTCAAAAGTGCCGCCAGTAATCGGAATAATCCGTCTTTGTCCCATATCCGCCGTTTTGCCTAACTCCCAAACTGGAGCATTTAATTCAACCTTGAAAGTGGCCAAGGGTTCAAGTTTAAGTGGTGGAGGCGAAAACTGTGTATCTGCATAACTGAGTACAGATAGATTTAGGCCGATCCAAATGCCAAATAAATATTTCATTTATCATCCTTTAAAATAAAAAAGGCTCTAAAAACTAGAGCCTTTGAAGGTGTTATTTAAATTTCCATGTGTAATCAATATTGATACGGGTTTCATTAGCCGGTTTAATATTGGCAGTAATCGGCATATCATTATCATAAATTGCATAACGTGCACGTAGCCCAAGGTTTTTCAGTGGGCCATTTTGCACGGTATAGCCTATATCAAAGTCGAGTTCATCTTCCTCAAAATCGGTGCCTCCGAGTTGCGGCGCATAAATATTGCTACCATGGGTATAACGAGTCATAAAACGTAAACCCGGAACATAATCTTTAAAGTCATATTCATAACGGGCACTATAAACACGTTCTTTGGCATTTAAGAATTCGCCGGTCCATGTATCGATGGTTAAGCCTGTTTCACCGCCAGTTAGATAAGGAAAGGCCGTGTCACCTAGATGATGGAAAGTCGAAAGAATAAATTTATGGTTTTGATGCTTTAGCTCTGAGTGGCTATGGATTAGATTATTATCTACTTTACCTGCTTTGGCAGCACCATCAGCATCACTCATATAATAACGTAGCTGGCTGGTCAGTGCGGTATCCTCATTAAAGGCATGCTTGTAGGTGACGCCCAATAATGATTGATGATACAGATCTTCGACATCCATATGGAAGGCTGTCAGTTTTAGCGGATAATTGTTGAGATCATAATGGCCACCAAGATAGTACAAATGATCTGTTTCAACCGATCTATAACGGCCGTTTACCCCAGAGATTTTAATGTTTTCATAATTGGTCGAATCACGGTGATTGACCTTGTCAATATAGGATGCTTGTAAATCGAGACCCTGCACATCTTTAGACTGAACTGCAACCCCACGATAGGTTTGAGGTAACAGGCGCGCAGGGGAACCGACAAGTACTGGTGTCATCGGTTGTAATGTACCGATGCGGACTTCAGTTTGAGCAACTTTGGCTTTAGCCGTGATCCCAATTTCCCCATATTGATCTGCTGGCTCATTTGTTCTGGCATTACGTGGTAGGTTTCCTGTACCACCATACTTTGCATCGCCATCCAGCTTAAACCCAGCAGTGGCCAAAATGTCGATACCAAATCCAATAGGACCTTGGGTATAACCTGACTGAGCTTTGAAAATAAAACCTTGACTCCAGTCCCGGAGTGCCGGATAGCGGTTTTCAACCTGGAAATCGCGATCAAAGTAGAAGTTGCGAGCCGTTAAATCCACTTTACTTTGCTCAATAAAACTATTGGCAAAAGCAGGTGTAGTTAAAAGTAAAAACGGTGTGATCCATAAATTTTTCATCATTATTTCATCCTGAAACATTATTGAAAATATTGTTTTTAAGTCATGCGTGTTTTATTTCCCCAAGAGTTCGCGTGCTACGATCTCCTTCATAATTTCATTGGTTCCCCCATAAATTTTTTGCACACGCGCATCGACGAAGAAGCGCGAAATTGGATATTCCTGCATATAGCCGTAGCCCCCAAACAGTTGCAGGAGCTGGTCAATGACTTCACATTGGGTGTCAGTAATAAAACATTTCAATGCGGCCACTTCAGTCACACTTAGGACATCTTTGCTATATAGATCTTTACAGCGTTCTACAAATGCTTCAGCTGCAAGTGCTTTAATTTGCGCTTGCGCAAGCACAAAACGTGTATTCTGGAATTGCGATAAAGCTTGACCAAAGGCTTTACGTTCAAGTACATACTCTTTGGTAATGTCGATAGCACCTTGGATTGCCCCAAGTGCCATGAGTGAAATACTGAGGCGTTCGCGTGGGAGTTCTTGCATCAGATAGCTAAAACCATGGCCTTCTTGACCCAAAAGTTGATTTTTAGGTACATGAACTTGGTCGAAAAACAGTTCAGCAGTGTCTTGGGCATGTAGTCCAATTTTGTTCAGGCTGCGTCCTTTTTTCACTCCATCTAAATGAGCATCAACGAGAAAAATGGAAATGCCTTTGGCTTGTGCTTGCGGGTCAGTTTTTGCAACCAGTATGATTAAGTCGGCATGATGTCCATTGGAAATAAAGGTTTTAGAACCGTCTACCACATAATGATCGCCATCTAAAATGGCCTGGGTACGAATTGCTTGTAAATCTGAACCAGCATTGGCTTCGGTCATTGCGATCGCGGTGACTACCTCACCCGAGACCATCTTGGGTAACCAATATTGTTTTTGTTCTTCGCTACCAATATTTTGGATATAAGGGGAGACAAGTTCGCTTTGTCCTCCAATACTGACTGCCAAGGCAGTAAAACCGGCTTTAGCAGTTTCCTGGACCAACATTTGTGAATAATGGATTGGTGCACCAAATCCCCCGTACTCTTCAGGGACATCAACACATAAAAAGCCGTTTTCCCCGAGCTTGTGCCATAATCCACGTGGGATTAAGCCTTGTTCTTCCCAAGTTTCATAAAATGGTGCAACATGTTCTGCTAAAAAACGTTGATAATTATCACGAAATAGCTCGAAATCACTATCTTTTTGCATAGAATTATCCTTAATTTGGATGCAACTGCCCAAGCAGCGCTATAAAAAGCACTGCTAAATTCAGGGTAAGGGCTTATTGTTTAAGGGTTGGAATACGAATAATTAGTGGATTATTAACGTGTTTTTCATAAAGCTCCTGCACCATGGCAGCACGACGTTTTAAAATGCCACTCTGATTTAAGTTGCCTTTGTCAGTGGTTTCTCCGGCATCCAGCTGTGGAGCTTCTATCATTAAATACAGCATTGATACGGTATTTGAACTGCCAGTAGCGTCTTTATTGAAGTCCACCAGAAATTGTTTAAACCATTGCTGCACTTTAGGGTGGCTCAACACTTCTTGGGCCGTCGTATGTTTAAGATCTAAACCGGCATATTCAGCACAAGCTGAAAGTTTCGGAAAAATCAGAAAACCAATCGCATTCAGGTTAGAACCGGTAATGCAGACATCTTGAATCAGTAGATTACCATTAATCAGGACTTTATTGCGTAAGGTGCCTACATTCACAAAGGTGCCGGTATTAAGTTTAAAGTCTTCGGCAATACGTCCGTCATACATGAGACCTTGGCTTGGATCATTTGGATCAACAAGCTTTACGGCATCGCCAGTACGGTAAAACCCTTCTTCATCAAAGATATTGGCTTGTTGTTCTTGAGGCAGACGCCAATAATGTTTCATGACATTTTTGCCACGAACACAAAATTCAAGTTTATCGCCACATGGTGCCAGTTTGACTTCACAGCCCGGCGCTGGATAGCCAATAAAGCCTGCCATGACTTTAGGACCTGTAGTAAATACACAAGATGGCGCGGTTTCTGTCATGCCTAAGCCACTCATAATACGGATTCGTTCACCGCAATGGGCTTGTGCAATCTGATCTAGACGGTTCCAACCTGCTTCAGATAGTGCAGCTCCAGCAAAAAACAATACTTTGACACGGCTAAAGAATTTTTCACGGAGTTCAGCATCCTGTTCAAGTGCTACCGTGATTTCTTCCCAACCTTTCGGTACATTTAAATATACCGTTGGTGAAATTTCTTTCAGGTTACGAATGGTTTCTTCCATTTTCCCCGGGACCGGTTTGCCATCATCAATATAAATCGTGCCGCCATTGTAAAGTGCGATTCCGACATTATGGCTACCGCCGAAGGTATGATGCCATGCCAACCAATCGACCAAAATCGGTGGTGTATCTTCAAATTCTGGGAAAGTTTGCAGCAACATTTGCTGATTGGTGCAGAGCATCAAATGTGTGGTCGGCACGGCCTTTGGCATTTTGGTCGAGCCAGAGGTAAATAAAAATTTGGCAATTTGATGTTCATCAATCGTGGCATAATGAGCTTTGATATCATTGATTTCAGAATCAAGCAGTGTTGCAAAGGAGGTACATGCTTGACCACCACACTGACCGGATGTGGTGACTACTTCAATATCATCAGCATTACGGCAATGCTCAATGGCAGTCGCAAAAGCATTCCCATCATTTGCAAAAACTAAACCAGGTGTAAGGACATCAAAGATATGTTTGAGTTTGCCAAAATCTTTGGAAATTAAAGAATAAGCTGGGGAAACCGCGGAGAAAGGAATCCCTGCAAGCATTGCCCCCATGGATAAGGTGAGGTGTTCGAGATCGTTACCAGACAAAATAACAATGGGACGTTCGGTCGATAAATGCGGATATTGTTTTAAGCTTTGGGCGATACGCCATGCACGATTCGCAGTTTCTGCATATGTCAGTTCAATCCATTGACCTGAACTATCACGTTTAGCAGCGAAGACACGGTTTGGGTATGTTTCTGCGTACTGTAATAAACGATCGGTCAATTTTTGCGGATAAGGCTTAAGTTGTTCTTTGGGAGAAATGTATAAGACGTCATTCTTATATTCAACATGTGTTTCATGACTGCCTAATTTAACAAATCGTTCAGGATACTTATGTGATTGAACTGTCATGTGTGCCATTGTTATTACTCCATGTATTTTTATCTATTCTTTTTCAACGAAAAGAGTTGACTTCATGTCAACTCTCTTACTTTCGTTAAATTGGGTAGTGGCGTGGGCTGGTTTGTATGGTCACCCAACGTAATTCAGTAAACTCAGCCACAGAAACTTTACTGCCAAATCGTCCATAACCACTTTGTTTGACACCACCAAATGGCATTTGTGCTTCATCATGTACAGTGGCACCATTGATATGGCAGATACCGGATTCAATCCGTTTTGCTACGGCAAGCGCCTGTGCTAAATCTTGGCTAAACACGGCTGCTGACAAACCAAATTCAGAATCATTTGCCAATTCTACGGCGTCATCAACTGTTTTAAAGCGTTGTACTGTGCAGACAGGACCGAACGATTCTTCGGCATAAATCTGCATTTCTTTGGTGACATCAACCACTATTGTAGGTTGCATAATAGCACCTTCGATGTCCAAACCAAGTGGTAAATTTGCACCTTTTTCACGTGCATCTTCAATTAACTTCCCAATACGTGCAGCTGCTTTTAAGCTTTCCAGTACACCAAGTGGGGCATCACTCTCAAGTGGATTGCCAGCGCGAATAGTTTTGACCTTCGCCACGAGTTTTTTGATAAAGGAATCAGCAATTTTTTCATCAACAAGAACACGTTCTGTCGACATACAGATTTGACCCTGGTTAAAGAATGCACCGAAGGTCACGGCATTGACCGCTTCATCGATGTCAGCTTGATCAAGCACAATTACAGGTGCTTTCCCACCAAGTTCGAGCAGAACCGGTTTTAAATATTTTGCCGCTGTTTCAGCAATAATTCGGCCCACATGGGTTGAACCGGTAAAATTAATACGCTTGGTTAGTGGGTGGCTAATTAAGCGTTCTACAATTTGAGGAGCATCTTGGGCCGCATGGGTGATGACATTGACTACCCCATCTCCAATCCCTGCTTCATGTAACACTTCACCAATCAGACGATGTGTTGCAGGGCATGCTTCAGAAGCTTTAAGAACCACAGTGTTACCGCAGGCAAGAGGCATTGCTAAAGCACGTGTGGCAAGAATCACAGGGGCATTCCATGGTGCCATCCCGACGATAACACCACAGGGTACGCGAATGCCCATCGCCATGTTGCCCGGCACATCTGATGGAATAATACTGCCATCAATTTGTGTGGTCATAGCTGCAGCTTCACGTAGCATATTGGCTGCAAGGTGAACATTAAAACCATACCACGTTGCAGTTGAACCTATTTCATGAATCGCAGTCTGAATAAATTGTTCAGTTTTTTGATCCATCAGGTCGGCCGCTTTAAGCAGTTTTAAACGACGGTCTGTTGGAGAAAGGGCAGACCATGATTTAAATGCCTCGTGTGCGGATTCGATCGCACGATCAACATCCGATAAAGTTGCAGCAGCACTAATTGAAGCAACTGAGCCATCGATCGGACTGATTCTTTCAAAAGTTTGTCCTGAACTTGCTGCAACGGATTGACCGTGAATAAGTAACTGTACGTTTTGCATGGCAAATGTTTCCTTACATGTCCATCATGACGAATGTGAATTGATACTGCTTAAGCAGGGCGTTTGTAAGCTTGAAGACCTGGCTTAATTGACTTGTCATCAAGGAATTGCTTCAGACCTTGTTCACGACCACCTTCATCATCACGATGATTACATTGATCCAGTTTTGCGTATAAATAATCTTCGTTTTGTTCCCAAGTTAGTTCACGGCAACGTTTGAAACCATTTTTCGCAGTACGCAGTACAACTGGATTTTTCTCAAGTAAGTTGTTGGCAAGTTCAGTTACTTCAGCACGAAGTTGAGCAAGTGGAACACTTTTATTGACTAAGCCCATATTGGCAGCTTCAACACCTGAGAAGGTCTTGCCAGTCATGATGTAGTACATCGCAGTACGGTGGCCAACTGTATCCGCCATTGCTTTGCTTACAAGGTTACCTGGTGGGATGCCCCAGTTAATTTCAGATAAACCAAAAGTAGCTTCGTCTGCAGCAATGGCAAGATCACAGGCAACCAGAGGAGAGAAGCCACCACCAAAACACCAACCGTTCACCATCGCAATTGTTGGTTTTGAATAGAAACGAAGTAAATGCCATTGCCAGCGAGATGCATCACGGCGAATACGTTCTTGGAAGATCTCCGGTTGATTATCAACTTCGCGGAAATATTCTTTCAAATCCATACCTGCTGTCCATGAATCACCAGCGCCAGTCAAAACAAGTACTTTTGCTGCAGGGTCAAGTTCTAAGGTTTCAAGTACATCTATCATTTCTTTATTGAGTGTTGGACTCATTGCATTTTTCTTTTCTGGGCGATTTAAAGTAACCCATGCAATACCTGCATCAACTTGTACATCAACAGTTTCCCAGCGGTTTTGATAAGACATGTGTTGCTCCTTAATGTTCGTTTTATGTCCTGATAGGATTTAATTTAATATCAGTTAAACTTACATTCAAGTCTTATTTTGCATTTTTTAAAAATAATTTATAAGGCCATGTAATTTAATAAAATAAATATTTAAATTGTAAAAATATAAAAATACATATTGATTAAATTATAAGTTTAGGTGATATTTTTTGAATTGCTTAGGACGGAAAGCAATACATAGGAAGTGTATGAATTAAAAAATTCTAAAAGGACAATAACGAATGGAAAATAGTGTAAGTAGCAAAGGTAAAGCTACGCTTACACTCGTATTGTGTTTTGCAATTGCAGTGTTTGAGGGTTTTGATCTTCAATCGATGGGCGTTGCAGCACCACGGATGCGAGCGGAGTTTGGCTTGGACAATGCCCAAATGGCATGGGCATTTAGTGCAGCAATTTTGGGAACCTTACCAGGCGCAATCATTGGTGGACGGTTTGCAGACAAAATCGGGCGTAAAGCAGTTTTGTTAACAAGTATTTTAGTTTTTGGTGTTATGTCGGTGTTAACTGCCTATGCAGCAGACTATACCTTGTTACTGATTATTCGTTTCTTGACCGGTCTTGGGATGGGCGGTGCATTGCCAATGATGATTATTATGGCATCGGAAGCTGTGTCGGAGAAACATAAAGGGATTGCTGTCAGTATTATGTACAGTGGTATTCCATTTGGCGGTATGTTGACCTCATTTGTCGCGATGGCACTTGCAGGTGATGCGCAGTGGCGGCATATCTTCTATGTCGGTGGTTTTGCCCCGATTTTATTAATTCCTTTATTAATTAAATTCTTACCTGAATCGAAAGACTATTTGACAGCAGCGAAGCAAAAAACTTCGACACCATTCTTTGAAGTGCTGTTTGCCAAAGAACGTCGTTTCTCTACCATTCAGATCTGGGTCAGTTTCTTCTTTACCCTTGTGGTGCTGTACTTCCTGCTCAACTGGTTACCTCTGTTAATGGGTGCACAAGGCCTAGGTAAGACGGAAGCAAACTATGTTCAGATTGGCTATAATATTGGCGGTATATTTGGTTCGATTTTAATGGGCGTCTTGCTAGATAAAATTCGAATGAGTACTACGGTCAAACTGATTTACATTGGTATTCTAGTCTCGCTGTGTTGTCTGGCTATTTCACCAACCGTGGCATTACTTGTATTATCTGCTGTCGGATGTGGTCTATTTATTGTCGGTGGTCAGTCTGCATTGTATGGTCTTGCAGCCATGTTCTACCCAACTGAAATGCGTGGAACAGGGGTTGGTGCAGCAGTTGCAGTTGGTCGAATTGGTTCTTTTGCCGGGCCTCTTTTCGCAGGTATGCTGTTATCGCTCGGTTCAAGTTCAGCGATGGTCATTGGTGCAAGTATTCCACTGATTTTAATGGCAATGATCGCAGCGTTACTTTTGGTTCGTAAATCAAAAGTTTCACGGCAGGTCCCTGTATTAAATACATCAACTCAAACTCAGTAATGTGATGACTTAAGTATGGCCGAATTGGCCATACTTTTTAATGGTTAGAATTTAAGGTTGAATTAAGTATTATGGAACATCAGTTAAATCAACTGCCAACCCTGAGCTATATGATAGCTCGTGTTGATCGTATTATTAGTAAATTACTGAATGAACGCCTAAAGCCTTTAGATATTACTTTGCCTCAGTTCACGGCATTGTCAGTACTCGCAGCAAAAGGAAATCTCTCCAATGCCAAACTGGCGGAGCGTTCTTTTATCAAACCCCAATCGACTAATAAAATTCTACAGGATTTATTAAGTAGCGGCTGGATTAGTAAGGAATCGGACCCATCTCATGGTCGTCGTATTCTTGTCAATGTCACTCAAGCAGGGTTAAATAAATTAAGCGAGTGTCGGGCAGTCGTTCAGGAACTGGAACAAACGATGCTAAAAGGCGTGGATATTAATCTGGCCTTTTTGATCAGGAATAATCTTGAAATCATGGCCATTAATTTACAGCATTTTCAGGAAGGATAATTTTCTATATCATCAGGTCGGATTTGAGTTCGTCTAGCTACTTTTCAATGTCTATTCTTGAGGAAGCAATAACTTAATAAGCTGAATAGGATCTTCATGACTTCTGTTGAATTATTTTCATGCACCCGGTAGCATCAGTACACATATTATAAATGAGTAAGTCCATGTCATCAGGTCAGCAAGTACTGATTGAACTTAGAAAAATGATTATTTCAGGTGAAATTCCGGGCGGTGCTCGCATGGCTGAAATTCCAACAGCAGAAATGCTTGGAGTTTCACGTCAACCGGTGCGTATGGCATTTAAACTGCTTGAGCAAGAAGGATTATTATTAAAAAATCCAACCCGCGGCTATACAGTTAGAGAAATTTCTCCCAAGTTGATTCAGGATGCACTTGAGGTGCGAGGAGTGCTTGAAGGCCTGGCAGCAAAAAAACTGGCAGAAAAAGGGCTAAGTACGCAGCAAAAAGATCAGCTAATGCAGTGCATTACTCAAATAGAGCCAATATTTAAAAAAACTGAACTAAGTAATGAGGATATTGAAATCTATCATTATTACAATACCATTTTTCATAATACGATTATTCAAGGCTCAGATAATATCGCTATTGTGCAGGCTCTGAGTAAGAATAATCAGCTACCCATGGCTTCTGCCCAAGCCTTAACTTATGATAAAAATAATCCCCTCTCAGAAATTCGCCGTCTGCATCATGCCCATATTCAACACTGTGCCATTTTCAATGCTTTAAAAAATCGTGATTCAGCACGAGCAGAGAGTCTGATGCGTGAACATAGCCATGTAGTCACTCTGGGCGATATGATGCGTTCTATTTTTAATTCACATGCGCATTCCTAAGGTTAAGCCTTTTCTTTAAATAAAAAATCCCTTCTGAGGGTGCAGAAGGGTGGAAAGTGGAGAAAGATTAAACTGCTAGTTCTAATGAGATAGCAGTTTTTTATTTTTTAAAGATCAATAACTAGCATTTTAGATTTTGCACGCGAGCAGCATGGAGTAAATTGATCTTGTGCCGCCTGTTCTTCTTCAGTTAAATACATATCCCGGTGGTCAATTTCACCCTCTACTACCTTCACTAAACAGGTACCACAAATACCCTGTTCGCAAGAAACAGGAATACTTACCCCAGCAGCTTCAAGTGCTTGTACAGCTGTTTGGTCTTGTGCAACATGGATCAGTTGGCCGGTTTTTTTAACTTTAATATTGAAACTACCATCTTCACTGGTATCAATTGCTGGAGCACTAAAGTGTTCTTTATGAATATGCGTCTCAGGCCAGGATTGCTGTTGGGCAGTCTGGATCACGAAATCCATAAAACCTTGTGGACCACATACATAAACATGATGTGCTAAGTCAGACTGAGCAAGCGCACTTAGTAAGTTGCAATGTGTGGCGGCTTCATCATCAATGTGCAGATGAACTGAATCACCTAGAAGATTGAGATCCTCATGAAAAGCCACTGCCGAACGGGTTTTAACAAAGTAAAACAGTTTGAAAGATTTTTTCAGTCGTTTTAACTCTTTGGCCATTGCCAGAATTGGTGTAATCCCAATCCCGCCTGCACATAGGACTGCATGTTCAAGCTCTGTATTCAGCTCAAACAGGTTACGGGGTTCACTAATCTGAATGCGTTGCCCCACCTGTAACTGTTCATGCATAAAGCGTGAGCCACCACGTGAGTTTGGATCATTCAGTACACCAATTACATAGCGGTGCTGTTCACTGCTGCAATTCGCCAAGGAATATTGGCGTATTAAGCCTTCGCCCATATATACATCAATATGGGCACCTGCTTTAAAAGGAGGTAGAGGCTCCCCATTACAACTCATGAGCTCAAATGAATTTATTTGAGAATTGTGTTGATGGATCTGATGAATGGTCACTTCCATGTGAGTGCCGCTCCTAAAATTTAAAAAATCAAAATACTGTTCTAAAACTTTAACTATTTAACCAAGCGTGACTGACGGAATCTGCTCTTTGCCTGCAATCTCGTTAACCTGTTCTTGGCTAATCAGACGATCAATCACTTTGCGTGCTTGCACTCCGCCTGCATCAATATTCAGCATCAGCAACTTGCGGTCAGGATAGCGGAGCAGGTTTTGTTGTTGCTGTTCCAGCATGTCCAGATCTTCAGAGAAAATCTTGCCTTGTCCTTCACGGATCTGATCTGTCAGTTCCGCATTCTCTGGCTGGAAGTGACGGGCCATACCCCAGAAATACCAGTGAGAGGTTTCTGTTTCAGGCGTAATAAAGTCCACCACAATAGAAGATACTTTATGCTCGGCAGCTGCCTGATAGCCACCTTTACCTGCATGTGCTACGCCAACTTCAATATGAACATTACTTGGCGCAAAGAAATGACAGATCTGCCAGCGGTCTACCGGAACATCATCAGCCAGATTGTTGCCTCTTAATGCCATTTGCCAGAATGGAGGTGCATAGATATTTTCCATATGGCGTTCTGTAATGACATGATCCCCATCTATACGAGTAGTAGGTGCTGCTTCATCAATTTCTTTTTGTCCAATACTGGCTGAGTGAACATAAGTTTCATGAGTAAGATCCATTAGATTGTCAATCATCAGACGATAATCGCAATTGATGTGGAACAATCCACCACCATATGCCCATTCAGGATTATCTGCCCATTCAAGTTCAGGTAACTGATCTTCACTTGCAAGTGATTGGTCACCTGGCCATACCCAGATAAAACCGAATTTCTCTACAACACTGAAACTCTTATTACATGGAAAACCACGAACACGCTGTCCAGGCATAGCAACTGTCTTGCCATCACAGCCCATAACTAAGCCGTGATAACCACAAACTAGATTGCCATCCTCTACAAAGCCTAAAGAGAGTGGAGCACCGCGATGTGGGCAGAAGTCTTCTACTGCATAGACCTTATTTTCTTTACCACGATAAAACACCATCTTTTCACCACAGATCTGACGACCTAATGGCTTTTCGATAACTTCTTCAGGACGCGCTGCCACATACCAAGCATTTTTAATGAACATATTCTGATCTCCTTATCAATTGGATCCAATTTATGACTATTGATGCGAATAGTCAATATAAAATGTACAATAAAAGTATAAATTGGATCCATTTATAATATTGAGGGGTAAAATCTGTTTTTATGATTTACTGATGCGTAACTAGTTTCTTTAAGAAATACAACTTGTGAAAAATTGTTTTAAACTCTTTATGGTTGCTATCTTGAGCAGATTAAGGATTCTGCCTAGTGTGAAGCATGGGAGAGTGAGTGCTATTAAAGACGTTCCTGTAAAGGGAAATAGTATAATTGCACAATTTGTGGTAAGAACTATTTACTATTACCCAGTATTATTATGAAGATTTGCAAGTGATTGTGATCTTGTATAGATGCTCCGATTGCCTGAAAACTCATGCAGGGGGGCAATCAATAAGTAAGATATAAAATAGATAATATTTATACGGTATTTTTTACGGTATATGTTATTAAGAATTAATTTTT
>NZ_JALJVC010000029.1 GCF_022967985.1 Acinetobacter lwoffii | reverse complement strand
TTTAACAATAAAATTTTCTAAATTTTTAATTAATTATTTTAAATATTCAAACCAAAAAATAAGCCAAATACAATTGTATTTGGCTTATTCTAAGACTTTCCGAAGCAGCGGTTTTGTAATGAAAAAAATGGATTTAGCAAACTAACAATTGGACAAACTTCAGATAGAAATTAATATTGAATAGGCTCTAAAAAAGCAAAGGCCGAGCTAAAAAAACTTGCCAATTTTAAAAACAAAAGTGAAAGTGAAATGCTTGAAGAATTGATTGATGAATCGTATTTACTTGAAATGTGTGATGATAAAGGCAAGGCTCTTTACTGAGCCATCCACCCTTTCACTTGCTCTCCGTACCACTCCATCAACCTTACCCTTTCATCCCAGTACTGTGCTCGGTTATAGGCCGAGCGAATTCTATTCTGGGGCACATGAGCAAGCTGGCGCTCAATGGCATCTGGATTAAACTGATTCGATTCATTTACGACAGTACTGAATAGAGATCTAAAGCCATGTGTGGTCATTCGTCCCGCATAGCCTGAACGTTTGATCACAGCCAAAATAGACTCACTACGCATTGATTCTTTGTTATTCAAACGATGTGGAAATAACAGCTCCTGATTATGAGTAAGCCTCAAAGCCTTTAGCTCAGCAATCATCATGTCCGTCAACGGTACACGATGCGGAAGACGGTTCTTCATACGCTCTTCAGGGATATCCCACTTACGCCCTTCCAGATCAAATTCTTCCCAGCGTGCTTGTAGCAACTCACTAACCCGAACGCCTGTCAGCATGATCAGAATAATGGCATGATGTGTCTGAGCATCACTTGGGTATGCTCTTACCTTTCTTAAAAATTCAGGCATTTCAGAGGCAGTAAGCGAAGCCAGGTTTTTAACTCTTTTGTTCTTGAGAGCATAAACTAGATCACCTGCCGGATTATCATAACGATAATCATGCGCAATTGCATACTTCATGACCATGCCGCAACGAGATAAGGTACGTTTTGCAATTTCAAGCGAACCTCTTGCCTCAATCTTCTTAATGATTTGCAGAATCTCAGGAGCCTGAATCTGGTTAATACGCTTATTAGCAAGAGCAATATAAAGCTCATCTAATGAAGCTCTAACATTACTAATATGTTTGGATGACCAGGTTTCTTTTTGATTATTGAACCAATCTTCTGCAACTTCTTTGAAATATGGCTTTAATTCTTCATGCAGCACTGAACGTGAGAATCGATGCTTAAGCTCATATGCAAGTTCCCTTGCCTTTTTTAAGCTTAAATCTGGATATGGGCCAAGCGATTCAGACTTACGCTCACCATGGACAGTGACACGTACATTCCAATATTTTTGACCTTTGGTGGTAATGATGAGAGATAAACCATGTGAATCCGAAAGACGATACTGTTTGTCTTTCGGCTGTGCTTTTCTGCATTCAGTATCTGTAAGAGGCATGTCGATTACCCATAATTGATGTATTAATTTCTGGGTAAATTTTCCCAATATTTACCCACAAAGAGCAAATATGGGGTCAAATGGGATCAGACCATATCGGACAATACAGCCAATAAAAAAGCCTTTAAACATTGAGTTTAAAGGCTTTTTTAGATTCCGATGGATTACTTCGGAAAGAATTTTGGTGGAGGTGGCGGGAGTTGAACCCGCGTCCGCCAGCACTACGCTCGAGAATACTACATGCTTAGATATCGTCTATTGTTTTAACTCTTTGTGACCCGACGAACAGGGTACAAATCGCGATCCTCTTAATTTAGTACAAAGCCCCGAGGCTTGGCTTTATACGGACTTGTGTGCGTGCGCTTCAGTCGGACTCTCTAACCACAAGTATTCGGAGAGGCGGACAAGCTGCCCTTAGGCAGCTAGAGCGTATGATTCGTCGTTTGCGACTAAAAAATGCAAATTTGATTTACGAGAGAAAATGCGCTCTCGGCATGCATCTATGAGTTTCATCACCAGCGTCGAAGCCAGAAACACCCCCAAAGTACAAGGCAATCATAGCATAAATGTCAAAAATTACGATGTATTTTCTGAACATTTACACAACTTGATGCGCTTAATTACATTATTGCGCTAATATTTTACTTTTCAAGCCAAATAACAGAAAAATTATGAGCTATTTACTGGCACTAGATCAGGGAACTACGTCAAGTCGGGCCATTATTTTTAATGAACATGGACAAGTTCAGGCAACGGCTCAACGTGAAACGCATATCCACACCCCACATTCGGGCTGGGTGGAACAGGATGCTCAAGAAATCTGGAGCTCACAGATTGCCGTGGTACAACAAGCTTTGGCGACTGCAGGTATTCTGGCAAAAGATATTAAAGCCCTTGGCCTGACTAACCAGCGCGAAACGACCGTAGTCTGGGATCGTAGAAACGGCAAACCGCTCGCTCCGGCAATCGTCTGGCAGGACCGTCGTACATCTGACTGGTGTAACCGGCTGATTGAACAAGGCCTGATGTCCAAAATTCAGCAAAAAACCGGCCTACGGATTGATCCTTATTTTAGTGCGGGAAAACTGGTCTGGTTTTTAGAGCATGTCGAGGGGGTACGGGCACTTGCTGAACAGGGCCATGTGGCATTTGGCACTATCGATAGCTGGCTGATCTGGAATCTGACCCAAGGTGCAGAGCACGTCATTGAAGCCAGTAACGCTTCTCGTACCATGTTAATGAATCTGCAGCAACAATCGTGGGATGAAGAGCTACTCGAGCTGTTTAATATCCCGGTTTCGGTCTTACCGAAAATTATCTCTTCTGACTGTTATGTCACTGACACGGCTTCTGGCTTACTGGGGGCCAATATTCCCATTACCGGAATTTTGGGGGATCAGCAGTCTGCACTCTTTGGCCAGTCCTGTTTTGAGGTGGGCAGTGCTAAAAACACCTATGGTACTGGCTGCTTTATGCTGTTCAATACCGGACATAACATTCAGCTTAGCCAGAACAAGCTGCTTTCTACTCTCGCCTGGCAAGCCCAGGGCCAAACTACCTATGCGCTCGAAGGCAGCGTATTTATGGCTGGTGCTGTAGTGCAATGGTTACGCGATGGCCTCGGAATTATTCAAAAAAGCAGTGATGTGGAAAAACTGGCGCATCAGGTCGAGCATAGTGACGGCGTGGTTCTGGTTCCCGCATTTACCGGACTGGGCGCGCCGCATTGGGATAGTGAAGCACGTGCCTTACTCTGTGGCATGTCACGCGGTACGACCAAAGCGCATATCGCTCGTGCCGCATTAGAATCAATCGCCTTTCAGGTATCGGATGTGCTCAGTGCGATGCAATCTGATATTGCACATCCTCTTAAAGAACTGCGGGTTGATGGTGGTGCCAGCAGCAATGACATGCTGATGCAATTTCAGGCCGATATTCTGAATGTACCGGTACTGCGTCCGAAAATGCTGGAAGCTACTGCCTGGGGCGCGGCCGCTATGGCCGGATTGAAAGCTGGCGTATTTTCAAACCTGGATGAAATTTCCCAGTCCTGGCAGCTGGACCGTGCTTTTGAACCCAAAATGCAAAATGACGAAAGAGAAATGCATTTAGCCAAATGGAAAAATGCCTTGAAACGGGCTAAATCTGATCTCTAAATCCTCTAGGTTCATATTTGATCATTATAAAAAAAGCACTGTTAAACAGTGCTTTTTAACTTTCTCAATTCACGATTTCATTAATAGGCATAAGACGCAATCGCTGTTGCAATCGCTTTATCTTCATCATTGACCATGGTCATGCGCATGGTGCAGCCCTTACGCCCCAAACGTAAGGTTTCTGCACGCGCAATGAAATATTTGCCTCGGCCGGGTGCCAGATAATCCACCCGCATATCCACTGTCGCCAGACGCGATACCTTTTTAATAGTCTCGGCAATGGTTTCCGGTTCGGCTTTTTTATATAACTCCCCCATCGCCACAATTCCGCCGACACTGTCGAGCACCGTGGCGGCAAGACCGCCATGCAGAATCTGGAACGCTACATTGCCAATCATGAAGTCCTGCATTTCCACATAAGCCTCAATCTGGCCATCCACCACGCGCATGCTCATGCCATTGTGCTTAAAAAAAGGAGAGCTGTTAAAAGCATGTACCAGTTGATTTAAGACCACATCAATATCCACTTTCGAGCCCAGATGTATATTACCCGTCCAGTTTCTCTCTGTCTTACTCATCACTCTGCCCGAATCCACCACAATAAAAAACCGCTAATTTATGCCCAAAAATTTGAGTTAGGGCTACAATAGAGGCCTAGTTTAATACTGATTACTGAGATTTTTATGACTTATACGTTCAATCGTCCCGCGTTTCCTGCAACTCGCATGCGTCGTATTCGTAAAAATGAACATTTACGTTCGATGGTTCGTGAAACCCATCTCGCGGCAGATCATCTCATTTATCCAGTATTTGTCCTGCCAGGACAAAACCAGACCCAAGATATTCCAAGTATGCCGAATATCCAGCGTCTGTCAGCGGACTTGTTGTTAAAAAAATCAGAACGTCTACTGGAACTCGGTGTCAATAAACTGGCGCTATTTCCGGTCACCCCACAAGAAGATAAAAGCCTGACTGCAGAAGCTGCGTGGCGTGAAGATGGTCTGGTACAAAACACCTTGCGTTTATTGAAAAAAGAACTGCCAGAAATGGTGCTGATTACTGACGGCGCATTAGACCCGTATACCACACATGGTCAGGATGGCATTATTGATGAGAACGGTTATGTCTTAAATGATGAAACGGTCGAGTGCCTGATTAAACAGGGCTTGAGCCATGCCGAAGCCGGTGCAGATGTGTTTGCTCCAAGTGACATGATGGATGGCCGGATCGGTGCGATTCGTCAGGCCTTTGAAAAAAATGGTCATATCTATACCTCCATCATGGCCTATTCAGCCAAATATGCATCAAGTTTCTATGGTCCGTTCCGTGATGCAGTCGGTTCTGCCAGCAATTTAAAAGGCGGCAATAAATACAATTACCAGATGGATGTCGGTAACCGTGCTGAAGCCCTGCATGAAATTGCGCTGGATATTCAGGAAGGTGCAGACATGGTGATTGTTAAACCGGGCATGCCTTATCTGGATATCGTCCGCGAAGTCAAAGACACTTTTGGCGTACCAACCTTTGTCTATCAGGTCAGTGGCGAATACGCGATGCTGGCTGCGGCAATTCAAAATGGCTGGTTATCTGATAGCGTCATTTTAGAATCATTGATGAGCTGTCGTCGTGCCGGTGCAGATGGTATCTGGACCTATTTTGCTGAAGAAGCTGCGCTTAAACTGAAAGACATGAAGTAAAAGGATTTCGGCGCAATGCATATTGCCATTGTCGGCGCTGGCATCACCGGTTTGATTTCGGCGCTGGAACTGCTTGAACAGGGATGTTCTGTTACCCTTTTTGATCAACAGGCCGCCGGACAGGCTGCATCCTGGGCTGGAGGAGGAATCCTTTCCCCGATGTATCCGTGGCGTTATCCCGCTGCTGTAAATGCTCTGGCTCGACATGCCAAACCCATGTATCAGGACTGGAATCAAAAACTGCAACCTTTCACTGGCATCGATTTCCAGATTCATGAAACAGGTATGCTGATTTTTGATGAATCCGATTTTGAAATCGGTTTAAGTTATGCCAAAACACATCAGGATCCGCAGCAACAGGCAGAATTGCTTGATCAGGCTAAACTGCAACAGATCAATCCAAGAATTAATCAGAGCAAATTCAAGCAGGCGATTTATTTCCCTGAGCTGGCGAATATCCGTAATCCACGGTTATTACAGTCGATCATTCACTATTTGAAGCAGCATCCTCGTGTCACCTGGCAAGAAGACTGTAAAATCACTCGGCTCAATATTCAGCAAGGCTGTGTAAAAAGTATCTCAGATGAACATAGCCAGGTTTTTCAGGCAGATCAATATGTGTTCACAACCGGAGCATGGTCGCAACACTGGTCACAGCAACTTGGTTTGGAAATTCCGGTACAGCCGGTTCAGGGCCAGATGCTGCTGTTTAAAACGCCAGAAAACTGGCTGCCGACCATGTGCATGCATAAGGTGATGTACCTGATTCCACGTCAGGATGGACATGTTTTATGTGGTTCCAGTATGCGTCAGGTCGGTTTTGACACCTCGCCTTCTAGCGAAATCCGGCAGGATATTTTACAGGCGTGTATCGAGATGGTACCGGAACTGGCAGATTTTCCGCTGGTCAAGCAATGGGCCGGATTAAGACCCAGCTCACCCGATGGTATTCCCTATATTGGCAAAATTCCCAAGCTACACAATGCCTGGGCCAATTTTGGACATTTCCGGAATGGTTTATGCATGGGGCCGGCATCAGGCAAACTACTCGCTCAACTCATCCTTAAACAAATGCCAATCGTTGATCCAGCTCCTTATGATCCTGTCCGTTTATTAGAGCCCAGTCGTTTAGTGCTTTAGGATATTATCCAGTGCTTCTTTCAGAGTTGGATAATGAAACTGGAATCCAGCCTCCTGCAAGGCTCTGGACTGTACATACTGACCGTTTAAGACCAGTTGTGACTGTTCTCCCAGCATCATTTTCAGACTGCATGCGGGTAGTGGAAGTAAGGGTTTGCGCTTCAGAATCTGGGCCGCAGTTCGTGCAAACTGGGCCTGACTACTTTTTTCTGGCGCGACCACATTAAAGATCTGCTCGGCTGTATCCTCAAGTATCAAGAATTCAATCGCACGCAGCACATCCTCTAGATGCACCCAGGTCACTGGCTGACGTCCATGACCAATCCGCCCGAACAGATTCAATTTAATCGGCAATAGCATCTGCGGAAGAATCCCGCCACCTTTGCCAAACACCACAGCAAAGCGAACAATCTTGGTGTTCTGGTTAGTATAGGATAAGGCCAGTTGCTCCCACTTCGCACAGAGTTCAGACATAAAAATATCTTGTGGCGGGCTTTGTTCCGTGCAGACCTGATCCCAGTGCTCATTGGGGTCAATGCCATAATAACCAACCGCCGATGTTGAAATAATCCGTTTCGGTCTAAGCTGATTTTTTTCTAAATAATCAAATAACTGTCTGGTGGTATCTAAACGGCTATCCAGCAATTTCTTTTTACGCGCTACCGTCCAGCGGCCTTGACCGATGCTTTCGCCAGCCAGATTGACCACATAATCAATCTGATGCTGTTTTAATTCATCCAGCTGGTTAATCCAATGAAAGTCCGGATGTGGTTCACGTTTATTTTTCTGACGAGTCAGACCAATCACCCGATAATCACGTTCTAATAAAAAACGCACGAGATGACTGCCAATAAAACCACTCGCTCCCGTCAACAGCACTACAGGTTTATACATTCGTCATTCTTCGCCTTATTATTTTCTTGATTTAAATTATACGCCACTCATCTTTAGCTTTTTAAACCGAGAAGATCTTTGTAGTGGAGAATTTGTATCTTTCATCATTCAATCAATTTATGAAGATCAGTCGTCACACAATGATTCATCTATACTCACTGAGGTGGATGGCCAAACATTTTCTCTGCCATACGTTGTGACTGCTTGCCATAAAACCAGTAGGTCAGCAGATACAGCGGAATTGCGATCATCAGGAACATTATCAGCACAATGCTCATAAACTGTGGCTGCTGTAGATACAGCAAGAAGTCCTGCCAGGCATTCGGATTGGAACGGGTGGCGATGACAATACCGAGCAAAAGAAATAATAAATTATAGCCCCAGTAAATCAGGCTAAACCCGAGGGTAAATTTCTTACGCTCTGCCTGGGTCGGCGCACGTTTTTGCTGTTTTAAAAATTTAAATAACACCCAAATCATGGCCACCAGATAAGGAACAATCGTCAAAACTGCACCCATGCCCATCGGCAACAAGGCAGCCAGTACACCGCAAATACAGGTAAAAATAAAACATATAACGAAAAACCAGATAAAATAACGACTTAGCGGCAACATATGCATGACTCAGTGATCTTCAACAAGCTAGTATAAAAAAAATCAGGTTTTTTTTCATTTTATTGTCAACCATCCACTACAGGGTGACGTTATATAGGGTACAAGGTACAAAAATTTGGACTGGCATCCACGAATTTTTGCTGACCTTTAGAGCTAAAGCAATAAGTCCAGTGTACAGGGAAATTTTGAATAGCAGCCAAAATCTTCATGTAACACAAATTTGACCGACGATTTCATCATCACTCGAATCGTCGGTTTTTATTTTTTTAAATCTCTATTTTTTAAAAGTCTGATGGATTGCATGACTTTTCTATATCTGATGATTTGGATGCGATCATGCAGTAATTTCCATAATGATCAAAATAAATTCAGCCCCCACATCACAAACAATTCGCTGAAATATCGTTTTCAAGTAGATTTTTACCTGTGCTTTTTCCTATAGTAGCAAGGCAGATATTAGGGGTTCATTACATGGCAGTTCATTTTCTTCACACTTCCGATTGGCATCTGGGACAATTTTTCCATAACCATGACCGTGAATTTGAACATGCACAGTTTTTGACTTGGCTACTTGAGCAAATTAAAACAAAGCAACCGCATGCCCTGCTGATTGCCGGGGATATTTTTGATGTGATCAATCCGGCGTCCAGTGCGCAAAGACAGCTGTACCAGTTTCTGGCAGATGCCCACGACCTGGCGCCACATATGCAGACCCTGATGATTGCAGGCAACCATGATTCCGGTTACCGGATTGAACAGGTTGAACCCTTACTGGCCAAATTCAATGCCAAAGCAGTGGGAATTGTAGGCCGCACGGCAGAAAATTCCCTGAACCTGGATCGTCTGCTTATTCCTATTTATGATCAGGGTAAAAATATCATCGCCTGGTGTCTGACCCTACCCTTTTTACGTAGTGCCGAAATTACCGGACTGAATGAACATACCAGCAATAACCAGAACGCCATTAGCTATCTGCATCAACAACTGATTGCTGAAGCCAAAGCCCGCAAACAGCCACATCAGGCACTGATCTTAATGTCACATGCGCACATGCAAGGTGGTGAGACCTCGGACTCTGAACGTCCGATTATTGTTGGCAATGAAGAGGCGCTGTCGACGGCGCTATTTGATGACGTGATTGATTATGTCGCGCTGGGGCATTTGCATAAACCGCAAAAGGTCGGTCAGCCGCATATTCGCTATAGTGGCTCTCCGATTCCGCTGTCATTTAGTGAGATTAATTATAAGCATCAAATAGTTGAAGTCAGGATTGACCCTCAATTAGAAGATGAGGCACGTTTTCAGTTTGAAGCTTTGCTTATTCCACGCAGTGTCCGCCTGCATCGACTCCGTGGTGAACTCAATGAAATCTTTGAGCAGATTCGAACCCTTGAACATGGGGAAATTGAAGCAATTGATCAACGTGAATATATCGATATTGAATATCATACGGCAACGCCTCCTCCACCCAATTTAAGACAAACTTTTGAAGATGCACTTCCGCCGAACCGCTATCGACTGGTGCGCATTTCACGTCAATATCAAGCTATTAATCTTGATGATGCACAAGCTCAGAAGATCCATTTAGAGCCGCCAACACCCAAAAGACTATTTGAACAGCTTTGGCTCAAACAGGGTTACAGCGCCGATGATTCGGTGCTGAAAGATTTCCTCAGCCTGATTATTGAGGCGGAAAAAAATATTGATGCTAATGAAACACCATAAGGATATGCCATGAAAATTTTATCTATTCGTATAAAAAACTTGGCATCGCTTGCAGGTGAACATTTTATTGATTTTGAAAGCAATCCACTTGCCAGTGCAGGCTTAATTGCAATTGTCGGTAAAACAGGTGCCGGAAAGTCCACGATTCTGGATGCAATGTGTTTGGCACTGTTCAATCGTGTACCTCGTTTAAAAGATAGCGATGGCAAACTGACTGATATCGATGGTTCTGAACTTCTCACCAATTCCCCATTAACTGTTTTGCGTCGCGGTACAGGCATTGGTTTTGCCGAACTAAGTTTTGTTGCACAAGATCAAAAAGTATATTCAGCTCGCTGGGAAATTAAACGTGCACGAGAAAATCCCACAGGCAAATTGCAAAGTGTGCAACGTTCACTGAAATGTCTGAGTGATGGCAATATTCTTGCCGATAAAGCCAAAGCGGTAGAAGCTAAAATTCTGCAAATTACTCAGCTGAGTTTTGAGCAATTTACCCGTGCCGTTTTATTGGCTCAATCTGAAGTGACCGCATTTTTAAAATCACGGGATACTGAACGTGGTGAACTGCTCGAATATCTGACCAACTCCAGTATTTTTGGCAAAATTGGTCAATTGGCATATGAAAAAACCAAGGAAATCGCCAATCAGCGCAAAGCTTTAGAAGTCAGACTCGGTGATATCGAGACTTTGTCGGAAGAAGATTTAGCGACTATAAGCGATCAATTCAATACAATCTGTACTGAATACAAAAAATTAGAACAAGAAAAATCGGCACTCGAAAAAAACCAGCGATGGTTTGAACAAAAGCAAAAGCTGGAAAATGATGTTCAGCAACGACAGCGTCAGCATGTGGAGCAACAACAAAAATTTGATTTACTGAATACAGAACGTGGCCGTCTAAAACAACTCGAAGTTTTTGCATCCATCCGTCCAAGTATGATCCAGCAAGAAAAAACACAAACAGAATTAGCTCGGTTAAAATCTCAAATTCAAAGTACTGAACTACAGTTTCATACCATTCAGCAAGTTTTTGAGCAAAAACAGACTGCATTTAAACAGATTGATGAACAACTCAAAGCGCTACAGCATTTTGAACACACCCATCAGCACCGTATTGACCAAGTCCGTCACTGTATTCAAGAACGTGAATTCATTGGTAAACAGTTTGTTAAAGCAAAATCTGTATTGGACGAGTTTCAAAAAGAGTTACAGCCCTTAATCCTTGTACAAACTCAGCTACACAAGGAATTAGCGCAATTCAAGTCAGATCAGCAAAAACAAACCGAACAGTTGAATCAAACGATGCAACTAAGCAGTTTAGATGATGGACTTTCCGCGCATCTCACACAGTTACAACGATTTATTCAGCATTACCAAAGTTTTGAAAAACAATATGGCGATATTGCTTCTGCTAGAACTGATTTAAGTCAGAAAAAGCAGCAATTGGAATCACTACAACAACAGTATGGCGATGACCAAAAAATTGATCACCAACTATTAGAACTTCGCCGCGATCAGGCAAAAAATTTGGAGCAACAACATCAATTTAGTTTAATTCAAAATCAATTTAAACAATGGCTACAACAACGCTCTGAACAGCATCAACTGCAAACAACGTGCAATGCGCTCGCACAGCAGAGTGCCCAAAGTAAAATCCAAGTTGATTTGCAAGAACAGCAATACCAAACCCATAAACTTGAACGTGAAAACTTACAACGCATGCTGCAACAACAGCGCTTATTACATGCTGAAAATATTGAGAAATTACGCGAGCAATTGATTGATGGAGAAGCATGTTTAGTCTGTGGCAGTTTACATCATCCATTTAAAACTGATCTTTCTGCACTATCGAGTGAACTCGTCAATTTGCAAGAGCAACAAGAGCAGCAAGCGATTCAAATCGAACAAGACAGTTTTAATGCTTGGCAAAAGATTCAGCAATTACACACACAGCAAACAGCATCTTTGAGCGAACAGCAAAAACGTCTCGATGATTTAAATATTCAACATCAACAGCATGAACAGGCGCTTTATCAAAGCTTCAAAAATACCCAAATTCAAATAGACTTAACCCAACAATCTGAACAACAACTGCTTCAAGTCAATCAAATCCTGCAACAAGAAAAAATAACACTTGAGGAAAATATCAAACAACTCGATGAGGTTGAAAAAACACAACGGAATTTAACCCAAAATATTCAGCAAATCTCACAACAACTGTCGATCGTTCAACAAGCTGAACAGAATATTCAATACCTTCTAGACCTGCTCACTGCTGAGCAACGAAATGCTTGGCATAAGCAAACCTTAACTGTTGCACAACACATTGCACAACAATTGCATGAGCGTCAGCATCTGTTGCAGAAGCTTGAGACTTTAAATCAGCAACTGAATGAGAAAGCTCAACTACTCGCTCAAAAAAATAACGAGATTCAAGCCAAAAATAATCAGATTGAACTCGCTGAAAAAGATAAAGTTGAATTTGAGCGTCAAGGACAAGAGAACAAGGAACTTGCCGTTCAGCTTATTTTTGAGATGACGCAAACTTCGGTCGATAAACCACATGAATGGCTGACTCAACACGATGAACAGCGTAAAAATTTACAGCTGCAACATCAGAAAATACAACAAAGTTTCGAAACAGCTCGTCAACAATTTGATAGCCAACAACGGCAGCTTGATCAACTCAGAATTCAGTTGGCTCAACTTGAAACACAGCATCATGCTTGTGTTTTAGAAATCGAACACTGGTTAAATCAAAATTTAGATTTTAATCATGCTTTGATTTCACAATTAAGCCTCATTTCAACTGAAGAAACTCAAAAACTACGTCAACATATTAAAGATATCGAACATGCCTTGGTCGATGCAGCATCCGCCCTGAAAACCACACAACATCTGCTCGCACAACATTTACAAACTCAACCTGAAGTACAAATCTTACAGATTGAGCGTGCCATTGAACTGAACCTTAAAGCTTTAGCAGAGCGACAAGAACAGCGTGACCAACTTAAGACCAAGTTAGATGTTCACTACTCGAACCTAGATAAGCAAAAACAATTTGCTGAACAAATTCAGCAAATTCAAACTGAAGAATATCGCTGGAATAAAATTTCCAGTCTTATGGGGGATGCCACAGGCAAAAAATTCCGTGATTATGCGCAGCAATATAACCTTGATATTTTGCTTGAATTTGCCAATCAGCAACTCGCGATGCTGTCTCAGCGTTACACCTTAAAACGTTTAGACAACTCACTCAGTCTTGCCATTATTGACCATGATATGGATGGTGAAACCCGTTCTGTTTCATCGCTTTCTGGGGGTGAGTCATTCTTGACCGCCCTTGCCTTGTCTTTAGCAATTGCCAATATGGCTTCAGGCTCCATGAAAATAGAATCCCTTTTTATCGATGAAGGTTTTGGCACCCTTGATGCATCTTCATTACATATGGTGATGAATGCACTTGATCAGTTACAAAGTCAGGGACGTAAAGTGGTCGTAATCTCACATATTCAGGAAATGCATGAACGGATTCCAGTACAGATCCAGGTCAAGCCTGTTGGTGCAGGCGCCAGTACCATTCAGATTATAGGTTAGCGATGATTCACCCTGCCCCGAACACGCTCTCGCCCTATTTCAGCTTACAGCTTGAGAGCCTACGGGGTATCAGTGCCATTGTGGTGCTGTTCAGTCACTGCTTTCAGGCATTTATTGCGCCTTTCGATACCAGCATTTATTCATGGATACGCCTGCTTGGACAGGCTGCAGTCATGATTTTCTTTGCCTTAAGTGGCTATCTGATCGGCTATTCGATCCAGCACAACATTCATCAGCATGGTCAGTTCAATCTGCACCGTTATGCTCGACAGCGTTGCAGCAGAATTTTACCACCCTTTCTGTTTGCCATGGGGTTGACCCTGGTTCTCTATCTACTCGCTCCACTATTATTTGCCAGCCATACTCATGCTTTTCAACACAGTTTTGGCATGATGATCCGGACTGACTATAATGTAGACATGATGGAATTTTTTGGTTCGCTGCTATTTTTGAATGGCTTTGTAACACCAACGGTTTCAGCCAATGCTGCACTCTGGAGCCTGAGCTATGAAGTGTGGTTTTATGTGCTGGCCGGATTCCTACCTTTTTTAAAAAATTCGGAAATCGCCAAAATCGGATTTTTTATGGTTCTGGCTATACTGTCATTACTGAACATCCAGTTTTTTATTTATTTTCTGGTCTGGCTTAGTGCCTTTGCCTGTTCATTTCGATATATCCAGCTACGTTTTTTAAACCGCTTACAATCGGTCAAATTAGCCCTAGTCGGCTTGGCATTTCTAATCGCCTGTTTTGATGCTTACCAGTTTCAGCTGATTGATGAGGCCCAGCAATACCGTGCTGCGAATTTTGCCCCTTTTAATTTCTGTGTGGGTTTGGCCTTTAGCTGCTGGCTGGTACAGCTCCAGCATCAACGTAGTCACTACCATCCGGTCTGGGTTCAATCCGCAGACTTTTCCTATACCTTGTATGTGACCCATTTCCCCTTACTTTTATTTATTTTGGGCTGTATTCCGGCAACTTTGGCCTATGGTCTGGGCGGAGCAGTTTTAGCCTTGCTTGCGAGCATGTGCAGCTTAATAGTCTTTGCCTGGTTAATGGCTAAATGGCTCGAACCAGCCAGAAAAAAAGCGTTATCCAATACCCTGCGATAACGCTTTGCTGCAAAAAGCTGACATTAGTAGTTTATACATCTTTTTTAGGCCGTGCGCCAAACAAGGCCGTACCAACACGAACCATGGTAGAACCCGCAGCAATCGCGTCGGTCATATCCGCAGACATGCCCATACTTAAAGTATCCCAATCTTCAGGATGTGCATGCTGAACTTTGACTGCATCAAATAAAACTTTGGCATCAGCAAAGGCTTGAGGATTATTCGGTGCTGGAATCACCATCAAACCACGTAAACGCACATTTGGCAGTTGGCTGATCTGTACGACCAAATCTGCAACCGCATCTGGTCGACAACCATCTTTGGTATCCTGACCATCAATATTCACCTGAATACAGATATTCAGTGCAGGCTGATCATCTCCACGCTGATTGGATAAGCGCTCGGCAATAATCAGTCGATCGACTCCATGCACCCAAGCAAAATTTTCTGCCAGATGCTTGGTTTTGTTACGCTGCACATGTCCAATAAAATGCCATTCAATGTCCAGCTCTTTCAGTGCCGTGATTTTTTCCAGTGCTTCCTGCAAATAGTTTTCACCAAAAGCACGTTGCCCTGCCTGATACATATCTGCCAGCACGCTACTCGGCTGGGTCTTGGAAACGGCAAGCAGTTGCACCGCATCTGCTTCGCGGCCGGCCTGAATACAGGCAGTTTCAATTTGCACTAAGACCTGATTTCGTGACTGTTGCAACATATTCATTGATGGGGTTCTCATTTCATTCATCTTTTTTTCCCTTGCCCATGAACTAAGTGTTGGTTAAGCTGTGGGAAAGCCTTATTATTCTATCAAAATAATTAACATTTTAATGAACTCGGGGACCTTATGGATATCACAGAATTGTTGGCATTTTCTGCTAAAAATGGTGCGTCGGATTTACACTTGTCTGCGGGCTTACCGCCAATGATTCGTGTCGATGGGGAAGTTCGTCGCATCAACCTGCCAGCATTAGAACACAAAGAAGTGCATAAACTCGTTTATGACATCATGAACGATAAACAGCGCCGTGATTTTGAAGAAAATCTGGAAACTGACTTTTCTTTTGAAGTGCCTGGCGTGGCACGTTTCCGTGTCAACGCATTTAACCAGAACCGCGGTGCCGGTGCGGTATTCCGTACCATTCCCTCTAAAGTACTGACCCTTGAAGATCTGGGCATGGGACAGATTTTTAAAGATATCTGTGAATATCCACGTGGTCTGGTACTAGTCACAGGTCCAACCGGTTCGGGTAAATCAACTACCTTGGCGGCGATGCTGGATTATATTAATGACAACCGCTATGACCATATTCTGACCGTCGAAGACCCAATCGAATTTGTGCATCAGTCCAAAAAATGTCTGATTAACCAGCGTGAAGTACATCGTGATACCCATGGCTTTAATGAAGCATTACGTTCTGCATTACGTGAAGACCCGGACATTATTCTGGTCGGTGAGATGCGTGACCTTGAAACCATTCGTCTGGCCTTAACTGCCGCAGAAACCGGTCACTTAGTATTTGGTACCCTGCATACCACCTCAGCGGCCAAAACCATTGACCGTGTGATCGACGTATTCCCTGCTGAAGAAAAAGACATGGTACGCGCCATGTTGTCTGAATCCCTACAAGCCGTAGTTTCACAGGCTCTGCTGAAGAAAAATGGCGGTGGGCGTGTCGCAGCGCATGAAATCATGATTGGTATTCCTGCGATCCGTAACCTGATCCGTGAAAACAAAGTCGCACAAATGTACTCGGCAATCCAGACCGGTGCCAACTATGGCATGACCACACTGGACCAGACTCTGAAAACACTGGTATCCAAAGGTTTGATCAGCCCGCAAGTTGCACGTACTGCAGCCAAACAGCCAGAAGCATTTTTATAAAAAAATTGAATTGTATTGGGGTTTATATACATGGATTTTAACGGCTTACTCGATTATATGGTGGAGAAAAAAGCATCGGATCTGTTCATTACTGCCGATGTCGAACCGTCCATCAAGATTAATGGGCAGATTTTACCGATTGGTTCGGTAAAATTACCCGGTGCGGCAGTAGGACAACTGCTCCATTCCATCATGACCGAAAAGCAGCGTAAAGAATTTGCTGACAGTCGTGAATGTAACTTTGCCATCAGCACGCCGGATAAAAGTGCCCGCTTCCGTGTCAGTGCCTTTCAGCAACGAGATCAACCGGGGATGGTGCTGCGTCGGATTGAAACTGTTATTCCCACGATGGATGAACTCAAGTTACCGCCGATTCTAAAAGAACTGGCGATGACCAAACGTGGCATCATTATTTTTGTCGGGGCAACGGGTACCGGTAAATCAACCTCGCTGGCGTCTTTGGTCGGTTATCGTAATGAAAATTCCAAAGGTCATATCATTACCATTGAAGATCCGATCGAATTTATTCACCAGCATAAGGGCTGTATTATCACCCAGCGTGAAGTCGGCATCGATACTGATTCATTTGAAATTGCCCTGAAAAATACCCTGCGTCAGGCACCAGACGTGATTCTGATCGGTGAGATCCGTTCACGTGAAACCATGGATTATGCGATTGCCTTTGCCGAAACCGGTCATCTGGTCTTTGCTACCCTGCACGCCAACAACGCCAACCAAGCGATTGACCGGATTATCCATTTCTTCGAAGCAGACCGACATAATCAGCTGTTCATGGACTTGTCCCTGAACATGAAAGCCATTGTGGCACAGCAACTGATTCCAACCATCGATGGTAATGGTCGCCGTGCAGCGATTGAGATTCTGATTAACTCACCACTGATTGCCGACTTGATTCGTAAAGGTGATGTGCATGAGATCAAGGATCTGATGAAGCGTTCCCGTGAACTGGGCATGCAGACCTTCGATCAGGCGCTGTATGATCTGTATAAAGCCAAACAGATCAGCTATAAAGATGCACTGAAACATGCAGATTCACCAAACGACCTGCGTCTGCAAATCAAGCTGTCAGAAGAAGGTGGTAGTCACTTATTACGTGCGCATTCCAACATTACCTTTGATGGTCAGTCCTGATCATCTTGAAGGCATAAAAAAACAGGCTTCCCATGAAGCCTGTTTTTTGTTTGAACCAGCACTCAAATTATTTTTTACGGAAAACTTCCTGACAGGCAGGCGCATCGCAGTAGCCATACAGATTCAGTGAGTGACCGGTTAATTCAAAACCAAATTTTTCAGCAACGTCATGCTGCTCTTTTTCAATCGTGTCATTAATAAATTCAACAACTTTGCTGCAATTTAAACATACTAGGTGATCGTGGTGATCTTCCTGCATAATTTCAAAAACTGAATGATTATTTTCAAAATTATGACGTTCGATGATGCCCGCTGCTTCAAACTGCGTTAACACACGATACACAGTTGCTAAACCTACATCTTCGCCCTGATCGAGTAAAGTCTTGTAAATATCTTCCGCACTTAAATGATGTTGTTTTGAATTTTCTAGTAATTCTAATATTTTAATTCGTGGAAGGGTAACTTTCAGCCCAGCTTTTCGTAAATCTTGGTTTGAAATAGTCATGTAAAAAGGTCTCTCAACAAAATCAAAGTTGGAATATGCAACAAAGTTTAGATGCAGTATGATCTATCCTTGGATCAAATGCATCATAATTAATTTGGGATAGTTTAGCAAAATGCAAAAAATCATGTTGACGTTATTCGTCACTTCATTGCTCGTCGGCTGTTCGACATTAGGTGTTTATAAAGTAGATATTCCACAAGGAACCCCTTTAACCCAAGCACAAGCCGCTAAAATTCAGGTGGGAATGAGCCATCAACAGGTGCGTTTCTTACTGGGCAGTCCAACAGTAAGCGATCCACTGAATCCTTTACGTTGGGACTACATCTATAACTATACCCCAGGAACCTACGCTAAAAAAGCCAAGATCCCGGCAGCCCAAGGCCAGCATTTGAAAATCTACTTTAACCAGTCTGGTATCGTAGAACGTGTTGAAGGTCTGGAGACGATTCCAGAATCTCAACCCGGCTTACCAGGATCAAAAGAAGCAATTTTAAATGCTCCTCCACTATAGTCGGTTTCTCATGAAAAAGCCCCTGAATCATCAGGGGCTTTTTTGATTAAGCTGATTGATTGAGCAGATCATTGAGGCTACTGCTCATTCAAGCCGCTTTCTATTCGGAAGACGGTTTCAGCTTTCTTAAAAGATTGCCTCTGGCATAACGACCCACCGGATTTTTCTCGGCGCGTTTACGTCGGATGTCTTTAGGATTGATGGTCAGTGCTCGGTAAATTTCCACCCTGTCACCTGCTGCCAGTGGCTGCTGCTGATCTTGCAAGCGCATGCCAAAGATGCCCAAAGATAATGGTTCAGGCAAGTCGACCTGCTCACGGATTCCACTCTGCTCAATCGCATCCAGTGCCGTCATGCCGGGCTGAAATGGCACGGCTAGATGAAATTGTTTTTCTGACGTCGCATACGCTACCCAGATCATCGCCTCACTCATCAGACGAATTGTCCTAAGACAGCAATGATTGCCAGAATAATCCCGACCGGCAACACCACACGTACTGCAATACGCCAGATGTTATAAAACGCTTCAGAGCTAAAATTCATTGATTTACGCAAATGACTGATCTTCATGATCCAGCCAGCAAACAGTGCATAGATCAAACAAATCAATAGGCCCCAGACTAACAAGACCACATTGAAAATTGGGCTTAGATTTGGAATAGCCCAGATCAGTGTAACCGCCGCCACAATCGCCCATTGAATCGCACGATGAAGCTGGCGTTGCTGTAACTGTTCACGTGCCATTTGCAGAATTAATGCAGCAGCTGCGACCATCGCTACGACCAGAGTAAATGCAGGGATTTGCGCTTGTATAGCAAAGAAAGCAAATGCAATGACAGCAACTAGCTGCGCAATCCAGATCGGCAATACCGTCTTGCTGGCGACATCCTGCTGTTGTACAGCACTCAGGCTAGACTGCCAGTACAAGCCCATGCCCAGACCACTTGCCACCAGCGCTAATACGGTGGCATTGCCCCATTCCGAGAATTCGACTGGTGTGACTTGCCATGCAGGTAGCGCCGTTCCCATCACATTGGCTAGAACCAGAGACGCCAGTACGCCAATCGTGGTAACAGCCAATAAAATTTGACGCGGTAGCAGTGACAGGGCCAACGCTACTATTGCCAATCCGATCAATAGAAGATTCGGTGCAAGATCAATTGCAGCAACCGCCAGAACATTGCTGGCATTGTTCAGCATGGCACCGGCCAAAAACGGAATAAAAATCACACTTAACCAGCCAACAATACGCCATTTCTGTGACGCATCCGCTTCACGGGTCAGCGTCGACAGCGCCTGTAATGGCGTTGTTTTGGAGCGCTTGGCCAAAGCAATTTCCAAGTAGCAGACTGGAAGCGCCAGAATCAGCATGGTGGCTAACCAGAGCATCCAGAAATCCAGCTGACGATCAATCTGTATACCGGTTATCGGTGCGAGCGTCGCGATGATAATAAACGATAAACAGAAAGCCATCAGCGGCGATAACCATTTTGACATAGCATTGTCCTGCATGATGCATTCCTATAAAAATCTAGCGCTATTTTGCCTTGTGAAGCGGTGAAAATCAAAAACAAAAAGCAAACCACCATGACAGTGATTTGCTGCGCAAAAATTATAATTAGATTTTAATTTTTGTTATCTCGTTACGTCTTTTATTATGAGAAGAAACGAGCGAACCAGTTTTTACCTGTTTTCTTTTCTTTTTCCTTGATGATCCCCATCATATTTTCTTTCACGGCACCGACATAATCGGCATCATCGTGCTGAATATGGTTAATCAGCCATTTCGATAATACTTCGTGCAGCTCTGATTCAATGGACTGTCCCAGTTCAAAACGGTCACGATAAGACTCGATTTTTTTAATAAACAGGTCATGCACACGTTTATGCGGCACCCGATATTTATAGCCGGCTTCTTCCTGAAGAGATTCCTCAAAGGTGAAATGCGACTGGGTATAATCAATAATATTGTCGAGAATCTGTTTAATACGGGCACGCTCGGTATTGGCATCAATTCCATCAATTTCGTTGATATAATCGAGAATTCGTTTGTGCTGATCGTCAATCACATCGATACCAGTATTATAATCTGGAACCCATTTCATTTTCATTACGACCACCTATAAATATTAAGGACTTATAACGTGAAAATGAGCATATAGCGTATTGATTCAAATAAAAATGAAGCAAATTAGTCGGCTTTCCGCCTAAATCCGGCTTTTTCATTTTAAGTTTCTGTTATATATAATTAAAAATAATTTATCCTGAGTAAAAGGCTAAGATATTAATTAACCAAAACCTGTAATAAACCTTTATTTATTCTTAGATTTTTTCCTATTTAAAATATAAAAAAACGGAGTTTAAACTCCGTCTTTGATCGCGTTTTAATATTGATCAGCTCGCGTGAAACGTTTTAAGGAAGGATCAAGACGTTCACGTTCCAGACGTTCAACATGCGTCAACTGAGAACGTACTTTCGCCCCATGCTGAAACAGGATCATTTCACCGGGCTGGAAGGCAGTCCATTCTTCATTCTGGGTCAATGGTTCAGTGGTAATCACTGCGACGCGATCTTCAGGGGTCGTGACCTGACTAAAGTCCACTTCGACATCAATATCAATCAGCTGAGCCGGTCTAAACGGGTATTCACGTACCAGCCAGTGGAGTTTGGTAATCGCATAGCTAAACAGCGCCTGACCATTCGACAGGCAGAAATTAAAGGTGCCATGCTCCGCGATTGCAGGTGAAATTTCAGCTAGAAGATCGAAAACCTGATCCAGTTTCGGCTCATGATAGCCAAAGCGTTTCACCAGTTGATCCAGCAGGTAACAGAAGGCACGCTCACTGTCGGTATTTCCGACTGGGGTAAAGCGCCCTGACAGTTCAGGAAAATAATCATATAAATCGCCATTATGGGCAAAAATCCATTGCCGCCCCCAAAGTTCACGGCTAAAAGGATGCGAGTTTTCCAGATTAATTTTGCCTTGGGTCGCTTTACGGATATGGGCAATCACATTGCGTGATTTGATTGGATAATTACGTACCAGCTCGGCAATCGGTGATTCAATCGCGGACTGGTTATCGACGAACAGACGGCAGGCTTTATCTTCAAAGAAAGCAATCCCGAAACCATCCGCATGATCAGAGGTAATGCCCGCCCGCTGGGAAAACCCGCGAAAAGAAAAAGTAATATCCGTCGGGGTGGCACAATTCATTCCGAGCAGTTGGCACATGGTCTGGTTTCAGCTCTCTATTTACTTAGAAGCTTATTGTGCATGACTGTCCCAGTCATTTCAAATAGGTGGCTATAAGAAATCCAAATAAAAAAGAGTCTCTATTGAGACTCTTTTTCGCAAAAATTGGCTTAAGAACGATGCGGATTGGCACGATTGGTAATGAGGGTGCCCACACCATGATCGGTGAAAATTTCTAGTAAGCTGGCATGAGGTACACGGCCATCCACGATATGTGCACTTACGACGCCGCCTTTTACCGCATCCAGCGCACAACCGACCTTTGGAATCATGCCGCCATAAATCACGCCAGTTTCGATCAGACGATCGACTTCTTGAGTGGTCAAACCAGTCAACAGGTTTTTATTTTCATCCAAGACACCGGTGATATTGGTGAGTAGAATCAGTTTTTCTGCACCTAGGGCTTCAGCGACTTTACCAGCGACCAAATCAGCATTGATATTATAGGTATTGCCTTCTTCATCGACACCTAGCGGGGCAATGACTGGAATAAAGTCACTATTGGTAAACATTTCCAGAACATCGGTTTTCACGCCAACGACTTCACCGACCAGACCCAGATCAATTTGCTGAACCGAACCATCTTCAGCCACTTTTTCCATCAACAGTTTTTGTGCACGGATCAGGTTACCATCTTTACCGGTAAGACCAATCGCACGGCCACCATGCTGGTTGATCAGGTTCACGATAGATTTGTTAACGCTACCGCCAAGTACCATCTCGACCACTTCCATGGTCGCAGGATCAGTCACGCGCATGCCGTCAATACGATCTGATTCACGGCCCAGCTGTTTCAGCATGGAATCGACTTGCGGACCACCGCCATGTACCACGATCGGATTAATGCCGACTGTTTTTAATAATACGATATCACGTGCAAATGAACTTTCCAGCTCAGGATCGGTCATCGCATTACCGCCGTATTTTACCACCAGGGTTTTACCCGCAAAGCGTTGAATATACGGCAAAGCTTCTGTCAAAATCTGTGCTTTGTCGATGCCTGTTTGTTGATTTGGCATTCGCCTCTCCTTATTGAGCATCTAAAATGTCTTGAGCGATCTCTGGATAACGGTCACGCAACATGGCTACAAACAGATGACGAATTTCATTCAGACCTTGGGCATTATTGGCATCAAAGCGCACCGTGAAATACTCACCTGTATTGGATGCTCGAATGATGCCAAAACCATCCTCAAAATCAAGACGTATCCCATCAATTTTACTGATTTGCGCATGAATTCTTGCGGATTGCTGTTCAACGAAGTTTAAAAGCTCAACTGGACGCACTTGGCGCGTTGAAATATAAAGATCTTCAGTACCATACCGTTTTGGATAAGCCGCCAAGGCCTGCGCCAAACTTAGACCAGTTTGATCCAGATATTCCATGACTCTGAGCGCTGCATAGAGTCCATCATCATAGCCCCAACCGCGACCATCATTAAAGACATAATGTCCGGCATATTCCCCACCAAAAATCGCCTGATGCTGAGACTGGTTCAGATAAGTTCTGAGAAATGAACTGCCGGTACGAATCATCACCGGCTCTCCACCTAAACGTTGCACCGTATCACGAACTAAGGTTGAACATTTCACATCATAAACAAATTGGCATGGCGCTGAATCATTGAGACAAATTTCAGCAAACAGACATAATAACTGATCGGCTGTGATAATCTGACCCTGTTCATCAACCAGAACCAGGCGATCGCCATCACCGTCCAGGGCAATACCGAGATCAGCCTGCTGTTGCATGACAGTTTGGCGTAAAGTCTCAAGATGTTTGTCCTGCGAAGGATCCGGCGCATGATCCGGAAAATGTCCATTGGCCTCACAACGTAAAGCAGTCACTTCACAGCCCATTTTTCTGAGTACCAAGTCGGCACAACGTCCGGCGGAGCCATGCAGACCATCCAGAATCACTTTAAATGAGCGCTTTAATTGAATATCTTCTAATATTCCCTGCTGATACTGCAGGCAAAACTCTGGAATAATCTGATGCGGCAGTTCGGCTAAACCAAGTAGCTGGCTATCGCAATGCGACTTTGCCAGTTGGGCCACCTGTTGAATCATCTCAGGACAAGGTGGTTCACCATCAATAATCCATTTAATCCCATTATCTTCTTTAGGATTATGACTGGCGGTGACCATAATGCCATTGCCATCAAACTGGCGTGCGGTGAAATACAGCATCGGGCTGGAACAACAGCCTATAATAGTGGCTTCCAGCGAATAGTCTTTAAAAATACGGGCAATGATGTCGGCAAAAGCCGGACTACTGATGCGTGCATCATAACCAATGGCGACACGTGTCTGTCCCGCAGCCTGATACTGTTGGGCTAAACCGTGGGCAATTGCATCAATGATCCCGGCACCTAATAGACTGACTTTACCGCGTATGTCATAGGCACGAAAGATATGCATGGGGAATGGATGATTCATAGATCCCATAAAACTGTCTTTTCACTATTCGTTAAAATAAGGAGATTTAAAATGATGATTTCATCATAATGACTTTAAACATTTGTTTTTGTTTTAAGACCTGCTATTTTTAAACGATTTCAATGTAACAATCAATTATAAAAATATAATCTACAACTTTAGAATTATAGGGTTCTTGTAATTAAACAATGATTATTCAATTATATTTATTTTGAGTTTCATCTAATTAGACATTTGATAATTACATCAATTTTGGATTTAAATAATTCTACTTGGCCGAAAAAATAAGGTTTTATTTTTTAAATATATTTCAACCAACTCATTTTTTTTAATATTTAATCTAATCAACTAAAAATGGCTTACATCCAGTTAATGAATGTAAGCCATTATTAAAACTTAGTTTTTACCCGTATGACCAAAACCGCCAGCACCGCGTTCAGTCGCTTCGAATTCATTCACCAGATCGAATTCAGCTTGTACCACAGGAACCAACACATACTGCGCCAAACGTTCACCTGGCTCTAAGCTGAATGCCGTCTGACTACGGTTCCAAACGGATACCATCAATTCACCCTGATAATCAGAATCAATTAAACCTACCAGGTTACCCAACACGATCCCATGTTTATGGCCCAAACCCGAACGTGGCAAGATCAGACCAGCAAATGCAGGATCTTCAATATAGATTGCTAAACCAGTTTTCACCAAGACCGTTTGGCCTGGTTCAATGATCGTAGTTTCTGTAACACACGCACGCAAATCCAACCCCGCTGAACCTGTCGTAGCATAAGTCGGTAATGGCCATTCCTGACCGAGACGCGAGTCAAGGACTTTCACCTGAACTTTCATGTATTCATTCCTGTTGTTTCATTTAAAATAAGAGAAAGTCTTGTGCCTTATCGTTTGATAAGATTACGCAAATTATCCAGATAATGTTGGGCTTGTAATTTCGGATCGATGTTGCCTGCCAACTTTTTCTTGCGGCCTAACCATTCCAGCTCATCTTCTGGTAATTCATCCAGAAAACGGCTTGGGGTCATCTGCTTCATCTGCCCACCGGCCTTGCGCTGTTCTGCCAGAGTAATGGTCAGTCCCTGACGTGCACGGGTAATCCCCACATACATCAGACGGCGTTCCTCTTCGACCGTTTCTGCAGCGATCGAGTTTTTATGTGGCAGAATTTCTTCTTCCAGCCCGATCAGATAGACATAAGGAAATTCCAGACCTTTAGACGCATGCAAAGTCAATAAATTGACTTTATCGGTGTCCTCTTCTTCCTGCTGCTGCTCGAGCATGTCCAGCAGCACCATTTTACGAATCACACTTTCAATATTTTTTTCATCAACATCTTCAGCGCGGTTAATCAGGCTTTGAATGCTGCTATAGAGCACTTCGATATTGTCGAGCTTGGTCTTTTCCTGCGCTGGTGTGGCTGCAGTTTCCTTGATGTAATCGATATAACCGGCTTCAATCATCATCTGGCGGATAATTGGCACTGGTTCATCATCATCCAGTAAATTGCGGGTAAAACCCTCAATAAAATCGGCAAACTCAGCCAATTGAGTCGTGGCCTTTTTCGGAATCGCCATGGTCAGACGCTGATCCGCAGCCGCAGCCAGAAGCGACAGATTATTTTCCTGAGCAAATAGACCGAGCTTTTCCAGCGTTACCGGACCAATTGCCCGTTTTGGCGTATTGATAATTCGTAAAAATGCACTGTCATCTTCAGGGTTAATGATCAAGCGTAAATAGCTCATCATGTCCTTGATTTCGGCACGTGCGAAGAAGGACTGTCCGCCAGATAATTTATACGGAATCTGCATCTGGCGCAGATGGGTTTCTAAAATACGCGCCTGGAAATTGCCGCGGTACAACACCGCATAATCTTTCCAGCTTTTACCGTTCATCAATTTATGCGTGATCAGGTCTTTAACCACGCGTTCTGCTTCATCATCATCATTGCGGCAGGTAATCACACGGATCACTTCACCATGGCCTTTGTCCGACCAAAGCTTTTTATCAAAAATATGCGGATTATTACCAATCACGGTGTTGGCTGCTTTGAGAATACGACTGGTCGAACGATAGTTCTGTTCCAGTTTAATCACTTTTAAATTAGGAAAATCCTGCTGCAGCAAGGCCATATTTTCCGGTTTAGCACCACGCCAGGCATAAATCGACTGGTCATCATCGCCTACGGCGGTGAACTGTCCCATCACGCCAACCAGTAATTTCACCAGAATATACTGCGCCGTATTGGTATCCTGATATTCATCGACCAGCAAATAACGCACGCGATTTTGCCATTTGTCACGAACTTCTGCATTTTCCTGCAGCAAGCGCGTTGGCATCACAATCAGGTCATCAAAATCCACGGCGTTATAGGCACGCAAATTACGTTCATATAATTGATATAAATGCGCAAACTGCACATCTTCGGCAGTTTCACAGGTAGTATGTGCCTGCTCGGGTGGAATCAGATCATTTTTCCAGTCCGAGATCATTTTCATGGCTTTGGCAATCAGTTCTTTGCTTTCTGCACCGGATAAATTGTCACGCTGCATCAGATCCATCAGAATGCGTTTACAGTCGTCAGCATCCAGAATCGAGAAATTATTTTTCAGTGGGGTATGTTTCAACTCCAGGCGCAGCATATTCAGGCCAAAAGTATGGAAGGTCGAAACTGAAACGCCTTTACTTTCTTCACGCGTCAACAATTTGCTGACACGCTCTTTCATCTCACGTGCTGCCTTGTTGGTAAAAGTCATCGCAGTAATACGATGTGCGGGAATCCCGCAATGCTTGACTAAATACGCGATTTTTCGCGTGATCACTGAAGTCTTGCCTGAACCCGCTCCTGCAAGTACTAACAAGGGTCCTTGAGTGTATTTCATGGCTTCAAGTTGCTTGTCATTTAACTGACTGGCGAGTGACATATGGCTTCCTCTTCTAGATTCGGCTCCGATTATAGTCATCTCTGCGTCAGTTGCCTAATTTAAAATACGATTAATCAGATCAATATTCAGATATAAAAAAACCACCCGAAGGTGGTTTTTTCTTAAGCGTTCAAGAATTATTGAACTGCATATACCGCGATTTCTACACGACGGTTTTGCTCTTTACCTGCGGCAGTTGTATTGTCTGCAATTGGGTTCGCTGAACCTAAACCTTGAGCATTAATACGTGTACGTGAAACACCTTGGCCTGCCAAGTAAGTCGCTACAGAGTTTGCGCGTGCTTGAGACAATGGCAAGTTAATTGAGTCATTACCCGTGCTGTCTGTATAACCAGTTACAAGAATACCGCTCTTGTTATCTTCAGTTAATACTTGCGCTACTTTGTTCAAAGTGCCATAGAAGTTTGGTTTGATATTTGACTTGTTCGTATCAAATGTAATGCTGCCTGGCATTACAAGGTTAATCGAACCATCTGCATTACGGTTAACGTCTACGCCAGTACCGGCCGTTGCTTGACGTAATTTTTTCTCTTTGTTATCCAGATAGACACCCGCTGCACCACCTACAACAGCACCAATTGCTGCTGCACGGTTGTTTTGACGGCTAGTATTTGCATTACTTTTAGAAACGCCGTAGCCAGCTGCAGCACCAATTAAAGTACCTAGAGCCGCTTTATCATATTCCACACCACCGATGTTACTGCCAGTTGATTGACAACCTGTAAGTGCTACGGCCCCTGCTACAGCTGCTGAAATTACTAGTGCACGCATCGCATGACTCCTTGTTGTATGCTTTGTTGTATAAGCGAGATGATGATTTAAATTGAATGGTGTAACCATTGAATTTTTGTTAATAATAAATCGTTTAGTAATATTTTGTAATGTTTATATGTAACTAAATCAAAGTAGTTCATCACAATATCTTCATAGTTTCCTGTTCAGGCTTTTTTATTTGCTTAACTGTCTCTATATTACTCAAAATATGAAAAAAATTAAGCGATTAATCTGTGGGGACTGTTTGGATATGTCATCGAATAGCAATAAGCAACCGACTTTAAAAAAACTGGCACGTGGCCTGACGGTCACTTCAGTCATGACTGGTAGTACTTTTTTTCATGGCCCCCCGGTGCTGGCCTTGGGTTTAACCAAATTTTTTAAAAAATCCGCAAAAGTGGATGAAACCAATATCAAGATTACCAACAGCTGGTTAGGGGTCAATAACTGGCTGATTGAGCATGTTTTAAAAAATACCCAATGGCAAATCAGCGTAGATGAATCACTGGATTTGAATATGCAGGGCCGTTATTTGATGACCTGTAATCATCAAAGCTGGGTCGATACCACCGTCAACCAGTACTTCGGTCTGACCCGTATGCCTCTGACGCGTTTCTTTACCAAATGGGAACTTATTTTTATTCCTTTTGTCGGTCAGGCTTTTAAAATCTTAGGCTTCCCGATGATGAAGCGGCATAGCAAGGAACAGATTGCCAAAAATCCTGCGCTAAAATACCGGGATATGGAAGAAGCACGTAAATCCTGTGAACAGCTGATCAGTCAGCCTTTTACCCTGTTAAATTATCTGGAAGGCACGCGTTTTACCCAAGAAAAGCATGATCAGCAGCAGTCTCCCTATACACATTTACTGAAGCCTAAAGCCGGTGGGCTGGCATTGGCACTCAGTATTCTCGGCGATAAAAT
Organism: Acinetobacter lwoffii; assembly: GCF_022967985.1. Taxonomy (GTDB): domain Bacteria; phylum Pseudomonadota; class Gammaproteobacteria; order Pseudomonadales; family Moraxellaceae; genus Acinetobacter. The sequence goes on along the minus strand of NZ_JALJVC010000029.1, from coordinate 12,787 downwards.
TGATGCGCTGGTCGACATGACTATTGTTTATCCTGACGGTATTCCGGGCTATGGTGAATTTTGGTTAGGTGAAGTGCCACGTATTGCGGTAAATTTAAGAAAAATTGATATTCCTGACTGGGTACTGGGCGGCAATTATGAAGATGATGCTGAATATCGTGCACGTTTTCAAAAATGGATTGATCAAATCTGGACTGAAAAAGATCAGCTCATCGCACAAATGCAGCAGAACTTCGTCAAAGCTCCGGTCGGATCTGTAACTGAGTAATTATGAAGAACGACAACCCGGACATTACGTCCAGCTCATTTAAATTTGTTCGTAAAGGAACCTGGGGCTGGAAAATTGCACTGATTTACGACATTTTCATGATGGTTTTAATCATCATCAATCTGTTCTGTCTTAGTGCCAACGCCATTTTAATGAGCGATTTTGGTCAGTGGTTGTTTGACTTCATTCGTTTACCGGAAATCTTGCAGTTTTATAAAAGTGATTTACGCCCTTGGGTCATCATTACCGAGGGCTGGTTTACCACCTTCTTGGTCTGTGAATTACTGGCACGCTGGGTCATCGCGATTGTCCTGCGTCATCATCGACGCTGGTGGTTCTTCCCTTTTGTGCACTGGTATGAAATTTTATCCATTATCCCTCAGCTACGTTTCCTACGTCTGCTGCGTGCGGTTGCGATTGGCTACAACCTGCATAGCCATGGTTATAAAGTAATTCCCAATCGTTGGTATCGCCAAGGCAACTTTTATTACAACATGCTGATGGAAGAGCTTTCCAGCCGGGTGGTACTGACCGTACTGGACAGCATCAAGCGTGAACTGACCACAAGTACATCACATAAACAGTTAATTGATGATTTAGTGGAACATCACCGTAAATTACTGGCCATTGCCTTGGCAGATATCTTGCAGGAGTCTTTAGGTAGGGAATTACAGTCACAACGTTCCATGATCGCTAAAAATGTAGGGCAAGTAGTGAATCAGGCGATTGAAGATACTCCAGAACTGACCCAATTATTACGTTTGATTCCAATCGTAGGTAGCCGGATTGAACAGCAAATTCAAAGTATTGGTCAACGCCTCGGAGAAAATATCACGCAAGGACTGATTGAACCATTTACCCACACAGGTCAAAAAGAAAATCCGACTTTTACCCTAATTTCAGATAAAATCAGCCAGATTCAGATTGAACATAATCCACATATTGATAAATTGGTCGAATCGGCTGTTTTTGAAACACTTGAAGCAATCCGAAAACAGGTAAAAGTCAAACAGTGGCAACAGATTTTAGAAGAACATGAGCAAAATCAGAGCTCAATAGATAAGTAAAGTTTAAAGTACAGAATCAGATCAATCCGTCCGGTTCTGTTCGCATAAAAAAATAACTGAGATCGCTAGAGAATTACTGCAATTTGTTCTAGGATTTGCACTATTTACAACATTGCTTCGACACAAAACCAGCACGTCAGAAGTATTTAAGGAAGAATTATGGCTGATATACGGATAAAAGGCAGAATGGTCAATGCGATACGCATTAGTCTAGATACCAATGATCATGATGCCATCCGCCAGCAACTTAGCCCAAAATTACAAGCTGCATTTCCACCGGGCACTTTGGCCGTCATCGAAAGTTCAGTTGAACAGGAATTGATTGCCCTGATTCAGTTATTAATCGACCTGGATATACAGCCGATGGCTGTCACGGAAGGCTTACTCGGCGAGCAGGCGCGTGCCATTCAGTTCCCGGTTCTGCCGCCCGATCGCCAGCTAGAAGAAATTAAAGCCACAAAAGAGCAAGTGGTGGAAGTCAAGCCAGAACCCGCAGCAGACAATGCCCAGGTAGCGCCAATTGTTGCGCATGTGACTTCATATCATGATGAAATTCTGCGTACCGGCCAATGTATCGTGCAGCATAATGGCGACATTATTATCAATGCCGGTATCAACAGTGGGTCAGAAGTGATTGCTTCAGGCAATATCCATGTCTATGGCAGCGCGCGTGGTCGTGTCATTGCAGGTGTCGGTGGCAATACGGCGGCACGTATTTTCTGTCATAGCCTCGAAGCAGAACTGATTTCGATCGCAGGCACCTATTGCGTAGCGGATGACATTCCTCCGCATGTGGTCAAAAAATCAGTGCATATTTACTTGAATGATCAACAAGAGCTTGTATTTGAAGCTCTACAATTTTAATGTATAAATAAACACCAAAAACCCCATTTTAAACAGGGGATTTGAACCATAACAGGAGTGGATTCGGTGGCGAAAATTGTTGTCGTAACATCAGGCAAAGGTGGTGTAGGTAAAACTACAACAAGTGCATCTTTTGCAACAGGTTTAGCCCTACGTGGTCACAAAACTGTTGTTATTGATTTTGATGTAGGTTTACGTAACCTTGATTTGATTATGGGCTGTGAACGCCGTGTAGTTTATGATTTTGTGAATGTTTTAAATAACGAAGCACGATTACAACAAGCACTGATTCGCGATAAAGATATTGAGAATTTATATATTTTACCTGCTTCCCAAACACGTGATAAAGATGCCTTAACCGATGAGGGTGTAGCACGTGTAATGGATGAGCTTTCGCAGGAATTTGACTATATTATTTGTGATTCACCTGCCGGTATCGAGCGTGGTGCCATTCTGGCCATGTACCATGCGGATGAAGCGATCATTGTGACCAACCCTGAAATTTCTTCAGTCCGTGACTCTGACCGTATCATTGGTATGCTCGATAGCAAAACAAAAAAAGTAGAACAAAACGAAGGTCGCATCCGTAAGCATCTGTGTATTACCCGTTTCAATCCGGAACGTGCCGATAAACAGGAAATGCTGACGATTGACGATATTTCTAAGGATATTTTACGTGTACCGACCCTAGGTGTTATTCCTGAGTGTCCAAGCGTTTTACAAGCATCAAACGAAGGTAAGCCAGTGATTCTTTTCACTGAGGCTTCAGCGGGTCAGGCTTATGATGACCTGGTGGCGCGTTTCCTTGGTGAAGAGCGTCCTTACCGTCATATTGAGGTAAAACCTAAGGGCTGGTTAGCACGACTATTTGGAGCGTAGACATGGCAGGATTCTGGAGTAAACTTTTTAGTGGTGAGGAGAAGCCATCAAGCGCACGGACTGCTAAAGACCGTTTGAAGGTGATCGTTGCATCCGAACAAGGCTTGGGTCGTCGCTTGAGCCAGGACAAAATTGACCAGATGAAAACTGAAATCATGCAGGTGGTCAATCGTTATGTTCGCGGTGTCGATGAACAGCATATTCAAATGCAGGTTCGTTCTGAAGCCAATATTGAAATGCTTGAAATGAATATCAATTTACCTGAAGAACGATAATCTGATTTTTGATTGGTCAAGTAAATTGATTCAAGGCAAAATATGAGGCCGGATTAGTAAAGCATTGCTTTACCCGGCCGCAAGATGAGAAGCTATGCTTCGAGTGGGCTGGTCGTAAAATACTGCTTTACCCAGCCGCAAGACGAGAAGCTAGGCTTCCAATAGGCTAGTAACTCTACGCTACCTAGTCATAAGACGAGTAGCGAGACTTCGCCTAGACAATGTCGTTTTAAGGACATTGTCACTTGCGTACTCATATTTTGCCTTTTTTCATGCCGAAAAAACTACATTAGATCAAGGAAATTGCGATGGCATTATCTCAACCAGCGACCTTTAACGAAGAATGGTCAGATGAGCGTGTATTTGCCTATTTAAATCAGCTTCCTCCTGCAGGTGTTAATGCTGATTTTCACGTGCTCTATCATGCTTTCAAGCATATGCGTCCATTCGATTATGAACGCCTGTTGACGAAATTTGTCGCTGATGGCCGTGATGTCAATGCAACCAATCCGGAAGGACAACGGATTCATGACGTGATTGCCACTTTCCCGCGTCAAAGTGCCGAATTTCTGGATGTATTGGCAAAATTTGCCTGAGTCAAAAATACATAAAAAAGCCTGCTTTGAAAGCAGGCCTTTTTATTGCAAAGATTGTGAAACTAAACCAGAATCTCGCGTTTGCCGTTGGCCCCCATGCCGCTGACAATGCCATTTTCTTCCATCTGGTCAATGATCCGCGCAGCACGGTTGTAGCCCAGACTGAATTTACGCTGTAAGGATGAAGTGGAAGCCTTACGGGTTTCTAGTACAAATGCCACACACTGGTCATATAACGCATCGCGATCTGATCCACCGTCGCCACCATCTTCAAAACCACGACTTGATGGTTCTTCATCAAACGGTGTCAGGATCTCGTCGACATAGTTTGGTGAACCACGTTCACGCCATGCATCACAGATCCGGTTTACTTCATCATCGGCAATAAATGCACCATGCACACGCTCAGGTTCAATTTTACCCGGGCCGAGGAATAGCATGTCACCATGACCAAGTAAGTCTTCAGCACCACCCGCATCCAGAATAGTACGCGAATCGATCTTGGAGTTGACCCGCAATGCAACACGCGTCGGAATATTGGCTTTGATCAAACCGGTGATTACGTCTACTGATGGACGCTGGGTCGCAAGCAACAGGTGAATACCAGCAGCACGTGATTTTTGTGCCAGACGGGTAATCATTTCTTCGGCTTTTTTACCCACCTGCATGATCATATCCGCGAACTCATCCGCAACAATCACAATAGAAGGCAACGGTGTTAAGCGCGGCGCACGCTCACCCACAACAGAATCGCTGGCTTTCCAGGTTGGATCGATCAGGTCTTCACCATTGGCAATCGCCTCTTCCACTTTGCGGTTATAGTCGCTCAGTTTACGGATTTTCAGGAAAGACATCAGTTTATAACGACGTTCCATTTCATTGACACACCAGTTCAATGCGCTGACCGCATCTTTCATATCGGTAACTACAGGCGTCAATAAATGTGGAATATCGTTATAGTTCGCCAGTTCCAGCTGCTTCGGATCGATCAGAATAAGACGCAATTCATCCGGTGTATATTTCAGCAACATCGATAGAATCATCGAGTTGACCGCCACCGATTTACCGGAACCTGTGGTTCCTGCCACCAGCATATGCGGCGCTTTACCCAGATCAGCAATCACCGGATTACCGGAAATATCCTTACCCATTGCCATGGAGAGGATGCTATTCGGATCAGTGAAGGCTGGAATGGTCAAAAGTTCGATCAAACGGACCATTTCACGGGTACTGTTTGGTACTTCAATTCCGATATACGGTTTGCCCGGAATGACTTCAACCACACGCACCGATGCCATCGACATCGAACGTGCCAAATCACGCGAAATATTCGTCACTTTAGAGGCTTTTACCCCTGGCGCCAGATCCAGTTCAAAACGTGTCACGACTGGGCCTGGCTGTGCTTCTACCACTTTGGCTTTGACGTTGAATTCTTGCAACTTGATTTCAAGCAACTCAGATAAACGTGCCAGCTGCTCTTCAGTAAAATTCACTTTTTTATTCGGATCGACTTCATCCAGTAAATCCAGACCTGGAAGCGGTGATAAATCTTTTCGGCGCTCCACCACCTGCATGGCACGTGACATCGGACGGCCTGAAGCATCAGTTAAAGGCGCATCAAAATCAAACTCGTCTTCATCCTGTGGCTTGCCAGCCGTTTCTTGCCAGGCTTCTACAAATTCTTCTTTAGATAAAGCTTCGCGTACTGCTGCATGAGTTGCAGAAGGAGGAGATACTGGTTGCTCTATACCCTGATGCTGAATTGGTGCCTGTACAAATGCAGAAGATTGGGCATAGCTTGATGCACGTACTGGTGGGCTTGGCTTATCTTCTTCAATCAGCAAATCACCCAGGTCATCCAGATCCGCCTGTAATACGCTATTTTTCACGACATGTGCAGTCGCCATAGATGCCATGACAGGTGCAACATTGGTCATGTCTTCCACAATTCTTACTGTCTTTTCGGCTGACGCTGTATTGAATGGACTATGCACATCGGTCGCAGTTTTACCTTGCGGAACTGCAGCCAGAAGTTCATCAAAGATTTCATCATCATCCCAGTCCAGGCCTGTATGTGAAGTCGATGCGGTTCTGGTATGAGCATGAGTCTGTGCTGCAACAGATTGTGGAGCAGCTATATGTGAGACTGGAGAATCAAGCTGTTCTTCTTCGGCTGCTTTGAGTAAGGCATCAATATCCTGTTTATGCCGCTGATCTTCATTTGAATGTAAGGCACGCCATACCTCGCCTGTGGCTACCACACGATCCGGCTGTTGAGGCACTTGCTGTACTTGCTTAAATGTCTCGACTGGCTCAGGAGCCTGCTGCTCAGCTTCAGAAATATCATCAAAAAACTGGGGTTGTCGTGATTCTTTATCGGCAAAATCATCAAATAAGCGTTCAGCCACCTGATCACGCACCACCGGATCTATTTCTACCAGTTGATGCTCAGGCGCAGGTGTTACTGCAACCACTACTTTTTTTGCACTAATGACTGGCTCTTTTTTGGCGACAGGTGCAGTCCGGTCAAAATCAGACATGCCTTCAGGCACATTGCGGTAGAACAGGTCTTGTAAATAAGCAGGGGTTGCTTTGAGGCTGCTCCAGGTCTTGTTCCATTTCACCCCAAACGCCAAGGTAAATAGCACCACCCAAAGCACCAGCAGGAAGAATGCTGCACCGTATACTGTCAGCAATTGTTCAAGACTCTGACCTAATTCATAGCCAATAATACCGCCGGAAGAATTATCCAGCGTATCAGCAGGGACTTGCCAGAATAAAAACAACAGCGCTGAGGTGGTCAGCAACAGGAAGAATTGTGCAGCATAGCGAAATGGCCGGTTCAGGAAGCTACGCGGCCACCAGACCTGAATCGCTTCCATAAACAGATAGACAGGGATCAGCAGACTTGCCCAACCGAGAAAGCCAAACAAAAGGTCTGCAATCCAGGCACCCGCTACCCCACTGGCATTCGAAACCGTCTGCGTATCACTCGAGATATGCATCCACCCCGGATCAAATGGCGTATAGGTCACTGTTGCAAGAAACAGATAAATCCCAAATGAGACTAAAAATAATGTCATTACTAAGCGCTGTGCATAGGCACTCGACACCGCTGTCATATACTGTCCTGTAACCAATTCTTCATGAATATTCTTTTGCTTCAATGCTTGAAAAAAGCGACGCAATAAAATACATATTATGCACCTGTTCTGTGAAAAAAGATGCACTATTGTGCAAGCACAATGTTACTTATGCTATATAGCCCAAATCGATTTCAATGATCAATAATATCGACTTTAATCTCACACCACTGTTATACAGTTTCACGTATAATTCAATAAATTTCTAAATAAAAAAGGATACAGCTGATGAGCGCACGTCACTCACGACTGATTATTTTAGGTTCTGGCCCTGCAGGCTATAGCGCAGCAGTCTATGCAGCGCGTGCAAACTTGAAACCTACCCTGATTGCAGGCTTGCAACTGGGCGGTCAGCTGACCACGACGACTGACGTCGATAACTGGCCGGGTGATCCCGAAGGTTTGACTGGTCCAGCATTGATGGAACGTATGCAGGCACATGCAGAGCGTTTTGGCACTGAAATCGTGTATGACCATATCAATGAAGTGGATCTTAGCCAGCGCCCGTTCGTATTAAAAGGCGATATGGAAGAGTTCACCTGTGATGCCCTGATCATCTGTACCGGTGCAACTGCCCAATACCTCGGTCTGGAATCTGAAGCAGCCTATATGGGTCAAGGTGTCAGTGCTTGCGCGACTTGTGATGGTTTCTTCTATAAAAACCAGAAAGTCATGGTTGTAGGTGGTGGTAATACCGCTGTTGAAGAAGCGTTGTACTTATCCAATATTGCGTCTCACGTGACTCTGGTTCACCGTCGTGATTCATTACGTTCTGAAAAAATCTTGCAAGATCATTTATTTGCCAAAGAAAAAGAAGGCAAGATCAGCATTATCTGGAACCATCAAGTCGATGAAGTATTAGGTGATGCACAATCTGGCGTGACCTCGGTTCGTCTTAAATCAACTCAAGATGACTCTACTCAAAACGTTGATGTGACGGGTATGTTTGTGGCGATTGGTCACAAGCCAAATAGCAGCATGTTCGAAGGCCAGTTAGAGCTTCGTGACGGCTATATCCAGGTACAAAGCGGTACTGCTGGTAATGCAACCCAAACATCGGTACCGGGTGTATTTGCAGCAGGTGATATTGCGGACAGCATTTATCGTCAAGCCATTACTTCTGCGGGTTCAGGCTGTATGGCTGCGCTGGATGCAGAAAAATATCTTGATGCGATGGGTAAACTAGACTAAGCAGCAAGAATAAAAAAGCCGTCCATTATGGGCGGCTTTTTTATTGCTAGAATGAGATGATGATTTATCTATAGATTTATGTTGGGTCTGCCATGTCTTTACTTCCTCCCTCAGAATTCATTTTTCCCAATCCGGTCGAGATTGATCCTGAAGGTGAAGGACTGATTTGTATTGGTGCAGACCTCTCCCCTTCCACACTTTTTGAAGCTTATACGCATGGATTATTTCCCTGGTTTTCAGAAGGTGATCCGATTTGCTGGTGGAGTCCGGAACCACGCTGCATTATTCGCCCCGAAGATTATCATCCGAGCAAATCCCTGCTACGTAATATGAAAAAGCAGGATTATAAAATTACGGTCAATCATGCTTTTGAAAGAGTGATTCGTTCCTGTTCATTGCCTCGTGCTTATGCAGACGACACCTGGATCAGTGAAGATATTATCGCAGGCTATTGTGACATGTTCGACGCAGGATATGGTTATAGCATTGAGGTCTGGGATGAAGATCGCGTCGTCGGTGGACTTTATGGTGTGACCATCGGTCAAGGCTGTTTTGGTGAATCCATGTTTAGTACGCAAACCGATGTTTCTAAAATGGCTTTCTATACTTTAATGCTGATTGGACAGGAAAATAAACTACCCTGGATCGACTGCCAACTGGTCAACGATCATCTTTTAAGCCTAGGTGCCTGCACACTTTCTCGCCAAGCCTATCTTAATTCTTTACAAGATATTGTAAAAAAGCCTGCGATTGATTGGAAAAAGTATCAGGAAGGTGTATTTTCAAGTAAAACAATAGCGCAAAACGCGCGCTTAAGTGAATGAAAATAACAGAGGGTAGTTGTTATGAACTCTTATCAGCCAAAGGCCCTACTGAACGATTTACAGTATTATATTACGCCGCCGCATGATTGCAGCTATCTGCCCAACAAGTCGGCGCGCATGGTTTTTCTGGATCCCGCACATCGAATTGATGTAGTCACTTTATCGGAACTGTCACGTACCGGTTTCCGTCGCAGTGGTGATTTCGTGTATCGACCCGAATGTCATTTGTGTCGTCAATGTCTGTCTTCGCGTGTGCCTGTTGCTGAATTCCGCATGAACAGTTCACAAAAAAAAGCCTGGAAACGTAATCAGGATCTGGTGATAAAAATTACCAGTCCAGAGCACGCCGGGGACCTACATTATGCGCTGTATGAACGCTATATCAATGAACGCCACGCAGATGGCGATATGTTCCCACCCACCCGGGATCAGTTCGAAAAATTTTTATTGCAAAGCTGCACCGACAGCTTCTTTCTAGAATTATGGCAAGGTGAGCGTCTAATCAGCGTTTCCACTTGCGACCTGCTGGATGATGGCATCTCTGCCGTTTATACCTTCTTTGATCCGGATGAAAATCGTCGTTCACTCGGTGCTTTTGCAATCTTGAAACAGATTGAACATGCACAAAAGCTGGGCTTACAATTTATCTATCTGGGTTATTGGGTGCCACATTCCAACAAGATGAATTACAAATCTCAGTATCTGCCACTGGAACTCTTGATCGATGGACAATGGCGACGTTTAAATCATGCATTGAGTGCCACGGAGATTCAGCAATTGGGAAACTCATTAATGACGACCTTACCCAGCGGATGGAATCACCAGATTATTAAATAAGGTCGTCAGTTTGTATTATTTAAATAGACTAGCAAAATCATCCGTACATGCTTTTACCATAATGATGGCATGTTCACGGCTTCCGTTACTGTTAGGATAATAATTCTTGCGCAGATCAATCTGATGAAAGCCTGATTTTTCATACAGCTTGATCGCAGCCAGATTACTCTCGCGCACTTCCAGGAAAATCTGCACCGGATTATTTTTTAGCATCGCCACTGAAGCCTCCAGCAACTGATAGCCCAAGCCCTGACCTTGCTGTGCCGGATCAATTGCCATGAGCAATAAATTGGCTTCATCCAGCACTGGTTGTAAAATACAAAATCCGGCCACCTGCCCTTGCACTTCAATCACGGTACTTTGATAAGCCGTTACAGCATCTTCGAACTGTTTTAAAGTCCAGGGATGTGATTGAACTGATTTTTCAATCTTTGCAACGACTTCTACATCCGCTGCTTGCATTAAACGAATCATCTTCGTTCATCTTATATAGAATCAACCTCCGCATTATAGAAACTTCATCCAAAAAATCGAGCAAAAAAAAGAGCGATTTTAGTCGCTCTCCAATCTTCAGTTCTGTCACAGACCCAATTTGGCTTTCCAGGTCGCCAACAGTTGATCTGTATAATGATCATTCGGATGGAATCCCGGTTTAAAATACATCAGCATTTCTTTCGCCATACCCGTAATGACACCTTTAGAAGGACTATAGGCATAGGTATAAATGGCTTTTAAGGACTCAAGATTAAACTGCTGATCCTGTTTAAGCAAACGGGCGAGGAAATAGCTTTGCACCACAAATAAGGTTGCCATTGCGATGACCAAGGATGAAGTACGCAGTGCATAAGCTTTTAGGCCTTTGCCAAAAACTCCTTCAAAAACATCATGTGCAACTGCCTTATGTTCATTTTCCTCGATAGCATGCCATAACCACATGGTTTTCATGGTTTCATCTGTCATCAATTCCTGAATGTGGCTATTGGTCAAAAGCTGTGAGGCAATGGTTGCAGTGAAATGCTCAAGTGCCGTAGTTGCAGTCAAATCTACCATTTCTTGGGTAATTCCCACAGGCTTACCCAGTTTAGCCATGACTTTACGTGTCGTTTGAATGACTTTATCGGTATAACGATCAAGCGTCTCGACATCATGCCCATGTTTTTGCGCAGAAGCATTAAAGCCGATATGCTCGTGAGTATGCATGGCTTCCTGACCAATAAAAGCAGAAATTTCTTTTTGTAATGCTTCATTATTGGCAATTGCAGGATGGTTACGTACCGCGCGGACTGAATCTATAAAAAACTTTTCACCTGCTGGAAATAGCGCAGATAATGCGGTCATAAAATGAGTGAGACCTGCTGAACCATTCATCCAATATTCCGGTACAGCATCAAAATCAAAGTTCATGCGACGAACTGGAAAACTTGCACCCGCACGATTTGTAATATTTACTTTCGCATTCATGTGACCACTCCCATCAGGCCAATCCAGACCCGAAAATGTAATATTCATTTTCTTATCTGTATATTACGTGGTAATTTTTTTTACATAAGTGCAGTTTAGGTCAAGCCAATATCAGATAAGGACAGCTTTTAAAATCATTGTCCGACAATCTATTTTTAGTTTTATAAAAAGTTTGAATCAAAAAAAGCGCCTCAAAGAGGCGCTTTTCTTACACAATCAGCGATTATGCAGTTACTTTAGCAACTACACCAGCACCAACTGTACGACCGCCTTCACGGATCGCAAAACGTAGACCTGGGTCCATTGCGATCGGGTGGATTAGCTCTACTGACATCTCAACGTTGTCACCAGGCATTACCATTTCCACGCCTTCTTTAAGCGCGATCGCACCAGTTACGTCCGTAGTACGGAAGTAGAACTGTGGACGGTAACCGTTAAGGAATGGAGTGTGACGACCACCTTCTTCTTTAGAAAGTACGTATACTTCTGCATCGAATTTAGTGTGTGGCTTGATCGCACCTGGTTTAGTCAATACTTGACCACGTTGTACGTCTTCACGCTTAGTACCACGAAGAAGAACACCACAGTTCTCGCCCGCACGACCTTCGTCAAGAAGTTTACGGAACATTTCTACGCCAGTTACTGTAGTAGTTTGAGTATCACGGATACCAACGATTTCTACAGACTCACCTACTTTAACGATACCAGTCTCTACACGGCCAGTTACTACTGTACCACGACCAGAGATTGAGAATACGTCTTCAATTGGCATAAGGAATGGAAGGTCAATTGCACGCTCTGGCTCTGGAATGTAAGAGTCAAGTGCTTCAACAAGCGCAACTACCGCTGGCTCGCCGTATTGGCTGTCATCACCGTTAAGCGCAAGAAGAGCAGAACCACGGATCACTGGAGTGTCATCACCCGGGAAGTCGTAAGTAGAAAGAAGTTCACGAACTTCCATTTCAACTAGCTCAAGAAGCTCTTCATCGTCTACAAGGTCGCATTTGTTCAAGAATACAACGATGTAAGGTACACCTACCTGACGAGAAAGAAGGATGTGTTCACGAGTCTGTGGCATAGGACCATCAGTCGCAGCACACACAAGGATCGCGCCGTCCATCTGAGCAGCACCAGTAATCATGTTTTTAACATAATCGGCGTGGCCCGGGCAGTCTACGTGAGCGTAGTGACGAGTTGGAGAATCGTATTCTACGTGTGAAGTATTAATTGTAATACCACGTGCTTTTTCTTCTGGTGCAGAGTCGATTGCAGCGTAGTCTTTCGCTTCGCCACCGAATTTCTTCGCACATACAGTTGCAATTGCAGCTGTTAAAGTTGTTTTACCATGGTCAACGTGACCAATTGTGCCCACGTTAACGTGT
>NZ_JALJVC010000028.1 GCF_022967985.1 Acinetobacter lwoffii | reverse complement strand
TTACCCATGTGAGAGTAAGTCATCGCCAGCTCATTATTCGAAATCCCCCTCCGCCAAGGCAGAGGGGGATTTTTTTGTGCGTGGAATTTTAGATAAGATATTTAACATATCTATATCTCAAAGTTGATCAGATTCTTCTGAGACAGAGAATTCCTGTTAATTTGTTTGACCTATTGGGATCTCTGTAAAACTAGCGCTATAAGAGTTTACAAGCTGATCTTATAAACCTTACAAAATAAAAAACCAGCGAATCGCTGGTTTTTTATTGCAGACTATTTTAGCTGAATATATATATCATGGCTGAGATTAATAGGTTGTAGGTATACTTTCATGGTAAAAACTTTAATGGACACAATTAGCGATTACTATTTACCAAATATTAAATAAAATAGCCTAAGTATGGTTAAATTAATTCTCTTTATTCAGTCATTAGAGAGAGTCTTTTAGCATTTTTTTATGCTGTTTTACTTGGTTGGCATAACGTTTACCTTGTTTACGCATTTTACGATTATTTTCATAACCTGACGGACCTACATTATAATAGGCAAGCGCTTTCTTCCAGTCACCGGATGATTGATTATATTTAGAAAGAATATATGTACCACATTGGATATTACTGCTTTCATTGTATAAATCACCTGGGCAGGTTTGTTGCCAATATCTTGGAATCACTTGCATCAAGCCTACCGCACCTGCTGGCGAAGTTGCTTGGCTACGATAAGTAGATTCCTGATGAATCACAGCCGCCACTAGGAGCGGATCTACACCTTGATTTTGTGCATGTTGAACAATTAAAGGTGAAACACGATTAGCTGTACTGGATGGGGTGGAGTAAGCAGTTTGAATGCCTTTAGATAATTTAGCTGCGCGCTTTTCTACCGAGCCTCCGCCCAAAGATGAGCAACCCGCAAAAAGAAAAGTGCTCAATAAAATAGAAGAAAATTTAAAAGAATGAGAATTAAATAGTGAACGTTTAGATTTAATTGGATTTAATAGATGAGAAAAAAACAAACTGTGAATTCCATGCCTGAATAAACGTATTTCGATGTTAGGCAGCCTATATACAAGAGTCAAGCTCGCTGCTGATGAAAGCACTTTATTAATGTACAAACTTTATCTATCTACTAAAAAATCTCTAAGTTGAAAGGTTTTTTAGCATCCAGATTTCACAGGCTTCACTATGTCCGGTATTGCCTTCAGGGTGATCAAGGTGCTGAAAACCTAATTTTTCATAGAGTTTCACCGCTTGCGAAAGCGCTTTAGTTGTTTCTAGATAGACTGACTTAATCTGATGAGTCTGTGCAAATTCAAAGGATAATTCTAAAATTTTTTTGGCAAAACCTTGCTGACGAATTTCAGGTAAAAAGTACATTTTCTGAATTTCTAAAATAGTTGCATTACCTTTTAATGGCGCAATTCCACCACCACCGTAAATTTTATTTTGTTGATCCACAATAACCCAGTAAGCTGATTCCGGTTGCTGATAAACTTGATATAGCTCATCTAGAATAGAATCGCCTACCGCGAAACCAGATTCTGCTGCCAGTCCAAACTCTTGGGACACAGAACGGATAATGCTTGCAATTTGAGTATTATCTTCAGGCTGAATAGGACGAATAGAGTACATATAGAACTGATTTTATTTTGAAAAAACGATGAATTTTTATAACCTTAAATCCTTAAAAAATCCATCGTTTAATTAACTCATGTAAGTTTAATTCGCTATTTAATGAGCAATCACTATTTTAATTCGCTCGATGATTTTTCTAGTTCCCGACGGGCAATAATCAGTTGCTGAATTTGCTGGGTGCCTTCAAAAATATCCAGAATCTTGGAATCACGCGCCCATTTTTCTAAAAGTTCAGTTTCGTTATAACCAGTGGCTGCCGCAAGTTCGACACATTTTAAGGTAATTTCATTACCGATCCGACCGGCCTTGGCTTTGGCAATAGATGCTTCACGTGAATTTGGTTTGTGATTATCGGCCATCCAGGCGGCTTTCAGCATCAGCAAGCGTGATGCTTCCCATTCAGCTTCCATACGATAGATTTGTGCTGCGATATTAGAGCTTTGTAAATACGGTGTGGCATAAGTAGAGTCCAGTTGATCCTTAAAAATCTCCTTGATGCGTTCCAGCGAGGCTTTCGCACAACCAATCGCCATGGCTGCAACCAGCGGGCGAGTATTATCAAAGGTTTCCATTACGCCAGCAAAGCCTTTAGCAACATCGATTTCTGCATGACCGAGCAAGTTTGCTGTAGGTACTCGACAGTTGATAAAGCTAATCGTGGCAGTATCGGATGATTTAATCCCTAATTTATGTTCCAGTCGTTCAACCTTCATTCCTGGAGTACCTTTGGTCACCACAAATGATTTAATTGCCGATCGTCCCAGTTTTTTATCCAAAGTTGCCCAAACGACCACTGCATCAGCACGCTCTCCGGAGGTTACAAAAATCTTCTCACCATTCAGAATATAATCATCACCATCTTTGGTTGCAGTGGTACGAATTGCAGCGGAATCTGAACCGCAACCTGACTCGGTAATCGCCATGGCGGCCCAAGTTTCATGAAAACGGTGCAATTGCTCCTCATTGGCAACAGCTGCAATGGCTGAATTTCCTAATCCTTGGCGTGGCATCGAGAGTAATAAGCCAGTATCGCCATAACACATTTCAATAATGCTTAGGGCGGTAGACATATTGATACCATTTTTATTAGTCGTATCTGCATCGCCACGTTTATTGACTGCTGCACCAGCATTCATGCCTTCACTACCTTGGTTCATGCCATCCACGACTGAAGCGAGCATGTCTAGCTCTATCGGATAAGCATGTTCAGCCTTGTCGTATTTACGTGAAATAGGACGCAAAACATTGAGGGCAACTTCATGTGCTTGATCAATTAAAAGCTTAAATTTTTTTGGAGTTTGTAGATTCATCATTGTTCTTCTTTATGTTCTGATCAGGTATGCAAGCCAGAATGGAGAATGGCAGTGGCTCTCAGGTCTCTATACCAGCGTTCTACCGGATGTTCTTTGGTAAAGCCATGACCACCTAAAATCTGTACACCATCGGTGCCTATTTTCATGGATTTTTCTGCGCAGAGCAGACGCGCTATATAAGCCTCACGATGGAAAGCTTGACCGGATTCAGCCAGACTGGCGGCATTCAAGATCAACATTTGCATCGCATCAATTTCAATGGCCATATCGGCAATCATAAAGGCGACACTCTGACGATGGGAAATCGGTTCACCAAAAGCGATACGTTCATTGGCATATTGCACACAGTATTTTTTGACTGCTTCACAGGTGCCCACCGCCATCGCACACCACATCAAATTGCCCAAATCTACGAATGCACGATAATCAAAATCTTCATCACCCAGACGATATGCCGGAGTGTTTTCAAATTTTAGCGTGACTGTTTCAGTGGCCTTTAAACCCATAGCCGGCGATTTTTTCGCAGTGATGGTACTGTCGCGTTGCACCACAAAGACCTCAGCTCTGCCATCCAGATCAGCACTGACCAGATACAGATCGGCACTTTCTCCCAAGAGCACTAAGGTCTTTTCACCCAGAATTAGATAATGTCCCTGATGTGCAACAGCCTTGGTTTTAAGTTGCTCCGGGTTAAACGCTGCTGTTTTTTCCTGTACTGCAAAGGTGGCCTTTAACTCAGGATTCTCTGCGAAAGCGCCCAGATATTCTGCCTGAATCTGCTCTGAGCCCCAGCGGGTAATGGCGTTAATGACACTAAAAGTCGAAAGTAAGCCAGCCGTCAGACTGAAATCACCCTGAGCTAAATGTTGAGCGATTAAAATATTACTGACGATATTCTGTTCTGATGCAACGCCCCCCAATGCTTCAGGCAGGGCATATAAATTCAAACCTAAATCAGTGCTATATTGCCAGAGTTCATGGGGAAATAATTCATGCTGATCTGCATTATGCGCTAAGGGATAAAGCACCTCTTGGGCAAATTGCTGCATGGCATTACAGGTCATTTGCTGTTCTTCAGTCAGATTCAGATCAAATAAGGATTTGGACTGATGGGGCAAACGCTGTTTTTCAATCTTCTGGCCAGATTTTAGGATTTTCTGGATTTGACTCAGTGTTTTAAATCCTGCTTTTGAACTTTGATAAAGTGATTTTTCTACAAATTTACGCAGTTTTAATTGATCTAATACTTCGCTACCCGCGATTTTTGTCAGTAGGGACAAGCCAAATCCTTGGGCTTTATTCACCATATTATTCATTCTGATTATCCTAAAGGTGTTGTCACGTTATTTTTTTTAATACTGACATGCACTCAGAGATAAAACCATGTCATCCCTGACACGAATGATTGACAATTTTTAGGTTTCGGGGATTGAAGAAATGGAGGAATAAATTAATGAAAAATAAAAGAAAGATAAAAATATAAAAAATCGAATATGTCTAAAAATTGACCCGAATGACAAAATCATCCGGGTCTTTTTGATGCAGGTTTTATTTTAAGAGAGATGATGTTTAATCATCGCACGCACATTGGTTTTGGCATCAATCACGGTCATAAAAGTATAGGCACCAATAAATTTACGGCTAATAAACATAAATTCTTTGGGTGGAACACTGAAATAACGTGAAGCCATAGATCTCGACGCCTGTTGCATCACACGGCTATGCAGCTGGCTTTTTTTCCAGTCATAGCGATTATGTTCATCCATGATGCCGGCTGGCAATTCTTGATTATTTAGCGGTGAACTAAACGCTTCAGTGGCCAGTAAAAAGACTTTGGCCATATCTGGTTTGATGCTTTGCGGAATCGAATCAAAAAATTCATAGCCGGTCATCGCCTTGACCATCATATCCGAGTCATGATGATAGCCTGCCTGAATCAGGTTCCGCGCAACACTGAGCAGACGCTGGTCAAACTGACGGATCGCGCCAAAGTCGAGCAGAACGATCTTGTCATGCACATCAGCGCCATTGCCCAGCCGAACCAGATAGTTACCAAAGTTCGGATCGGTTTGCATCTCGCCCCATTCGAAGATTTCACGCACTGCAATTTCTAGAGAGGCTTCACCTAACTGGTTGCGGCGTTCTTGAGGCAGGGACAACATCACCGGGCTATTGATCGGCACACCGCGTTCGAAGGTCATGCACAGCACACGATCAGAGCAATATTCATTAATAATGGTTGGGACGATATAGCGCGGATCATCTTTTAAACGTGCAGCAAAACGACGCGTGGTATCCGCTTCAATCTGATAATTTACTTCACGGTGCATCATCTCACGGACTTCATCGAACCACTGGTCGAATTCGCGGGTTTGCGGCACGATGCGGGTCAATTTCAGCATGTTTTTAAACAGGCTCATATCCGAATCAATGGCTTCAGCCACACCCGGATACTGAATTTTTAACACCAGTTCCATGCCATCAGATTTTCGGGTGGCGCGATGTACCTGTGCCAAAGAAGCTGTGCCCAAAGGTTCATGATCAATGGTGAGATCGTCCAGTTTTGAACCAAGCTGTTGCTGTAACTGGGTCTTGATGGCTGGCCATGCCAATGCCACCGTCTGATTGTTCAGGGTATTTAGAGCCTGAGTGACTTCTTCTGGCAGAAAATGCTCACCATACAGCGCCATCATCTGGCCAATTTTAACGATAGACCCTTTCAGCTTGCCAATTTCTGCTACCAGATAATCGGCCTGTTCTTTCATGGCTTTTTTACGTTTTTTTTCTTTTTCTTCTTCACTTGAGAACATGGAGCTTGCACTAGAAGCCGCCCAACGCGTGCCTGCCAGCAAGGATGCCTTTGCGATCGATAAGCGTCGATCCATAGAGGAGGTTTTCAGTTGTTTAAGCTTATCGTTCTGATCTGACATGTAAACTCGATCCTTTCATCATCAGCATGAAGCAGAATAAATCATTGTAAGGGATAGTAGCGTTTCTGCACGTATTAAAAAAGTTTAAGCTGCTGAATTCATAGTAAAAGCTAGGCAAGCTTTCATTTATTCACCAACTTGTATCAGTTTAGACGGGGCATTATGCCATTTGAAATTGGATTTTTAATTCAGATCGTTGCTGTAACTGTTGTTTATTTGTTTGAATATGTTGATGAATCAGGCGCTGTACGCTGTCATGCATGAAGCCCAAAGCATAGCCTTTTACAATCACAATACTTGGCAAGCCAAAAAACAGATATTTAGCATCGTCCAATGTCGCATCGGTAAATACGCCATGTTGCACTAAGGTCGACTGCAAAAAAACCTTTTCTTGCTGCACCTGACTGGAGGCTTGGTCATTCCAGTAATTCTGGCGCATCGCCATAAGATTATTGTGCTTATAGCTCATAGATCTGGGCTCATTTGAAGATTGAATGCGGATTATATGTGGGTCATGTGCCAATTTTCAATTGTGCAACTGTTTAATCTTTCATTCCGAGAAAGGCATAGGATTTTTGTCTGGACTGCGTTAATATCAGTGGATAATTTAAACAATATTGATTGTTAAACATTTATTGGGATTGTACCGGTTTCGGTCAAGGGGAAGTTATGCGTCTTGCATGGTTTTTAGTTGCAATTTTTGTGGGTACTGCGGTTCAGACACAGGCTGCTGTTGGGTATTCCAAGGAATATACACAGTGCATGAATTTTAGTTATGGTAATACACCCAAAGCGGAAAAATGCCTGGAAAAAGAGCTGAAAGTTCACAATAAACGTCTGAAGAAAAACTATAAAACTTATCTTAAATTGAATCCGAACCAGACCGCCGCCATTCGCAGTCAGCATGTATTGTGGGAGCGTAAACTGTCCCAGCAATGTAACTTTAGAATGTCAGGAAAATATGCCAAGCAGCAACAGGGTCAATGTATGCTGGCTTTGATCATGGATCAGGCTAATCTTTATCAATCTCGTTCTTATGCGTCCGGTTTTCGATAAATCATCATAGTATTAGCATCGGCATTTAACAGAAACATCCCTGAATAAAGTAAACATTTATAATCATGATCGCTCACAAAAACAGGAATTTTATAATTTTTGTGGGCGTAGAGAATTCGTGTTTTTCATGCTTTAGCATTATAAAAGCAGGCAAAACAAGGTATCATAAGGCGTTTAAAAAAAATGACCTTGGAGACGCCTTAAGTGGATCGACCGACTATTAGCCCTGAACATATGCAGGAAGCCGCTGAAAATTTAACCACCATTCGTGATTTTATTCGTTTTGGTGTGACAGCATTACGTCAATACGATGCACATTTGGGCCAAGGCACAGAAGATTATTTTGCTGAAAGTTCAGCGCTAGTGCTGCAAACCCTGTCGCTAGAATGGAAAGCGGACGCTGAAATTTTAGATGCCAAATTATTACCAAGTGAAAAAGCCGAATTTTTAAGTCTGCTGGAACGCCGTATTAATGAAAAAGTACCAACTTCATATTTATTGAACCTGGCTTACTTCGACGGTAAACCTTATTACGTTGATGAGCGCGTGCTAATCCCTCGTTCACCGATTGCTGAACTGATTCAAAACCGTTTTGCCCCGTATTGCCTGGGTGAACATGGTCAAATGGGTGAGGCAGTCAATAACTTGCCGGAAAACCCGAATCCAAAGACGCCTCAACGTATTCTAGATATGTGTACCGGTTCAGGCTGTATCGCGATTGCCTTGGCTTATGCTTTCCCTGAAGCGGAAGTGGATGCGACTGATATTTCCAAAGAAGCCTTAGAAGTTGCGCAAATCAATACTGAGCATCATGACAAGCAATATCAGATCGCATTGCTTGAATCGGATTTGTTCGAAAAAATTCCAGCCGAAAATCAATACGATTTAATCGTATCTAATCCGCCGTATGTCGATGCGGAAGATATGGCGGATTTGCCTGAGGAATTCCATCATGAGCCTGAGCTTGCGCTTGCTGCAGGTCAGGATGGTCTGGATCTGGTACGTAAAATGCTGGCTCAAGCTGCAGATTATCTGACTGAGAATGGCCTGATCGTGATCGAAGTGGGTAACTCAGAATGGGCAATGCGCCAAAACTTCAATTCGGTTGATTTCTACTGGTTGCAATTCCAGAAAGGTGGTACTGGTATCTTTGCATTGACTGCAGAGCAATGCCGTACCTACCGTGATTTATTCATACAGTCTATTCAAGCATAAGGAGTCGTTTGACATGGCAGGTAATAGTATAGGGCAACTGTTCCGTGTAACGACTTGTGGTGAATCTCATGGTGTTGGCCTGATGGCCATCATCGATGGGGTTCCACCCGGCATTGAGCTGACTGAAGCTGATTTGCAAAAAGATCTGGATCGTCGTAAGCCGGGTACATCGAAATTTGCAACCCAGCGTAAAGAGCCTGATGAAGTAGAAATTATTTCCGGTGTTTTTGAGGGTAAAACCACCGGTACTTCAATTGGTTTGTTGATTCGTAATACGGATCAAAAATCGAAGGACTACGGCAATATCGCACAGACATTCCGCCCGGGTCATGCCGATTATACCTATACCCAAAAGTATGGTTTCCGTGATTATCGTGGTGGTGGGCGTTCAAGTGCGCGAGAAACTGCGATGCGTGTTGCAGCGGGCGCGATTGCCAAGAAATTCCTGTTTGAAAAATTCGGTATTGAAATCCGTGGTCATGTGACTCAGATCGGTACTGAAAAAGCAGAAAAACTGGACTGGAATGAAGTTCCAAATAACCCGTTCTTCTGTGGTGATGTCGATGCCGTTCCACGTTTTGAAGCACTCGTGACTTCATTACGTGAGCAAGGCACAAGCTGTGGCGCACGCCTTGAGATCATTGCTTCTAAAGTGCCAGTGGGTTGGGGTGAACCAGTATTTGATCGTTTAGATGCTGATATTGCCCATGCCATGATGTCAATCAATGCCGTGAAAGGCGTGGAAATTGGTGATGGGTTTAGTGTCGCTGAGCAGTTCGGTCATGAAACCCGTGATGAACTCACAACAGATGGCTTCCTGGCGAACCATGCTGGCGGTATCTTGGGTGGTATTTCTAGCGGTCAGGATATTCGTGTTTCGATTGCGTTGAAACCAACGGCTTCCATCACAACTCCGGGTAAAACCATTACCATTAATCGTGAAGATACGGATGTCCTGACCAAAGGCCGTCATGATCCTTGCGTGGGTGTACGTGCAACCCCAATTGCTGAAGCGATGCTAGCAATTGTTTTGATGGATCACTTCATGCGCCATCGTGCACAAAATGCCGATGTCGTTGCGCCGTTTGAGCCAATTGAACCTAAATAATTTGCTTTATAGAAGCAAATGAAATTAAAGTCAGGCTTCGGTCTGGCTTTTTTATATTTATAAAATGAAAAATAACAATATTCGTTTAGCCCAAGCTACGGACATTCAAAGCATTGTTAAGTTGATCAATACAGCTTATCGATCTAATTTGGGCTGGACGCATGAACATGACATTTTTTTAGGTGATCGAATTAATGAGGCTCAGTTAAGTGAACTTTTAGCACGGCCTGATTTCGAACTTTATGTCTTGGAAAATAATGATCAACTGGTGGGTTGCATTGGTCTGACACACTTGCCAGATTGTTTTGAAATCGGCAGTTTTGCTATTGACTCAGTTCGGCAAAATTCAGGTTATGGTCGAATATTGTTAGATTTCGCTGAATAATACTCCAGAGAAAAAATACCTTTCAAAAAACTTAGAATGTCTGTTCTTAATGTTCGCATTGAATTAATCGCGTATTATGAGCGTCGTGGTTATCACCAAACCGGCAAAACAGAGAGTTACCCACTGGATGCAGATGTTGGACAGCCTTTAGTAGATTTAAATCTGGTGATTTTAGAAAAGAGTCTCGAAAAGATTTATGAAGTTATTTGAATCTATGTTTGATTCTAAGTATGTTTAATAAGAATAATGACAGGATGTATGAATGGAAGTATGGTTAAGTGCTGAATTAAGTAGGGAAGTGTTAACAGAAGATCATCTTGATCTCGAAAATAAAGCACGTAACGCAGTAGAAAATGCCTTAAATGCTCAACTACAAAATAAGTCGTATGATATTCCGATAGATAAATGGAAGTGCATTGAAATTATGATAGGAAATGATAGTTTTGATGAACGTATTTTTTATTCATTTAAACGTAGAAATATGGATTTCCGTTTAAGGATTGATCCAACAACTTTTAAGGCAACAGATGATTTAGGCCGTGAGAGACTCATTTTTAGGATGCTCTTAAGAAGCCTAGATTTGTTAAAAGTTAAGTTTGAAAAATTCCGTCCGAAGCTTGATGCAAAGGTTTATGAGGAGCTTGAAAGACTAAAAAATGATGCACTAAATGTTGCAAAAGATGAAAGTTGGATTTAAAGCGTATTTTAATTAAAGCCAGCGAGAGTGTTTTTTATTTATTATTCATTGAATTTTCCACTATTTTTATCCTGAAACGAGTCGGTTGTTGTATCCTTGCTCATTGACAGGCAATTGAATTGGATGCGATTGCCGCAAAACCCATATCATGAGTTGTTCAATGTTTCAGACTATCTTCACTGTACTGTTTCCGCTTATTGGCCTGATTACTTTGGGCTATGTATTAAAACAAAGGAAATGGCTGGAAGATAGTTTCTGGCGTGGGGCAGAAAAACTTAATTATTTTGTCCTGTTTCCAGTCATGCTATTTTTAAATCTGGCCGTAGCCAAGATTGAAATGGCAGTCATTAAAGATGTGGTTCTGGTGGTCTTTAGCCTTATGGCGGTGGTCAGTATTGCTCTATATGTGCTGCGCAAGATTTATCAGATTGGCTATGCACGTTTTGGGGTCTATGTGCAGGCACTCCTGCGTTTTAATACCTATATCGGACTTGCAGCAGTGAATGCTTTATTTCATCAGCAGGGCATGACCATTTTCGCCGTAGTGATGGTGTTATGTATTCCACTGGTCAATATCTTATCTGTACTGGCATTTACCCGTAGTTCAGATATGCAGATCTTCAAAATCCTGATTGATCTGTTAAAGAACCCTTTAATTCTAGGTTCTCTTGTTGGAGGCCTATTTAATCTTTCAGGCTTATCACTCTGGGCCGGGTTTGAATTATTCCTAAAACAGATTGCCTTATGCAGTTTGCCGCTTGGCTTGATGTGTGTGGGGGCTGCCTTACAATTCCAAGGCTTCCAGCGGGATATCTTACCATTGGGCCTGGCAACTTTTGGACGTTTATTAGGAATGCCACTTGCTGCATTCTTTGTCTGCCAATTATTTGATATTGATACTCTAACCACACAGGTACTGGTGTTGTTTTTTGCTTTACCTACCGCTTCAGCTTCTTATGTACTGACGCGTGTCTATGGGGGAGATAGCCAGTTCATGGCCAGTGTTATCAGTATGCAAACGGTAGTCGCAGCAGGCAGTTTATTGATGATACTTTCTTGGATTATTTAAAACTCTAAAATGCATGATAAAAGTCTAAATTTTGCTTTGGATGATATATACTTTGAATTATTAAAATAGCCTAAGCCATAATGAAACTCTATTTAAGCGCCAAAACTAAATAAGTCTTAGAATTTTATAAAGGGTAGAACTTACTGATTTTACTTACGGCAGCAAAATCTAAAAATTTAATATCGAGGCAATATCCTTCATTACACATGTATGCTGTTAATTAAGAAAAAAATCATGGATAAATTCACCTGAATTAACATAAATAGAAACTGTGTTTTTCCTAAAAATGGTATATAAATTGCTCATGATAATAAAACATTATTGCAGGAGAGAAATGCTTCTGCATTCGCCGAAGGAGCAAGGTCCCAGGAAACTCTCAGGCAAAAGGACTGTGATAATGGATAAAGACTCTGGAGAGAAGTGTTGAATCACTCACCGAAGGGGAAGGTGGCCGCATTGATGTGCAATGCATCTACCGAAGCTCTCAGGTACACATGACAGATGGGAAAAGACATCAATATAATCAAGGAGGTGTCTATGCATCATGTCGTGGTGATTGGAGCCGGGATTACCGGAGTAACCACAGCTTATCAGCTTGCATTATCAGGCTATCAGGTGACCGTGGTGGATCGGCATCTATATCCGGCAATGGAAACATCCTTTGCCAATGGCGGCCAGCTGTCTGCCTGTAATGCCGAAGTCTGGAACCAGAAAGCCACGGTACTCAAAGGCATCAAATGGATGTCACAAAAAACCGCACCACTTTTGCTCAATCCTTCTTTCAGTGTGCATAAATACAGCTGGCTCATGGAATTTCTGGGCAATATCAAACATTATGAAGCCAATACCCGAGAGACTGTACGGCTGGCTTTACTAGCAAGAGCACGTTTATTTGAAATTGCCGAAACAGAAAATATTGATTTTGATCTAGAAAAACGCGGAATTTTACATTTTTATCATAACAAGACGGATTATGATGTTGCGATCAAAGTGAATGATCTGTTGTGTAGCGGTGGTCTGGAGCGCAATGCAATTTCCAATGCAGAAATCAAGCAGATCGAACCTGCATTAACTGGCGATTATTATGCTGGATTCTACTGTCAGAGCGATGCCACCGGCGATATTCATAAATTTAGTACCGGTCTGGCCAAAGCCTGTATGCAAAAAGGTGTGAAATTCGAATTTGGTCAAGATGTTTTCGCTGTTGATCATCAGGCTCAAAATATTCGGGTTAAATGCAAACCTAGTACTGAAAATGTCCATTCCTCTCCAGATGACATTCTGGAAATTAATGCAGATGCCGTTGTGGTCTGTGCAGGGGTTGGTAGCTATCAACTGGCTGAGATTCTTGGTGAACGGGTCAATGTTTATCCAGTCAAAGGCTACTCGATTACCGTGCAACTGAATGATGAGCAGAGCCAGAAAAATGCACCTTGGGTCAGTTTACTGGATGAAAGCGCCAAAATTGTCTTGTCACGTCTAGGCAAGGATCGTTTGCGTGTTGCAGGAACAGCCGAGTTTAATGGCTATAACCGGGATATTCGTGCAGACCGGATTCAACCTTTAATTGACTGGACCAATCGTAATTTTGATCTGTGTACTGAGCATGTCGTACCTTGGGCTGGCTTACGTCCAATGATGCCAAATATGATGCCTGTGGTACGCCGTGGCAAACATGAGCGAGTTTTTTACAATACCGGGCATGGTCATCTGGGCTGGACTTTATCAGCTGCAACGGCTGCAATGATCAGTCAGGAAATTGCGCAATACTATCCTGCTTAAATTGATAGCCCGCTTGCGGGCTGTTTTTTACACCAAAAATCTCATTTTATATAACAATAAATTTTAATATTTTTAAATTAAATCAATCGTATAGGCGATAAATCCCAGTAAAACGCTCACAGCCTTTTTGCTGGCTGCTGACTGCTAAAATAGCTTTGCTATAATTAAATTCATAGCGGCAGTCATTTTCGTTATCGGTGATCTGGTTTTTTGTCTCAGGCGTAGTATAGGCTAAAAAAGGAATGATCTGCTTCTCGGTTCGGTTATTCGGATTACGATAGGCAAGACCTTCAATCTTGATGCGGTCTTTGGTCAGTTGATGAATCTTGAGATGTACAGGTTGCTTGGAGATTTGTCCCTGTTCAAACTTAATATAATGCTGGGTCAGACTTTGATTCAGCGAAATATAGACATTTAAATCATCTAAACGCCATTCAAATTGCTGTTTAAAACAGTCTAGCGTTTTGCACTGCTGTAAACGCGTGGCCCATAATTGTTGGCTATCTTGCAATAAGCGCACAGGTGCATCAGTAATCAGAAAAGCAGTAAAGTATTGGTCTGTGAGTTTTTCACGAGATTCAGCCAGTGATGCTGAGCAGACTTTATTCATGGCAGCCGTTTTTTTGCTGTCATCGCTACAGTTTAGTGTGATCGCTGAGCTACCCGTAGAAATCATCCCCAGAACGAGCATCAGGCCAATTATTTTCAACATATTTATATCAGTTTTCAGTAGCATGATCGCTTATACTTTCACTGTGTTACGCTTGATCTAACTATAGCGAAATAGAAAGCAAGTGTACAAGATTTCAATGGGCTATTTCTAAAGGATGTATAAGGTGATCGCACAAATTCGTATTGGCCAGGGTCTGGATGTGCATGCATTTGAAGAAGGTGATTTTGTCACTCTGGCAGGTATTCAAATTCCGCATACTCACGGTCTGAAAGCACATTCGGATGGTGATGTAGTGCTGCATGCACTCTGTGATGCTTTGTTGGGTGCTTTGGCGCTTGGAGATATTGGCCAGCATTTCCCTGATACAGATCCTGAGTTTAAAGGTGCAGATAGCCGAGTACTACTCAAGCATGTCTATCAGCTAATTCTGGATCGTGGTTATCACCTGAATAATGCCGATATTACCGTGGCTTGTGAACGTCCAAAACTGGCGAAATACAATCTGGCGATGCGTCAAAGTATTGCAGATGTCTTGGATGTTGATGTGACTCAAATCAGTATCAAAGCCACCACCACTGAACAGTTAGGTTTTACCGGTCGTCAGGAAGGAATTATGTCCATGGCAACCGTGCTATTGAGCCACAGCAAATAAAATCAGGCAAAATAATTCGGATTAATCAAGGAAAGTTCCAGTTCCTGAGTTGCTTTACGGCCTTGTAGCTGTAGAGCAACCGCATGCATTAAACCGGTCCAGGTTTCATTCGGTTCCCAGATCTGATGCAAGTGTTCTTGTGCTGTAGGCAGATCCATATCCATATAGTATTGACGATATAAATACATCAGACAGCTGACATGGTAGTTTTGCGAACAATGTACCCAGACCATTTGCTCTTTTACCAGATGATCGATCAGGTCCAGTACCAGCAGGCATTGATTGTCTGAAGGGGTTTCCCAGGAAATCGGAACCTGAATATAGTTCAGTCCCAGCTCAAGGCAAATTTTATCTTCATGCGGCAGATACTGTTCGCTATCGGTCAGCGCCACATTGATGACAGTAGATACACCGTATTCTTTCATCAGCTGTAATTGGGTAGTGGTCGGTTGACCGGAGCTAAACAGATGTTCGTGTATGAACTGAAAATTCTCAATCTGGCTTAATGCCGTTTCAATATCATTCATCAGATAAATTTTCCTTGTTCTAGAAATGCAAACGCCATCTTGGCGATGGCGTTGGTCAGATCATTTAACGATTAGGTAAAATGTCTTTCAATGCCTCATGCATGTCGAGTAAAACTTTTTCAGTCGTTTCCCAGTCGATACAGCCATCCGTAACGGATTGACCGTATTCCATATCATTCAGGTTCGCCGGAATGTCCTGACGACCACCCTTAAGATGACTTTCTACCATAATACCAACAATTGACTTGTTTCCATCAAGAATTTGTTCTGAAATGTTTTTAAGTACAAGTGGTTGCAGGTACGGGTCTTTATTAGAGTTGGCATGGCTGGCATCAATCATGATCTTGGTGCTGACCTTGGCCTTGGCTAGCGCGGCTTCCGCATCTGCGACCGAGCCTGCATCGTAGTTCGGCTTGCCATTACCGCCACGCAGTACCACGTGCGCATAAGGGTTACCTGAAGTACGAATCACAGCCACTTGGCCTTGATCATTCAGACCCAGGAAGCTATGGCCGTGTTTCACAGATTGCATCGCATTGGTCGCGACAGTTAAACCGCCGTCAGTACCATTTTTAAAGCCGACTGGTGACGAAAGACCAGAAGACATTTCACGATGCGTCTGGCTTTCTGTAGTACGTGCACCAATCGCTGACCATGAAATCAGGTCTTGGTAATACTGTGGCGAGTTTGGATCAAGTGCTTCAGTTGCACATGGCAAGCCCATTTCATTTAGTTCAAGTAATAGCTTGCGACCGATACGCAGACCTTTTTCAATATTGAATGAATCATTCATATCCGGGTCATTGATCAGGCCTTTCCAGCCTACGGTAGTTCGTGGTTTTTCAAAATAAACCCGCATCACGATATATAAGCTGTCTTTAACTTTTTCGCTCAGTACTTTTAAGCGCTCAGCATATTCATGCGCCGCCGCCGGATCATGGATAGAACAAGGGCCGATTACAACGAACAGGCGTTTGTCTTCACCATCCAGAATTTTACGAATCGTTTCACGACCATGCAGTACGGTTTGATAAGCAGTTTCAGTCAACGGTAACTCTGCTTTAAGCTCGGCAGGAGTTACCAGAGGAATCATGCTGTGGATATTCACGTCATCAATATCTGATGCTGAAATAGGATTTGACTGTTGTGTATTCATTGCCGTCACTGGTTCGATCATACAAAAGGTTGTTTAATAGCCCGAATATAACATGAATGATGCGTCACTTTGTTATAAAAAAGATGAATACTTCTTTGAAAAAAAAGTGATGAATCGGATAGTTAACTTAAACGGACGGGGAATTTTGGCTCACAATTATCATTGCTGTTTCAGCAGGTTGAGCCGGTTTTGATTTCACAGGATTAATCATGAAATTCACGCCCAGCGCAAACAGGGTAATGCCTAAAATTTTGCGGATCAGTTTTTCCGGCATACGTGAACTGAGTAAAGTGCCGACAATAATCGCTGGAATAGATCCCACCAATAACCACATGAGCAGCATGAAATCGACATTGCCTGAAGACATATGACCCAGACCTGCAACCAGGGTCAGTAACACCGCATGCACCACGTCAGAGCCAATAATACGAATCATCGGCAGATTCGGGAACATCACTACAAGTGCCATGATACCGAATGCGCCGGCACCCACTGAAGAAAGCGTGACAAATATACCTAAGATAATGCCCATAATGATAATGGCTACGCGCTTATCTTTAGCTTGCAGTTTTACTTTTTCCAGATCCTGCGTCATATCCGGCAGTTCTTGTTTTCTGTATTTATTGAAAAGATTTTCGATTTGGGTGCGAAACAGAATAGATAAACCGGTAATGGTCAACATAAAGCCCAATACCATGGTCAGGACGGCCTTGTAATGCGTTGATTGGCTCAGATAGTTCTCGAGTACCCAATGCGTTGCAAAAGATGCGGGAATACTGCCAACGGCCAGCCAGATCACAATCGGCCAGACAATATTCATTTTCTTGGCATGCACAAACGAGCCACAGAATTTAGAAATCGCGGCATAGAGCAGGTCAGTACCAATCGCGATATGCGGTTCAATCCGGAATAAACTGATAAGAATTGGCGTCATTAATGAACCGCCACCGACACCGGTGACACCTACACAAAAACCTACCAGAACGCCTGCTAAAATAAATTCAATCGGACCAAACATGCATATATGCCAAAATCAAAAAACGAGCATATCTTATGACTTTTGGATATAAGTCGTTGTCTTGATTATTGATTTACTTATGCATAAAAAAGATAAAGCTAGGTGAAGAATATTAGGTGATCTTTCATGTTTATTCACTGGGTTATGTATAAAGTGCGAATATAATGATTGATTTTAACTGTCCGATTTGCCCCATTTCTGTCTAATTGAATGTACCTGTAAATGTCGATTTAATTCTTTTTATGCAAGCTCCCTTATTGACTAAGTTATTCTAAACGGTGGGTTTCTTAAAATTAGAAGATACTTAAGCTTCTTCCGGAATAGCCATAGGATTATGTTAGAATCCCGATTCAATAAATTTCCATGCGGATCTGAGAGGAAACCCACTTGCTAAATCGAAAACTTAAAATTGGAATCGTGGTCGGTGAAGTTTCTGGAGATACGCTTGGCGCAAAATTGATTCGCCGTTTTAGTGAGCAAGGCATTGATGCTGAATTTGAAGGTATCGGTGGGCCACAAATGATCGCTGAAGGCTTTAAAAGCTATTATCCGATGGATATTTTATCGGTGATGGGCATTGTCGAAGTTTTAAAAGATATTAAAAAACTGTTTGCTGTGCGGGATGGTCTGGTGGAAACCTGGACTAAAGATCCGGTCGATATTTTTATCGGGATTGATGCGCCTGATTTTAACCTGCGTTTGTCAAAAACCATTAAACAAAAACAGTTACCGATTAAAACCGTGCAATACGTCAGTCCTTCGGTCTGGGCATGGCGTCAAGGCCGTATACATGGCATTAAAGCCAGTATTGATTTGGTGCTGTGCCTGTTTCCATTTGAAAAAGCGTTCTTTAAAAAATGGGATGTTCCTGCAGCTTTTGTCGGACATCCGCTCGCCAGTCAGTTGCCGCTTGAAAATCCAATTCTGGAGGCTCAGACAGAATTAGGCCTAGACCCAGATCAGAAATATATTGCATTATTACCGGGAAGCCGCCGTGGCGAGATTGAGCGTTTGGGACCTTTGGTTCTGGATGCAGCTAATATTCTGCATCACAAATATCCGGATTATACCTTTCTGATTCCTGCGATTAATGATGCACGCAAGCAGCAAATCGAAAGTTTACTGGCCACTTATCCTGAGAGCTTAAAAACCCAAATTCGCTTGATGGAAAATACCAGCGCTGAATCCAAAATTGGCCGTCAGGTCATGAATGCATCCAATATTATTGCACTGGCGTCTGGAACTGCAACGCTTGAAGCGATGTTGCTGCACCGTCCGATGGTGACTTTTTATAAATTGCACTGGCTGACCTATCGAATTGCCAAATTACTGGTAAAAATCCCATATTTTTCATTACCAAATATAATTGCTGGCAAAAAAGTGATTCAAGAACTCATCCAATCCGCTGCTACACCTGAAAATCTGGCAGCTGAAATTGAAAAACTGATGGATATTGAAGCAGCGCAGATTCAGGTTATGCAGCATATCACCATGCACAAGCAGCTACTTTCTGGCAATAGCGAAGATCCGGTCACAGCAGTATTGGCATTAGTCCAGTAATTTTAGTCTGGTAATAAAGACTGGTTCTTCTGACAATTCAGCCGGTATTGGGTCGGCGTCTGTTCAAACTGTTTTTTAAAACTTTGACTAAACGCCGTCTCGGATGAATAACCAACCAGATAAGCGATCTGCTGGATACCAAATCCACTATTTCTCAAATATTGCGCTGCCAGACGCAGGCGGTGCTGTTGCAGATAGGCAAGGGGCGGTTCACCGACAATCTGGGTAAATAACTGGGCGAATTTGGAACGTGACATATGACATTGTTCGGCCAGACTTTCTACAGTCCAGAATTGTTCAGGTTTGCCATGAATCGCTGCCAGTGCATTGGATAGTTCCGGATGCGAGAGCGCATTTAGCCAGCTCGAGGCATTTTCCAGGTTTAAAATATAATCACGTACGCATTCAATCAGTAAAATACTGACCAGATGATCCAGAATCTTGTCACGTCCGGGACGAAGCTGCTGGGTTTCCAGTGCCAGAAACTGCAAGCCAACCTGTAACCATTCTGGCGCCGTATCACCCAGAATATGTTGAATATGCAGGTATTTAGGTAATGCACTCAAAAGAGGTTTGGCCATCTGGATATCCAAGCTAGAACGAATAGCCAGTATGAAACTATGCTCCGCCGAATTTTCCCGATTGAGATCAACACATTGCTGTGCATTGCTCTGAAAATAAGGATTAATCGCATGGTGCTCAGAAAAATCGGCATTGTCTGGGCAGGAAACATGATGGGAGGAACCTGCGGGTAATAGCACCAGATCACCTTGTTGCAGCTCCAGTCGATCACCATTCATGAACTTTAATTGCGCCTGTCCTTGTAACAGGATATAGGCCAGCATAAAGGGTTCATGTTGATAGTCAAAGCCGCCCGGATGAAATACATTCAGATAAAGATATTCCGATTTTTCCAGATGAATATCATCAAAAATTTTACTTAAAGCATCCATGCCTAACTCTATTCTTCTGTTTTATTTCATTTAATTGACTATAAATTTTTTAACTTTGTGATTTTAGGCCAGAATTTGGCAGCATGTGCCAAAGACGCTGACATAGCTTTTCTGGACGTTGAATACTGTTCGCTACTGCTGAAATAATCAACTATAAGTGCAGAGTAACATAAAAAAGGAAGGTCGCAATGAATGCCCCTGCACAAATCCAGAAAGCGCAGTTTACGCAGGAAGCGTCGGCACTAAAAGGTGTCAAGCTGGATAAAAAACGTTTTGGCTGGTTGCTCAGCCCAGGTCTGCCTGTGATCGGAATGGGAATTCTGGCCGGTTATCATTTTGGTCCCAAAGCGACTAAAAAAGTCTTTGCCATGGGCGGACTATTATTACTGCACGTAATCATTCCGACTCTGGATGCCCTGATTGGCGATGATGCCAATAACCCAAATGATGAGCAGATCAAGGCACTGGTTAACGATCCTTATTATGACCGCATTGTAAAAGCATTTATTCCCTTGCAAATGGCAGCCAATGCCTTTGCCGGTTATGTCGTAAGCCGGCCAAATGTGTCTTTGCTGGATCAGGTACTGCTTGGAGTTTCTATGGGTGCGATTAATGGTGTGGGGGTGAATACCGCACATGAACTCAGCCATCGTCCCCAGAAAAAAGACCATTACTGGTCTCATGCCAGCCTGATGCCTTTGGGCTATAACCATTTCCGGATCGAACATCCTTATGGACACCATAAACGGGTGGCGACACCAGAAGATCCGGCATCTTCAAAAATGGGTGAATCTTTTTACCGTTTCTGGCCACGTACCGTAATAGGCGGATTAAAATCTGCAATCCAGATTGAAAAAAGACGGCTCGAGCGTAAGGGACTGAAATTCTTTAATCAGGAAAATGAGCTGTTTCATGGTTGGGCCATGAGTGCCGGCTATCATGCCTTGATGCTAAAGGCGTATGGCAAGAAAATTATTCCTTATACACTGACACAGGCATTTTATGGCGTTAGCCTGTTTGAGATTGTGAATTATATCGAGCACTACGGACTGAAACGTGGACAGAAAGCGGATGGCAGTTATGAGCGAACCTTGCCGGAACATAGCTGGAATAACAACAATATCGTAACTAATCTGTTTTTGTATCAGTTACAACGCCATTCTGATCATCATGCTTTTCCAAGCCGTCCATTTCAGGCGTTGCGGCATTTTGATGAAGCGCCAGAATTACCCAGCGGTTATGCAACCATGCTGATTCCAGCCTTGATTCCACCTTTATGGTACAAAATCATGGATCAGCGGGTATATCAGCACTATCAGGGCGATTTAAGTAAGGCTAATATCTTGCCTTCCAAGCGTGCCAAGCTATTTAAAAAATTTGGTGTAAATAACTCTACAGCTTAATGAATTACAAAATAAAAATGCGCCGATAAAGGCGCATTTTTTGATTAATTCTGCCTAGAACCAGTCGGCTTGCATATTCAGGCAAGTATCATCCAGATGCATCAGTAATTTGGCCTGATGTTCAATTTCAGGGAGTTCCCAGCGAATAAAATATTGAGCTGCCTGAATTTTCCCTGCCAGAAAAGTCTGATCTTCTGCCTGCGAAGATGTGCCAAACTTGAGTTGAGCCTGATTCGCCATTTCCAGCCATAGCCAGGCTAGGATGGTCTTACCCATCATATCCAGATACAGGCCTGAATTGGCCAAAGCTTCGCTGACTTTGCCTTGATGCAAGGCCTGGCCTAAAATCTGTGTAGTCTTTTGCACAGTGGCAAGATGCTGTTTATAGATCTTTGCGAGTTCCACTATCTTAGGTTCATGAATCTCTGACAAGGTCTTCTGGATGCGCTGCATGAGCAGATTGAGCCCTTTGCCATTATGCTGCCAGAGTTTACGTCCCAGCAGATCCAGAGATTGAATGCCGTAAGTTCCTTCATGAATCGGATTGAGCCGGTTATCACGGTAACATTGCTCCACCGGATATTCACGAGTATAACCCGCGCCGCCCAGGACCTGAATAGCCAGATCATTGGCTTTCGGACCATAGGCAGAAGGGAAAGATTTGACCACCGGGGTGATGAGATCAAGCAGAATTGCACTATCTTCATCTTGAGCTGCCTGAAGTTCATCAATTAATCGGGCTGCAAATAAGCAAAGTGCCAGCGAACCTTCTACATATGACTTTTGCGCCAGTAGCATGCGTTTGACATCGGTATGTTCAATGATATTTACTGGTTTCGAGTCAGGTGTTTTTTCATGAACTGGCCGGCCTTGCGGACGGTTTTTAGCATAATCCAGAGATTCCAGATAGCCACGATAACCAATCATGGCTGCGCCCAGACCGACACCCACACGTGCTTCATTCATCATCTTGAACATATATTTTAAGCCATGACCGGGTTCACCAATTAAATAGCCTAAGCAATTATCATTTTCTCCAAAGCTTAAAACTGTAGATGTAGTACCTCGATAGCCCATTTTGTGCAGTAAGCCAGCCAGCTGTACATCATTAGCTTCACCGAGTGAACCATCCTCGTTGGTTTTGAATTTTGGTACGATAAACAGGGAAATTCCTTTCACGCCTTGCGGCGCATCCTGAATCCGCGCCAAGACCAGATGCACAATATTTTCGGTAATGTCCTGATCGCCACCCGAAATAAACATTTTCTGGCCTTTAATTTTATAAATTCCATCTGCCTGAGGAATGGCTTTAGTGGTCAGATCGCCCAAAGAGGAACCTACATTCGGCTCTGTCATGGCCATGGTGCCAGCAAAGCGGCCACTCAACATATGCGGTAGGAATATTTGCTTTTGTTTTGGGGAGGCAAAAGCCTGTATCAGGTTCGCCGCAGCGGCCGTTAGAAAAGAATAAGCCACGGTGGACGGATTGGCCGACATAAAATAAGCATTGCAGGCCATATTCACTAAAGTGGGCAGTTGCATGCCACCATCTGCATAATCATGCTGGGCGCAAAGCAGGCCGGCATCGGCAAACTGTTGCCAGGCTGTCTTCACTTCATCAATGGTTTTGACCTGTTTGCCATCAAAGTTCGGTTCTTGTTGATCAGCTTTGGCATTATGCGGCGCAAAATAATCAGTCGCGATACCTTTTGCCGTTTCCAGAATACTGTCGAAAGTATTTTTGTCATGATCCTGATAGCGTTGCAGTTTAGTCAGCGCTTCAAGTTTGAATACGTCATAAAGCTGGAAATGCAGATCTTTATCATTAATCAGTTGGGTCACGGTACTATCCTGAATGTGCAATCCTTGAGATAGCATCAAGACTAGCAGTTGCTTTTATTGAGGAGGATTGTCAATAATGACATGAATCGGGTGAAAAGTGACAATTAGTAAAGTATGCAACAGGTGGTGATTTTAGGCTTTCATGGGGCTCTGGCTTCGGCCATTACGGGTGTGGTCGATTTATTTACCATGGCTGGCGTAAGCTGGAACCGGATCCAGCAGCAGGACGTACAGCGCCTGTTTAAGGTGAGTATCGCCAGTCCGGAGGGACATCCGATTCGGTGTATCAATGGGCTGCAGTTGCAGGCACATTTTTCTTATCAAGAGATTCAAACTGCAGATATTCTGGTGGTACCGACCATCGCTGCACCGATTCAGGATGTATTGCAACAGAATCCAGAACTGATTCATTTTTTAAAATCTGCACATGCAGAGGCGACTTTAATTGCAGGAAACTGTACGGGGAATTTTTTTCTGGCAGAAGCAGGCATTTTAGATGACCGGATTGCAACAACACATTGGGGTTTTCAGGAAGTGTTTCGTTCACGCTATCCTAAGGTGAAACTGAATGCCGATCTGATGATTAGCCGGGATCAGAATATCTATTGTGCAGGTGGAGGCCTGGCCTGGTTTGACCTAGGTTTGCATCTGATTGAGCGCTTGTATGGCTTTGAGGTGGCCATGCAATCGGCTAAATCTTTCGTAATTGATTACCGCCGTGATAGCCAGTTGTCTTATTCATTGCTGAATATTGGCCAGCCGCACCATGATGAACTGGTACAAAAAATCCAGAACTGGCTAGAGCAGCATTTTCATGAAGATTTTAGTTTGAACCAGCTGGCAGAGCAGTTTAATGTGACTGGCCGAACCCTGATTCGACGCTTTAAACAAGCCTTAGACATACCGCCCAATCAATATCTACAAGCGATCCGGATTGAAGCCGCACGTAAACGACTGGAAGAAACCGATCAAGCTGTGGATGTGATTATGCAAAATGTCGGCTATCAGGATCCAAGTTCATTCCGCCGTTTATTTCATAAAAAAACCGGTCTGACGCCGTTGGAATATCGGCGCCGGTTTAGTCGGCGCTTTTAAAAGCTTTTAATGAGAAGGCTGTACTTTTCCTGCTTTACGGCCATGCAGAAGGTAATACCAGGCCAGACAGCTTAGGGTGAGCAGCGCCGAGAACAGATAAAGCTGACGATAACCAATCTGATCCAGCAGCATACCCAGGAAATAAGGGCCAAAACCAAGACCGGCATCCAGGGCAATAAAGAAGGTTGAGGTAGCAAGCCCCATACGCTGCAATGTCGTACTTTTCACCGCAATGGTTTGACACACTGACTGGATATTACCAAAACCAAAACCAAGCAAGGCAGCACTGGCAAGTAACATCACAGAGTTTTGCGCCTGACTGAGGAGCAATATCCCCAGTGCCATAATCACAATGGCAGGATAGATAATGATATTTTCGCCTTTACGGTCCATGAGCGGGCCGGTAAAAGGACGCGAAAGCAAAATGGCAAAAGCATACATCAGGAAGAAAAAAGATGCTGCTTCGACCAGATTAATTTCTTTGGCATAAAAGTGAATAAACGACAATATGCCTGAATAAGAAGTAGCCACCAGCAGTACAATCAGTGCAATCGGTAGCGCATTCGGTTCAATATACTGAGCCAGTTTGCTGGTGCTTTGCGAAGTAGAGGCTGCTGACGAATGACTTGCCTTAAGGCGTGGTGGCTGGATAAACAGTCCACAGATCAGGCAGCTGAGCGCAACGATACTGGTAAAGATGAAAATTACCTGATAATTGAAATTTGTCATCAGCCAGATTCCGACAAAGGGACCAATCGCTGTGCCTAGGGTGCTGCTCATGCTGAAATAGCCAATTCCTTCACCACGCCGTGTGGCAGGAATGGTCTGTGCAATCACTGTACCCAGTACAGTAGAAGCCATACCCATCATAAAGCCGTGTATCAGACGGATGCCTAGTAAAACTTCCAGCTTGGCCGGAATCATATACAGTCCGGAAAAGAGTAGGAAACCAGTCAGGCCAATGACAAGCGTATTTTTTAGGCCCAGACGATTCAGTAATTTTCCGAGCAATAAGCGTCCGAATAGGGTGCCGACAATAAACAGACCTGATACCAGACCGGCTTGTGCAGTCGAAGCCCCTAGCTCAGCCACTGAGTAGCCGACAATCACAATCACCAGTAAGTAGAACACCAGAACCAGCTGGAAATTCACCAGACTGATCAGGATAAAATTGGGCGTCCATAAAGGCGTTTCTTGTTCTTGGCTCATTGAGGTCTGTCCTGAGATGAGGGATATAACTGCTGAATGAGTTGCATCAAGGTATTTTTACTGCCTTCAAGATCATCTGATTCAATGTGCTCAAGCAACTGATCTTCAAATGCATCGATCTGGGTGGAACACATGGCAAAGGTCTCAATTCCTTGCTCACTCAGCTTGAACAGCTTTTGACGTTTGTCTTCAGTTTCGAGTTGGGCAATCAGATCGAGTTCAACCAGTTGCTGAATCCGCTTTGTAATGCCGGGCTTGGATACATTGAGATAACTGGAAATATCTGCCAATGTGCATTGCTGCTTTGACTGGATGACGTATAACACCTGCCATAAGGAATAATTTAATTGAGATGACAACAAGATCGTATTGATCTCATCGCTCATCAGTCGTGCGCAGCGTAATAACATCGTACGAAGTCGGGGAGATTCGGAAAACATATGGTTAGTTAACCTGGGTAACTAAATTTAGGCCTAATTTACGCCTGTTTTATCCAAAGCTCAAGAGAAGAGTTTTAAAATTATTGAGAGTAATATTTTCTCTGCTAGCAGCACTTACACAGTTTAACCTGATTAAAAAATAATCAACAAAAGACTACATACTTTTTATAACAGCCACGCCTAAGCTAACCATGTCACTAGAAAAATTCATGACTTAAAAATTGAAGGGCAAAGATGCCAAATAACAATGCATAGGTGAAGCTTATGACTCTGGGTTTAACTGCATTAGAGTTAGCACGAATACAGTTCGCCTTTACTGTATCTTTTCATATCATTTTTCCGGCTATTTCAATCGGCTTGGCCAGCTTTCTGGCCATTCTGGAATGGCGCTGGCTCAAAACCCAAAACCCGATTTTTCAGGATCTATTCAAATTTTGGGTGAAAATTTTCGCTGTGGCATTCGGGATGGGCGTCGTCTCTGGTGTGGTCATGAGCTACCAGTTTGGAACCAACTGGAGTGAATTTTCCCGGGTGGCAGGAAGTGTGACTGGGCCCTTGCTGGCTTATGAAGTTTTAACCGCCTTCTTTTTAGAAGCCGGATTCTTGGGCATCATGCTCTTTGGATGGGGTCGAGTGGGACCAAAGGCGCACTTTTTCTCAACCTTGATGGTTGCGATAGGAACCTGTATTTCCATGTTCTGGATTCTATCGTCCAATAGCTGGATGCAGACCCCACAAGGCTTTGCGATTGAAAATGGCCTGATTGTGCCGCAAGATTGGCTTGCTATCGTGTTTAACCCATCTTTCCCTTATCGTCTGGCCCATATGGCCATGGCTGCCTTTCTGGTTTCCGCCTTACTGGTCGCTGCTACAGCCGCATGGCATCTGATCAAAGGCCGTCGTGATGCACTGGTCAAGACCTCATTTTCCATGGCGATGTGGCTGCTTCTAGTACTAGCACCTTTACAGGTCATCGTCGGTGATATGCACGGTATTAATACCCTTGAGCATCAGCCAGCAAAACTTGCAGCTATGGAAGGACACTGGGAAACCAATCATGATGAAGGCATGCCCTTATACCTCTTTGGTATTCCAGATATGGAAGCCGAAGAAACCAAATATGCAGTCGCAATTCCCAACTTGGGGAGCCTGATTCTGACCCACTCGATGGATGGAAAGGTTACGGGACTTAAAGACTTTGCACCTGAAGACCGGCCGAATTCACTGGTGGTGTTCTGGAGCTTCCGGATTATGGTCGGACTCGGCGTATTGATGCTGTTACTGGCGTTATGGGGAGCGTGGGCACGTACCCGTGGTCGCTTTTATGAATC
The DNA here is from genome assembly GCF_022967985.1 of Acinetobacter lwoffii. Classification (GTDB taxonomy): domain Bacteria; phylum Pseudomonadota; class Gammaproteobacteria; order Pseudomonadales; family Moraxellaceae; genus Acinetobacter. Next base: position 17,262 of record NZ_JALJVC010000028.1, on the reverse strand, counting down.
CCGTGCATTGCACCGATTCGCCTTGATTATGGGACCTTCTGGATTTATTGCCATGCTGGCGGGATGGTTTACCACAGAAGTCGGCCGTCAGCCTTGGGTGGTATACGGCATCATGCGTACCAAGGATGCATTGTCACCGGTTTCTGCTGAGCAGGTGGGGCTGACCCTGATTATTTTTGTAGTCGTCTACTGTGTGGTATTTGGTATCGGAATTTACTACATGTTGCGCCTGATGCACAAAGGCCCGGATTTTATTCATACCCGACCAGATCATGAATCAGATAGCGATGTAGTTCAGGCTTCACGCCGACCATTAAGTAGTATTCGCGAACGTATCGAAGAAGTTCCTGAACAACCGGATCAGGAGGATAAAAAATGATTGATTTATCATTAATCTGGATTGTGATTATTGGTTTGGGTGTATTGATTTATACTATTCTTGATGGTTTCGATCTGGGCATCGGCATCTTGTTTCCTTTCTTTCCGCATCAGGATGAACGTGATGTCATGATGAATACCGTGGCTCCGGTCTGGGATGGCAATGAAACCTGGATGGTACTGGGTGGTGCAGGGTTATTTGCAGCTTTCCCACTTGCTTACTCGACCGTACTCTCGGCACTGTATATGCCAATTATTCTGATGGTGATTGCCTTGATTTTCCGCGGCGTGGCTTTTGAGTTCCGCTTCAAGGCAAACCGCAGTAAGCATTGGTGGGATAAAGCCTTTATCGGTGGTTCTGCGATTACCAGTTTCCTGCAAGGCATGATTTTAGGGGCCTATATTCAGGGGATTGAAACCCGAAATGGTGTCTATGTTGGGGGTGGTCTGGACTGGCTCACTCCATTCAGTATCTTTACCGGAATCAGTGTGGTGGTGCTCTATGCGGCATTAGGCTGTGGCTGGCTGATTTATAAAACCGGAGATGACTTGCAGGATCGAATGTTTAAACTGATGCCTAAGCTGATTATGGCCTTGCTGATCATATTGGGTGCTGTCAGTATTTATACGCCGTTGACCCATCCACAGATTGCCGAACGCTGGTTTAGTCAGCCACAATTCACCTATTTTATGCCAGTTCCAGTTCTGGTTCTGCTATTTACCTGGCTGGCCTTACGTGCCTGCAAAAGACGCAGTGAATTAGGTCCATTTACCTATATGCTGGTTCTGGTTTTCCTCGCTTATACTGGATTCTTGATCAGTCTATGGCCATATATTATCCCGCCGAGCGTGACTATCTGGCAGGCTGCAGCGCATGAAAATAGCCAGCTATTTGCCTTGATTGGTGCCTTGATCCTGATTCCTATTATTGTGATTTATACGGGTATGTCCTATTGGGTATTCCGGCATAAGGTCAGGGTCGGCGATGATGGCTATCATTAAGGAGTGGTCATGAAAGGCAAACAGGCATTATGGTTTGTAGGATTATGGCTGGCAGGATTTTTAACGCTGGCCCTGATTGCTGGCGCATTCCGCTTTCTGGTGCATTTGGCTTATTAAATTAGTAAAACTAAAAAAATGAAAAAAGTGATCTGAATGTACTGATCACTTTTTATTATTTGCCATTTATCTTTGATAAAACCAAATTTACGATTTTACCTGTTTACGATAAACACTTGGACGTACAGGACGACTACTTTTCCAAAGGCCTTTTTTCTGTTTCTTGGCTTTATTTTGCAGTTCCATCATATAGCGTAAATGGGTTTTGTCCTTGATATATTCTTCATAGACCCACGCTGCACCACGTTTGACAATCTCTTCATTGATATTTTTGCGATAGCGATAGACGACACCCACACAGCGACCATAACGGTCAATGTCGGTTATCTTGACCCGAACCATTTTATTATTCACCATGCTTTTGACCAGACGTTGCGATTCCTTGCCATAGGCTTGTGATGATTCAGGGGCATCGACAAAAGCAAAGCGCAATTTGGTCTCAGAGCGACGAATATTAAAACGGTAGCAGGTGAGGGTATCACCATCACTTACGGCTTTTACACGGCACCAGTATTTTTTGCCTTTCTTAAAGGGGCGGAAAACATCTTTTAAATAAACTGTAATTTTATGCAGCAGATAATAAGAAAAACACAGCAGTACGAGGCCCAGCACAATTTGCCAGGTGATGGAGAGATTTAACAAAGGCAAGATCCAAATCAGCAAAACCAGCTGTAAAATCACAGCTAAAAGTCGAGCCATTTTAGAGCAAAGCCAGTAGATCTACGGCTTAAAAGCTAATCACTCAGTGTTTAGTTTTGTACCAGCTAAAATAGCCTAAGTATATTTTTCTACTGAAAAGATGAAGATGCAACCATCTAAGCTTATATAAAAATAGCCTAAGTAAACTTGCATTCCTTTATAAATAGCCTAAGCAAAAATTTTATAAATTTCACTTCTCAAAAATTGATGTCTTTTATTCTCTTGCAAATCCTTATGCCAATACATCCCCATATTAATTTTCGGCAGTTCCACAGGGACTTCAAAAATATTTAGACTGGTAGCCAATTGTAAATGCGTCAATACATTTTTAGGAATAGTCAGCATGGCTGTCTTTTGCTGCTCCAGAATTTGCAGAGCAGTTGAGTAATGCTGACAGCGTAAAAAAATCTGTCGTGAATATTGTTTCCGACTTAAATAAATATCTTCAACCAAAACACCAGTACGGCGTGATGACACGCCAATATGAGGTGAGGCAAGATAAATCTGCTCATTCATTTCTGTTAATTGTGTACACACTACAAATTCATCTTGAACCAGACGCTCAAACTGGATTTTTTCAGCAATGTTTTGTTCCAGATCTATGACAAAATCGACCTGTTGAGAGGCGAGGTCTGCTGCTATATTTTTACGGTCCAGCTTCATGCTGCTAAGTTGAATTTCCAGATTGAGTTGTTGAAAGTGCTGAACCAGTCTGGGAAAGATCATTGGCTCAATTTCATCATGTACGGCAATTTTCAAACTCTGAATCATTTCCGGTCTGAAGTGCTGATGCTGTATTGAAATATTTTGAATCGCAAAAAGTGCATTCTTCAGCTCAGGATAGATCTGTTCCGCAAACGGCGTAGGCTGCATTTTGCTACCAGTACGTACAAATAAATCATCTTGTAAATGCTGTCTTAAACGTTGCAGAGCATGACTGGCAGCAGACTGGCTAACTGATAAAATCTGTGCAGCTTTAGAAATACTATTCTGCTCATAAATTGCCATAAAAAGCGGATAAAGGTTAATGTCGATACGATGAAAATTTCGCAGGTCCATGACTGTTTTGGAATGAATATTATGCATAATATTGTATGGGTTAAAATCATTTTATTCATAATAGGTTTTGGGTTAAGGTGTTGTAAAGCGTATGAATTAGAATATTTAAAGGGATAAAAGAGATGTTTGAGCTTTCAGCACGTGCACAAGATTATTTAAATAGAACCAAAAAATTTATTGCTGAGGAAATTGAACCAGTTGAAGCTGATTTCTGGCAGCAGGTTCATGAGTTGAATCAAGGCGGTGACTGGACCAAATGGCAATGGCCAGCAGAACTGGAAAGCTTAAAAGCCAAAGCCAAGGCAGCTGGCCTCTGGAATATGTTTCTCCCTTGTCCTGAACGTGGCCAAGGTTTATCAGTTCAGGAATATGCACATATTGCCGAACTTTCAGGTCGTAGCCTGATTGCACCAGTCGTATTTAACTGTAATGCGCCAGATAGCGGCAATATGGAAGTATTGTGGCGTTATGGTTCTGAAGAACAAAAACAAGAATGGCTGATGCCACTTTTAGAAGGAAAAATCCGTTCAGTCTTTTGTATGACTGAACCTGCAGTTGCATCCAGTGATGCCACCAATATGCAGGCAACGGCGATGGTGGAAGGTAATGAGATTGTTTTGAATGGCCGTAAATGGTGGTCATCAGGTCTGGGCGATCCAAATGCCAAAATTATTATTTTTATGGCGCATACTCCAGATGAAACAAAAGACCGTCATCATCAGCATTCGATGGTTCTAGTTCCGGTAGATACCGCAGGGGTAAAAATTGAACGTATGCTGCCTGTATTTGGTGACTATGATGCGCCACATGGCCATGGGGAAGTCAGCTTTGAAAATGTCCGCGTTCCGGTAGCGAATTTTATTGGTGGCGCCGGTCAGGGTTTTGAAATTGCCCAAGGCCGTTTAGGGCCAGGCCGTATTCATCATTGTATGCGCTGCATCGGGGCTGCGGAAAAATCCTTAGAGTTGATGATTGACCGAGGCATGAGCCGGACAGCATTTGGCAAAGAGATTTTAAAACTTGGCGGTAACTTGGAACGTGTCGCGGAAGCACGGGTTGCGATTGATCAGGCACGTCTTTTGACCTTGTATGCAGCCTATAAAATGGATACTTTAGGGAATATGGCGGCACTGACTGAAATTTCTGCAATTAAAGTCGTTGCGCCAAGTGTGCTGGAAAAAGTCGTCGATATGGCCATCCAGATCCACGGCGGTGCCGGTGTTTCTCGAGATACACCATTAACCGGATTTTTTGCCCAGGCACGTGCCTTGCGTTTGGCCGATGGTCCAGATGAAGTACATAAGGGCATGATTGCCAAACTGGAACTGGCAAAACGTGGCTACAGTACACGCCACAAAAAATAAACTGGCTTAAATAGAAGATTGCAACGTATTAAAAAATTTTAAGGAAAAATTATGGCGGTTATTGATGTAGGTGGAGCAGTTCGTCAAGGCGAAGAACTGGATGTACAAGCCATCACCAATTGGTTAATTCAGCAAAATGTGAATGTTGAAGGCCCTGTGCAAGTGACCCAATATTCAGGCGGAGCTTCAAACTGGACCTACCGTTTACAGTATACCAATGCCGATCTAATTTTACGTCGTCCGCCGCACGGTACCAAAGCCAAATCTGCACATGACATGGCACGTGAATATCATGTGCAGAAAGCCTTGGCTGAACATTATCCTGTGGTGCCTGAAATGGTGGCGCTTTGTCAAGATGAATCGGTCATTGGTTGTGATTTCTATGTGATGAAACGTCTGGAAGGAATTATCCCTCGCGCCAAAATGCCACCTGAGCTGCAGCTTACTGAATCCGATATCCGAACTTTATGTATCAATGTGATTGATAAACTGATCGAACTGCATCAGGTGCCTTATCAAGGGACCGAACTTAAAAATCTCGGTAAGGGTGAAGGCTATTGTCGCCGTCAGGTCGAAGGCTGGGATGCTCGTTATGAAAAGGCCAAAACGTTGAATGTTCCATCCTTTAAATATGTACGCAACTGGCTGAAAGACAATATTCCTTCTGATTCCAAAACCTGTGTGATTCATAATGACTGGCGTTTTGATAATGTCATCTTAAATCCGGAAAATCCGACTGAAGTGATTGGTGTACTGGACTGGGAAATGGCCACCCTTGGCGATCCGCTCATGGACCTAGGTTCTGCCTTGGCCTATTGGGTAGAAGATACCGATAATGCCATTTTTAAAGCGACTCGTCGTCAGCCGACCAATCTAAAAGGTATGTTTACCCGTAAAGAGGTCGTAGATTATTATCTTGAAAAAACCGGTTTGCAGCCTGAGAACTGGACATTTTATGAGGTGTTTGGTGTATTCCGTCTCGCGGTCATTGCCCAGCAGATCTATTATCGTTATTACCATAAACAGACTAATAATCCAGCATTCAAGGATTTCTGGGTGGTGATTCATGCCTTGCATATTCGTGCCTTAAAACTGATTGGCAAGCAAAAACTGGAAGCCAATGAGATTGCACAAAAGTATGTGCTTAAATTTAAAGAGATAATGCCAAAATGACTACCATTTACTTGATCCGGCATGGCCAGGCCTCTTTTGGCGCAGAAAGTTACGATCAACTTTCGCCCAACGGCGAGTTACAGGCAAAGCTTTTGGGTCGATATTTTGAAGAAATCCTGAAAGAAGCGCCTTATGTGGTGGCTGGTTCCATGCAACGCCATCAACAGACAGCGCAATTATCACTGGACAAATGTTTTCCGGAAAGTGAGATTCTGACCGATAGTGCCTGGAATGAATTTAATCATCAGCAGGTATTCGCCCGTTATGAGCCGCGCTTTAATCAGCCTGAATTGCTGAAACAGGATGTATCAGAACATGAAAATCCACGGGATTATCTGAGCAAGATTTTTAGCGGTGCAATTGCACGCTGGACTGGCGATGATTATCACCATGAATATGATGAATCTTGGCCAAGTTTCAAAGCACGCGTGGAAAGCGGCTTAGAAAATCTGTGCGACCAGTTGTCCAAAAGCCGACCACGCTATGCAGTAGTTTATACCTCAGGTGGGGTGATTTCTGTGGCTGTAGGCAAAATTTTGGGCCTTAGTCCGGAGAAAACCTTTGCTCTGAACTGGGCGATTACCAATACCAGTATCACGACACTACGTCTGGTGGGTAATGAACCGCAACTACTCAGTTTAAATGAACATCATTTTATTAAAGCACAGCGTCCAGACTTATTGACCTGGATTTAAAATGAGATTGAAAACCTAATACGCTAGAAAAATAAAGGAATAGGGTAAATACATGGCTAAAACAATTTTAATTACCGGTGCAAGTTCAGGGATCGGCGCCGGTATGGCACGTGAATTTGCGAAAAAAGGCTATAACCTGGCGATTTGTGCACGTCGTTTGGAGCGTCTGGAAATCTTAAAGCAGGAACTGGAAAGCCAATATGGCATCAAAGTCATTGCCAAAACACTAGATGTCACCGATTACGATCAAGTGTTTGAAGTGTTTCGTGCTTTTAAAGAAGACTTTGGCACCATTGACCGAGTTATTGTGAATGCTGGTGTCGGTGAGGGCCGCCGGATTGGTAAAGGTAATTTTGCTATCAATAAAGCCACGGTTGAAACCAACTTTATTTCGGCATTAGCACAATGTGAAGCTGCAGTTGAAATCTTCCGTGCACAAAACTCTGGCCATCTGGTGATGATTTCATCTATGAGTGCAATGCGCGGTATGCCAAAACATTTAACAGCTTATGGTGCAAGTAAGGCCGGCGTGGCTCATTTAGCGGAAGGCATTCGAGCTGAATTGATCGATACGCCAATAAAAGTGACCACCATTTTCCCAGGATATATTCGTACTGAAATTAATGAAGGGGCAAAAAAGCTACCTTTTGAAGTAGATGAAAAAACTGGTTCGCGTTTATTGGCAGCAGAAATTGAAAAAGCACCAGTTAAGGCTTATGTGCCGAAATGGCCTTGGTTGCCACTCGGTCTAGCCATGAAAGTATTACCACTTAAACTGGTGAACAAGTTAGGTTAAAAGCGCTCTTAGATCTATAAAAAGAGAAGCTAGAGCGCTTCTCTTTTTATTTTTTATGACAAACTGAGAAAAATTTCTGAATCAGTATTTTTTTCTAAAAAATGTATAGCTTGAATTTACAAAAAAGCGAAATCTTATAAATCCTAATATATTGATTATTAAAATAAAGTTTTAAATTATCAAAAATTATATTTTTATTTTATTGATGAATTTGCAATTAAATCAATTACTTTTAAATTTTCGTTTCATGAGAAAGACCATCTTTTACTTTTCCTAATTTTCGCCAATTTTAAGAACTTTTCCAAACTGTCCAAAACTTAGACATACTCACTCTAAAAGTGGAAAGATAACTTCTCTTTTTTAGAATTTCCTTTAATGTACAACCGTTCAGAAATTAAAGGTTGTCCATATGTCTACATCTGCGGATATGACTGACCAGCAGCGAATCTCCAAGGTCAGAAGTATCGTTACCCAGGCCGGGGAAGAGGTGCGTGCTCGTTATCCCATACTCAAACATCAGAACTTTATCGGTGCGAGTATTTTAGGCTTCGCCTGGGCAGGCATGATTGCATGCGCGGTAGCATATGGAACAGGTTATCTCTCAGTATGGTTTACCATTCCCTTGATTGCGATTTTTGCATCATTGACCCATGAATTGGAACATGACCTGATTCATTATATGTATTTCAAAAAAACACCTTGGGCACATCATCTGATGCTGGCACTGGTCTGGTTGGCACGTCCAAACACCATTAGTCCGTGGGCACGTCGTCGTTTACATTTGCATCATCATAAATATTCAGGCACTGAACATGACCTGGAAGAACGTGGCATCAGTAATGGTATGCCTTGGGGCATTCGCCGAATTCTGGTGATTAGTGACCAGTTGATGTCAGTGTATCTGCGTCCATTTCAGATGTTTAAAATGATTCATCTTTTTCTGGAAAAACAGCCTGAAAAAGAACATAAAATTGCCATGATTTCTCAGTTATTTGGCTTTTTACCTCTCAGCATTATTTACTATGGATTGTGCTACCTGTTTGTGGTCTTTCATGGTTTAAATGCAGTTGCACCGCTATTCGGTTATGAGATGCTCTGGTCGCAAGGCATTGTCGATGCTATGCCAATCGTAAATCTGCTGGCAGTCATCTGGGTGATTCCGAACTTTATCCGTTCTTTTAGCTTGCAGTTTGTCAGCTCAAATATGCATTACTATGGCGATATTGATCCACGTGATGTGATCAAACAAACCCAAGTGCTCAATCCATGGTGGATGGTTCCGTTCCAGTTATTCTGCTGTAATTTTGGTTCGACCCATGCGATTCATCATTTTGTGGTCAAAGAGCCATTTTATATCCGTCAACTGACGTCCAAAACGGCGCATAAAGTAATGAAAGAAGTGGGCGTGCGTTTTAATGATGTGGGAACTTTTAAGCGTATGAATCGCTGGAATGACTATAAAATCTAAGCTTTAATTTCCATAAGAAATCCCGTTTTTAAGCGGGATTTTTTTATATTTATCCTTGATGTTTTACCCAATGGCAAGATGTATAAGCCTGTATTTTGCAAGAATCCTATCTTAGTTAAATTTAGGTGAACATTCATTTAAAATGACTGTTGAGGAAATAGTTCAAAAGAATAAACTCAGGTAAAATTAAGTATATCCCTATATAAATTAGCCCGCTATGTTGCTGAAAGCCGCCACCATTGCCTTGATTCCTGCACTTGTCATTCAGGGTAATCGTGTCAAGAAAAATACCCTAAGACTGCCGGAACCTGAAGGTGCACGTGAAGGTCAAACCGGAACCGGCAACAAACTGTCTCTGCTGATTTTAGGGGATTCGGCAGCAGCAGGTGTAGGAGTAGAACATCAGGATGACGCATTACTGGGTGCAATTCTGCATGAACTGAAAGATGACTTTGAAATTGACTGGAAATTACAGGCCAAAACAGGCGATACCAGCTCAAAAGTAATTCATGCTTTGGACCAAATAGGAGTCCAGCACTATGATGTAATCGTCACGTCGGTTGGCGTCAATGATGTGACCAAACTGATACCTGTCGAGGTTTGGATTCAGAAACAGGAACAGCTTTATAGTAAAATTCAGCAAAAATTTAGTCCGAAACTGATCATTGCTGCCGGTGTGCCGCCAATGAATATGTTTCCGGCGCTACCGAATCCTTTAGCCTGGCTATTTGGCCAGTATGCTAAACAGATGAACCAGCAACTAGAAAATTTTGTGAATCAGCAAGTGAATATGCAATGGATTGAATACGATATTGAGAAGTATCGTGCCATGAATTTACAAATGGCTGCAGATGGTTTTCATCCGAGTAAGGAAGTTTATACACTTTGGGGACAAGAAGTAGCTGGCAAGATTCGGAAGACCTTCTAAAATAGTTGAAATCTCTCAATTTAGTTAATTCTATGTCTGATATTGAAACGCATCCGCTACCGCCATTTTTACCGCCCAATGCCAAATTACTGATGTTGGGTAGTTTTCCGCCACCTGCCACACGCTGGAAAATGAACTTTTATTATCCAAACTATCAAAATGATATGTGGCGGATTTTTGGACTGATTTTCTTTGAAAATAAAGATTACTTTTTGGACTTACCTAATAAAAAATTTCAAGAACAATTAATCCGGGATTTTTTAACTGAAAGGGGAATTGCGATTTTTGATAGTGGCTATCAGATCCGGCGTTTAAAAGGCAATGCTTCAGACAAATTTTTGGAAATAGTAGTACCCACCAATATTGAGCAACTGCTCAGCCAAATGCCGCAGTGCAATCATATTATGACCACAGGCGACAAGGCCACAGACACCATGATGCTGTCCATGCCTGAAGGGACTTTAAAGCCGAGTATTGGCCAGCCAAGTCAGGCCCATTTTGTCGGACGTGATCTGTATTTATATCGCATGCCTTCATCTTCTCGAGCCTATCCGATTTCTCTGGAGAAAAAAGCCGAAAGTTACCAGGCGATGTTTGAGCATGTGGGTCTGGTTTAATATTTAATCCAATAATCAGATGAAAAATGGTTAAAGAAGTTTTTGGCTACAGATAAGAAAAAAACTTACTATTTGTAAGTTTGTAGCCTCATTTATTCACATATTTGGATATTCGACCCAGCGATAGCTATTGATCTTAATCTCCCGGACATGATGAAAGCTGGACCAGATTAACTGGCTACCTTTGGTCCATTTTAAAGCTCGAATACGCGACTCCACCTGCTGTATTTCCTCTGGAGAGGCCGAACGCAAAGGACCAATTTCTGCATATAAGCGTATTCCTGGATAACGCTTAAATTTCCCTTTAAGTAATGAATGAAACCAAAACAGTTTGCTACTGTTCATGGCTTGTATGCAAGCCAGTGGCTGATGCTGTAAATTTTCACAGAACGTAGTCGAATAAGTATCAAAAAAGAAACCCGTGCTGGTCTTTTTGTTGAGGAATATGGTTCCGATCGGAGTAATACTAGGAAAGCCTTTGAGGTTGACTGTTGCAATAGAGCAATGCATGGCAGCCCGTTGTGCATTAGCGACCACCTGACGAATCTGTTGCCATTCTCTCTCAGAAATCATGTCTTGATTCTCTTTTTATTTTTTTATAAATTTTATAATAACTTAACTAGCTTGGCATTGCCTGAAAAAACTAAAACTACGGCAGTTTGATCAATCTAAAACGTCATTCAGATTATAAAAAAGAGCCACATGGGCTCTTTAAAAAATGCAAAATGCGGCGATTAGCCATCGTATTCGACATAATCCCACAAATTTAAACGTGCTTTAATTTCATGACGGATCTCAGGCAACATCGGCAAAAGAGTACCATCAATCCATAAGCTCAACGCTTGGGTAGAGAGTACTTGCTGCTGTTCATCGACCAGTTGTGCACCTTTCAACATAATTCCGGTCTCATCAGTGGCTTCGGTTTCTACACCTTTAAATAAAACCTGTAATTCATAACCGCTATCCTGAATCAGCCATTCCAGTTCGAGCTGAATATTTTCACTGGATTTCAAAACCACCTGTCCCTCGACCGTATCGGAGTCGGACAGACAGTCATGTTCCACCCGAATTTTGGCCAAATACCATTCTTGCTGGGATAAATCATGGAGGGTTTTTACAGGCGTCAGAATATCACTGAACTTAAACTGACGGCTTAGATCAAAAAATTGCATGGGAGTGGAGGGCGAACAATCGCAAAATACGAGAAAAATGTAATTCTAAAGTAAGCGCAATAGACTGTAAAACCCTTTAAACGATGATTGGACTAAGTTAATTTAAGCGGTCATTCTCAAAATACAGGCTTTTCATGTCGTCGTAATTGTGAGGTCATTCTAATGTCATTACATTAACCATTCACCGGGAAATTTCGTCACCAGATTCATCATAAAACGCTGGAATTTTGTAGTTTCCGGATCATGTAAATGCTGAATACTACGGCCATCTTTTTGATGTTCCAGCCAAATCATTTCATTTTTTTCGTTCAGTTTAAGTTGATAAGCCACGCGTGGTAAGTACTGATCCATCGCACTGGTGATTTCCTTCTGAAAATCTTCCGATTCAATGACCAGACCGACTTCGGTATTCAGATAGGCTGAACGCGGATCAAAATTAAATGAACCGACAAACACCATGCCATCCAGATCAAAAAATTTGGCATGCAAACTGGAGCTATTTTTGTTTTTAGCCGGGATGATGTCTCCAGTCATAATTTCATACCAGGTCCGTTCCGGACGGACAATGTAGGGTTTAAATTCCCAGAGTTCGATGCCACTTTTCAATAATTGCTGACGATATTGCTGATAATAGGCATGCACCGCAGCCACATCATTGGCCTGAAAAGAGTTGGTCAGGATTCTGATTTTCACACCTTGTTGCGCACGGCGGGTTAAATAGTCGGCCCCTTTTTGCGTGGGAATAAAGTACGAGGACACCAGTTCCAGATGTTTTTTTGGCTCACCCATCAGTTCGAGCATATGGGTATAAATATAATCGCCATTTTTGGCATGGGGACGTGCTTTTGCGGGACTATCCGCAACAAAATAAGCCGGCGCCCAGTGAATGGGTTGTTTTTTTAAGTGTTGTTCGACTTGTTTCTCGGCAATGCCCACCCGGCGTTTGAGTTCAGTTTCGTCAACATCTTCACGTTCAAATTCAGTTCTGAGCCTTTTAAGCATTTCAGGATGGCCGGCATCATTCAAGATCTGTCGAACGTCATAACTCAGATCATCATTCCAGAAGTTAATAAAGGTCTGATTGGCATCTGTTACGCTTTGCCCTGCGAAGAATATATCCACATCGGTGAACTGAAAATCTTCACTGGCATCAAAATATTCACTACTGATATTGCGGCCGCCGGTCACGGCTGCAGTGCCATCCGCGATGATCAATTTATTGTGCATGCGATGATTGACCTTTTTCATCCGGAAGCCATAATCTAGCGCACGTAAATGACGAAATTTATAGGGATTAAAAATCCGGACTTCGAAATTTGGATGTTGGCTTAGAGCAAGAAGCTTGTCATCAAGCTGGGTGCCATTTTGATCGTCAATCTGGACCCTCACTTTGACACCACGATCGGCGGCTTTGAGTAATTGGGATAAGATCATATTGCCAATATAATCATCCTTCCAGATGTAATATTGTAGGTCGAGATGATATTTGGCTTTGTTAATCAGGTGCAGACGTGCTGCCATACTCATAAAACCATCATAGAGCGGCAAGAAAGCCGTTTTACCACTATTGATCTGCTGTTTTGAAAGTTGATTGTCGATCCAGTGTGCAGGTCGAACCGGCGTGATTTTCGCTTCTTCAGCAGTGTTGGGAGCCAGTTCACAGCCAGAAAGCATGATGCTAAAAGTAAAAATGCTCAAACATACAAAGGGCGAAGGTTTAGTCATTGATGTTCCATTAATTATAGGATCTTTTATTCCTTATCTGGTGATGTTAATAGTTGAATCTCCGAATAGAAAGAGGTTACTGTTAGTCATCTGTAAATCAGCAAAAAAAGGACAGTTTTACATGAAATCACGTGCAGCAGTTGCGTTTGGTCCAGGCCAGCCATTAGAAATTGTAGAAGTGGATGTTGCTCCACCAAAAGCAGGTGAAGTACTGGTAAAAATTAGCCATACAGGCGTGTGTCATACCGATGCATTTACCTTGTCTGGTGAAGATCCTGAAGGTGTATTTCCTGCAATTTTAGGTCATGAAGGTGCGGGTGTGGTTGTTGAAGTCGGTGAAGGCGTCACCAGCCTGAAACCGGGCGATCACGTGATTCCGCTTTATACTGCTGAGTGCGGCGAATGCTTGTTCTGTAAGTCAGGTAAGACCAACCTGTGTGTTGCTGTGCGTGCGACCCAAGGTAAAGGCGTAATGCCAGATGGAACGACCCGTTTCTCTTATAATGGCGAGCCGATCTATCACTATATGGGTTGTTCAACTTTTTCTGAATATACTGTGGTAGCTGAAGTTTCTCTGGCGAAAATTAATCCTGAAGCCAACCATGAGCATGTTTGCCTGCTGGGCTGTGGTGTGACTACTGGTATTGGTGCGGTACATAACACGGCGAAAGTTCAGGAAGGTGACAGTGTTGCAGTATTTGGTTTAGGTGGTATTGGGCTTGCTGTAGTACAAGGCGCACGTCAGGCTAAAGCTGGCCGTATCATTGTGATTGATACCAATCCGGATAAATTTGAACTGGCGAAACAGTTTGGGGCGACAGATTTCCTGAATCCAAAAGACTATGATCAGCCGATCCAGCAAGTGATTGTTGAAATGACCGGTTGGGGTGTAGATCATTCATTCGAATGTATCGGTAATGTAGATGTGATGCGTTCAGCACTAGAATGTGCGCACCGTGGCTGGGGTCAATCAGTGATTATTGGAGTAGCTGGGGCAGGTAAAGAAATTTCAACCCGTCCATTCCAGTTAGTCACAGGTCGTAAATGGATGGGTACAGCGTTTGGTGGGGTAAAAGGTCGTTCACAATTGCCGGGAATGGTAGAGCAATCCATGAAAGGTGAAATTCAACTTGAGCCTTTTGTGACACATACCATGCCATTAGATCAGATCAATGAAGCTTTTGACCTGATGCATGAAGGTAAATCAATCCGTACGGTCATTCATTTTGACTAAGCTTTTTTATGCGGCTTTCACTTGATTCAGGATACATTAGTGCATGAAAGCCTCACAGAGAGTCACTGAAACAACACACGCCTGCTAATGTCATTACATGCCAGATGCTTATATTAAATAGGACGTATGAAAATACGTGATAAAACCATTTTAAAGAATAAGGATAAGCTCTATGTCGAATGATAATTTTGATCGTGATGTAATTAAGAATGCGCCTAAAGATGTCCGCGATGATTTAAATGCTGATCCAATTACTGGTGAACCTGGCGCACATCCTGTAGGTACAGGTGTAGGTGCTGCAGGTGGCGCAGCGGCAGGTGCAGCCATTGGTGCTGCAGGCGGTCCAGTCGGTGTCGCTGTTGGTGGTGTAGTCGGTGCTGTTGTTGGTGGTCTGGCAGGTAAAGGTGTAGGCGAAGCTATAAATCCAACAGAAGAGCAAGCTTACTGGCGTGATAATTCGATCAATACGCCATACTATTCAGATGCCCGTACTAGCTATAGCGATCTGGATTATGACCGTGATTATGATACGGCCTACCGAGTCGGTTATGAAAACCGTGGCAGCTATGATGCCCATACCCGTTTTGAAGACGTAGAACCTGATTTGAGACTGAAATGGGAACAAATGAAAGGCGAATCACGTTTAAACTGGGAACAGGCTAAATTTGCAGTGCGTGATGCCTGGAATCGTGTTTCACGTTAATTTTTAATCTTTGGATTAAACTGAAGTTTCTTTGGTAAAATCTGCAATAGGTTTGTGGGTTTTACCAATTTTAGTGATACATCTCACGGTTTGATGAATTAATAAATAAAAGTAGAAAAGTTAATAAATATTTTTTTATATTTAATGCTTGTCAAATGATCACAGAGCGCGTATTTTAATTTCAGAATCACATTTTATGAAAGACATAACATGTTAAAGCAACCTATCATTTCAAACGCATATTTTTATTTCTGGCAGTTTAGCTAATTGCCTGAATGCGTTTGGGCAATGAAAAGGTTGCCCACCAGTTTATACCTGATCGGCAACCCTGATCAGGTTTTTTTATGCCTTTCATTTTTTACAATATTTTGGAGACAGCCATGACAAACTTTAACTATTCATACTTTAACAACTTTTATTGGTCTTATTTTAGTCAGCTAATGACACTCACAACACCTTCGATTAGACCCATAACGCTCAAATAAAAGTTTGGACTAATTGCCAGTCCCAGGATTAAAGTCATGAATACCCCAAATACATCACAACAACATCATGCTGAAAGCATTTTAATTTTACCTCAGCAGCTTAAGCAGCAATTGCCACTGTCTCCGCAATTAGCCAGCCAAGTCGCTGAACACCGTCAAACTATTCAAAATATATTAGAAGGCAAGGATCATCGTTTAATGGTGGTCACAGGCCCATGTTCCATTCATGATGAAGCTTCCGCGCTAGACTATGCAGAAAAATTAAAACAACTTCAGTCACAGCTATCTGATCAGATTTTCCTGGTGATGCGTGCTTATATTGAAAAACCACGGACTACGGTGGGTTGGAAAGGTTTCCTTTACGATCCAAATCTGGATGGTTCATCCAATATGCAATTGGGCTTGGAAAAATCCCGTGACTTATACCTAAAAATTATTGAAATGGGCCTGCCAATCGCTTCGGAAATTCTTAGCCCAATGGCAACTGCTTATTTCGATGACCTATTGGCCTGGGGAGCGATTGGCGCACGTACCAGCGAATCACAAATTCATCGCGAAATTTCCAGCCATATGCCGTACAGCATCGGTTTCAAAAATGGTACTGATGGTTCGATCCAGATTGCACTAGATGCCATCCAGTCTGCCTCTCATCCGCATCAATTCTTGGGGATGAGCCAGTCTGGTTTACCATGTATTTTACACTCGCAAGGTAATCCGAAAGCACATTTGATTTTACGTGGCTCGAATAGCGGACCAAATTACCAATTGTCAGAAATTGAGAAAATCCGGGCCAAACATCAGATCGACTTACCGGCATTGGTAATTGACTGTAGTCATGGCAATAGCTCAAAAAATCCGATGCTACAGCCTAAAGTACTGGAACAGATCGTAGCAGAACGCTTACAGACCAATGTTCGTGGCGTAATGCTAGAAAGTCATCTTGTTGACGGGAATCAGAAAATTTCTGAGCAAATGATTTATGGCCAGTCTGTAACTGATGGATGTCTGGGCTGGACAAAAACCGAACAACTGTTGTTAAATATGACTGACTCACTACGACTCGAAGGTTTGAAGCGTAGTGCTTAAAACTGAAAGATGTCTTTCCTCAATTGATTGGGGAAAGACAGAATCGGATGAAGCTGATCACCGCATCTACCTGATGCTTAAAGCAGCTCATCACAGCGTTTGAAAATAAAAATAATGATTAGAACGATTTTATAAATTGAATAAAAATAATTAAATTAAAAAATAAACAATAACAATAATTTATTAGAGGTCTTGCTCCTGCTCATTCTATACGGCTGACCAGTCATGATCTCAGGAATCTCGATATGTATACAACAGAATTGCTTGATGAAGCACGTAAATTTATGCACCATATGCTGAGCGTAATGCGGACTCCAGTAATGAACTGCGCCTGCAAATCAAATTAAAAAGTAATCGTCTTAATCCAGTTTTACAGGCGGAAAATACTCAAATTTCTATGCTTGAGCAGTCTAGATCACGCACGCTTTCTACCGATTAATATTGAGTTTTGGGCAAAATAGAATTCGGCTACAAACATATGACCAATGTCACTTTTAATGTTAGGTGACATAATCAGTGTCATGGTCTGAAAGTGGATATTTCTATTTTAGGTTTACAACT
>NZ_JALJVC010000027.1 GCF_022967985.1 Acinetobacter lwoffii | reverse complement strand
ATCAACCAGTAAAAATCCACACAAGTTGTTCTTCATAATCTCTTAATGATCTTTCTAACACCTCGTCAGTGCCAGAAGCTGGACTTCGATAAACTCAACAACTCCGCCATTCTGCTTCGTTCGTTTCCATCTATCTCGTCGGTATGGGTGCATTCTAGAGGATTTCAGAATCATTGCAACCCCCAATTCACTATATTTTTCACGTATGTCTTTTTTTTCTACAAAAATTGCTAAAAAATCGCTTTTTTATCTAATTTTTAAGCGTTTTTATTTAATAAATGCACTAAACACGTCATTTTATTTTTATAACTGAAAATTCATTTAGACCTAAAAGCTATCACAATAATCGTTAAAATAGTATTTTTAGCCTTTTAACATTGAAATCTTGTCTTTTATTTAAATTAGCACGTCAAAAGAAAACCAAAATTAATCTATCTCGCTCAGTAAGCCGATCTAAATCCTAGACTCCTTAATTTGTGAGTTATTTTTTACGTAAAAAGCTTTTATAAAAGCCTATTCTTGGGCTGCTATATAAAAGAAGTATTCATTTTTAGTTTTCGAATCCCAAAACCATGCGTAGATCACTTATATATAGAAGATAAAGTCTGTTATTTTGCATTAAGCGACTTTTTCCTGCTGTTGCTGTCCACGCCAATGTTGCATGACCTCTACAATCATGTCTTTCTTACCCTGATAATCCTCGGCAATAAAGAATAATTTCGCGCGTCGCGGTAACTGCTCTTCAATCAGGGAAAATAGAAAGTAATGCGCGGCCAGATCAAGCTGCATAAATAAAGTATAGACAGATCCATAGAGTTGCTGTTTTTGTTCGACTGGCTGGTATTCAAATAAGAACCGTAATATGCAATCGATTTGTTCATCAAAAATATTTTCTGTTGGAAAGCGATACATTCAATCACCCCTGCTTTAATTTTTTATGTTTTGCTCTTTTTTCACAGTCAATTGAAATGAACTCATTCTTAGAGGTCATTCACCTAAGCCCAATTTGCTAGTTAATTTTAAGTTTAGTTGCTCAACGACAAGAGTAGGCATGCAGATTTATATCTTGATTACGCAATCAGAATAAATAAAAAAGGAAGAGATCTCTCCCAAAATCTCCTCCTTACAATTGAATCTTTACCCGATCCATTATGTCATTATTATAGTTATTCGCTTTAAAGCTTTTAAAAAGAGCCTCTTGGAAAAGAGACTTTCTCAGTTGTGGAGTACTATTATTTTTACTACCCTCTAGATGCTCTAAACGAATTCTCTAGATGAATAAATCCTATACATAATAAAGATGAAAAGCAAGTGATTTGGGAAAAATTAACTCTTGTTTTCATAGGGTTTTTTTTGACTTTACTTATTTGATTTTTAAATATAGGACATCAATAAAAAAAGCAGACCGAAGCCTGCTTTTATTTCAATAACTTATCCGCTTTTTAGTCAACAAAAGTGACTTTAGCAATTGCTTTTTTGCTGGCCTGAACAATCAAAGTCACGTTCTCTTTCACAGAATACGTCGTATCTACCGTCTGCCAATCCACTTTCACTGCACCACGGCCTAATGCATCCTTAGCCTGGGCTGCATTTTTGGTTAAACCTGCTTCACGTAAAATCGAGGTAATAAAGATTTCACCACCAAACTCGCCACGTGAAATAGTCACTTCTGGCGTACCTTCAGGCAATTCACCTTCAGTAATGATATTGCCCGCGCCTTTATGCGCATTGGCAGCCGCTTCTGCACCGTGGAAACGCTCAACCAGCTCCAGCGCAAGAATCTTTTTGACTTCTTGTGGATTACGGCCTTCTGCCACTTCTTTTAATAACTGTTGAATTTCTTCAATGGTTTTGAAGCTCAGCAGATCAAAATAACGCTCAATCAATGCATCCGGCATTGAAAGCACTTTCTGGTACATCGCGCCCGGCGCATCAAATACACCAATATAGTTACCTAAAGATTTAGACATCTTGTTGACGCCATCTAAACCCTCAAGGATTGGCACTGTGATACATACTTGTGCTTCTTGGTTATAACGACCTTGTAAGGTACGACCCATCAACAAGTTAAAGGTTTGATCTGTACCACCCAATTCAACATCTGCTTCCAGCGCAACAGAGTCATAGCCTTGTACCAATGGGTACAAAAATTCATGAATCGCAATTGGCTGCTGGTTATTATAACGCTTGGTGAAGTCATCACGCTCGAGCATACGCGCAACCGTCTGCTGTGATGCCAATTGAATTAGATCAGCCGCAGTTTTTTGTGCAAACCACTCCGAATTGAACACTACTTTGGTTTTGTTTGGATCAAGAATCTTAAACACTTGTTCTTGATATGTTTTAGCGTTCTCTAAAACCTGTTCACGTGACAATGGTGGACGTGTTGCGCTCTTACCAGTTGGATCACCGATCATCGCCGTGTAATCACCGATCAGAAACAACACTTCATGACCCAAGTCTTGGAATACTTTTAACTTATTAATGAGAACCGTGTGGCCCAAGTGCAAATCAGGTGCAGTCGGGTCAAAACCCGCTTTAATTTTTAATGGACGATTCAATTTTAATTTCTTGAGAAGGTCTTCTTCAGAAATAATTTCGTGGGTGCCTCGTTGAATGAGGGCAAGTTGTTCTTCAGCCGGCAGGAAATTTGACATCACAAAATCCAATACATCAGTTACTCAATTTGTGCGATATACTAACACTTTTTCAGCATATTGCAGGCTTAAGAATAACCATGACAGCGATCTATATTGGGGTAATGACCGGCACGAGCATGGATGGTGTCGATATTGTTGCTGCTTCTTTTGATCCACTCCAGCTTCATGCCACACTCACTTTGGCATTTGATCCTGACCTTCGGGATGAGCTGATGGCACTAACTTTGCCAGATGACAATGAAATTGACCGCATGGGTAAGGCCGATGTTGCACTGGCACAAATGATTGGTCATGGTATTAATGCGCTGATTGAAAAAAATAACCTGGATAAATCCAGAATTAAGGCGATTGGCTCGCATGGCCAGACTATCCGGCATCGTCCTGAACATGGCTTCACGCTGCAAATTGGTGACCCAAACATCATTACTGAAATTACCCAGATTCCGGTGATTTCAGATTTCCGGCGTCGTGATCTGGCGGCAGGTGGTCAGGGAGCACCTTTAGTTCCGGCATTTCATCAGGATATTTTCCAGCATGACAGTATTCACCGGGTAATTTTAAATCTGGGCGGTATAGCGAATGTCAGCCTGCTGCCTGCCGGCAAGCCTGAAGAAGTTTATGGTTTTGATACTGGACCAGCCAATATCTTGATGGATGCCTGGTGTGCCCGTTATACCGGTCAGCCTTTTGATGAAAATGGTAACTGGGCAGCCTATGGCACCCCGATTCGCAGTTTACTCGATCGCTTTCAGTCACACGAATTCTTCTCCAAAGAACCTCCAAAAAGTACCGGTCGTGAAGATTTCAACCTGGAATGGCTGGATGAACAGATTGCTGACTGGCGCAATGACCTGCAATACGATGAACTGGAAGATACGCCGGAAAATGTACAGGCGACTTTATTAAAGCTCACCACCCGAGCCATTAAAAAAGCCATTTACCGCTCCGGCATGGATACCGGACAGGTTTTTGTTTGCGGTGGTGGTGCCTACAACTCACATTTACTAGAGCAGTTGCGCTGGCGCCTGCGCAAACATGAATGGAGCGTACAGACTACCGCCGATCTGGGCCTCAGTCCGACCTGGGTAGAAGCTACTGCCTTTGCCTGGCTGGCCATGCGTTTTATGAACCAGCTGAATGGCAACCTGCCTGCAGTCACTGGTGCTGCTGGATATCGCGTCCTCGGTACCATTACTGCAGTCTAAGCCATCCTAAACAATATTATTTCCATGACTATATAGTTATTGGAAAGATAGTCATTAAAAAAGGTCTACATGAATGCAGACCTTTTTTCGTTTTCAATATTTTTATTGCATCATGCGTTTGGCATTTTCATTTCTAAAGGCCCGCAAAATCTGCTGACCGGCCCGTCCTGTCGGACTCAAGCCCAAACGCTGCTGCTCCTGACGAATCGCTTGACGGGTTTTATCACCAATCAAACCATCCACCGCACCAATGTCATAGCCGCGATTCAATAAAAATTGCTGGATCTCACGACGTTCTGCACGCGAAGTTCCCGGATCATCAGTAGGCCATGTGGCCGTAAAACTACCTTTACCTTGCAGGCGATCGGATAAATGCGCAATCGCCAATGCATAACTTTCTGCCGCGTTATAGCTATAAATGGCATCAAAATTTTTAAAGACCAGGAACACCGGGCCATTCGGACCCGCGGGCGCAAGTAATCCAGCTTGAGAGGATTGCGATAAATTTCCTTGAACCAATGCCGAACCATCGGCACGAACTACACCTTGATTAATCCAACTACTCAAGGATTTTTTATTTCTTCGGCCTTCACCGGAAACCGACATGCCTTGAGGGATCTTGACTTCAAAACCCCAAGGCTGTCCGCTCTGCCAGCCACGCTTGCTTAAAAAGTTGGCAGTTGATGCGAGTGCATCCGGAATGCTCGAAACTAGATCACGTCGGCCATCTCCATCAAAATCAACTGCAAGTTCATCATAAGTCGATGGCATAAACTGGGTATGACCAAATGCACCTGCCCAGGAACCCTTTAAATGTTCTTCACGTACATCGCCACGCTGTAACAGTTTCATGGTAGTAAAAAACTCACCACGGAAATAACTCTGGCGACGGCCTTCACAGCTCAAAGTCCCTAAAGCCTGTAATAAAGGATATTTCCCGGAAATATCACCAAAATTACTTTCAACACCCCATACCGCAACTACCATTTCTGCAGGTACACCATAGGTGGCAGCAACACGATTGAGCACCTCACGATGTTGCTGTAATTTTTGCCGGCCGAGCTGAACCCGTTCTTCATCCACCAAACCAGACAGATAATCCCAAATCGGGGTAGAAAATTCAGGCTGGTAATTCAGGCGTTCAATCACTGAATAATCAGGGCTTAAGTTTTGGGTATAACGATCATAGGTACTGCCGCTTACACCTCTAGCAACAGCTTGACTGCGCAAATTGGCGAGACAGTTTTGAAAATTATTTTGGGAGGCATAACTCGGGATATTTGAAATAGAGGTCAAATCAGTCGGCGTGACACGTTGACCATTAATAATAAGTTCAGCCTGTGCCTGTGAAGCAGCCAAGACCACAGAACCAACAAAAAGTGCAAGCCGTTGCATAAGACCCTTGAATATTTAGATTTTGAATTATGTTTCTACCTTAGCAGCTCATGATGAAAATTAAAGCGCCAATGCGTAAATTTAAATTCATAATTCCTACACTTTTAAATTCATTTTGTAATCTTTAAATTTAAACACGACTTATCCACAAGCCTGCTTTAAATTCAAATCAGCAGGATTTTTAAATTCAAAACATTTGAAATTAGTTTTGAATTTAAAAAATATAGGGATAACTTGTTTCAGGAAAAGTGAGTCACAATCATCAACATGCTCTAATTACACTCGTTTTTCTTTTAAATTCATTTGAATAATGGGCTAATATTTTTAAATTCAAAACTTTGAATTTATTTATCCAGTTTTAAATTTGAATTCATATTTTTTGAATTTAAAAGCGCAAGTTTAAATTCAAAGTCCGATTTAAATTTGAATTTGTTTTTATGAATTTAAATTCAAAACCACTTTCCAGTTTTAAATTCAAACTTTGATTTTAGGCTTATCCACAAATGAATATGACAAAATTCAGCGATAAATAAAATTTTATTGAATTGGTATATTTATACTCAATTGATCAGTTTATAAGCAATTGATTTAAAAACTGATCCGATCAATGGCAGGCATTTTTAAAGAGGCGCAATCATGCCTGAAAGCAGACAAATAAAAAAGCGATCATCGAAGTGATCGCTTTTTTTATCAGCAAGTTAAAGCCTAGATGGTCATATCTTCGCTCAATGCCAATGGATTCGGTAAAATTTTCGCCAGTTGGCGGCAAAGCACAGACAATTGCGCGCTGTCATTTGGCATCAGGGTAATGTGACCAATCTTGCGACCTTCACGCTCTGACTTGTTGTACAGATGCAAATGTGCACCTTGCAAAGCCAGAACGTCGGCAGACTTTGGATGCTGACCAATGATGTTCACTAAGACAGTTGGACGGATCACTTCAGTTGAACCTAAAGGCAAACCAGCCACCGCACGTACATGATTTTCAAATTGCGAACATACGGCGCCTTCAATCGACCAGTGTCCCGAGTTATGCACGCGTGGTGCCATCTCGTTAGCATATAAGCCTTTGTCTGTCACAAACAGCTCAAGGGTCAGGACACCAACATAATTCAGATGATTCAGCAGGCGAGTGATATAGTCCTGCGCCACAGGCTGCAAATCTGCACTGTTTGGTGCAGGCACAATCGAGTGCGACAGGATCCCGTTATGATGATGGTTTTCTGCCAAAGGCCAGGTTTTGACATCGCCATTCTGACCACGCACTGCAATGATCGAGACTTCACGCGAGAAAGTCACGAAACTTTCAGCAATCAGTTCACCCGCAGGGCCCAATTCTGTCCAAGCCTGATCAATCTGATCGGCCGAACGTAAAACGAATTGGCCTTTGCCATCATAACCGCCACGTGAAGTTTTCAGTACGATCGGCAAACCCAGTTCAGCTACAGCAGCCTGTAAGCTTTCCAGTGAAGTGACCGCTTTGTACGGTGCAACCGGAATAGCCAGTTCATCAAACAAGGCTTTTTCAGACAAACGATGCTGGGCAATCGCTAAAGCTTGACGTGGCGGATGCAGTTGCTTGCTTTGTGTCAGTACATCAACATCTGCAAGGGGCGTGTTTTCAAACTCAAGGCTAAATACATCTGCACTATTAATAAAGTCTTGCAGACCATTTTCAGCCTGGCTCGAAATCACCGGACCCAAAGCAGCAGAAGGACAGTCTGTGCTGGCTTCAAAAAATGTACATTGAATATTTAATGGAAGTGCCGCTTGCGCCATCATACGACCCAGCTGACCGCCACCAAAAATACCGATGGTTTTATCCATAATCTGTGTCTCGACTTAAGCCTGGCCTGGAATATTGTTACTTGCCACTTTATCTGTTTGCGCTGCACGGAAATCTGCAACATTTTTTGCGATTTCTGGACGGGTCAAACCCAGAATTTGCGCGGCCATAATGGCAGCATTGGTGGCACCGGCAGGACCAATAGCCAAGGTACCAACCGCAATCCCAGCTGGCATTTGCACAATAGACAGCAATGAATCAATACCGTTTAAAATCGAAGATTTCACAGGTACACCCAAAACTGGAAGATCAGTTTTCGCCGCACACATACCCGGTAAATGCGCTGCACCACCTGCACCAGCAATAATCACCTGAATACCACGATCACGCGCTTGCTCAGCATATTCAAACAGGCGGTCTGGAGTACGATGTGCAGAAACAACTTCGGCTTCAAATGGGACACCAAGCTGCTTGAGCATATTGGCAGTGTGTTCGAGAGTTGCCCAATCTGATTGAGAACCCATGATAATACCTACGAGAGGAGTATCTTGTGCAGCAGCCGCATTCATTGCAAATTTTCCAGAGATTAAAGTGAGAAAAGATAAATCTCGACGAGAGAGCCAAGCTTGAATAGGAGTACGTATTATAGACTGAAAATTCAGCTTCATAAAATTTAACGGTCAAAGCAAGGCTCGATTTTTCTTGTTTTTTTATCGAATTTTCAAAAACTGGAATAAAAATAGGGGAGTAGCCGCAGTTACAGCTATTCAGGAACTGCGGAATACAAAATAGACGCATCCACACAGACATAAAGCGGCCCAGAGATAATCCAGTTTAAAAGGCTGCTTAAACATGAAAATCATAAAAGGAACAAAGACCAGTAAAGTCACGACTTCCTGGGTAATTTTCATTTGACCGACTGCCATTCCTTGCTGCGCCAGTAATTTGGTCGCCGGAATCATCAGGCTATATTCAAACAGGGCAATGGCCCAGCTGAATAAAATCGCTTGCCAGAGCGGTGCATCATGTGGCAAAAACTTTAAATGCCCATACCAAGCTAAGGTCATAAAACAGTTGGCAATTACCAGAAGAAATAAAGCCGGCAGCATCTGCATGCACTCTGCAAAAAGGTCGAACTTATTTTACGGTTTATTAAGCGAAAAGACATTGCGTCACTTTGAAATTTTCTTTGAATTTATCCGTGAAACAGGATTTAAAAAATCCCACAACAAGGCCAGAATTTTCACTATCTTTTCAGCTAAAGCCTTGCTATCGTTGCTTGCAAATTGAATAAATCATGACAACAGCACCAATATAAAGTGATGGGTCAGACAGGAACGGAGTGAAGTAGATGCATCTGCATATTTTGGGTATTTGTGGCACCTTTATGGGCTCGTTAGCGCTACTTGCACGCGATCTGGGCCACCAGGTAACAGGTTCAGACCTGAATGTGTATCCACCCATGTCGACCCAACTTGAAAATGCTGGTATTACTTTAATGCAGGGTTATGACCGCAGTCATTTGCAACCACATCCGGATCTGGTGATTGTCGGTAATGCCATGAAGCGTGGTATTGATGCAGTCGAATATATGTTGAATGAAGGCCTGCCTTATATTTCAGGTCCGCAGTTTTTGGCTGATCATGTCCTACAAGGCAAACACGTATTGGGTGTCGCCGGAACGCATGGTAAAACCACGACCACCACCATGCTGGCTTGGGTACTGGATCAAGCCGGTCTGGAGCCGGGCTTCCTGATTGGCGGTGTACCTTTAGGCTTTTCGGAAAGTGCGCGTCTCGGTGGCGGGAAATATTTCTGTGTTGAAGCCGATGAATATGATTCTGCTTTCTTCGACAAGCGTTCCAAGTTCGTGCATTACCATCCAAAAACAGCAATTTTAAATAACCTGGAATTTGACCATGCCGATATCTTCGATGATCTAGCCGCAATTCAAAAGCAGTTCCATCATCTAGTTCGTACCATTCCAAGCGAAGGCCGGATTATCGCGCCGATTACTGAGAGCAATATTGATGAAGTGCTGGAGCAGGGCTGCTGGACGCCTGTAGTGCGCACCAGTCTGGATGCCAACGGAAAATCTGAACTTTATGCAGAACAATTGTCAGCAGATGGTTCACATTTCAAAGTCCTGCAACAGGGCGTAGTCAAAGGCGAAGTACAGTGGAATATGACCGGGCAGCACTCGGTTGCCAATGCCTTGGCCACGATTGCTGCTGCTGAACATGTCGGCGTATCGATTGAAACTGCCTGTGAAGCACTGTCCAATTTTGGTGGGGTGAAACGCCGTATGGAACTATTAGGCACAGTCCGTGGTATCGAGGTTTATGATGATTTCGCCCATCATCCGACGGCGATTGATACGACCTTAGAAGGTGCGCGCAAACGTCTGGGTGAACGCAAACTCTGGGCAATTATTGAACCGCGCTCCAATACCATGCGCATGGGCAGTCACAAAGATGGCTTGGCTCATTCAGCACGTCTGGCCGATGAAGTGATCTGGTATCAACCGGAAGGACTGGACTGGGATCTGCAACCGGTCATTGAGGCTGCGCCAAACAAGGCCAAAATTGCACGCACACTGGATGACATCATTCAGACCGTAGTAGCAGAAGCAGGCGAGGGCGATGCCGTAGTAATTATGTCGAATGGCGGTTTTGGTGGTTTGCATCAGAAGCTGATCACTGTTTTACAAGCATAAAACAGATTTAAGTGAAATGAAGAAGCCCGTTTAGCGGGCTTTTTTTAGCATATTAAAACCTTGCTTCAGCAAAAGTGAACAGTTGTTCTGATCCTGCAATCCTATGATTTAAACATTGACCCAAAGAGCAGATTTACCTCTGAACCATCCCGAATGATCTTTTGTTGCAATCTGTACACAAGACTCATTGCAGCGCCATATCACTCAAGGCACAATCGAGAAGAACACAGGTATCTATAGGCCTGAAAGCCAGATCATGAATCAGCCCATCGCTGTCACTATATAAAAGCAATCGAGGCGTTCATTATTCTCGCTGAGTCAGGTCATTCTCATTCCTCACTCCATTAGGAGATGTGTCATGACAACGATGAAAGCGATGGTCTATTACGGCGCAAATGATATCCGCTTTGAAGACCGCCCGGTTCCCACCATTTTGCATCCCGGCGATGCCATCATTAAACTCGAAAAAGTTACCATCTGTGGTACCGACTTAGGTATCTGGAAAGGTAAAAACCCCGAAATTGAGCAGGAGGCCACACGTAAAGAGGGCAGCTTTAAGGGGCGTATTTTAGGTCACGAAGGTATTGGCATTGTGGAAGAAGTCGGTTCCGCCGTGCAGAATTTCAAAAAGGGCGACCGGGTGATTATTTCCTGTGTCAGCCGCTGCGGAACCTGTGAAAACTGCCAGAAACAGCTATATGCGCATTGCCGCAATGAAGGCGGCTGGATCATGGGTTATATGATTGACGGTACCCATGCCGAATATGTACGCACGCCCTTTGCCGACACCTCACTCTATCATTTACCCGAAGGCCTGAATCAAGATGTGGCCTTATTCCTTTCAGATATCCTGCCAACTTCACATGAAATTGGCGTGCAATATGGCGATGTCAAACCAGGCGACAATATTGCGATTGTCGGGGCAGGGCCAATCGGCATGAGCTGTCTGCTCACTGCCTAGTTCTATTCACCTGCCAATATTATTATGGTGGATATGGATGATAACCGGCTGGAATTTGCCAAGACTGTCGGTGCAACGCATACCATCAACTCCGCCAAAGAAGATGCCATTCAAAAAATTTTAGAGATTACCGATGGACGCGGGGTTGACTGTGCCATTGAAGCAGTGGGGGTGGAGCCTACCTGGAATATTTGCCAGCATGTCGTCAAAGAGGGCGGGCATATTGCCAACGTCGGCGTACATGGTAAACCGGTGAGTTTTGAACTGAACAAACTGTGGATTAAAAACCTGACCATTACTACCGGTCTGGTGAATGCCAATACCACAGGGATGTTGCTGAAAACCTGCTGTTCCGG
Organism: Acinetobacter lwoffii; assembly: GCF_022967985.1. GTDB lineage: Bacteria > Pseudomonadota > Gammaproteobacteria > Pseudomonadales > Moraxellaceae > Acinetobacter. Next base: position 39,360 of record NZ_JALJVC010000027.1, on the reverse strand, counting down.
CAAATTGCCCCTAGAAAAACTGGCGACCCATCATTTTAAATTTGCCGATTTTGAAAAAGCCTATGATGTGTTTAAACATGCCTCCAATGAGAAGGCCTTAAAAGTCATGATTGACATGAGCTAATCTACATCAGACAAAAAAAGTCCGCCATGCGGACTTTTTTATTTTCAGCTTTAATCCCTCAGATCAGAAATAGGGGACATAACCACGCTGCTTATAACCTTTTGGCGATGCCAGACTGGCCTGATTTTCTTCCAGGCGATACAGCACTTTGAGGAATTCGGCAATTCCTGACTGCTGCAAGGCATGTGGATCAAATTGCTTCAAACCTAAACGTGAAAATAAAGAAGAAATTTCACTGTGTTTATGCACATATTTCATTGACCATTCCGAGAAATGAGACTGCTCTACCATCGCATCTGCAAAACGCAAGATACTATGATGGCGGGCATCCTGACAAATGCTCTGAAATAAACTTTCCACTACTTCAGCCTGACCTTCAAGGCACTGGAAAAATTTGCCATGGGAATAATACAACACCCCATGAATCTGATGCTGAAGGTTAAACTTCCGGGCAGTGGCCAAAATATCGCTCAAATCTTGTAACAACTCTTGTTCAGATTCTATGCGTTCACTGGCATAGCAAAGCTGTAGCATCATGCCATCTCTCTAGAGGGAAGAATTAAAAACACAATTTAATCAATAATTTTAAATTAAGTCGACTATTTTTTAAGCAAATATCCGTTTTTGCTTACACGGTTTTCAGTTTGCATTTCTGGATTAAACTTTTAACAATAGTGCCTAAATTATTAAACGAATATTTTCATACACCTACCATGAACATGAGGATCACTTGATGTTAAAAGATCTGATTTTAACCCTCGCCTTGTTATGTGTGTGTTTTATCCTGATCATCACTTTAAATAATTGGCAATTCAGCGCTCAAACCAATCTGCTGATCAGTTCAATTTTTATTAGCTGGACGATCTTGAAATTTGTTGGGCATCGAATTTATTTTCATGCCAGTTATCTGCTGATCATGGCAATTTTAGTAATGCTGCAACAGTTTGAAGAAATTTTCTGGGCGATGACCGGGGTGATGGCAGGTTTCGGTTTATATACCCTGTTACAGGTTATATTGATTCCTGCCTTGAAAGAAAGATTGCATTTATCTTTCGGGAAATCCCCTTGGATGGTTAAATAGTCGTTGCCGCGACATCTGCCAGACTACGGTCACGTTTAAACATGACATCCACATAGGAACATTGCGGGATGATGGTTAAACTTTTTTCACGGGCAAAATCGACCAGTACATCCAGCATTTTTCGGGCAATACCTTGGCCACGCAAGGAATCATCGACCCAAGTATGATCGGCAATGATGACTGCATCGCCCCGCCATTGATAAGTGATCTCGGCCAGGCGGCGTCCTTGATCTTCCATAAAAAATACACCACCGCGTTTTGAATCTTGATATTTGATTTCCATACGAATCTAAACCTTTGTTGTCATTTTTAAATTATAAAACATCATTAAAGCGAGGCTCTCGCTCGAACACGGATTTGGCAAAAGGGCATTTTGGAATAATCCTGATGCCGTGTTCACGGGCAAAATTCACAGCGGCCTCGACCAGATAATACCCGACGTGCTGTCCGCGTAGGCTGTCATCGACCCAGGTGTGTTCAATCACTAATTGATCTTCATTTACTCTAGAATAACTCATTTCTGCCAGACGTTTTTCATTCGGCTCTACAAACCATAAACCTCCAGTGTCCTGTTGCTGATGCTCGATCAACATGCCGATCCTCTCCTTGTTTTTAAGTCAGATTGACATATTTTTCCCTGCACTATTGTTAGATTTCTTTTAAAGGATTGTGAATCTATCCTTCTGACCAATACCGCATTCTGCTTAACAGGTTTAAACTACCGGCCGGTTCCTTTTATCAGATGTTTATGTCCAGCTCTTCTTCCACCTCTTCGGTGACGCGTCAATGGGTCTGTGTGATTGCTTTAGCCTCTGCTGCCTTTATTTTCAATACCACCGAATTTATCCCGGTGGCGCTATTAAGTGATATTGGTACCAGTTTTTCCATGTCACCCACTCAGGTCGGGTGGATGCTGACGATTTATGCCTGGGTCGTGGCGCTGCTTTCTTTACCAATGATGTTACTGACCAAAAATATTGAACGGCGCTTTCTGCTGATGGTTTTATTTGCGGTGTTTATTTTCAGTCATGTGCTGTCCTATTTTGCCTGGAGCTTTAGCATTCTGGTGCTGAGCCGAATTGGTATTGCCGTGGCGCATGCGCTGTTCTGGTCAATTACGGCGTCGCTTGCCGTGCGGGTTGCGCCAAAGGGCAAAGAGTTTCAGGCACTGGGCTTATTGGCTACCGGTACCGCCATGGCGATGGTTCTGGGAATTCCCTTTGGCCGGATGGTCGGGGAGGCCTATGGCTGGCGCAATAGTTTTGCCTTGATCGCAGTTGTGGCAAGCGTGGTGTGCGTATTGCTGGCCAAAACCTTGCCTTTATTGCCAAGTGTTAATTCAGGTTCACTCAGCAGTTTAAAAAGCTTGCTAAAACGTCCCAGCCTGATGCTGGTCTTTGCGCTTACCGTGCTTGTGATTAGTGCGCAATTTACCGCCTATAGTTATATTGAACCCTTTGCGCTGAATATTGCGCAATTCAGCTCTGCACAGACCACCAGCTTATTGCTGATTTATGGCGGTGCGGGCCTGATCGGGTCTTATGTATTTGGCCGCTTTGCACCGCATTTTCCCCGACTCACCATTCCGCTATTTACACTCGGGCTAGGGATCTCGCTGCTGTTATTGCTGCCCCTGTCTCAGGGTGTAATTCAGCTCAATAGCCTAGCGTTAATCTGGGGCATCAGCATTATTGGGTTTAGTCTGGCCCTACAAGCCAAGACCTTAAATCTGGCTTCCGATGCGACTGATGTCGCCATGGCGATTTTTTCAGGTTTGTACAATGTCGGGATTGGCGGCGGTGCCTTACTCGGCGGTCTGGTAACGGCACATATCGGATTACATAGTATTGGCTGGGTAGGAGCCATCTTGGCTAGCCTAGGTTTTCTGATCAGCTTATATCTGATTCAGCGTCCGGATTTCTTAGGTAAGAAAGCGCCTTGAAGCATGATTTTTGTAAATGAAATTGTAGTCTTAGCAAAAATCTGTCATGCTTGCTGCACATTGAGCTACCGCTCAAATAAAATTTAGTTTGAACAAGGGGAGTAGCCTCCTCCAAGCGTTTAAGAATGAAATTTCAATTTTTAAACGTGTCAGAATATCGTCATTACACTTTGCAAAAAGTCGGTATCTGAGCATCTTGAAGTCACACTTTATATAAAAAAGTGGAACAGTAAGATGTAGGCAAGACCTTGATCATGTTGTTATAGATGTTTTTCATCTGGCAACTGGTCAAGGTTTTTTTATGGCTAGTTGTCCGATGTGGAGAATTCACATGGAAACCATTGGTACACTCTGGCTGTATCTTGTCTTTTTCGCGATTGTCGCAGTCATGCTGGTAATCGATTTTGTCGGCTTTAAGCATCAGCATGGTCAGGAAGTTAAAGTCCGTACTGCTGCCTACTGGAGTATTGCCTGGGTCAGTGTCGCGACTTTATTTGGTGGCGGCTTATGGCTGTATCTGGAGCAGACCGCAGGCACGGCAATTGCCAATGCTAAGGTCATGGAATACTTTGCCGGTTATCTGCTGGAAAAATCCCTGGCGATTGATAACGTCTTTGTCTGGCTGATGATCTTCGCGGCCTTCGCCATTCCACCCGCATTGCAACGCAAGCTGCTGTTATATGGCGTACTGGGTGCGATTGTACTCAGAACCATCTTTATTTTTATTGGCGCGTGGTTCGTACAGGAATTCTCATGGATTCTGTATATCTTCGGTGCGTTCCTAGTGTATACCGGCTTCAAATTCCTGCGTGGTCAGCATGAAGAAGACAGCAATATTGAAGATATGGCGATTCTGAAATGGCTACGTAAACATATGCGTATTACCCCGCAACTTCAGGGCGACAAATTCTTTGTCCGTCAGAATGGTTTGCTCTGGGCAACGCCGTTGTTCTTGGTCCTGATCCTGGTTGAAGCGTCTGATGTGATCTTTGCGGTCGATTCTATTCCAGCTATTTTTGCCGTCACCACCGATCCCTTTATTGTCCTTACCGCAAACCTGATGGCGATTTTAGGCCTACGCGCGATGTTCTTCCTGCTCTCGGGCGCAGCCTCAAAAATGCATTATCTGCCTTATGGTCTCGGGATCATTCTGGTCTTTATCGGCTTTAAAATGCTGATGCTGGATGTGTTCCATATGCCGATCTGGATTTCTTTGAGCTTTATTGTGATTGTCCTGACTGTGACCGCGATCTTGTCGATTCGTCATAGCAAGAAATATAACGAAACCACCCTGTAAAAAGTAATCATCAAAAAAGCCTGCATCAGCAGGCTTTTTTTTATTGTTCTATCAGGGATAATTTGGGCCATTTTTGCAAAAACTGTTTGCTCAGCATGCGTTGTTCAAACACGGCATAACTGACTAAATTCGGATTCCAACGCAGCTTTAACTCAAATAAATCTGCTAAACCGAAAGGAGCAATCAACTCCAATTCATCATCTTTCAGGCGCAGTGCCAAGGCCGTGACAGTTTCTGGCCATAATGACAGCGCATGACTAATTGAAGTTAAAGGCTCAATATTTTCATTTTGATCGGTACGATACCACTCATGTACAAAGGCTTGATTAGTCACATCCCAACGGATATCTGGAAAATACTCTTTTAACCGATCTGCAAGTTGCTGTTCTATAACGCGAGCCTGCTCATTTTCATCATAGAAAATCACATCGACCTCAGTATGATTTATTTCATATTCCCATCCATGTAAATGCGCCCAGATCACATGACGTAACACACCCGCTGCGACATAAGCGTCAGAGTGTAATTGTGCTAACTGATGCAAGATGCGCATTAATGTCGGCTGCGCACGTACGATCTGTTGAAATTGATCATGATAATTGGATGAGGTCATAGAAGAATCGGGATCACTATTTAAATATGAATGTTCATACAAACATGGCAATTTTTTCAGCTACAATCAATCGAAAAAATTAAAAGCGTAGGTTTAAAATGTCTTCTGTAATTGCAACGACAGCGATCCGTGGTCGCTTCCTCGACATTCAGAATACAGTTGCCCAAGCACGTGATATACACGACCAAGTGCGATATGTAGAAGATGGCTTAGTCATCATTCAAGAGGGTAAAATCCAGTGGTTTGGTCCATGGCAAGAAGGGCAGTCACGACTTCCTACCAACGCTGAATTACAGCACTATCCAGATCAACTGATTGTTCCCGGTTTTATCGACACCCATATTCATTTCCCGCAAACCGAAATGGTCGGGGCGTATGGTGAACAACTGCTGGAATGGTTAAATACCTATACATTCCCCACTGAAATCCAGTTTCAAGATGCATCCTATAGCGAAAAAATTGCCGAATTTTTCGTGCAGGAATTGCTTAAAAACGGCACCACCACTGCACTGGTCTTTTGTACCGTTCATCCTGAATCCGTAGATGCTTTGTTTAATGCGGCGACCACGCGCAATATGCGTCTGATTGCGGGTAAAGTCCTGATGGATCGTCATGCTCCGGAAGCACTCACAGATACAGCAGAAACAGCTTATACCGATTCTAAAGCGCTGATTGAAAAGTGGCATGGACAGGGGCGGAACCTGTATGCGATTACCCCACGCTTTGCACCGACCTCAACACCTGAACAATTACAAAAAGCCGGCCAGCTCAAAAGTGAATATCCGGACGTGTATGTACATACCCATTTGAGTGAAAATAAAAATGAAATTGCCTGGGTAAAAGAACTCTTTCCTGAACGTGAAGGTTATCTGGATGTGTATCATCATTATGGTTTAACCGGGAGCAAGTCCGTCTTTGCACATTGTGTGCATCTGGAAGATAAGGAATGGGATTGTATGCATCAGACCGACTCCGCCATTGCCTTCTGTCCGACCTCAAATCTATTCCTTGGCAGTGGCTTATTTCCCCTGAAAAAAACTTGGGACAAAGGGGTCAAAGTCGGCTTAGGCACAGACATTGGAGCAGGAACATCATTTAATCAGCTGCAAACCCTGAATGAAGCCTATAAGGTGCAGCAGTTACAGGGCGAAAAACTCTCCGCCTTTGAGGCCTTGTATCATGCCACTTTAGGCGGTGCCAAAGCCTTGAGTCTGGATGATCGCCTGGGGAACTTTAATATTGGCAAAGAAGCCGACTTTGTGGTGCTGAATCTCAATGCAACTGCCTTACAGCAGTTACGCCAGAGCAGAGCTAAAAATATTGAAGATGCATTTTTTGCACTGACCATGCTTGGCGATGACCGTAATATTGCAGCCACCTATGTCTATGGAGCAGCCGTTTATGTCAAAGCAGCAGCCAGTGAATAAACCGAAAAAATCCCGCCGTCGCCAATACTTGATCCTGTCTGCAATGGCACTGGGCTGTGTTTTTTTATTGAAACGCGATTCAACAGCGGCTAAAAAATGATTACATTTACAGCCAGCAAAACAGGTGCATCTCTGCTAGGGATGTATTAAAATTGCGACGTATTCAGGTGTTGCAGGTCAACACCTTTTTTATTTTGCTATTTTTACTTTTTAGGTATCTACCCATGACCGTTCAAATGAGCGTAATGATTTCCGCTGAAGAAATTCAAGCTAAAGTCAAAGAGCTTGGTGCTCAAATCAATGCACACTATGCCAATAGTGACAAAGAACTTGTGCTCATCGGTTTATTACGTGGTTCAGTGATTTTTATGGCTGATTTATGTCGTGTGATTTCAAAACCGCATGAACTGGATTTCATGACTGTGTCCAGTTATGGCGGTGGCACGGTATCGTCACGTGATGTAAAAATCCTGAAAGATTTAGACGGTGAAATCCGTGGTAAAGATGTGTTGGTGGTTGAAGATATTATTGATTCAGGCAACACTTTAAGCAAGGTACTCGAAATCCTGCAAACCCGTGAACCTAACTCGATTCAACTGTGTACTTTGGTAAGTAAACCATCGCGTCGTGAAATCGATCTGAAAGTCGAATTTATGGGCTTTGAAGTTGAAGATAAATTTATTGTGGGTTATGGCCTAGACTATGACCAGAAGTACCGTCACCTGCCATTTATTGGTGAAATCGGTCTTTAAAATCAGGTTGAAAAAAGTGGCATAAGCCACTTTTTTTATGCCTAAAATGGACAGGAAACCGGGAACAAAAAATAACATCTCGTTTCAGGATTCAACTTTTTATAATCCTGACTTTATTTCAAGATGATTAAACAGATGTGAAAACAAAGACATGACAAGAAGGAGTATGCATATGTGGACAATTATTGTGGCGATCGTCATTGGTTTTGTAGCAGGTCTGATTGCACGTGCCATTCACCCGGGTAATGATAAGGCAGGTTTTATCATGACCACCTTATTGGGTATTGCCGGCTCCTTATTGGCGACTTTTGGTGGTCGTATGCTCGGTCTGTATTCGGCAGATTCCGCAGCAGGTCTGATTGCTTCCGTGATTGGTGCTGTGATTATTCTGTTTATTTATAATATGGTGACCAAACGCCGCACGGTCTAAATCAAGTTGACGCTGACTGGATCACCTTAATAAAAAAGCACCCAATGAGGTGCTTTTTTATATTGAACGACTGATATCTTTATTTAATTTTTATAAATTGAATTCTTTAAAAATCTGCTCAATCTGCTCTGCCGGATAGGCGCCCATTACCTTAAAGCCATTGGAAAAAATAATCGCAGGTGTCCCATTCACACCCATAGACTGAGCCAGTTTTTTATTCCGCTCAATCGGATTGGCACAACTTTTTTTCGATTTAGGTTGAATCCCTTGAGCAATAAGATCTTCCCATGCCTGAGCTGGATTAGACTCGCAATACACCTGTTTGGAAGGAGCAACCGACTGGGGTTTTAAAGGAAGAATAAAGGTATAAATGGTCAAGTCATTCAGTTTTTTCAGCTCTAGCTCAAGCTTTTTACAATACGGGCAATTTGGGTCAGAAAAGATCGCAATCTGACGTTTACCCGTACCTCTTACACTTTTCACAGCATCCTGAAGCGGTAATTTTTTCCAGTCGATACTATTTTGCTTCAACATTAAATCACGGGTCAGATTATGCTGATCCTGAATTCGCAGCATCGGGCCAGCAATCAGATGCTTGGCATCTTCATTCAAATAAACCACTTGGCCCTGCATGGAACCGCTATAGATGCCTTTCATCTCCGTAGTCTGAATATTTTCAATTTTTAAATTGGGACTGTTTTTTGCCAAGTTAGTTTGTACCGTATCAATATTGGCAAATGCAAAGCTCGAAATGAATGTACTTAAACTAATGATCAGTGTTTTTTTTAACATGAATGTTCTACATGAATTGGATAAGAATATGCTCGATTCTAATTGCTCTGCTTTTAAATTTCTCAAACATTTATGTTACTGTTTACACTCAATTAAACAAGCTCACCATGTTTCACGTGGAACATAATGTATAGCATTATATTTAACTTCAATATATCTAGAAAACATATCAATATTCATAATAAATAATTGTTTTATATATTTAAAATATTTTAAATGATAAATATCTTACTCATTCAACCTTGACCGATTTTCTGCATCCATTCTAAACTGCAGACACTTTTTATTTTCCTCGCTACGCCCTGACATGGATTGGCCAAGGATCAACACTATAACGGCATTTTCATGACAATAACGACCAGCTGGCGACCGTTCTTGATGGTCAGCCTGGCTTTAATGATGGGAACGATTGGTACTGCTTTGGCCAGTCCGCTTTATCCGATTTATCAAGAGCTCTGGCATTTGCTTCCCAGCCAGATCACCTACATTTTTGTCGCCTATATGTTTGGCTGTCTCTCGACCTTGTTGTTTTTGGGCAGAACCAGTAACAGCATCGGATTTTTACGGACCCTGCAAATTGGTCTGGCCCTGATCACGCTGGGTTTGATCATTTCCGTTTTTGCCCAGAATGCACTGATCCTCTCGATTGGCCGTTTTATTATTGGGATTGCCTCGGGCTTGATGACCACTTCTGCCATGATGGGTTTAATGCATACCATCCCAGAAAGCCATAAACACACTGCACCACAACTGATTTCAATCATCACCGCAATGGGTTTTGGTTTGGGACCCTTGGTCGGTGGTGTGATTGCGCAGTTTTCCGCTGCCCCTTTGGTGATGCCATATTTACCGATTATTCTGGGTGCCGTACTGTGTTTGATTGGCCTGTTCTGGATCAAAGCACCCAAGTTTGAGGCGCAGCCCTTTAGCATGGCGCCTAAACTGCAACGACCTGAAGCGCAGTTTCATCGGGTGTTTATGATTATTGCAGTGACGGCTTTTAGTGCCTTTGCTGCCTTTAGCCTGTTTGCCTCACTGTCGCCGTCCTTTGTGCGAAATATTTTACCTTGGCATGGCCCTCTGGTCAGTGGGCTGGCCATTACCAGTATCTTAGTGGTTTCAGTGATCGTGCAATTTATGGCCAAAGCGGTTGCAGCGTCCAAATGTCTGAATATCGGCCTGATGATGATGTGCTTGAGCCTGATGGTTTTAGCGCTATGTATGTATTCGAAAATCAGCCTGCTATTTTTTATCAGTGATATTTGCTTTGGAATTGGCCATGGTTTTGCCCTGATGGGTGCTTTTGCCCTGATTCATCAAATGACCAGCTTAGACAACCGTGCAGCCGTCATGTCAACCTATCTGTTTATTGCCTATCTGGGCACTATTGTCCCTATCATTGCCGTGGGTTATCTGGCCGATCATTGGGGGCTGGATTTCGCCGTAATCAGCTTTTGTATCGCGATTAGTTTGCTGTGTTTTGCGCTGTGGTGGGCGTATCAAAAATCCCGCCTACCAGCCTAAAAAAAGCCCTCAGTTGAGGGCTTTTTTGATGTTTTATTAAATAATTACTTTCCAATACAGAATGAACCGAAGATCTTGCCCAGCAGGTCATCTGCACTGAAATCACCAGTGATCTCACCCAATGCATTTTGCGCCAGACGTAAGGACTCCGCTACCAGTTCACCGGCGTTATACACCACCAGTTGTTCACGCGCCTCAGCCAGATAGAGCTGAGTGCGCTTCATTGCGTCTAAATGACGGGTACGTGCGATAAAGGTGTCTTCCTCAGGCTGGAAGCCTGCATGCGCTGTAATCGCTTCTATGAGCGCCTGAACGCCGGTTTCCTGCTTGGCAGAGACTGCGATATGCCGGAAACCATTTAAATCTCCAATCACGGCTTCAGCACCGGTCAGGTCGCATTTATTGCCAATCAGCATCAAACGTTTCGGTTCTATATGTTCAGCAAAATATTCCTGGGCGAGTTGCAGCGGATCTTCGCCCTGGCTTAAGTCATAGACCAAGAGCAATAAATCGGCCTGTTCGATTTCTTTAATTGCGCGGCGGATCCCTTCTTTTTCCACGATATCGCCAGTTTTACGCAAGCCCGCAGTATCGGTGAGGGTAATCGGCAGACCATTTAAGGTAATTTTTTCATGCAGGACATCACGGGTGGTACCGGCAATATCGGTCACAATCGCGCGTTCAATTCCAGCTAATGCATTCAGTAAGGAAGATTTACCGGCATTCGGTTTCCCTGCAATTACCACCTGTAAACCTTCACGTAACAATTGACCTTGACGTGCGGATTGCTGTACTTGAGTGACTGCACTGGATACGCCATCCAGCAGATTTAAAATTTTGCCATCTGCGAGAAAATCAATTTCTTCTTCCGGAAAATCAATTGCAGCTTCCACATGCAAACGCAGGTGAATCAGCTGCTCAAGGACTGCATTGACTTTGGTCGAGAAAGCCCCTTGCAGTGAACGTACAGCAGAACGTGCAGCCGCTTGCGAAGTTGCATCAATCAGGTCGGCAATTGCTTCAGCTTGTACCAGATCCAGCTTGCCATTTTCAAAGGCACGCATCGAGAACTCACCGGCTTTAGCCGCTGTAGCTCCGAGCTCCAGCAAACGGCCAAGCAGGGCATTCTGAATCACCGGACCGCCATGACCTTGCAACTCGACCACATCTTCGCCGGTAAAAGAGTTTGGATTCGGGAAGCAAATCGCCAGTCCTTCATCCATGACTTCGCCGGCCGCATCATAGAACTGGCGGAAACCGGCAAAACGGGCTTTAGCCAGCTCTTTTTGTGTCAGTTGCTGGGCAATCTCATAGGATTTCGGGCCTGACAGGCGAATCACCCCAACGCCGCCACGTCCTGGTGGAGTGGCAATCGCAGCAATAGTTGTGGTTCGGTTGAGCATAAAATTCACCTGCAAAGACTCAAAAATACAGCCAAAAAAAATCCGCCTAAGATTACCATCTTAAGCGGATTTATTCAGCCTATCCGTACAACTTAGTTGACTGGAGTGGCCTCATCACGTTTCGCGCGATCTTTGGCAACAGACTTGTTAATCAAAGTTTGTTGCAGAATCGTGATCAAGTTGTTGACGATCCAGTACAGGACCAAGCCTGCCGGGAAGAACAACAAGAATACGGTAAAGATAATCGGCATAAACTTGAAGACTTTTGCCTGCATTGGATCCGTCGGTTGTGGATTTAACGACTGTTGGATATACATCGTCAAGCCCATCAACAACGGCAGGATGAACCAAGGATCCATTGAAGACAAATCCTGAATCCACAGCATCCATGGCGCATGACGCAGTTCCACAGATTCCATCAATACCCAGTACAAGGCTAGGAAAATCGGCATTTGTAATAACAGCGGTAAACAGCCGGCAAGCGGATTGACCTGTTCACGTTTGTACAATGCCATCATTTCTTGAGAGAAGCGCATCCGGTCTTCACCGAACTCTTCTTTCATGCGTTGCATTTCTGGCGCAATCACACGCATTTTCGCCATCGAGCGATAGCTCTTCGACGACAATGGCCACAGGATTACTTTCACCAAGATAGTCAACAGAATAATTGCCCAGCCCCAGTTACCCACCAGACCATGGAAGAATTCAAGACCGACAAACAGTAATTTCGCAATTGGCCATAACCAGCCATAATCAACGGTCTGGTTTAAACCCGCAGCCAAATCTTTCAGTTCTGACTGGATTTTTGGACCTGAATAGAAAGTCGCATCAATTTCAGCCACTGTACCTGCAGGCACATTGAACGTCGGTGAGGTAAAACCGATGATGTTCATGTTATCGGTTGATTTACGTGATTCAAGCTTGGCGCTATAAGCTTCGCCATTGCCTTGAGTCAACTTCAGCTGACCTGGAACCCATGCACTGACAAAGTAGTGCTGTACCATTGCCACCCAACCACCTGTCGCTTCAGTACTGACTTTTTCTTCAACAAAGTTGTCGAATTTAAGCTTGTTGTACTGCTCGTCCGGGGTACCCCATGCACCGCCGAGGAATGTTCCCAGCGTGAAGATCCCCTGATCAGATTTGCCTGGATCTTCCGAGTTATCCCGTTTGATCTGACCGAACATCTGACCTTGCCAAGTCTGGCCACTGCGGTTAACCACTTTGTGATTTACCACGACCGGATATTCACCTTCAGTGAAATTGAAGGTCTTGATAATCTCGATCCCGTCAGCGGTTTTAAACACTAGCGGTACAGACAATACTTTCAGGTTTTCACCATCTTTGGATTTGACTGTTTTCGCATCTGCCAGAGTATAAGCCGTTTTTTCCAGCTCATACATTGGACGGCCGTTACGGCTGCTGTCCGGTCCATTCAGACCGATCAGGCCAGACTGGGCGACATAAGTACGTTTCGCATCGCTTTCCAGCATCACGAACGGTTCATCGCTGTCTTTGTTCTTGTCATGATTGAGTAATTCAATACGAACAATATCACCACCCTTAGGATTGATCCAAAGGTGATAAAGGTCAGTTTGTACTGAAATAAGCTGCTGACTTACAGGTGCTGTGGCATCCGTGGCTTGCTGTGCTGGCACATTTGCTTGTGGCAGATCAGAGGCAACTGTAGCCGTCTGACCATTTGGCAAATCTGCAGATACGTCATGCGAAACAACAGCAGTTTCCTGCTGCGGTTTTGTTTCAGCATTTCCATAATCTTTTTGCCACGCCAAAATGAGCAAATATGCGACAACAAACATGGCTCCGAGAATTGCAATCCTGGCCCATTGTTGCATATGTATTACCCCAAGTGGTGAGAGTGATTTTGGTTCAATAAACGATCACGAAAGGGTACAGCAACGTGAAGCGTTTGAGAATCTATTTGCTGAAATGAAATAAAACGAATCGCTTTTGAGGGAACAGGATCATATCCCGAGCCCCCCCACGGATGACAACGGCAAATACGTTTAGTAGCCAGCCACACTCCACGCCCAGCGCCATGCATCTGGACTGCTTCCAAGGAATATTGAGAACAAGTTGGAATATAACGACAGCGCGGTCCAAGAAGAGGACTAATCGCAATCTGATAGAAACGGATCAACCAATGCAGTAAACGTACCATTGGCCAACTCTACTTTTGTGGGGAGGGGGCTATTTTTGAATGCTTTTTGGCGAGACGGTTCAGTTTCTGCCAGGCAAATTGTAATTGCTGGTGCAATTCTGCATTAGGCACTGCTTCAACACCCATTTTCGGCATGATTACAATGTCTAAGTCATCTAATTGCTGTTGATGCAGGCGAAAACTTTCGCGAGCAAGTCGTTTTACTCTATTTCTTTCGTGTGCACGTCGCACTTTCTTCTTGGCAACAACTAAACCCAAACGGCTATTTGGCAGTTCGGAATGTTTTGCAAGAAATAAGAAATGGGGTTGATGCACTTTAAAAAGCGCACCATCAAAGACACCTTTATAATCGGCAGCACAGCGTAATCGCAACTCTGTGCCAAAACTATAAAGTTTTGTCATAACACCCAAAATCGTCTTAGCGTAACTGATTAAACAGTTAAGCTATGACGACCTTTTGCACGACGGCGAGCTAATACTTGACGACCAGCTTTAGTAGCCATACGAGCACGGAAACCATGAACACGCTTACGCTTTAATTCAGACGGTTGGAATGTACGTTTCATATTGAAACTCCAAAAAATGATCTTTCTATGAAGGTCCGCGATTTTAGTGCTCATTGCTTGAGCTGTCAATGCAAAAGCGGTTTTCTTTTCAAATAAGATCAAAAAATATAAAGACCCTAGTTGTTCAGAGAACTGAATAAAAAATAGTTCAACTTAAGTTAATCACAAATTAAGTTATTGTTATATAAAGATATATAAGTTATGAACAACTCTATCAACAAAGTTATCCACATGTTATCCAGAGTTTAAATTTAACTTACGGTTTTGAATTTAAATTTGAAGTTTTTTGAGTTATCCACAAAAACCAGTGATCTTATAAATAAATTCAAATTTATAAATTTAAATTTATTACTATTAGGGAGCGCTTTTTCTATGGATAAGCCACTTTTTATTTATTTAAACATGAGCTTATATTGTGGATAAAACTGTTTCTATTAATTTTATACTTTGTGGATAACTTTATGATATATTTTATCCACAGCTTGCGGATAAACTTATCCACACTGGGTTTTAAATTTAATTTTATGCATGGTGATTTCTTTTTGCACAGTTTTTGTGGAAATTGCCATGACAGATGTGGATAACTTGGTTAGAATGGCGACCCGCTTTTGGTCGCGGTCATCTTTTTTGAATGAACAATGGAATGAATAGGGGATTCACATGCTTTGGACGGACTGCTTAAATCGCCTGCGACAAGAGCTCTCTGGAAATGTCTTTACAATGTGGATTCGCCCATTGGTTGCAGAAGAGCTGGAAGACAGCTTGCGTTTGTATGCACCTAATCCTTACTGGACGCGTTACATTCAAGAACATCATCTGGAACTGATCACGATTCTGGCAGAGCAATTGTCTGAAGGACGGGTACGCAAGGTCGAAATTTTGGTCGATTCACGTCCAGGGGCGATTTTATCTGCCAGTGAACAACCGGCGACTACGACGGCGGCATTGACTTCGACACCGATGCCGGTGCCGAAACCGAAGAAAGAAAAAGAAGACAGCGGCAAAAATAGCCGTAGACGTCAGTTGAATCCTTTGTTTACCTTCTCGCTGTTTGTGGAAGGTCGATCTAACCAGATGGCGGCAGAAACCTGTCGCAAGGTGCTGACTCAGCTGGGTGCTTCACAGCACAACCCGTTATTTTTATATGGTCCGACCGGTCTGGGTAAAACCCACTTGATGCAGGCGGTCGGCAATGCACTGTTGCAGGCCAAACCGAATGCACGTGTCATGTACATGACCGCAGAAAGTTTTGTACAGGACTTTGTCAGCTCGTTGCAGCAGGGCAAAGTTGAAGAGTTTAAGAAAAATTGCCGTTCTCTGGATTTATTACTGGTCGATGATATTCACTTGTTGGCCGGTAAAGAAGCTAGTTTGGTCGAGTTTTTCTACACCTTTAACGCACTTCTGGACGAGTCTAAACAGATCATTCTGACTTCAGATCGTTATCCTAAAGAGCTAACCGAACTCGATCCACGTCTGGTTTCACGTTTTTCCTGGGGGTTGTCGGTCGGGGTTGAACCACCAGATATTGAAACTCGAATTGAAATTCTGCTGAAAAAAGCAGAAAGCAACCAGGTTGATTTACCACGTAACTGTGCGCTGTTTATTGCCCAGCAGGTGGTGGCTAACGTGCGTGAGCTGGAAGGTGCGCTGAACAAAGTGGTGGCGATTTCACGTTTTAAAGGCACACCAATTGATCTGGATGTGGTGCGTGAATCTTTAAAAGATGTGCTGGCGATTCGTGCCCGTACTATCAGTACTGAAAATATTCAGCGTGTCGTGAGTGAGTATTTCCGGATTCCGCTGAAAGAACTGGTCGGTCCAAAACGCACCCGGATTTATGCCCGCCCACGTCAACTGGCGATGGGGCTGGCACGTGAATTAACAGGCGACAGTTTTCCGGAAATTGGCATGGCTTTTGGCGGTCGTGATCACAGTACCGTGATGCATGCTTGCGAGAAAGTACAGAGTCTGCGTGAAGAAGATCCGATCTTTAACGAAGACTATAAAAACCTGCAACGTCTGTTGCAAAGTTGACCTAAATCGCTCAAATTCTATTCTTGCTATGCGGCTGCTTTTGCCGCATAGTAAACCGTCAAAAAAATCACTTTTTCTATATTAATCTTCAGCTTTAGAGGAATGCACCGTGCGTTTAAAAATCGCGAAAGAAAGCTTACTGAATGTTCTCTCACATGTCGTAGGAGCGGTTGAACGTCGCCATACCTTGAATATCTTGTCTAACCTGAAAATTCAGGTGACTGCGCAAGCATTGACCGTGACCGGTTCCGATCTGGAAGTTGAACTGGTGGCGAGTACAGCACTGGCTGAAGGTGCATGTTTGCAGGAAGGCGAGACCACAGTTCCTGCACGTAAGCTGATTGATATCTGTAAGTCACTTCCTTCAGCAGCATTGGTGGATTTGCATATCACTGAAGATCAGCGCTGCATCCTTAAATCAGGCAACAGCCGTTTTGTACTGGGGACATTGCCTGCTGATGATTATCCATTGCTGAACACTGAAAACACCCAAGGCACGCAAGTAACGGTGACACAGCGTGAGCTAAAACGCCTGTTCGAAAAAACTGCTTTTGCCATGGCGGTTCAGGATGTACGTTTTTACCTGACCGGTACCTTGCTGGAAATTGATGCCAATCAGCTACGTGCTGTGACCACCGATGGCCACCGTCTGGCACTGTGTGAAACAGCGGCACAATCCACTGCAGCACAACCGATTCAGGCGATTGTGCCACGTAAGGCCGTTGCAGAATTACAGCGCCTGCTCAGCGTTGAAGATGAGCAATTATCTCTATTGATTGGTCGTGAACTGCTCAATGTGACCATCAAGATGCCAAGCCGTGACAAGGAACAGGCGGATATTACCGTGCGTTTCACCACCAAGCTGATTGATGGTAAGTTCCCGGATTATCGCCGTGTGATTCCACGTGGTGGCGACAAAGTGGTGATGATCGCACATGACGTGTTCAAGCAGTCTTTGCAACGTGTGGCGATTTTAAGTAATGAAAAGCTGCGTGGTGTGTTTCTAAACTTTAATGCCGATTCTTTGCAACTTCGCGCCAATAACCCGGAGCAGGATGAAGCGATTGAAGATCTGGCGATTCAATATGCTGATTCACCGCTAGAAATGTCATTTAATGCGCAGTATCTGATTGAAGTACTCGGTGTGCTTGATGGCGATGATGTGTCAATGACCATGACTGAAGCGAATCAGTCTGTCTTGGTACAAGACCCGGCGCATACGGATCAAACCTATGTCGTCATGCCGATGCGTGTTTAAGCCGCGGCTCTTGATATTTATATAAGACATGCATATTACGCGTTTACATATTGAGCGTGTGCGGAATTTAAAGACGGTTGCTCTCCAAGGATTGCAGCCGTTTAATGTTTTTTATGGCCAAAATGGTTCAGGTAAAACCTCGATTTTAGAGGCGATTCATTTACTTGCTGCTGGTCGTTCTTTCCGTACCCATATTCCCAAAAATTATATCCAGCATGGCGCACAGGATGCGATTGTGTTTGCACAATCTGCGACTGAAAAAATAGGCATGCAAAAAATGGCCAGCGGGGAACAGTTGATCAAGGTCAATGGCGATCTAGTGGCAACTCAGGGACAACTGGCCAAACTGTTACCCTTGCAACTGATTGATCCACAAAGTACCGATATCATCGATCATGGTGCCAAACCACGACGTCAATTGCTCGACTGGTTAATGTTCCACGTGGAACCAGAGTTTTATCATGCCTGGCAATATTATTCTCGTGCGCTGAAACAGCGAAATAGTCTGCTCAAAAGCAAACGCTTTCTCAGTCTGTCTGATCTGGAACCGTGGAACCAGATGCTGAGTGAATATGGTGAAATCCTGCACTCGCAACGTGTCGGGATTGTGGAACAATGGAAGCCATTTTTTGAAGATGATCTGAAACAGTTATTACCTGAATTGCAAGTCAGTCTGGAATACAGTCCGGGCTTTCATAGTGAAACCGGCCTGCTAAATGATCTGACCAACCAGCATGAAAAAGACTGTGAGCGACGCTATACCGAATATGGCCCACATCGCGCAGATTTGCGTTTAAAGACCCCGATGGGGGATGCTGATGTGATCCTGTCGCGCGGGCAGAAAAAGCTGCTGATGATCGCACTAAAACTGTCGCAAATCGCAATGCTACATTCTTGTAATAAGGAAACTGTGGTATTATTAGATGATGTGACAGCAGAATTAGATTTAACCGCACAACAACGTTTAATTGAGCGATTGAGCCAACTTGGTAGTCAAGTTTTTATTACCACCTTAGACCATGAATCAGTACAAAAGCACTTACATGATTTGTCTATCTCATATCAGTTATTCAGTGTTGAAAACGGTACAGTTCAAGTTGTGCAATAATATTTTTTGAGTTTTACCCATCTTTGGATAGACCTATTTTTCACTAGGGAGAAACCATGAGTTCAGAAGATCAAGCTGCTTCTCAAACAGAACAAACCATTGAAAAGGCTTATGATTCCTCTAGCATCAAGGTATTACGTGGTTTAGACGCAGTCCGTAAGCGTCCGGGCATGTACATTGGTGATACAGACGATGGTACAGGCCTGCACCACATGGTGTTTGAAGTAGTCGACAACTCGATTGATGAAGCCTTGGCAGGCCACTGTGATGAAATTATAGTGACGATCCATGAAGATGAATCGGTTTCAGTTTCTGATAATGGTCGTGGTATTCCGACCGACATTCACCCTGAAGAAGGTGTGTCTGCAGCAGAGGTGATTTTAACCATTCTGCATGCCGGTGGTAAGTTCGACGACAACAGTTATAAAGTGTCTGGCGGTCTGCATGGTGTCGGTGTTTCCGTAGTCAACGCACTGTCTGAAAAACTCGAATTGACCATTCACCGTGCCGGTAAAATTCATGAACAAGAATACCGTCATGGCGATTCTCAATATCCATTAAAAGTAGTGGGCGATACCGATAGAACCGGTACTCGTGTCCGTTTCTGGCCAAGTGCCGAGACTTTTAGTCAGACCATTTTTAATGTTGATATTTTGGCGCGTCGTTTGCGTGAACTGTCGTTCCTGAACGCAGGTGTGCGTATTGTGCTGCGTGACGAACGCATTAATGCCGAGCATGTCTTTGATTATGAAGGTGGTCTGTCTGAGTTCGTTAAATATATTAACGAAGGCAAAACTCACCTGAATGATATTTTCCATTTTACTGCTGCGCAGGCTGACAACGGCATTACGGTAGAAGTTGCATTACAGTGGAATGATTCTTATCAGGAAAATGTGCGTTGCTTTACCAATAACATCCCGCAAAAGGATGGTGGTACGCATTTGGCCGGCTTCCGCGCTGCGTTGACCCGTGGTTTAAATAACTACATGGACAGCGAAAATATCCTGAAAAAGGAAAAAGTTGCGGTATCGGGTGATGATGCACGTGAAGGCTTGACTGCCATTGTGTCAGTCAAGGTGCCTGATCCAAAATTCTCTTCACAGACCAAAGAAAAACTGGTGTCGAGTGAAGTAAAAACTGCTGTCGAACAGGCCATGAATAAGGCATTTTCTGAATATTTATTGGAAAATCCACAAGCAGCCAAAGCGATTGCTGGCAAGATCATTGATGCAGCACGTGCGCGTGATGCAGCGCGTAAAGCACGTGAAATGACACGCCGTAAGAGTGCGCTGGATATTGCCGGTCTTCCAGGTAAACTGGCTGATTGTCAGGAAAAAGATCCAGCTTTGTCTGAACTGTACCTGGTCGAGGGTGACTCTGCAGGTGGTTCGGCCAAGCAAGGTCGTAACCGTAAAATGCAGGCGATTTTACCGCTGAAAGGTAAGATCCTGAACGTGGAACGTGCCCGTTTTGACCGCATGATTTCCTCTGCTGAAGTCGGTACGCTGATTACCGCATTGGGCTGTGGTATTGGTCGTGAAGAATATAATCCGGACAAACTGCGTTATCACAAAATCATTATCATGACCGATGCTGACGTGGATGGTTCGCATATACGTACCTTACTGTTGACGTTCTTCTTCCGTCAAATGCCGGAACTTGTGGAACGTGGTCATATTTATATCGCACAGCCACCATTATATAAGCTGAAAAAAGGTAAGCAGGAACAGTACATCAAGGACAATGATGCACTGGAAACTTACCTAATTTCGAATGCGATTGATGAGCTGGAACTGCATATCAGTGCAGAAGCGCCTGCGATTCGTGGTGAAGCACTGGCGAATGTGATTGCTGATTATCAGACTTCCCAGAAGAGCTTGGCACGTTTGACCCAGCGTTATCCTGCGAGTCTGCTTGATGCACTACTTTCACTGGAAGGTTTTAAGCTGGATCAGCTGGAAGACAAAACCTATGTGGAAATATGGGGTGAGAATCTGCGTGCAGCGATTGAAGCCATTCAGCCAACATTACGTCCAGAATTAACCCTGGAGCGTTTTGAAAAAGAACTGGCAGATGGTCAAAAAACTGCAAGCTGGTTGCCACGTATCACGATCTATGTACATAACTTGCCACATAGCTACCTGTTAGACTCAGTACTGTTAGGTTCAAGTGAATATGCACGTTTATTAAAGAATTCAAAGAGCTGGTTTAGTCTGCTTGAAGAGGGTGCATATTTGCAAAAAGGCGATCGCAAGATTCAGGTCAGCAATTTCCATCAGGTTTGGCAACATATCTTGCAGGACTCACGTCGTGGCATGATGATCCAGCGCTATAAAGGTCTGGGCGAGATGAATGCGGAACAGTTATGGGAAACCACCATGGATCCAGACAACCGTAACATGCTGCAAGTGACAGTTACCGATGCGATTGAAGCGGATCGTATGTTCTCTTGCTTGATGGGCGATGATGTAGAACCACGTCGTGCCTTCATTGAAGAAAATGCCTTAAATGCAGATATTGATGCCTGATCCCTCAGGATAAAATCAAAACTAAAAAGCGCCTTTCGAGGCGCTTTTTTAGATAAATTTTTTACTCATATCCTGTGAGTTAGGCAGAATAAAGTAATTTTGGACAGATTTTTGGATATAGAACAGGTTCATTTTAGTTTTTAAAAGCCAAGTTGAATAAGCTGGATCGACTCTAAGGAAGGGTTTATGTATACATCATCAGCTCAGGAGAATACCTGAAATATGGAGTGAATCTGTCGTTATAACGACAATCAGGATTGATTCTTTGAAGAATAATATTTGAACAGGAAAGAGAGGTAGAAGGACGCTCTTTATACGATGAAGAGTATATATGCAGTCCAGAATGCTGGGTGAAATCTGCATAGGTCAAAGTGGCATTAGAGAAATATAAATGCAATAAAACTGATCAAATATTCAGTTTGGATTTGGCTGAAAATAATAAATACTCCCCCATGTAGAAAAACTAAGTTCTCAATCACTTATAAAAAATTTGGTGTAATAAATTAAAGAATACGTGAGTGATATTGCTTTAAGTGTGTAGTAATCCTGATCAAATATGTGGATAACTCTGAAGTTATCCATAATTTTTATGTGAATAAGATAATATTTTTCCACAAACTTTAATCCATGTATTAATTCTTCATTTTAAATTCAAATTTAAACTCTCTTGTCTTGTGGGTAAGTGTTTTTAAATTTAAAATAGCATTTTAAATTTAAAGCTAGATTTGGCGATATATTGCTAGTATGACCAGACTATTCCTTGGATTGGCTTTAAAATAAAAAATTATTATAAATTAAATACTTGTAAATATAGTGTAGTTTCTCTAATCATTGGCGTGGAACATATTTTGAGTTAAAAACTCAAGATGTAGCTAAACTACACAATTAATTTAATAATCAAGTGAACTTTCATTTTTATTTCAGAATCATACTTTTATCGATTTTTGCTTAACTTTTTTATTTCTCATTTTTGATTTATTTCTTGATTTCATTATTGAAAATCTGGAACTTCTTTCATTACTCAATAGAAAAGAGGGAGGGGGTTGCTGAAATCTTATTGCTTAGAAATAGGAAAACAGGATTGATAAAATGATGATAAAAAATAAAAAAGCGCCTGACGGCGCTTTTTTTTAATCATATTTATGGCGTCAGAATCACTTTACGACAGTCTTCTTCTTTTTTATCAAAAATACGGTAACCTTCCGCAGCATCTTCCAGTTTCATGCGATGGGTAATAATCAGATCTGGAGACAGATCTCCATTTTCAATATGTTCTAGCAACTGCGGCAAGTAGTTATGCACATGGGTTTGTCCCATTTTAAAGGTCAAACCTTTGTCAAAGGCATCACCAAACAGGAAGCCATGAATTGGACCGGCATAAACTCCAGGTACACTCACCACACCGCCGCGACGGACCGCTGCAATACATTGTCTTAGCGCTGAACCACTCGAACCTTCTAATTTCAGGTTGGTCATTACGGTTTCCAGCATGCTGCCTTTGGCTTCAAAACCGACCGCATCAATGACGGCATCGACTCCACGATAACCCGTGGTATTTTGAATGATAAATTCAGCGGCATCGACTTCATCAAAATTGACGGGAATTACCCCATAGGTTTGATGCGCGAAACGCAAACGGTAAGGGTGGTGATCGACCATAAATATCTGCTCGGCACCGAGCATCCGCGCGCAGGCAGCAGCCAGCAGACCGACCGGGCCAGCACCATAAATCGCCACACTGGAACCTCGACCGACTTGGGCATTATTCACTGCTTGCCACGCAGTTGGCAGAATATCGGTCAGGAATAATACTTTTTCATCAGGCAGGGAACCCGGCACCTTAAATGGTCCGACATTGCCTTTGGGGATCCGTACATATTCAGCCTGACCACCCGGTATACCACCATACAGATGGCTAAAGCCAAATAAAGCTGCCCCTGGTGGGATCTGTTTTTTGTTGAGAATTGCACCACGACCGGTATTGGTATTTTCACAGGCAGCCATGAGTTCATGTTCACAGAAAAAACAGTGACCGCATGCAATCACAAAGGGAATAATCACCCGGTCACCTTTTTTGACTTCGGTTACTTCTGGGCCGACTTCTTCTACAATTCCCATAAATTCATGGCCGAAAATATCACCGTCTTCAGTGGCCGGAATTTTCCCCCGGTATAAATGCAGATCTGAGCCACAGATGGCGGTGGCTGTCACCCTTAAAATAACGTCATCTGGTTCCTGAATCACTGGATCTGGAACGGATTCAACTCGTACATCCCGAGCACCATGATAGGTAAGAGCACGCATGCGGATTTCCTCTCTCTAGTTCAACATTAAACAGACTCGTAGCAAGGCTGCCAAAAATTAAAAAACACTTGTATTAGAGCCTTAGGATGAAACAGCGCGCTGTAAATTAATGTATGAAATAAGGCATCCAACTGTTTAAAAAATAAACTTATATAGGGTTTGTGTAATTCATGACCTTATGTGTCGAATGAATAGAAAAGAACAGAATTAAAGAAACATCTAGACGTAGATGAAAAAATACAGGGGGGAAAATGGAAGAGAAAACATTAAAAATAGTGAATAAAAAAGAGATGAACAACGTTGGTCATTCATCTCTTATCTTAAATCTTACTAAAAGAGCTTTAGAACGTCTGTTCCAGACTTTCCAGTTCCATCATCAGTTCTAGCATTTGCTCTTCGGCTGTTTCCAGTTTGGCTTTTAGCTCGGTTTGCTCATTCATCAGTTTCAGCAAATCATTTTTACGTGATGCTTCGTATAAAGCACTGTCACCCAGCAGGTTTTCAATTTCAATCAGTCGCGGCTGTAGTTTGGCCATCTGTGCTTCGCATTTTTCAATATTCTTGCGAATCGGACGACTTAGTTCCCGCTGGCGAGCAGCTTCCTTACGTTGTGCTTCCTTGTCCAGTTTGGAAATAGTCGGTTTGACTTCGACTTGGGATTTCACCGGTTCTGCTGGCTTTTGCCCATTTTTAATCATCTCAATACGGGCTTGGCGTAACCAGTCAGCATAGGCAGTAAGATCACCATCAAACTCACGGCATTGACCATTATGTACCAGTAGCAGTTCATCACAGACGCTGGCGATGAGCTGACGTTCATGCGAAACTAGAACTACCGCGCCTTGGAAATCTTGCAAGGCCATGGTCAGTGCATGACGCATATCGAGGTCTAAATGGTTGGTCGGCTCATCCAGAATCAGTACATTCGGACGCTGCCAAACAATCAGCGCTAGGGCCAAACGTGCACGTTCACCACCCGAAAAACTTTCACTCGGCGTATCCATACGTTCGCCACTAAAACCGAAACTACCCAAGAAAGAACGCAGGCTGGCTTCACTGATTTTTTTATCGGCAATACGTGCCAGCTGTAACATCGGACTGGCATTACCATCCAGTGCATCCATCTGATGCTGGGCAAAATAACCAATATTCAGTAGCTCTGAATCTTTACGCAGGCCCTGAATCAGTTTCAGGTCACCGACCAGCGATTTAATCAGCGTGGATTTACCTGCACCATTCATCCCGAGTAACCCGATCCGGCTGTTGGGCGTGATCTGTAAATTTACATTGGTAACAATCAGCTTGTCGCCATAACCAATATCGGCATGTTCCAGTTGCAATAACGGCGAACTCATTTTGGTCGGTTCGCGGAAACTGAAAGTAAATGGTGTATCGACATGGGCAGCAGATAGTTCCTGCATACGTTCCAGCTGTTTGATCCGGCTCTGTGCCTGTTTGGCTTTGGTCGCTTGTGCTTTAAAACGGTCAATATATTTTTGCAGATGCGCGCGGGTTTCCAGCTGCTTTTCATACGCCTGTTGCTGCTGCGCCAGACGTTCACTACGGGTACGCTCGAAAGTCGAATAGTTACCAGTATATAAAATGAGTTCCTGATTTTCGATATGTAAAATATGGTCGGTAATCGCATCGAGGAAGTCCCGGTCATGCGAAATCAGCACCAAGGTGCCTTCATAGGCTTTCAGCCAGTCTTCTAGCCAGAGAATCGCATCCAAGTCCAGATGGTTGGTCGGTTCATCGAGGAGCAGTAAGTCCGAGCGGCTCATTAAGGTACGCGCCAAGTTTAAACGCATACGCCAGCCACCGGAAAAACTTGAAACATCTAGTTGTGATTGATGTTCAAAGAAGCCCAGACCGGCCATCAGCTGTGAGGCTTTGGCAGGAGCTGAATAACCGGAAATTTCATCAAAACGGCCATATAAATGGGCCAGTTCTGCATCATCCAGTTGATCCGGCTGATCGAGTTTCTGCTGAATATCCCAGTATTCTTCATCGCCCGACAATACGAAATCAATCGCTTTCATATTCAGTGCTTTGATTTCCTGAGCCATATGCGCCACGGTCCATACCGCAGGTCGGGTCAGTGAACCGGTGTCCGATTCCATGCCGCCCAGCAAGGCTGAAAACAGGGTAGATTTTCCAGCACCATTGACACCGGTTAGGCCAATTTTCCATCCTGGGTGTAACTGCATCGACGCTTTTTGAAATAAAACACGTCCACCGCGACGTATAGATAACTGGTCTAACTGAATCATTGAGAAATCAAAGCTAAGAAATAAGATGCGCCTATTCTAAAGGAAAGCCCTGTGAAAATGAAAAATCTTACCGTTTTTGCTGAAATGAGTGTGCTTTTCACCTCTGTCAATTGATCTAGGGTGGACGCATAAGTTGAGTAAAAGCTCTATTTTATGCATGAACAGTGGTTTATAGTTCAGGCTGATGGAGCAAAAAATATCATAGAGTCAAATAAAAATGAAAAAGGGATGTTTAATTTTATCGGCACTGGGCATTTTGGTGTCGACTTCAACTCAAGCCAGAGTGAATGTCTGTGTTTTTGATTTACTGGGGAAATCTGGTGAGTCTTACAAACTGCTGGAGGAATGGGCGCTGGCAGCAAAAGGCTGGGGTGCCGAAATTCAGCTAAGCGCTTATCAGGATGAAGCCAAGGTCGATCAGGACGTCAAAGCCGGAAAATGTGATGCCTTCTATATGACCTCAATGCGTGCCCGGGCTTATAACAAATTTGCTGGATCGATTGATGCAATTGGCGGCGTGCCGAATAATGACATTGCCATGAAAGCCATCAGCTATGTACTGGATAAACGCAATAGCAAACGCCTGATCACCCAGATTGGCAAAGAAAAATTCGAAGTGGCGGGTATTGGTCAGATTGGCCCAGCCTATATTTTTGTTCGTGATCGTACTCTAAATAAACTGGAACAGGTCAAAGGCAAGAAATTTGCCGTGCTGCATTATGACTATGCGCAAAAAATCATGGTCGACCGGATTGAAGCAGTACCGGTCATGTCGGAAATTTCCAATTTTATTCGCAAGTTTAATCAGGGCGAAGTGGATATTGTCGCTGCACCGGCTTATGCATTTAAACCGCTGGAATTACAGAAAGGACTAGGCCGTCAAGGCGCAATGATTAATTTTCCGGTGATTAATGTCACTGCTGATCTGATTATTCGTCAGGAAAAGTTTCCGGCAAGCTTTGCCGCACAATCCCGAAACTGGTTTGTGAAACAGTTACCGCGCAGCTTTGCCATGGTCAAGCGCATGGAAGCTGAGATTCCAAGCAAATATATTCTGAATCTAAGCCGTGAAGATCGTGTGGCCTACCAAAAGATTCTGCGTGATGGGCGGATCGATTTAACCAAACAGGGGATTTATGATCAGGGCATGATGAACGTATTGAAACGCGCGCGTTGTACGGTAGAAAGAACCAATTTTGAATGTTCGATTGGTGGCGAATAAATCTGAAATCATGTATATCTTTGTAACTATATCTGGGTAAATGTAATTATAAGAAAGCAGTTTTAAATATTAAGATATTGATATTTAAATATATATTTAAAAATAACTTAGGCAACTATTGCTGATTTATCTTTATAGGCCAAAATGCCGGTTTTAAATGGAGTAAATGCTCTATTTTTTTTAATTAAACTTGCTTAATATTTGTCCCGTGTACGGACACTCAGCGAATAACAAGATTTCAAAGGATAACTACAATGAAAAAAACACTCTTATCATTGGCTGCATTCTCTGCATTTGGTTTTGCAAGTGCGGCGCATGCAGAAAAAGTCGATATCTGTGTGTTTGACTTACTGGGTAAATCCGGTGAGTCTTTCCAGATGGCGCAAGAATGGGCACTGGCTGCAAAAGGCTGGGGCGCAGAAATCAATCTGATTGCCCGTCAGGATGAAGCGGTTGCCGACAATGACTTTAAGGCCGGTAAATGTGATGGTGTGTTTATGACAGCCATGCGTGCCCGTCAATACAATAAATTTGCCGGTTCTATTGATGCACTGGGCGGTGCACCAAGTAATGCCATTGCCCAGCGTGCGATCAGTTTTGCTCTGGACAAACGTAATGCAGCGAAAATGGTCAGTAATATGGGCGGCAAAAAATACGAAATTGCCGGTATTTCACCGTTGGGTTCAGCATTTATTTTTGTTCGTGACAAGAATATCAATTCGATTGAAAAAGCCGCAGGGAAGAAATTCGCCGTACTCGGCTATGACGATGCCCAGAAAATCATGGTACAGCGCGTCGGTGCGCAGGCAGTGATCTCCGATGTTTCTAACTTTGTCGCCAAATTTAACAATGGTCAGGTGGATATGGTCGGTGCACCTGCTTATGCCTACAAGCCATTAGAAATCTATAAAGGTCTGGGTAATAACGGCGCAATGTTTAATTTCCCGGTACTGCATGTCACCTCTGATTTTGTGATTCGTCCGGAAAAATTCCCCGCAGGTTTTGGACAGAAATCGCGTGACTGGTTTATCAAAAACCTGCCAAAGAGCATGGGGATGATCAGCCGTCTGGAAGCGGGTATTCCGTCGAAATATAAAATGAATCTGAGCGCTGAAGATAAAACCAAGTATCAGAAAATGTTACGTGATGGCCGGATGGACATGACCAAACGCGGAATCTATGATGCCAGCATGATGTCGGTCTTAAAACGTGCGCGCTGTTCTGTCGATAAGGCCAACTTTGAATGTTCAATTGCTGGCGAATAATCTGATTTTTAAAGAAAAAAGCTTAGATTGATCTAGGCTTTTTTTATGGCTGAACCAGGTCAGATCTGCCATTGTGCAGCGAATAAAATAGCTTAAGCTTGAGCTAAATATTAAATTCGTATGTTTTATATAAAAAACAATCACATGTGACTAAAACTGCAATAACAAAAACAAGCGATAAGGAAATGATGATGCATAAAGGATGGAAAGCACTGGCATTGGCTACGGCAACACTGGCTGTTTCAGGTTTGGCACAAGCCAAACAGGTGATTTGCGTATTTGATCTGGTCGGTAAAAACGGTGATGTCTATAGTGTGATGAAAGACTATCAGCTGGCGGCCAAAAACTGGGGTGCAGATGTCGAACTGCGGGTGAATACCAATGAAGCGGTGGTTGCTGAAGATTTTAAAGCTGGAAAATGTGATGGCATTAGTGTGACCGGGATGCGTGGCCGTCAGTTTAATAATTTTACTGGTTCACTCGACGCTATTGGCGCGATTCCAGATCTGAATCTGGCGGTTAAAGTCATGCAGGGCTTGGCCAGTCCCACCTTCGCCAAACATATGCTGCAAGGTAAATATGAAATTGTCGGCGTGATTCCGGTAGGTGATGCTTTTCTGTTGGTGAATGACCGCAGTATTAATACTGTTGCCAAAGCAGCAGGTAAGAAAATTGCGGTACTGAGCCATGACGAAGCACAAAAAATCATGGTACAGCAGGTCGGTGCACAAGCGGTGAGTGCCGAAATCAGCAATTTTGCCAGTATGTTTAATAATGGTCAGGTGGATATTATCGGTGCACCAGCTGCAGCATTTAAGCCTTTAGAATTACATAAAGGGTTAGGCAGTAAAGGTGCGATTGTGAATTATCCGGTATTGCAGGTCACAGGTAATATTATTATCCGTCCCGATAAATTCCCGGCCGGATACGGACAAAAATCACGGGAGTGGGTCAAGAGCCAGTTACCGCGTGCCTTTGGTATTTTGGGTAAAATGAAATCAGATATTCCAGCAAAATACTGGATGGATATTCCTGCTGCAGACAAACCGGGTTATCAGAAAATGATGAGGGATTCCCGAATTGACCTAACCAAACGCGGCGTTTATGACAAACGCATGATGAAATTGCTGTGGCAATTCCGCTGCAAACAGAACCCGAAAAACTTTGAATGTGCCTTACAGGATGAGAACTACAAATAATCCTGATAAAATTACTCTGATTTGACTTTTAATCTGTAGAGACTGACCATATATTGAGTGTGCTATACTTAAATATGGTCTTTTCTTTTTAAAGACATTCCATTCAACAGAGGAATCCGCCATGAATGCCCAAGCGCTTGTGCTCACCGACAATGCCGCAAATAAAGTACGCCAGTTGCGTGACAGTGAAGGTAACCAAGACTTAATGCTCCGTGTCTATGTGACCGGTGGCGGCTGTTCAGGTTTCTCTTATGGCTTTAACTTTGCAGAAAGCCAGAATGAAGATGATGCAGAATTTGCCAATGGCGATGTTAAAGTTTTAGTCGATTCATTGAGTTATCAATATCTGGTCGGTTCGGTGGTAGATTATTTAGAAGGTCTGGAAGGTTCACGTTTCGTGGTACAAAACCCGAATGCAACTACGACCTGTGGTTGTGGATCTTCATTCTCGATCTAAATCCATGCACAAAAAAGTCCTCTCAATGAGGACTTTTTTTATATCTGGAAGAACGTTTAGCTATCCAGTTTTACCGCTTCAAGCAGGTCAAAGATCACGGTAGTGACATCCTGACTCAACTCGCGGTTATTAAAAATTTCATAGGCGCTAATGGTAATGTCGGTATCGCTTGGCAACAGACGCTGTTCTTCTTCGATCAGGTCATTGATCGGCAATAAGGTCTGTTTGATTTCCAGATGCAGAATATCTTTATATTCCAGATTTTCATCGTCGAGTTCAATCAGTTGTTCATTGAAATAAGGCAGCAAAATCGAATGAAGATAGGGTTGGATGTCCTCGATATCAAAGATCTCGATATCACGGGTTTCATCAATCGTACTAATGTGGTCATTTACTTCAATTAAAATATGGTAGTAACTCACACGAATCTCCAAAGATGGCCTGAACAATGTAGCCATTCACAATAACATGAAATCAGAATAGAGTGTTTTTTATAATACTTATACACTTAAATTAATTAAGGAATTCAAGCTGATCACTTAACGGTTATAAAGCAAGGTCTTGTCTGCAGGTCGTAGCTGGAAGTGTTGCAGATTCTGTTTGCCTAGCACCGGATACATCAGCGCTTCCGGGTCATTATGGTGATACAGGCCCAAGGCATGTCCGAGTTCATGTGCCAGAGTCAGACGGAGATCATCTTCTGTATCAAACTGATAGACATGAATTTGATTACCCATAAACACGCCCTTATGAAATTCGCGGGCAGGGAAACGCTGTTGGGCTTGAATGATATTCTGCTGATGGTTTTGCAGACCATGTTGATGCATGGAAACATTCATATTAAAGGAATTTTGCTGTTCCTGCAGGTACTGAAGTTCCCGTTGAAAACTTTCCGATTTACGCTGTAAAGCCAAGACTTCATATTCAATCTGCTCACGCTCATAAGCAGATAAATTCGGCTGACGGCGTCGTTGCTGTAAGGCCTGAAATTCACTATTGATCTGATCTCTTTGCTGGATCAGGCGTTGCTGCTGACTTTCCAGGTGCTGATGGGATGTTTCCAGGTTTTTGACCTGACGTTGATACTTGGCGTCATCTGCCAGCAACTGTTTTTCGACTTTCTTTAAGGCATCATAGTCTTGCTGGCGTTGATCATAGATCAAGTGAATACTCAGTCTGGCATTTTCATCATAGACCATCAAATCATCACGATTTGTTCCCTGATGCCAGATTTCAATCGCTTCCTTGCTCAGTTGAATGACCTGATCTTTACTGAGTCCAAAGCCTGAATCGACCTGATCAATCCGGAAACGTAAGCGGGTATCGAAAGGATGCGTCAAGCGATCAGCCAGCGAGTTATAGCGCAGTTGAGGATGGGTTTTGGCCTGCATATGCAGATAGGCAGACATGATCAATCCCACCACGAGCAGACGGAGCAAGAGACGCATATTTTTTATTTAAATGTTTATTTTTTTAGAAATATAACTTAATTTTAGTGCCTTTCCCATGCTTATTTGCGTCATCCTTCAGCTTTTGGATAAAGCCCTAATTCGGCCAAAGCCCGCTGCAAAATTTCAAGGCGGATCGCCGGATCCATACCATTTTGCATCTGCATATTCAGCGAAAATGCCACGATCTCAGCCTGCGGTGTTTCAACCCAGCCGGTGAGCCAGCCGACTTGCGGTTCCACATCCATGCCCCAACCGGATTTGGCATATAGTCGATAAGCTTTTCGCTCCTGTAAAAGTAACATGGCTTTGACTTGCTGCTGGACTTGTGGATCAAAGGCAAGCTGCTCTCGGGCTAGAGCCGAGACAAATTCGACCTCCTGTTTTGGAGTGATTTTCAAAGGGCCTACCAACCAGAAGTTATCAACCTGCTGCCCAATCTGCTGATTGCCGAATTGAATACGTCTCACTTCCTGTTGCATCAATTCAAGGCCAATGCGACGTGCCAGTTCCTGATACACGGGTACAGCAGAAGCTTGCATGGCTTCGCCGAGAGTCATGTCTTTTTCCCAGACTGCAAAACTGCGTTTCTTGCCATCCCATTTAAAAATTTCATTGGTTGTGGCTTTGCCATGTTGCAGGCCAATCAGGGCATTGAGCATTTTAAAAGTAGAGGCGGGAACATATTCGGTATTTACACGATTTAAATCATTGCCATAGACCTGTACTTGTTGACCACGCTGAATCACTAAAACACCAGAGCTTTGCGCCTGATCAAATAAGCTGGCAATCGCTTGAGTCGATTGAGTCGAAGTGCTTTGAGATGGGAGAGATGAAACGGGCAGGCTACATGCTGTCAGGCCCAAGAAACTCAGTAAAGGCAGTAAAATCAAAATTTTCATCGGTTCAGGGTATTTTAATGTTTGATTTAACTTAAACAGCTTTTCCTGAAAATACGATCAAATTTTGGTAATTTTTATTTTATTCCTTCAAGTTGAGAAATAAAAAAACCGCGCTTTCGCGCGGTTTTTTCAGTTAAAGCGACAAATTATTTTTTGTCATCTTTTACTTCAGTGAACTCAGCATCTACAACGCCGTCATCCGCTTTTTGAGCTTGACCTTCGCCGCCTTGGAATGCGTTTGGATCAAAACCTTGCGCACCGCCTTGGCCTTGAGCTGCTTCATATGCACGTTGTGTAATTGGCATGATGATGTTTTGCAGCGCTTCAGTTTTCGCTTTGATGTCTTCAACGTCATTTTCTTTAGTTGCAGCTTCAAGCTCAGAAACCGCAGTTTCGATTGCAGTTTTTTCGTCTGCAGTCACTTGCTCGCCAAGATCTTTCACTGCTTTTTGTGAAGAAGCAACTAAAGCATCCGCTTCGTTACGAGCTTTTGCAAGCTCTTCAAATTTACGGTCTTCTTCAGCATTCGCTTCAGCATCTTTGATCATTGCTTCGATTTCAGCATCAGACAAACCTGAGTTTGCTTTAATCTGGATCGATTGCTCTTTACCAGTGCTCTTGTCTTTTGCAGATACTTTCAAAATACCATCAGCGTTGATGTCGAAAGATACTTCAATTTGTGGCACACCACGTGGAGCAGGTGGAATGTCGCCTAACTGGAAGTTACCCAACAGTTTGTTTTGCTGCGCCATTTTGCGTTCACCTTGGTAAACTGAAATGTCTACAGCAGGCTGGTTGTCCGCAGCGGTTGAGAACACTTGAGATTTCTTCGCAGGAATCGTGGTGTTTTTCTCGATAATTGCAGTCAACACGCCGCCCATGGTTTCAATACCAAGTGTCAACGGAGTTACGTCAAGTAGAAGTACGTCAGTTTTGTCACCTGAAAGTACCGCACCTTGAATCGCAGCACCCATTGCGACTGCTTCGTCAGGGTTTACGTCTTTACGTGGCTCTTTACCGAAGAATTCTTGAACCTTCTGTTGAACCATTGGCATACGAGACTGACCACCCACCAGGATCACGTCAGAGATGTCAGAAGTCGAAAGACCCGCATCTTTAAGCGCAATACGGCAAGGCTCAATCGTACGAGCAACCAGGTCAGCAACCAAACCTTCAAGTTTTGCACGTGTTACGTTGATCACTAAGTGTTTAGGACCAGTCGCATCAGCAGTGATATATGGAAGGTTGATTTCAGTTGCGTTTGAAGATGAAAGTTCGATCTTAGCTTTCTCAGCAGCTTCTTTTAAACGTTGAAGTGCAAGTGGATCTTGCTTCAAGTTGAAGTTTTGTTCTTTCTTGAACTCTTCAACCAGGAACTCGATTAACGCGTTATCGAAGTCTTCACCACCTAGGAATGTGTCACCGTTAGTCGACAATACTTCGATTTGCTGGTCGCCATCAAGGTCAGCAATTTCAATGATTGAAACGTCGAAAGTACCACCACCCAAGTCGTAGACCGCGATTTTACGGTCGCCTTCTTTCTTGTCCATACCGAACGCAAGTGCCGCAGCAGTTGGCTCGTTGATGATACGTTTAACTTCTAAACCTGCAATTTTACCTGCATCTTTAGTAGCTTGACGCTGTGCATCGTTGAAGTAAGCAGGAACAGTAATGACTGCTTCAGTCACGGTTTCGCCCAGGTAGTCTTCAGCAGTTTTCTTCATCTTTTTCAAGATTTCAGCAGAAACCTGTTGTGGCGCCAATTTTTTGTCGTTGACATCAACCCAAGCATCACCGTTGTCTGCTTTGATGATTTTGTAAGGAACCAGACCGATATCTTTTTGTACCGCTTGGTCTTCATAACGACGACCGATCAAACGTTTGATCGCGAACAATGTATTTTTCGGATTCGTTACTGCTTGACGCTTTGCAGATTGACCTACCAGAATTTCGCCATCTTTATAGGCAATAATAGATGGAGTGGTACGCGCGCCTTCAGCGTTTTCGATTACTTTAACTTTGTCGCCTTCAAGTACTGCAACACATGAGTTTGTAGTACCTAAGTCAATACCAATGATTTTAGCCATTTGGATGTTTCCTCTAAAATTTTTTTGTGATTTACACTTGTTATCCGATATGAGAGCCGTTCGATTTTTTTCAAGTAAAATTTTTGAAAAATTTCACAAACTCCCGAATTTATTTGGCTTAAGCGCCGACCATCACCATGGCAGGACGCAATAAGCGACTGTTAAGCGTGTAGCCTTTTTGCAAAACAGTCCCAATTTCATTTGCTTTGGCATTTGGATCAATCCCGACTGCCTGATGCAGGTCAGCATTGAAACCGTTGTTGGTATCCACTGCCACAACCCCAAATTTCTCCAAGGTATGCAATAAAGATTTAAGGGTCAGTTCAACACCTTCACGCAATGGTGTTTGCTCTTCACCTGCAGCCACAATGGCACGTTCCAGATTGTCGACTGTTTCTAGAAGCTCTTTAGAGAACTTTTCCAGAACTGTATCTTTATGCTTTTCAGATTCACGCTGAATACGTTCAACACTCTTTTGTGCTTCATAAACTGCATTGGCGGTACGGGCTTTTTCTAACTTTAAATCACCTTCAAGCTGCGCAATCTGCTCTTGTAAAGACTCAACGGAAACTTCAGCCTGCTCGGTTTCAGCTTGAGTTTGCGCTGTATCTTGTTCCGCTTGCTCTTGCTCAAGTTGTTGAGCTTGCTCGTTTTGCTCAGTCGCCATTGATTTACTCCGTTTAAATGGGTTCTTAAACATGTACAGTCCTTAGGCCTCAGTGTTCACTGCGTTTATGCTGAACTGCCATGGTTGTGAAGTTCTTGATTACCTAAAGAAATCGGGGCAGGGTGTAAAAATTCAAGCGTCGACCCAGATTAAATTTAAGATTTATACAAAATACTGAATCCAGCGGATAGCAAAACAAGCTATTCAGAACACAACTGCAGGATAGGATGAGAATAAAGTACACGGACATCAGCAGCGATGAATCCGAATTTTGAACTGAATAGATTTAATTAGCGACTAAATCTAAGAATTAAGTATTTGAAAATAAATATAAAAAATTAATAATCGTATTTTTGAATCAAATTAATAATTTTAATCCGTTTTAAGTGTTGGTAAAAAAATTGCATCATACTTCTATTAACAGCGACCTTGTTCAGAGGAGAGAGCCGAACCGGGTTGCTGTTGCCCTATTTTAGAGTTGCTTTTTTCAAGCTGAGTATCCCCAAAACTCAGCTTTTTTTTGCCTGTTTATTTATTAGACATAAAAACGATTAATATCTAAGCAATAAAGTCTTTCACAATAGATGAACTTTTGATTAATATTTATTCCAGATTCTATCGCTGTAGTTTCTTCTTATTTTGAAATGTGTTTTCGTGGCTTATCCTGTTCTCTAGATAAGCCTTTTTTTTGTCCAGAATTTACCTTTTTTGAATTTGTTGGAATCAGTCGTCTCTATTTTAGCGGTTTGTAAGATAAAACTTACAGCTTGGATAGTGAATGTCCGCTTCATGAGAGCAAGTTGATTCGATAGGATAATTTGTGTAGAGAACAGGATGTTCTGGTTGAATTGCTGAGAAGCATAAGCGAAGTGGAAGTTCGTTTAACATAACCCTCTGCAAAGGCCCTAAAGAAATTTTCTTTAGGGCCTTTGTCTATCTGGCAGCTACCTTTTTCATTAAAAAAGCCCAGTCTGGGCTTTTAATAGAGAGGGTGATTCAAGTCTTAGTCACGACGCTCCCGTGAACGTTGTTCCTGATGACGTCGGTTGTCATTCCAGCGTTGATTAGAACGATTTTGCTGGACTTTTTTACTGCGTTGATCTTTTACACGTTTACGCTCCAGATCCTGACGACGTTTACGTTCTGCCTCTGCCTGTTTTTGCCGTTGCGTCATGATATTTTTACGTTGCTGTTCATGGCGCTGTCGTTCCAGTTGGCTTTTACGTCGATCCAGCTCTAACTGTCTTTTA
Organism: Acinetobacter lwoffii; assembly: GCF_022967985.1. Lineage (GTDB taxonomy): Bacteria > Pseudomonadota > Gammaproteobacteria > Pseudomonadales > Moraxellaceae > Acinetobacter. Next base: position 3,222 of record NZ_JALJVC010000027.1, on the reverse strand, counting down.
CGATCCTGCTCCCAATTGCGACGTTGTAATTCCTGTTTACGTCGATCCAGTTCAATGCGTTTGCGTTGCTGTTCATATTCCCAGCGTTGCCGCTCATAGCGACGATCTTGTTCATAACGCCGGTCCAGTTCATAGCGACGGTCATAACGCTGATCATAGTGGCCATCATAATAGCCACCATCTTCAGGAAATGCGACGCAGCCTACAGCTAAAAATGCAGTCGCCAAAGACAAAGCTATAATTTTACTAGCCATAGGCATCCTCCAGATTTGTAATAAAAAATATACTTAAGCTCGCAAAAGTACGTCAAAAATAACCTTTAAACGGTCAATGACATCTTTTATAAATGAGGGTAATGTATCGGGCAGAAGCTATATGTACATTGATATTAAGACTTATATAAGAATATGGTCACTGAAACGCTAATCGTGTAGAAACTATGAAGAATTAAGAGAATAAGGACTAAAAATAATGACTGTGAATCCTCCGGTTCTGAAAAGTGTGATGCAAAAAGGACAAGGGACGGCAGCACGTATGCTGGACCGCTTACCTGGTATTGCACAGGAAGCATTGGTTAAGGCCCTGGATTATCCTCATGTCTACCCTGATTTAGACCCTTTGGTAAAATGTCTGATGGCCATCCAGATAAAACAGGGGCATAGCAGTTTTATCAGTGAGGATCTGGCACATTCGCGCACATTGTTTGATGCACGCATGAAAGCGATCGCGGCTAAACCAACTACTGTCAAAGTCATCGAAGAGCTGCGCCTGCCTTTGCAAAGTGGCAGCATCTTTGCCCGGCATTATCATCCAGCTCCACAAAAGAAGTTGCCGATGGTGATTTTTTATCATGGCGGTGCATTTATGGTGGGCGGTCTGGACAGCCATGATGAATTCTGTCGCTTGCTGGCAGTACATGCCAAAGTGCAGGTGCTAAGCGTGGCTTATCCGCTGACGCCAGAATTTAGCCCCTTGCAGATGGTACAGGTTTGTGAAGATGCCTTGGCTTGGGCACATCAGCATAGTAAGCAACTAAAAATCTATAAAAATCGTATTGCCGTAGCAGGGGACAGTGCGGGCGGAAATCTGGCTACTGTGGTGGCACAGCGCAGTGCAGGTAAATCTTATGCCGCACGAGCACAGCTTTTGCTTTATCCGGCGGTCGACTTTAAAAGTCGCCATCCTTCTTTTTATGCCTATAAAGATGGACTGGTACTTTCGGAACAGGATATTGATCTGGTGACCTTAATGTATGCCCAAACCCATCAGATTGAACTGGATGATCCGCTGATTTCACCCACCTATGGTGAATTGCAAAACTTGCCGCCAAGTTATGTGATTACTGCACGTCATGATGTCCTGCATGATGAAGGTTCAATCTATGCACATAAACTACGTCAGAATGGCGTGAGTGTTCATTATCATGAATATACCGATCAGGCACATGGTTTTATTAACCTGACGCCGATCTCCCGCCGTGCCAAAAAATATGTGATTGAGATCAGCAAAAATTTCCGCAAATTTTGGGACAAAAATAGTTAAATCCAAGGCATGAATGTAAAAAGGTGTTTCTCATGAAACACCTTTTTTGTAGATAGGTTTTTATCAGTTCTTATACTTTGCTGCTGATCTGCGCTTCAGGAAAGATCAGATTGAATTTGGGGACATAAAAGCTTTGCAGCAATTTGGCTTTGGAAAAATCTGGAAATATATTTTCGGCATCTTGCCATTCTACTTGCGAGAGTTTGGAGAGGTGACCGCGGAACTGTGGACTAAACTGAAAACGCTGACCTTTCCAGGCTTGCTGAATCTTCAGCATAGATGCTGGAATATGATGACTATTAATATAGAACTGGCGTGCGGATTTGGTTTTCTTCAGCCGAATCGTCATATGCTGGTTCTGGTGTTGAATCTGACACAGTACTTCCTGATCCTTTTCCTGCCATTCAAACTGCGCATGTTCTTTGGGAATGCCCCATAAATGCTGACCGTGTACCACAGACTCATGGGTAGACACATAAATTTTAGGAATTGAGCTGAGGCGTCGTTTACTAATTAAAGGATGATCCAGAATCAGTAACTCATCATAAGGGCCAATCGGCGAAGCGTGATAACGCACCAATAAGACTTGGACCATACGACCCAGCGGAGAAGGCGCAATACGGAACTGTTTTGCTTGCTCAATAAAGCTTGGGGTCAGCCAATAATTCAGAATAAAACCCTCACCCTGCAAATGCCAAGGTGGAAACTGGTGGATATTTTGCTCCTGTAATAATGCATGCTTCATTCTTATTCTCTTGTCTTTAGTCGGCAGGTCACTGCATTATGAGTTATAAAAGATTAATATATAGTCATTCACAACCATTACTTCTAAGTAGATGAGTTAATAAATGTTAAAGAAATCATTATGTGTCATCGCACTTGCTGCGGTCAGTCTACCAAGCTTCGCTGCAAATACGATTATTGAGATGAAGACTTCATCTGGAAATATTGAAATTGAACTCTTCAATGACAAAGCTCCAATCTCGGCAAAGAACTTCGAAAGCTATGTAAAGAGCAACTTCTATAAGGACACGATTTTTCACCGCGTCATTCCAGGCTTTATGGTGCAGGGTGGTGGCTTTGATGTGAACATGCAAGAAAAAGCCAATACTCAAGCACCCATTAAAAATGAATCATCGAATGGTCTGCAAAATAAACGCGGTACTTTAGCCATGGCGCGTACCAATCAGCCGGATTCTGCCCGAGCACAATTCTTTGTGAACCTGGTCGATAATGATTTCCTGGATCGTTCTGCTAGAAATGCCGGCTATGCGGTATTTGGTAAGGTCACTAAAGGTATGGATATCGTCGATCAGATTGCCAAAGTACCGACCCGAAACTATGGAATGCATCAAAATGTGCCGGTGAACCCTGTAAAAATCACCAGTGTGACGATTAAAGCACCAGTCGTGAAAAACTAGGCATAGAATAAAGCAGAAATATTTAATTTATATTTCTGTTTTAAAAATATGTACTTATGTAATGAATTGTATGGAATTGAACCAATTTGGTGCATAAAAATAAAACACTCGTGATTCCTGTGCGTTAAAAGCGCTTGCACGTGTAAGAAATTGCCCTATAATGAGCACATACCGACGAGATAGACGGAAACGAACGAAGCAGAATGGCGGAGTTGTTGAGTTTATCGAAGTCCAGCTTCTAGCACTGACGAGGTGTTAG
>NZ_JALJVC010000026.1 GCF_022967985.1 Acinetobacter lwoffii | reverse complement strand
ATTAAACAAAGTGACTTGATTTAGTTACGCTAAACGAACAAACTATCCAACTCAGATAAATCTGTTAATGAATTCTATTTGGTAGAAAGCAAGGCATCTCAATAAGACCTAGCAAGTATCCATAAACAGTTGTGCTGGCGACCATAGCAAGAGTGAACCACCTGATCCCTTCCCGAACTCAGAAGTGAAACCTCTTAGCGCTGATGGTAGTGTGGGATTACCCATGTGAGAGTAAGTCATCGCCAGCTCATTATTCCAAAATCCCCCTCTGCCTTGGCGGAGGGGGATTTTTTTATGTGTAAAAAATATAAATAAAACTTCAAAATTAAATCGTTTTATAGCTTTTAAAATGTATCTATTTACCTTTCTCTGCTGAATTTACATCAGGAATTCTGTATCTTGATTTTAATTTGAACAATAAATCAGTATGGAGAAGATAATGTTGTCGCAATTTAAAATAAAAATTCTACTCAGTTGTTGTGCTTTAGCGTTTACTGCCTGTCATGCAGAGAATTCATCTTCTAGAAGTACTCAAGAGACCTCTACATCAGCTGCCAAATCGGATGCAGTCTCTTCAAACTTGCAAAAATATAAGACCGAACAGGTTGCTCAATTTAATGAACCATGGGCGATTACTACTTTAAATGATGGCCGGCTATTGGTTACTGAGCGTAAAGGAAAATTGCAGCTCTTTGATCCAAACACCAAGAAAAAAATTGAAGTTAAAGGCATACCTCAAGTCGCATATGGAGGCCAGGGTGGTTTAGGTGAAGTGGCCTTACATCCAGATTTTGCAAAGAATCGGTGGGTATATCTGAGTTATGCCGAACAAGGCCAGGGTGGATATGGTGCAGTGGTAATCCGTGGCAAACTGGATTTAAATCAAGCCACCCCTCAACTGACACAAATTAAACGGATCTGGACGCAAGTGCCGAAATTTTCTGGCCAGGGACATTATGCCCATCGGATTGTATTTGGGTCGGATGGTAAGTTATGGATCAGTTCAGGAGAACGTCAGCAATTCAACCCTGCACAGGACATGCAATCTAATGCCGGTAAGATTATTCGCCTGAATGATGATGGCTCAATCCCTGCCGATAATCCGTTTATGACTCAGGGTAAAATTGCTCAGCAGGTCTGGAGTCTTGGACACCGTAATCCTCTAGGCATGGCTTTTGATCCGAAAGGGCAGCTTTGGGTGATCGAAATGGGACCGAAAGGCGGCGATGAACTGAACAAGATTGTCAAAGCTAAAAATTATGGTTATCCGTTAGTGTCTAATGGCAATCATTATGATGGCAAGCCCATTCCTGATCACAGTACCCGACCTGAATTTGAAGCCCCGGCACTGGATTGGACTCCGGTAATTTCTCCTTCAGATTTAATATTTTATACGGCTAATGTCTTCCCGCAATGGAAAAATAAGGCGATTGCGACCGGTCTGTCTTCCAAGGCGATTGTGATTGTGGATACGAACCAGACCCCAGTGAAAGAAGTTCAGCGTCTGGATATGAAAGAGCGGATTCGCGGGGTTGCTCAGGCACAGGATGGTTCACTGTGGGTGATTCAAGATGGTCCGCAAGCAGCTCTGTTAAAAATGACAGCACCTTAATCCTCTGCTTTTAGGATGCTTATCTAAATATGAAATATTGAATAAGCTGACCATCTGAATAAAAATTTTTTTAAGCTGATGCTGGCATGAAAGAAAAAGGCCTCTACATCCTGTGAAGGCCTTTTCATATTCTGTTAAAGGTATAATGTCTGTTATACCGATCAGCATCCTGCTACGTGAATTTTTTTATTTTTCTTACAAGACTTCCTGTCTTGGTATGATCTGAATATAGCCTGAAGCGATACAACGCAATAGGGCAGTTTAACTGCATGGATTGTGGGTCAAAGCCGACAGCCGAATTTTAAAAGATAATTTTAAAAATACTGTTTCAAAATGATCATCTGACCAAATCATAAACTGCGGTGATGATTTTGCTGTATGTTAGCGAGAGAAAACTCTTTTGATATGCATCAACTGATATAAATAAAAACGTCCATAAAATAATAAAAAGGAAACTCCTATGCCTACGATTCAAATTGAAGTTCGGCAACAATATCCTCAAGCAGTTGAGGAACAATTGCTTAACAGCGTATTTCATTGTGTGAAAACTGCCTTTCAGCTGCCTGAATATGATCGTAATATTCGTCTGGTCGTGCATGAAGCGCATCGTTTTCATTATATGAGCCATTTAGCTCAGCCTGAATATTTTACCTTGATCAGTATTGACTGTTTTGCTGGCCGCAGTCTGGAGACCAAGCGCAATTTGTATCAGCAGATGGTCAAAAGTCTCGGAGAAATCGGCATTCCTGCAGATCATATTCTGATTCATCTGAGAGAAAGTGCACTAGAAAATTGGGAGATCCGGGGAGGGCAGGCCGCCTGTGATGTTGATCTCGGCTTTAAGGTTGATGTTTGATGAATTCCGATCACTACTCTAGTTAAACCTAAAGTTTAAACAGAAAAGCCTCAACATCCTGTCGAGGCTTTTCTGGATTTGCTTTTCAGATCTGACTCCTGTCTAATCTGTCAACGTCCTGTTGATTGGCGCTTTTTATTGTTGTCGTATCGCTTAGCAGACTTCCTGTCTGTCTATGTACTTGACTATAGCCTCGCATAAAACGACCGCATAGCGGCTAAACTCTGCGCTGCATGTAGGCTAAAACGTACAGGGCTGTCGTCCAGTTATTAAGCACTGACATATTGAATCAGTCTATCCACTACAGCTTTTAAGTTTTTATTATCAAATTCATTGCCTTGGAAGGAATAATCTTTGTTGCGTGCAAAGATGTCACGGATTTCGATCACGGCATTGGTATCTACCAGTCCAAGTTGAGTGCCGACTTGACGAATCTGGTCAATCGAACGTGATCCGTTGGTCGCACCATAACCAATATAAGCTGCCGGTTTGCCTTGCCATTCCTTGCCGAGATAATCCAGGGCATTTTTCAGGGCAGGGCTATAGCCATGATTGTATTCAGGCGTGACAAAAATAAAGGCATCGCCAAGCGCAATCTTGTCGGCCCAATCTTGCTGTTTGGGCTGATCATAAATCCCGGTCAATGGGGGATGGGCACCAGAAAATAGCGGAAGATCCCATTCTTTTAGATCGACAATTTCAGTTTCCAAAGTGCTAAAGGCATAACTTTTAATTTCCTGCAGTACCCAGTGCGCCACTTTAATCGCAGTACGTCCCTCACGAACACTCCCAACCACAATATAAATTTTCATGTTTCATCCTTTCTTCGGGTCTGATCATCAAATTAATCAGATTTCAGGAAGGTGACTAGAGATGATTTGTATCCGGAAAATAAAAAGCTCCCGAAGGAGCTTTTTTAAAATCAGTTAATTAGCTGAGGTTTTACATCAGTTTAATGCCTTGCTGACCCGCAGGTGTCACTTTAAAGATTTCCACTTCAAAGGTGATGTTTTTGCCTGCCAATGGATGGTTAAAGTCCACTTCAGTGATGTCATCATTCACCGATCTCACCACGCCATACAGGGTGGCTTTGGCTTTGTCTTCAAACTCGATCATGTGACCTTCGATCGGACGTTCTCCGAACTTCACCGTATCAAATTTCTGGATGTTTTCTGGATTCCATGGACCAAAAGCATCTTCTGGCGGCAGGCTCACCGTACGACGGTCACCGGCACGTAAACCAAACAATGCTTTTTCAAAACCAGGCAGTAAATTGCCATCACCAATCACCAGGCTGACCGGTTCTTCACGGCTACGGGTATTGTCAATTTCCACGCCATTTTCGATTGCGACAGAAAAGTGCAGCTCGACTTTAGAACCGTCTGCAACCCGGGTTTCTTCGTTAGGATGAATAAAATCAGTCATGTTGTGCTTGCGCCCGTTGAATTCGATGTTTTTCTAAGAAAAAGGTATCAATCAGCATCAGAATAGTGCCTACAGTAATAGCACTATCTGCGATATTGAACGCAGGGAAGTGGCTGTTCTGGTAATACACATGAATAAAATCGACTACATAGCCAAGGCTGACCCGGTCGATTAAATTACCGATGGCACCACCCAGAATCAGGGCAATCGCCAATGGTAAAATTTTCATGTCTTTTGGCATGCGCATCAGCCAAAACACAAAGATTACAGACACTAAACCTGCCAGTGAAGTAAAGAAATAGCGTTGCCAACCACCGGCATCGGACAGAAAACTAAAGGCAGCGCCATAGTTATGTAGCAATGTCCAATTTAAAAAGGGCAGCACAGGAACAGGATCTGCATAGTTCAGATTTGTCACTGCAATCCATTTGGTCCATTGATCCAGAATGATCGCCAGAATGGCCAGTCCAACCCACCATAAATTATGTGGATAGAACTGGAATAAGCCCTTTTTGGTGTGGGTATTAGGCATATTTTCTCTCTTCGCCTTGGCCTGTAGGAAGGTTGATAATACAACGACCGCATAGACCAGGATGTGCAGAATGTGTATTTACATCTGGTAATACATGCCAGCAACGTACGCATTTTTCGCCATCAGCTGCTGAAACTTTCACATTCAAGCCTTCAAGATCAGACGCTTCACCTTGTGCCGCATCAAACTCATTCACCAGCACTTGTGATGTGATCAGGACGAAACGAAGCTCATCACTTAACTTATCTAGCACTGCTTTTAATTCAGCATTTGCCCAAAGTTCAACTTTGGCAGACAAGTTAGAACCGACAGTTTTTGCTGTACGTGCAGTTTCAATGAATTTGTTTACTGCAGATTTCACAGCAATGAGCGTTTGCCATTCAGCTTCAGATATTACATTTGCAGTTGAAGCCACAGGAATGTCATACCATTCAGCCGTGAACACGTATTTCTCTGATTGTTCAGGGATTAACGGCCAAGCTTCTTGTGCAGTGAAGCTTAAGATTGGTGACATCCAACGCACGAATGCCTGTACCAGGTGATACAACGCAGTTTGTGCAGAATGACGTGCTTGCGAATCCGCTTTCGTGGTGTATTGACGATCTTTGATAATGTCTAAGTAGAAACTACCCAAGTCATTGATACAGAAATTAGTCAGAGCAGTCGTTACGATATGGAAGTTCATATCTTCGTATGCTTTCTTAATGGTTTCTTGCACTTCAGATGCACGTTGCAGAATGTATTGATCCAGCGCGATCAATTGATCTACAGGAAGCGCATCTGTTGATGGTTTGAAGCCATTCAGGTTAGCAAGCAAGAAACGAAGCGTGTTACGGATACGACGATAACCGTCAGAGGCACGGCTAAAGATTTCTTTACCAGCGGTCATTTCATAACGGTAATCCGCAGAGGCGATCCAGAAACGTAAACCATCCGCACCCATATCTTTAATGATGTCTTGCGGCGTGATCACGTTACCGATCGACTTGGACATCTTGCGGCCTTTTTCATCCACGACGAAACCGTGAGTCAATAGACCTTTATATGGCGCACGTTCGTTAATCGCAATCGAGGTCAATAACGACGACTGGAACCAGCCACGGTGCTGGTCTGAACCTTCAAGGTACAAATCAGCAGGATCAGTCAGTTCTTCACGTTCACGCAGTACCGCATAGTGCGTTGTACCAGAGTCAAACCAGACATCTAAGGTGTCACGAACTGCATTATATTGCTCAGCATCCGCACCGATAAACTCAGATGCATCACGGTTGTACCAGCCATCAATGCCTTCTTGTTCAATCAGTTTGGCAACTTCTTCGATCAGTTCAGGCGTACGCGGATGCAATTCATTGGTGTCTTTGTGTACGAAGAACGGAATTGGCACACCCCAAGTACGTTGACGTGAAATACACCAGTCCGGACGACCTTCAATCATCGCCTGGATACGGTTTTTACCCCAGTCCGGTACAAAGCTGATATCGTTTTCAATCGCATTCAGTGCATTTTGACGCAGACCTTTGGCATCCATGCTGATGAACCATTGTGGGGTCGCACGGAAGATAATCGGGGTTTTATGGCGCCAGCAATGCGGGTAGCTATGCTTGATCACTACATGTGCCCAAAGCTTGGTTGTTTCAGTTAATGCTGCAATAATTTTTGGATTGGCTTTGTAGATATGCTCGCCCGGGAAGATTGGCGAAGTTGGTAAATACACACCATTACCACCGACTGGGTTTTCGACTTTGAGGTTGTACTGTAAGCCAACTTTATAGTCGTCCACACCGTGACCCGGTGCAGTATGTACAGCACCTGTACCGCTCGCATCGGTGACATGTTCACCCAAAATCACTGGCACTTGGCGTTCAGCAATTAAAGGATGTCGAAGAACTAAATTCTCAAGTTTTGCACCTGTGAATTCAGCAAGCACTTCAAACGCAGTAAAGCCATAACGCTGAGTCGCAGACTCAACCAATGATTTCGCCAAAATGAAGTTTTGTGCAGCTTTATCTTCGGCTGTTGCTTTCACCAGTTGGTATTCAAGCTCAGCATGTAATGCAACCGCTTGGTTGGCAGGCATCGTCCAAGGTGTTGTGGTCCAGATCACGATATCGGTACGATCAGCAACGTCTACGCCTAAACGAGCAGACAAATCAGCTAAATCAACAACAGTGAAACCGACATCAATTGCATCCGATTTTTTATCTTCATATTCAACTTCAGCTTCAGCCAATGATGAACCACAGTCCAGACACCAGTTGACTGGTTTAAGACCTGGCTCGATATGACCTGCTTTCGCGATTGCACCCAGTGAACGTACGATGTCGGCTTCTTGTTTGAAGTTCATCGTTAGGTAAGGATTGTCCCAATCACCGAACACACCCATACGTACGAAGTCTTTCTTTTGAAGCTCAACTTGGGTGTAGGCATATTCACGACACGCTTTACGGAAAGTTGAAGCATCAACTTTTACGCCGACTTTACCGACTTTTTCTTCGACTTTCAGTTCGATTGGCAAACCGTGACAGTCCCAACCCGGTACATATGGCGCATCAAAACCATCCATGACACGGCTTTTGATAATGATGTCTTTGAGTACTTTGTTGACCGCATGACCCAAATGGATTTGACCATTGGCATAAGGAGGGCCGTCATGAAGCACGTATTTTTTCTTGCCAATACGCGATTCACGAATCTGCTGATAAATGTTGTCGGCATACCACTCTTCTAACCATTTCGCTTCACGTACTGCCAAATTTGCTTTCATTGCAAAGTCAGTACCTGGGAGGTTTAGCGTGGCTTTATAGTCCACTGCATTTTCAGGAGTTTGCTTATCGCTCATGCAAGTCGTCTTCCAATCTAATCAGTTATGTCACTGACACGTTTTACAATAAAAATATGGGATATTAAAAGGGAAATGTGGGGTGATTTCGACGAAACTCAAGCAGTTTCTCGACATCATCATCAATTCCGGCTTTTAGCGCTTCAAGCGAAGGATAGTCCTTTTCGCCATGTAAATAGTTTAAGAACGTCACCCGCATCAACAGGCCATACAGATTAGCAGAAACATCTGGAAAATGTACTTCTAATCGCCACTCTGGGTGTGCTTGTTTGATGGCTGGACGTGTGCCGACATGACCTGCCCCAAACAGGGCAGTCGGGTCATAACCCGCAATACCGGTTTGCGTTGCAGAGTCGGCTTTTACTTTGTCTTTTAAGGATTGGGTTTCACAAATGACTTCCACCCCATAAATTCCTTTCAGGCAGGGCTTATGACGGTTGAGCCGTACATTAATGGTCGGGAAATCAATGGTTCGACCAATCTGATTGCCATATTGCACCCGCCCAGTAATGCTATAAGGACGACCCAGCAATTGTGCGGCCAAGGCTAAATCACCAGCTTGCAAGGTCTGGCGAATCCGGGTGGAACTGACCCGTTCACCATCTAGAGCAATGGTATTTAAATTGGTCACTTCAAACCCGTAATTGCGCAGGAATTCGCTGTTGCCTTGGCGGTTTTTACCAAAGTGAAAATCATCGCCTAAGACCAGATGCCGGGCATTCAGTTTTTCTTTTAAAATGTCGGCAAAAGCTTCTGCAGTCAGGCTGCGAAAAGTATGGTCAAATTTCGCCACTGCGATATAGTCCACACCCAGTTCAGTCAGATATTCAACTTTTTCACGCAATGATGAAATACGCGGTGGAGCATCATAACCCTGAAAGTATTCAAGTGGTTGCGGCTCGAAAATCATCACTACAGATTTTAAACCCTGTGCTTTGGCCACCTGTTGCAGCTGACGGATCATCGCCTGATGGCCTAAATGCACGCCGTCAAAATTACCGATGGTCACGGCAGTTTTGGGTAATTCAGAATGAGAGGCTAAAGCATTTAGACGGAGCAGCTGCATGGGCAAATCAAGTGCTTAGAAATATCGAGAGGCTATATATTGCCATAATCTCGCGCTTTCGTCTTGCTGTTGTGTTTTTATGCAATATTTTTCTTGAAAATTCATCTTACTTGGAATTGAGTCGGCTGGTTTTTCTACGCACTAAGTATGTTTGATCAGAGCACTGGTGCTTTTCATTCAGCCGGTTTTGTTTTCTAATGTCAGGGTTTTTTTTGATATCAGGTGTTTCGAATGTCCGATCTGGCGCTCATCATGGCTCTACCCAATGAATCCAAAGGCTTGTTTGAAGCAGAAGGCATTCAGGTGCATTACAGCGGGATTGGTAAAGTCAACGCGGCCTTTAAAGCCTTTGAGGTGATTCAGAATACTGGTTGCAATACCTTGCTGAATTTGGGTAGCGCGGGGAGTTCGCATTTCAATGCGCATGAACTGGTTGAAGTCACGCAATTTGTACAGCGTGATATGGATGTTTCACCCCTCGGCTTTGAGGTCGGTATGACCCCGATGGATCAGCATTTCCCGGGTGCGATTGAGCTGGAGTCTTACTTTGACCATTTGCCGAAAGGGATTTGTGGCACAGGCGACAGCTTTGAAACCGGTATTTCAAAAGTGGCGTGTAATTTGGTCGATATGGAAGGCTATGCCTTGGCCAAAGTCTGTAAAAAGCTGGGCGTTCGGCTGATTTCAGTGAAATACATTAGTGATGGAGCCAATGAGACTGCGCATCTGGATTGGGAAGAAAATCTGTTATTGGGTGCGAAAAAATTATTAGATTTATATCAAATGGTAAAATAAATAGGAAGGTCAAGTTTGCTCGGCGACCATAGCAGCTATGGTCGTGTGCCAATCAGAAGCGCTTGCTTATTTATCCGTGCGTGGAATCACGCCGTATAACATCATGTGTACCGTATGCTGGATAATGCGTTGCTGCATGCTGCGGTTACGCAAAGTTTTACCCGTGACCATTTCCATTTGAGTGGCAAAGTCTGCATAGTTCTGGGTAATCGCCCAAATATTCAGAATCAGTAACTCAGGATCAATATCTGCAGAAATCTTGCCTTGCTCTTGCCAGTTGGAAATTACTTTGGCTTTACGCTTGACCAGTTTTTTCAGCGGACCTTTTAAAATTTCCAGAATATGCGGTGCACCTTGAATCACCTCCAAAGCAAATAAACGAGATGCTTTAGGCTGGGTACGCGACACTTCAATTTTTTGCATCAAATAATTGGTGATCGCTTCTTCAGGTTCAAGTTCAGCTTCCAGGGTTTGTAAAGGCGCCAGCCATTTTTGTAGAACGGTGGTTAATACCTCGACATACAGGGCTTCTTTATTTTCATAATAATAGAAAATATTCGACTTATGCATTTCTGCAATTTGTGCGATTTCATCCAGACTTGCCCCATTAAAACCATATAGGGAAAATACGTCTAGTGCAGCATTTAGCAGCTGATTGCGTTTTTGAGTACTCTTTTTTTGTTCCATTAGCAAATATAAAAAACAATGAAAAAGGGAATCCTCAATTGTACGGCAAATCATCAGATTTGTGCACACAGTCACAGGCTAATTTTTTGAATAATGATGATTTATTCTCTAGATCAATATTTTAAACAGGCTAAATGCATCTATACCAGGAGAAAAATTCAAGTTTCTGAAAATACTTCATTTATTCATCTTTTTTCTTCATCAATTGAAGAGAAGAATAATACTGAAATGAATCTGATGAAAATGTATTCTTATGGAGATAAAAGTATTTTTTATAAAAATAAGACCCAAAACCATGCGCGATTTTGGGTTGGATTGGGTATTCAGGTCGCTAAAACTGCCTGCAAGACCTGCTGTTCCAGTTCTGCAAATGTCACACTTTTTTGCCGGGGACGAGGTAAGTCGACCCGAAATTCTTTGGCAATATGGCCTTTGTCCAGCAAGATAATCCGGTCTGCCAATTGCACTGCTTCACTGACATCATGCGTGACCAGAATGGCGGTAAAGCCTTGCTCGGTCCAGAGACGTTCAATCAGGTTCTGCATTTCCAGACGTGTCAGGGCATCCAGGGCGCCGAGTGGCTCATCCAGTAGCAGAATACGCGGCTGATGCGATAATGCCCGCGCCAAGGCGGTACGTTGCCGTTGTCCTCCAGAAAGCTGTGAAGGCCACAGTCCGGCTTTTTCTTTGAGTCCGACCTTTTCCAGCATTTGCGAGGCTTTGGCATGCTGCTCTTTGCCCAAGCCTAACTGTACATTCTGTTCGATGCTACGCCAAGGCAGCAGGCGTGGGTCCTGAAACATCACTCGGATATCATCGGCAGTAATGCCTTCACGGATATGCCGGGCTGACTTGAACTTGATTTCGCCGTAGCTTTGCTGTTCCAGATCGGCAATCAGGCGCAATAAGGTACTTTTACCACAACCGCTGCGACCGACAATTGCCAGAAATTCACCCGGCTGGATATGCAGTTCCAGATCTTCCAAAACCTTGACCGAACCGTAAAACTTGTGCAGCTGTTCAATGATAATTTCGGCACCGATCACTGCAGCAGGATTGATCTCTGCCGCAGGTTGGTCCAGTGGCACAATCGGGTCATTGGCATGACGCCCTAAACTGAGATCAGTCATCACATGCTCCTCATTTATTCTTTATTTTTGATAGCCGGCATGCCAGCGCAGCAGGAATCGCTCTAAGGCCACGGCCAGAACATCGGCCAGTTTGCCGAGCAGGGCATACAATAAAATACCTACCAGAACCACGTCAGTTTGCAAAAATTCACGTGCATTCATGGTCATATAACCAATACCAGACTGGGCGGAAATGGTTTCGGCCACGATTAACAATACCCAGACCAGACCTAGAGAAAAACGCAGTCCGACCAGAATTGACGGCATCGCACCCGGCAGAATAATTTCTTTATACAGTTGCCAGCGAGTTAAGCCATAGCTTTTGCCCATCTCGATCAATTGCGGATCGACGGAACGAATCCCATGATAGGTATTGATATAAATCGGGAAAAATACCCCAATCGCCACCAGAAACAATTTGGCAGATTCATCAATCCCGAACCATAAGATGACTAGGGGAATGAGTGCCAGTGCAGGAATATTGCGGATCATCTGCAAGGTGGTGTCGAGCAGGGTAGAGGCAGTTTTGGATGAACCATTTAACAGACCCAGCAATAGGCCCAAACCACCACCTACCAATAATCCGCTGATGGCACGTCCTGCACTGACTTGCACATGCGTCCACAGTTCACCGCTGAGCAATAAATTCCAGAAGGCTAAAACCACGGCACTCGGTGCAGGCAGAATCCGGCTTTCCAGCAGGCCTGTGCTAGAGGCAATTTGCCAAACTGCAATCAAAAAAATTGGAACCAGCCAGGGCAGCAGATGCTGCCCCAGAATTGTTCCACGTGAAACCTGCTTTTGGGTCAAGGTTTCAACGAAAACGACTTTTGACATTAAGCAAACTCCTTAATTTTCTCAGCCTGCTTGTTCTCGTCCGGTGTGTAGTTGTTCGCCACGATTTCGCCAAATGGACCGGTCAAGTTTGGTTGAGTGAGTTTTTGCTGGGTTTCCAGTGGAAGTAAAGGGAATACCAGTTCTGCAAAACGGATGGATTCTTCCAGATGTGGATAGCCTGAGAAAATAAAGGTGCTGATCCCCAGATCGGCATATTCCTGGATACGTGCAGCGACAGTTTCCGGATCGCCGACCAGTGCCGTACCTGCACCACCACGAACCAGACCCACACCTGCCCAGAGGTTTGGAGAAACTTCGAGTTTGCTGCGATCGCCATTGTGCAGTTCTGCCATACGGCGCTGACCGACCGAGTCCATGGATTTGAACTTGGCTTGGGCTGCAGCGATAGTGGCATCATCCACATATTGAATCAGTTCTTCAGCCGCCGCCCAGGCCTGCTCATTGGTTTCGCGTACGATCACGTGTAAACGGATCCCGTAATTCAGTTCACGACCTTTAGCTGCAGCCTTGGCTTTTACCACTGCAATTTTTTCTTTGACTGCTGCCGGTGGCTCGCCCCAGGTCAAGTAAGTATCGACCTGATCCGTGGCCAGCTCAATGGCATCATCCGATGAGCCACCAAACCATAAAGGCGGATGCGGCTGCTGAATGGGTGGATACAGCAATTTTGCATCATCGACACTTAAGCGTTCGCCATGGAAACTAAAGCTTTCACCGGTATGTGAGCGTTTTAAAATTTCACGCCAGATGGTGGTGTATTCGGTCGCCGTTTTATAACGGGTTGTGTGATCTTCATAGACGCCATCACCTTTTAGCTCCTGCTCGTCACCGCCAGTCACCAGATTCAGCAGTACTCGGCCATTAGACAAGCGGTCAAAGGTCGCGGCCATACGTGCAGCCAGTGCCGGCGTGGTCACGCCTGGACGCAATGCCACCAGGAATTTTAATTTTTTGGTCGCATCAATCAGGCTGGCTGCAGTTAACCATGGATCTTCACAAGAACGGCCAGTCGGAATCAGGACACCTTCATAACCAAGATTATCCACGGCAACGGCAATCTGCTTCATGTAGGCATGATCTACAACACGTGCGCCCTTGCTGGTGCCTAAGTAACGACTGTCGCCATGAGTGGGGATAAACCAGAAAATTTTCATGTAATATTCCTTAAATTAAATGATCTTGTTTGCTCATCAATGTGTGGCCGCTGGCGACCAGATCTGTTGCTGGACGCTGATGGTTTTGGGAATCAGTTGAACCTGCTGGAAGAGATCGGCAATATTCTGTTGAGCTTTGATCACTTCCGTCGTTAATGGTTGTACCGGCGAAGGTTTAAGACGACGCTCAAATGCAATCTTCGCTACATCCGGTTTCAGACCGGTACTTTTCTGATAAATATCTAGAGCTACAGCCTGGTTTTTAAGAATCCACTGGTCAGATGCATTTAAAGCCTGGATAAACTTCCCGGGGCTATCCGGATGCTTCTGAATAAATTCGGGATTGCCGATATAAAAGGAGTAGGTTTGTGGAAAGTCACTAGATTCAATCAGCACCTTAACCTTGCTGTCGAACTCGGCTGCACCCAGGAAGGGATCCCAGATTGCCCAGGCATCAATGGCTTTTTTGTCAAAAGCAGCACGTGCATCCGCAGGGGGAAGCCAAATGGCTTGAATCTCTGACCACTCCAATCCTGCTTTTTCCAGAGTTTTGGCCAGAAGTTCATGGGCACTTGAACCTTTTTGAACCGCGATCCGTTTTCCTTTCAACTGTTGAATGTTTTGAATCGCACTGTCTTTCGGCACGACCACGGCCAAAGAATTTCCCGCCACTTTTTCAAAGGCCACGTAGCTCAGGGTTTTGTCTGCCGCCTGTGCAAAAATAGGCGGAGTATTTCCCACATAGCCATAATCCACTGCACCGACCGCTAAGGCTTCCAGCATTTGTGGACCTGCCGGAAACTCTTTCCATTCAATTTTGGCATTCGGGAATTGTTGTTCTAATAGCTTTTCATCGCGTGCCACCAGCAGATTCAAGGCTGATTTCTGAAAGCCAATCGCAATGGTTTTTACCGGTTGTGTTGCTTTGGTGTCTGCAGCAGTCTTTTGCTGTGCTTCCTGTTTCTGACAGCCAGTCAGACTAAAGCTCAATAACGCTAAACTGATATAAGAAACTGTTTTTAAATGACTCATCTTTATTCTCGAATTATTCTGCTGTTATTTAATAATTGCTGCATCAATATTCAGCTTTTGTGGAATCAGCTGCTGCGCATAAAATGCATCGGCGACTTGTTGCTGTTTTTGAATCACGTCAGTGCTGAGAGGTTTAACGCCAAAGCCCATGCGTGAAATAGAGGTTTTCAAGACATCGACGGCCAGACCTGTCGGTTTTTGCAGGAGCTGAGCGGCAGCGTCCTGATTTTTTGCCACCCAGTCCGTGGTCAGATTCAGTTCGTTGACCACCGCCTGTACCACCTGAGGATGGCTTTCTGCGAACTTGCGATCTGCCAGATAGAACTGATGATTGCTCACCACATTTTCACCGCTGGCAATGACACGCGCACCAATTTGATGTTCAGCAGCTGCAAAGAACGGATCCCAGATCACCCAAGCATCGACTGCACCACGTTCAAATGCAGCACGTGCATCGGAAGGTGGTAAATAGATCACTTCGATATTATCAAGGCCAAGCTGGTTGGCTTCCAGAACTTTTAATAGTAAGTAATGCACGTTTGAACCTTTGTTCAGGGCTACCCGTTTGCCTTTCAGATCTTGAATAGACTGAATCGGCGAATCTTTCGGTACAATTAAGGCTTCTGCCTTAGGCGCTTGCGGCTGATTGGCCACATAGACCAGATTTGAGTTGGCCGCCTGGGCAAAAATTGGCGGTGCTTCACCGGCTTCACCAAAAGAGACGCTGCCAACATTCAGGCCCTCAAGCAGTTGTGGGCCGGCCGGAAATTCTACCCATTTCACATTGACCCCTTGCTGTTTTAAGCTGGTTTCCAGCGTGCCGCGTTCTTTTAAAATAGGTAATATGCCGTATTTTTGGAAACCGATATTCAGGGTAATGGTCTCTTCTTTTTTCGAGCAGCCTGAAAGCATCATGACACCAGCCATCGCGGTACCGAGTACCGCAGTCTTTGTTAAAAACTGAACATGAGATTGGCGCATGAATCAAAACTCCCGAAAGTGAAAAGCTAGTGAATGAAAACTTAGACACACGCTAATCGTTTTTGTTTTTCTAAAAAAATAACTATTCAGGAATTTCTAATGAAGAAAAAAGATAAATAAAAAAGCGCAAAACTTATGCAGAAAAGTGATTTATATAAAAATGAAGATTTAATATTTAAATTAATCAAACTTATGAAATTTATAGTTATTTTTTTAAATCTAATCTATTGATATGTTTAGCTAAAAACCAGTAATAGAATTTTAAAATTTAAAGCGAGATTGCCAGATATCTTTATCTAAAATTAAGCTAAAGCACTGAAAGAAAAAGCCACTTTAAAGTGACTTTTTGCAAACAATTGAATTACGTTGATAATTGTAAAATGCCTGACGGGCATCCGGCAGGTCATCGACTGAAGCCGGTTCAAAGCCTTGTTCCAGAAACCAGTGCGCGGTGCGGGTAGTTAAAATAAACAGTCGCTGAATCTGCATGCTTTTGGCTTTTTCTTCTAGATAATGCAGGATCTGGCTACCCCGATTAGACTTGCGATAACTGGGATGTACCGCAACACAGGCAATTTCTGCAGAACGCAATTCATCACCCGTAGTCGGAATCGGATAAAGGGCGGCACAGGCCAGAATCATGCCGTCCCGTTCGATTACGGCAAACTGGTTGATTTCATTTTCCAGACGTTCACGCGAACGATAAACCAGAATGCCTTCTTCTTCCAGTGGACGCAGCAAACCGATCAGACCGCCTACATCCTGAATATCGGCCATCCGCACTTCTTCATAATGCGCGTCAGTGACCAGAGTGCCGGAACCATCACGGGTGAAAAGTTCTTCCAGCAGGGCACCATCATAGGCATAAGAAATCAGATGCACCCGATGTACGCCGTTCATGGAGGCTTCCTGTGCGGCTTTTAATTGTAATCCTCTTTCCAGTGCATCTTGCTCGACCGGAATAAAATCATCCAGCTGTTGCGGTGTCACTTCACGTTTGAGCTGACCGTTACTGTCCATCAGGCCATGCTGCTTACCGAGAAAAATCAGTTTATCTGCCTTGAGGCGAATCGCAGTTTTGGTAGCAACTTCTTCAGCCAGCAGATTAAAGACTTCTCCTGTTGTGGAATAACCAGTCGGGCCAAGCACCACAATATTATGACTGTCCAGATGGCGCTGAATCGCGTCAGTATCAACTGCACGCACTTCACCGGTCAGTTGAAAATCAATACCATCACGAATCCCATACGGCTTGGCAGTGATAAAATTCCCTGAAACGGTATCAATCCGGGCGCCATACATCGGCGAGTTGGCCAGTCCCATAGACAGCAGTGCTTCAATTTGTAGGCGGATCGAACCGACGGCATTCATCACACAGCTTAAAGATTCACGTGTGGTGACCCGACGCTGCTGGTAAAAAGGCGTCGTAATCTGGCTTTGAGCCAGATTCTGGTTAATTTGCGGACGTGCACCATGTACCAGAATCAGCCGAATCCCCAAAGAATGTAATAAGGCGATATCGTGAATAATATGCTGAAAGTTATCATTTAAGACGGCTTCGCCATCAAACATGATTACAAAGGTTTTGTTGCGGTGCGCATTGATATAAGGCGCAGAATGGCGAAACCAGTGCACATATTGCAAAGTTGTGCTTTGTGACGTTTCTGCTGAAGTCATGCTGTGCCCATTTCAATGATTGAAGATCCAGCTTTGATTCTAATGAAAAAAAATGCAAGTGGAAGTGTAGATATAAAAAAACACCTGAAGGGGGCTTCAGGTGTCTGCAAGACGAGCAGTAATGGAGAAAGCTTAGTTAATGATTCGTACAATTTTGCTGGTACGTTCATTCACTAGAACATAGTCATTGTTGACTTTGTACCATTGCTGGAAACGGCCGGTATTTGGTAAACGACGTGCTTCGCGATCACTGACTTCAAAACGGTTGTTGTCATATTGACGAGGTAAAGTTTGTCCTACGCGCCAGTCACGGCTTGGGTTGACCATACGGTTGTTATGACGGCGGTCATCATTCCAGCGACGGTCGTCATTCCATTTCTTGCTATCTTTGGCATTCCAGTGTGGCGCTGATTTATGCGAATTATGGTCATAACGCGAGTCATGCTGTGGTGCTGCCATTGCAGAAGTAGCTAACAAAGCACTTAGAGATAACGCGATTGTAGTTAAGACTTTTTTCATGGCTCTCACCTTAAGATGTATATCTAATTTCGATGAGACTAAATTAGCGAACAAGTACATAGAAAGCGTGAGGGCTATTTAGTTAAATTGTTAAATTCATGAAGAAATTTAGTAGATGAATCACGCAGTTTGAAAACTGGAAAAGCCGCGAGATTTTGGGTTAAAAATTTTCAGCCAGTGAAATAAAAAAGCCCAAACATCGTTGGGCCTTAAAGAAGATTAACTTTGAATGCACTTATGAACTAGTCACCCACAATCCGGATAATGCTGTTGTTTTCAGAATCCACCAGAATATAGTCATTATTGACTTTGTACCATTGCTGCTTGCGGTCAGGTCGAGGCAGGCGATGGTCTTTATATTCAACTTTATAGCCATTGCC
This sequence comes from Acinetobacter lwoffii, assembly GCF_022967985.1. GTDB lineage: Bacteria > Pseudomonadota > Gammaproteobacteria > Pseudomonadales > Moraxellaceae > Acinetobacter. Next base: position 33,634 of record NZ_JALJVC010000026.1, on the reverse strand, counting down.
ACGATAATGCTGCGGCATCACATAACCCGGCTGCCAGCGTAACTGTTGCAGGCGTTTCACCCCGCGTTCTTCACGCATACGGCGGTTATCCTGCTGATCTTCCTCTCGGAACTCACGGGCTTTCTTCTTGTCATGACCATGACGTGAATCCATACGGGATTCATCATTGAAATGAGGGGCAGCGATGACGACATTGCTCAGCATGAATGTACTGCAAGAAATTGCCAGTGCCACCAAAACCTTTTTCATGTTGAACCCTCATTAAATTGTTCATCTTCTACAGCACCTAATGTACGGAAAAATTGCAGAGAAACTGTGAAGAACAGGCACAATTTTTATAACAAATGCAGAGATATTATGATGATGTCATGTTTTTACATGACTATATGCGACGGCATCACTTCTATAAAGTAGCCTACCGAGCCATGTCCTTATCTCATCAAAGCAAGGGCCAACATGCAAGCGAAAATCGATGATTTAGCTCAAAAAAACAGCATTGAGTCAGCGAGAAAAAAGTTCATGATTTAATGAAACGACAAAGAATTTTGCCGGTTTAGTTTGAGATTAATTCCATTGCTCTGCCAAACCTTGCAAGGACTGAATCGCGTCAGCCACGGATTCAGCTTGTAGGGCGTCATCGAGTGCCACAATCAATGCTTCAGATAACTGCAACTGTTCAATCCGGTGAATTGTTTCAATTTTACGTTTTTGGTCAGCCATGCTGCGCTCCTGATTTGATCTATCTGTGATTCAAGAAAGCATAGTCCAATCAGTTTAATTTGGAAAACCGTATAATTTTATATATTTAATATGTAAATCCGATTTATTGTTATTTTTTGCAGGATTTTAAGAAAAAAAGGGCACTTTATCGAAAAGTGCCCAAGATTATTCAATGACCCGACTTTTAATAAGCGTAGTTCAGGTCAGTATAATCGTTGAGTGATTTCTGCACATGCGCCTGAATAAAGGCACGTACATCCTCGGCCGTCATGGCTTTGCCCTGATTGCTGATGACATGTTCGATTTCTGGCTGACCTTCAATTTTAATGCGATAAACAAAATGCTTGGCCAGACGATAACTGTCGTCTAATTTTTCAATGCCAGTCACATAATAATAGGCATGTTCAAAATTCAGATCCTGATGTGAAAATACAAATTGCTCGAACAATTTGAGTTTCTGAGCATTTTCGAGTGCTTTGATGTCATCCACGATACTGGCTTCAAACTTGGTGCCGTATTTCTCTGAAATAGGCTGTTGATCAATCAGCAGCGACACCATGCCATCGTCTAAATGGGTCACCGTAATATTGTTTAATTCAGTCATGATGCACTCGAGTGAAATATAGTGGGGCTTAGTATGCTGTTATTTTAATGAAACTCAATGCGAGCGGGGTGAACTTACTTAAGATTTATGCGCTGAATATGACTAAAAATGAAATAAAAAGGGAGCGATTGCTCCCTGAATGACAGACAGAATAATTTAATCCTGTGCATCAATACTCTGGCCATTCATATGCAGGCTGTCATTACCCATCAAATATAGATAAGCCGGCATGATTGAATCGGGGGTAGGCAGGGTTTTCGGATCTTCATTCGGATAGGCCTTGGCGCGCATGGCAGTCCGCGTTGCCCCGGGATTGATGCAGTTATAACGGATATTCGGATGTACCTGCTCTTTGGCAAATAACTGACTTACCGCTTCAATAGCAATTTTAGAAACCGAATACGCACCCCAGCGTTCGCGGGCTTCGCGGCCTACACCTGAGCTGGCAAAAACCACAGAAGCATGTTCGGATTTGGATAATAACGGTAACAGCGCTTGGGTCATGACAAAGGGTGCACGCAGATTGACCGCCATCACATCATCCCAGACATTGACCGGATAATCCGCCAAGGGAACCCGTTCGCCTAAAATGCCGGCATTGTGCAGAATGCCGTCCAGACGACCAAACTGACGGTCTAGCGTATCGAGCAAAAGCTCATAATCACGTTCTGACGCACTCGATAGTTGTAGCGGCAAGATGGCAGGTTGCGGCGCACCCAAACTTTCAATTTCATCATAAATGACTTCGAGTTTGTTTAAGGTACGCCCATGCAGCACCACAGTTGCGCCATGTAAGGCATAACTGATTGCTGCTGCACGTCCAATGCCATCGCCCGCACCTGTGATTAGGATGATACGATCCTTGAGCAGATCGGGGCGAGGTTGATATGCTGAATATTTCATTATCTACCTCCTCACTTCTTATTATTTAGTGTTAAGCGTTCAAGATACCGCAGTATGCTGCTTCAGTACTAGTGTCTGAATCAATTGATGTAATTCTGTCACAGTATGCACGATATGGTCGGCCTGCCAGGCGTTTAAATCGTCTTTGTATTGCAACGGCAAATAACCATAAGCAGCCAGAATGGTCAGCATCTGGGCATGACGGCCGGCATCAATATCTCGGGGATGATCTCCGACATAGATACAGTCTTCCGCGGCAAGATTCAGTTGCTGGGCTGCCAGATACATTGGTTCAGGATCAGGTTTAGTGCGTGTCACATCTTCCGGGCACACCAGCACCGCACAGCGTTCACTCAGATTCAGCGCTTGCAATAAAGCTTCACTGAGCCAGCGCGGTTTATTGGTCACAATGCCCCAAGGAATATCGTGGGCTTCAAGCTGTTCCAACAAAGGATACATGCCGTCAAACAGATCGGTATCGACCGCAATATCTGCGCCATACATGTCCAGAAAGCGCTGACGGTGTTGCAGAAAGACCGGATCTTCTAGTTGCAGTTCCGGATAAACCAGTTTCACCATAGCGCGAGCGCCTTCGGAGACCTGGGTACGAATCAGCTCGGGTGCAACCAGTGGGCGGCCTTCTTCACGGCACATCTGCTGGATAATTCGGATAAAATCGGCAGCGGTATCAATCAGGGTTCCATCTAGGTCAAATAAAACGGCTTTCATGCTGTGGTCTCTGCTGCGCTATCTTTCACGGTATAAACCATGTAGTTCACATCAACATTCGGTGCCAGCCAATAACGCTTGGTCAGCGGATTATAGTGCAGACCGGTCATGTCTTTGAGCTTTAAACCAGCGTTACGAATATCATGTGCCAGTTCAGACGGCTTGATAAATTTGCTGTAATCATGGGTGCCTTTGGCCAGCATGCGCAAGACATATTCTGCCCCGATAATCGCAAATAAATAGGACTTTGGATTACGGTTAATGGTCGAGAAGAATACATGACCACCTGGCTTGACCAGCTTGTGACAGGCCTGAATAATCGATGCCGGATCTGGCACATGCTCTAGCATTTCCATGCAGGTCACGATGTCATATTGGCCAGCCTGTTCCTCTGCCAGTTGCTCAACCGGCACCTGACGATATTCAATATTGTTCACACCTTCCTGTTCGGCATGGATGCGTGCCACATTTAAAGGGGCTGCGCCCATATCAATCCCGAGTACATCGGCACCGCGTCGCGCCATGCTTTCGGCCAGAATACCGCCACCACAGCCGACATCCAGCACTTTTTTGCCGCTCAGGCCTCCGGCATGTTCATCAATCCAGTTTAAACGCAGTGGATTAATCATGTGCAAGGGGCGGAACTCGGAATGCTGATCCCACCATATAGCTGCAAATGCTTCAAACTTGGCAATTTCTTGTGGATCAACATTCAATTGCGACATCGGTGTCACCTCAATCAGTCATGATTAGCTAAAAATATATATGTGCCGAATGGCCAGAGAAACTGATTTAAAACCTTGAAAATCAGTCCGATGGTTTAGTGTAGCGATTCTGGCAGAAAAAGCGATAAAAGCAGCAAAAAAGTTCACAGAATGAAAACGAAACCGGCATAATTGATTTATAGTGAACACATAAACTAAGCATAATGATTTAGAGGACGATAATCCGAATGAAAAAATTCCTTTTAGGCGCTGTTGCCGCATCTGTTTTGGCCTTTTCAGGCAATGCTATGGCCAATTTTGTGGCAGGTCAGGACTATCAGGTGGTTGCAAAACCAGTCAAAGTCGAAAAACCGGGCAGAATTGAGGTACGTGAATTCTTCTGGTACGGCTGTGGTCACTGTTTCGCGCTTGAACCACATATGCAGGGCTGGTTGAAAAAATTACCAAAAGATGTACGTTTTGTACGTACGCCGGCTGCAATGAATCCACTCTGGGAACAGGCAGCACGTGCTTATTATGTGTCTGAAGCATTGGGTGTGCGTCAAAAAGCACATTTACAATTATTCCATGATATTCATGACAAGCAACGTCCAATTTTAGAACAGGCACAACTGGCTAAGTTCTATACTCGCTATGGTATTCCTGAAGCAAAATTTAACAGCACCTATAAATCTTTCCCGATCACTTCGAAAATTGCCCAAGCCAAAAATCTGGCTGCTCAGTATCAGTTAAGTGGTGTTCCGGCAGTGACCGTGAATGGTAAATATATTGTGCAAGGTAATGATGCCAAAGTCATTCAGGTGGTGAATTACCTGATCGAAAAAGAGCGTAAAGCCAAATAAGTCTGAACTGACGATCAGTAAAAAACCTGCATCATGATGCAGGTTTTTTTTATTTAGACCGGAGGAGTGACCGCTTCATTGAACACAGGGCTTGCGGTTTCAACTGTTTCGGCAGGTCGCCGGTACCAGTGCAAAATGCCACGCAGCAAGAGCTGCATCTGTAATAGGCTTTGGGTTTTAAAGGCATTGGATTGGGCGCGGCGCAGCTCTGGATCAGCCTGATGCTGCAGATGAATCCAGCCCATGGCCCAGTTCAGGGACAGCTCAATCAGCATCTGTGCCAGAGCCTGCAAGTCCTGTGGCGCCTGAATATGTCGGGTAGATTGCATCTTGGCCAGTTCATGCATGACATCTTCAGCCAGAAAATGAATTTCCCGTTCAATGCCGGCACGTAATACGTCCGAACCGCCCCAACGTTCTGCCACAAAAAAAATCCAGGGTTCAGGATGGTATTCGACGCCCTGAAAAAATAGTTCCAGCCCGGTGTGGGTTCGGGTATTCGGCTGATACAAATAAGCCTGTCCCAGCTGATTGAGTACGCCCTTGATATGAATCGCAACCTGATCCAGCAATTCCAGACCCAACTGGTTCATATCCTGAAAATGCCGATAGAATGCCGTCGGCACCAGTCCGACTGCATTCGCAACTTCACGTAGGCTGATCGTGCTGAAAGCGCGGCCCTGACTGCTGAATGCCAGTGTCGCATCGAGTAACGCCTGATGACTTTGCTGCTTGCGATCTTCACGTAAGGACATAAATGGGTTTCCTATCACCGGCTTCCCTTATCGGGAGTTTTAGTCTAGCAAAAATTAAATTAAATCGTAGTGCCACAGATCGGCAGAATTTCGACAACTCGTAGCGAGCTGATGCATTGATTTTGTAAATGAATCGCCCGGCTGCCTAATCTTGGCAAAGGCTTCTGCTATACTGAGCCGCAATTATTTTGAACCCATACAGGACTTATTATGCGTATCGACCAACGAGCATTAGATCAATTACGTGAAGTGAAAATTACCCGTAACTATACACGTTATGCGGAAGGCTCTGTATTGGTTGAATTTGGTCATACCAAAGTACTCTGTACCGCTAGTGTGGATAGTTCTGTACCGCGTTTCCTCAAAGGTCAGGGCCAGGGCTGGGTGACGGCTGAATATGGCATGTTGCCACGTTCAACCCATACCCGTAGTGACCGTGAAGCGGCACGTGGCAAACAGAGTGGCCGTACCCAGGAAATTCAGCGTCTGATTGGTCGTAGCTTGCGCTCAATGGTCGATCTGAAAAAACTCGGTGAAAATACCATTACTATCGACTGTGACGTGATTCAGGCTGATGGCGGTACCCGTACTGCAGCGATTACGGGTGCTGCGGTGGCTTTGGTCGATGCCATGAACGTCTTGCTGGAAAGAAAAAAAATCAAACATGATCCATTAAAAGGTTTGGTGGCTGCAGTTTCTGTGGGCATTTTTAAAGATGAAGTATTACTGGATCTTTGCTATGAAGAAGATTCAAACTGTCAAACCGATTTGAACGTGGTGATGACTCAGGCCGGTGAATTTATTGAAATTCAAGGTACTGCAGAAGATAAGCCATTTACCCGCGCACAATCGAATGCCATGCTGGAAATGGCTGAGAAAGGCATTCAGGAACTGGTGAAAAAACAGCAAGAAGCTTTAGGCTGGTAATTCATCCCATGTTGAGAAACGCATCTACGGATGCGTTTTTTTATGCCTGAAATTTCAGCAATTACTGTATGAGAAACTGCATCACAAAGCTTCATCACAAAAATCCGACATGAATCGGCTATATCTGAACCGGTTTTGCATCGATATTGGATCAGGCGAGATCAAAATGAGGAATGCGGCATGAAACAGTGGCTTTGTGCAATTTCATTGCTGGGCGTGTTTGGATTAACTGCTGCCTGTGACTGGGGCAATAATCGTGAAGATGACGAGCGTTCAGTGTTAAATCAGGATCGTGATGAGGATAACGGAAGATATAACGACCGTGATGGTGACGATGATGACCGCGATCGCCGAGATAATCGGGACGACGATGATGATTAAGGTCTAAAATAGAAAATTGAGCAAAATATACGCAAAAAAATTTTCTAAAAATAAAAAAGGGTGCTTCGCACCCTCTACGGTCATCTATCCCATTTAGGTTTAAGCATTGAAACGCATCGACAGATCAATGGCTTTGATATCTTTGGTCAATACACCCATAGAAATATAATCTACGCCGGTACTCGCGACTTCACGTAAATTATCAATGGTGATGTTGCCAGAGGCTTCCAGTTTGCAGCGACCAGCTACGTGTTGCACTGCATCAATCATTTGCTGCTGACTGAAATTATCCAGCATTACAATATCAGCCTGGGCTTCGAGTGCCTGATTTAGTTCATCCCAGGTTTCAACTTCAACTTCGACAGGCTTACCCGGTGCAATTTGATGGGCCTTGGCAATCGCCTGCGCAATACCACCCGCTGCCATAATATGATTTTCTTTAATTAAAAAGGCATCGAACAGGCCCAGACGATGGTTCTGACCACCACCAATGGCTACGGCATATTTTTGTGCGATACGCAGGCCCGGCAGCGTCTTACGGGTATCTAATAATTTGGTGTTTAAACCTTGCAGCTCTTTGACATAATGGGAGGTTTTAGTCGCAACCGCAGACAGCGTCTGGACAAAGTTTAGCGCAGGGCGCTCCACGGTGAGTAAGCTGCGCGCAGATCCGGCCAGTTTTAAAAATGCTTCATTGGCTTGAACATGATCGCCATCATTTTTCAGCCAGCTCACTTCAATGCTTGGATCATAGGCCTGAATCAAGGCATTCACCCAAGGCTGACCAGCCAAGACCATGTCTTCACGGCTGATGATGGTGGCAGTGGCCTGTTCATCTTCAGGGGTCAGCAGGGCGGTAATATCGCCTTCACCGATATCTTCTGAAAGTGCTTGTTGAATATTGATCTGAATGGACTGGTCTAGCAAAGCTTGAGATATGCGCATGAGTATTTCCGTATCTTTTTTAAGCCGTGAAAATTGCGCCTTATCTTAGCACCGTTACATAAAAGATGAGCGATTTTTCATCCAGTTTGCTGGGATGAATTGAGATTTCTCCTTGAAAGTTTTAGCATGAAGCCGGCTGCAATGCTGATCTTGCAGATTTTATTTTTGGGGAGAACGGTTTTATGCAACAGGCAGCTGAGTTTCAGGTCAAGGACGGGCAACTAATCGGTGCACGTCAAATCCCGTCTCCCAATTTTGATCAGCGGCCAGAACAGACCGAGATTCAATTGCTGGTGATTCACAATATCAGCCTGCCACCTTCACAGTTTGGCGGTGGTTATATTGAACAGTTTTTTCAGAATCAGCTGGACTGGTCCGTACATCCTTATTTTCAAACCATTGAAGGGATGCAGGTGTCGACCCATCTGCTAATTTTAAGAACGGGAGAAGTACTGCAATTTGTTAATTTCAATGACCGTGCCTGGCATGCCGGCCGCTCGAGCTATTTGGGCAAAAAAGAATGTAATGATTATTCGATCGGGATCGAACTGGAAGGTAGTGATGACTTGCCTTTTGCAGCTGAACAATATCAGGCCTTGGTAAAAGTCACGGCCTGTCTGCAACAGCATTATTCCAAGATTCAGCAGCATATTGCCGGACATTCGGATATTGCACCGGGCCGCAAGACCGATCCGGGACCATATTTTAACTGGGCTGATTTTCGTGCACAGTTACAGCATTATAAAAACACCTCAAGCTCGCTTGAGCGATGAAATTAAGCAATGAACTTCTGACAAAAGTTTCATTACAATAACCACAAATTTATACATTAGGTGAAGAGGATGGCGCTTTGGCGTTCGACCGTCATTGTCAGTGCGATGACCATGTTGTCACGCGTACTGGGATTGGTTCGAGATATTGTTTTACTGAATGTCTTTGGTGCTGGTAAAGACTTCGATACCTTCGTAGTCGCATTTCGTATTCCAAACTTTTTCAGGCGTTTATTTGCCGAAGGCGCATTTTCACAGGCATTTATTCCGGTACTGACTGAATATAAAACCAGTCGCACGCATACCGAAGTCCAGATCCTGATTAGCCGGGTGTTTGGCTGTCTGGCCACGGTCATGACCACGCTGACCATGGTCGCGATCATTGCTGCGCCATTGATTATGTATATCTATGCGCCCGGTTTCCATAGCGATCCTGAAAAGTTCGCTCTGGCGACCGACATGTTCCGCCTGACCATTCCTTATTTGCTGTTCATGTCACTGACGGCTTTTGCCAGCAGTATTCTGAACAGTTATGGCTCTTTTAGTACCCCGGCATTTGCGCCGGTCTTGCTGAATGTGGCGATGATTGCCGGGGCGCTCTGGCTTACGCCTTATATGGCCGAGCCGATTATGGCGCTGGGCTGGGCTGTGATCATTGCCGGTATTTTACAGCTGGCGATCCAAATTCCTGAATTGTGGCGTAAAAATCTGCTGATTCCACCGAAAATTGACTTCAAGCATGAAGGCGTTGATCGCATCATGAAGTTGATGCTGCCGGCATTATTTGGTGTATCTGTCACGCAAATTAACCTGCTGTTAAATACCATCTGGGCCTCATTCATGCAGGATGGTTCGGTGTCCTGGCTGTACAGTGCCGAGCGTATGACCGAATTGCCGCTGGGTCTGATCGGTGTTGCAATTGGTACCGTGATTTTGCCGTCCTTATCGGCACGGCATACTGAGCAAAATCCGGAAAAATTCCGTGGCATGATGGACTGGGCAGCCAAAGTTATTGTGATGGCAGGCCTACCCGCCAGTGTTGCACTGTTTATGCTGTCGACCCCGATTATTCAAGCCCTGTTTGAACGTGGCCAGTTCACCTTTGAAGATACTCAAATGACGGCTTTGGCGCTGCAATGTATGAGCGGTGGTGTGATTGCCTTTATGCTGATTAAAGTCTTTGCTCCCGGTTTTTATGCAAAGCAGGATACCAGAACCCCGGTGCGTGTCGGTTTGATGGCTGTGGCGGCCAATGCGATTCTGAACGTGATTTTTATTGGTTTCTTCAAGCTGATTGACTGGGAAGCAGAGCATATGGCGCTTGCACTGGCATCGACGGGTTCAGCGATGGTCAATGCCGGTTTGCTTTATTATTATCTGCATAAGCGTGATATTTTCCGTTTTGGTTCGCACTGGAAAAAAATCTTCCTGCAATTCATGTTTGCCAATGTGGTGATGATTGCGGCTCTGGCCTATGCCCTGAGTTGGTATAACGCAGATGTATCACAATGGATGCGTGTTTTAGAAGTCGTGATCCTATGTGTCGTGGGTGTGGTGGCGTATGTTGCAGCCTTGCTGGTGGCAGGTTTTAGACCACGTCATTTAAAACCTTAAGTTCATATTGAAAGAAGTATTTTTGATCAAAACAGAGCATTAAAATACCCATAAAAAAACAAGAGCCAGAAGGCTCTTGTTTTTTTTGAAAGCTAACACTTGCTTTGAAAAGGTCTAGCGTAAATCTAGACCTTGCCGCGCGAAAGAAAACCAACGATCGCAAGAATCACCGCAATTACCAACAAGATAATCGCAAAATCCTTAGACAAGCCTGCGACGCCACCGAAACCAAGTAGACTCGCAATTAATGCAATAACAGCAAAAATAATAGCCCAGCGAAACATATATATTCTCCATGTGTTTTTATTTTCAAATTTAGTATAGAAATAAACGATTCCAGCGACTGTTAGTGTTTTGTTGATGAACTGTCTATGATTTAACAATAGTTTACGTGATAGTAATAAGAATTTGAGGCGGTAGGTCTGCAGGGTTCTGGCTGCTATAATAAGCTGATTTTTGAATGTGCCGACCTGATCATGAGCGATACTTTACGTCCCGAATTCTGGAAAAACTATTCACTTGCTGAACTGACGCAAGTCGAGTGGGAGGCCTTGTGTGATGGTTGCGGATTATGTTGTCTGATTAAACTGGAAGATGAAGATACTCAGGAAGTCGCATATACCAAAGTGGCCTGCAAATTACTGGATTGTAGCACTGCGCGTTGTTCCAATTATCCGGATCGCCTGCAATATGTGCCGGACTGTATTCAGCTCACGCCAGAGAAGCTGGAAACGATTCACTGGTTGCCTTCGAGTTGTGCCTATCGTCGGGTAGAGCAGGGTAAAAGCCTGCCATCTTGGCATTATCTGATTAGCGGTTCACGGGAAAGTGTGATTCAGGCACGCAAGTCGGCAGCAGGGCGCTGCCTGAGTGAAAGTGACATTCATGAAGATGACATCGAAGACTATATTGTACGCTGGGTGCGTTAAATCTGCCTGCGTGATTCGTTTATTGATCTGCCGGATGGAGTAGGGCCTGGGCCAAAGCACCGGCCATCGGGCGATAGAAATAGAATCCTTGTCCTATCCGACAGTCACAATGGATCAGGGTATCCAGCTGTTCTGTATTCTCAATCCCTTCCACCAGAACATCCAGTGCAATACTGGAGCCAATCTGAGTAATGGCTTTGACAATAGCCAGGGCAGATGGCTCACTGTTCATGCGCTCTACAAAGTTTCGGTCAATCTTGATGCAATCGACCGGATAGTCCTGCAAGCGGGTCAGCGAAGAATGTCCGGTGCCGAAATCATCCAGTGAGATCTGGATTCCGGCCTGTTTCAGCAGGTTCAGGGCACGGACCACATAATTGGCGCCATGTTCGGACAGGCTCTGTTCGGTAATTTCCAGTTCAACTTTGTGGGCCGGAATATCGAAATTGGACAGGCGTGCCAACAGTTTTTCGGCATAGTCATCGCGCAGGAATTCAACTGGTGCAGCATTGATTGAAATCGGTAACAGATCCAGACCTTGTGCCTGCCAGCGGCTCATATCTGCAAAGACTTTTAGCTGCATGGTCTCACTGATGCGTGAGGCCAGCTCATAGTCCTGAAAGGCACCAAAAATTTCGGAAGGTAACTGAATGTTCTGATTCTGATCTTGCCAGCGTAATAGCGCTTCAAAACCGATCACTGCACCATCAGAAAGACGGACCTTAGGCTGGTAATAGGGAATGATCTGATCGGCGAGAATAATCTTGCGAGCCAGAGTCAGCTGCTTGGTTATATTTTCCAGTGAACCGCACATTTCCTGATTAAACATGCGGATGCCACCACGACCACTATTTTTCAGGTCATTTAAGGCGATATCAGCACATTTCAACAGATTAGAGGTGTTGAGCGCATCTCGTGGATAGATGGCACAGCCAATACTCATGGCACTATTGAGGCTATTGCCAACATAATTGATCGGCTGATCCAGCTGGGCATAGGCCATTTGCGCCGTTGCCAGCAGTTGCTCTTCACTTTCCAGATTTTTCACCAGTACGGCAAATTCATCACCACCCAAACGGGCGATGATGGTATTCGGACCAAAACAGGTCTGGAAGCGTTTGCCTAAGACATGTAACAGATGATCGCCAGCAATATGGCCCAAGGTGTCATTAATATGCCGGAAATAGTCCAGATCAATCAGCAGTAAACCTGCCATGGTCTGTTGCTGTTTGGCTTTTAACAGTACCTGTTTAAAGGTTTTATAGAAGGTACTGCGATTATACAGGCCAGTCAATTCATCGCGTTTAATCACTTCTTTTAAACGGGTTTCTGCAATTTTTTGCTGACTGATATTGCGTGATACACAGAGGATATTTTGGGTAATATTCTGCTGATCCAGAATTGGCGTCAGCAGATGATCCCAATATTGGATCGGTTGATCTTCGATCTGGACTTTGCTGGAAAAACGGCTGTTTAAGCCTTGGGCCGCCTGTTTTAAAGCACGCTGCCCGGATTTTCGGGCTTCAGGGCTTAAACGATTTAGCCAGCACAATGAATGATCCTGATCTTGTTCTGCGGTCTGATTGGCTTGTGCCAGACAGCCAGAGTTACTATGCCGAATCTCGCCTTCAGGGCTGATAATGTTAATGCAGTCTGCGCTGGCATCCAGCATGTTTTCCTGGGTTGAAACAATCTGAGAAAGTTGCTGCTGGATTTCAAAATAATCATGCACATCGGTCAGGGAAACGGCCCATTGCAGCAAATGTTCAGGTTCATGATGAAATTTTACGGCTAGGGTACACATGCGATAATGGGTATCACTGCGTTTAATCCGGCACTGGGTTTCAAAATTCTGATGCTGATCCAGCGCAGCATGCCACTGCGCTAAAAATAGCTGCAAGTCCTCGGCATGGATAAAACTCTGCCATTGTGGATGACCCTGTTCATTCAGGTTCACGCCAAGATAATCAGTCAAGGCATCGTTAAAATATTGCAGATGTTGTTTGTTGCTGACCCACAAGGGTTGCGGTAAGGCATCGATCAGATTTTTTAATAAAACCGATTCAGACAAGTGAACGTGGGGTGCAATCAGTGATGATGACGTCAGTGGCTTAGACCGACTCAGAGCTCCATGTTCAAATTTATCATGCTTCATGCATTCACCACTACAACCCCAAAGTGCCCAAGGGGCGAGATAAGTTTCTTTTAATTAGAATAAACAATATGAAAATTACACTGTAATTAATTCACAATTAATCATGTTCAAATTATTCGCTTTTATAGAGATTAATTCATTCAGAATTAAAAAAATAGAGGATATCTCCATAAATTAATTTTTTATGCTTGATGTTTGCATTTTTGGAATCAAAACTGCTGGTGTTAGAATGAGATCAGAATTTAGTTTGAGCCAATAATAACATGTCAGATAGTCATATCCCGCTTCCAGAACGCTTACGGCCACGCGACCTTACACAGATTATCGGGCAGGAACATTTGCTGGGTGAGCAGGCGCCCTTACGCCAGATGATTGATCAGGGGCATCTACCTTCGATCATTTTCTGGGGACCTCCCGGAGTCGGAAAAACCACCATTGCCTTGCTGCTGGCTCAAGCGGTAGACCGGCCTTTTATCAGCCTGTCTGCACTGAATACCGGCGTGAAAGAGCTGCGTGAAATCATTGCAGAAGGTGGCGATTTGCTGACGCCAGTGGTGTTTATTGACGAAATTCATCGCTTTAATAAATCCCAGCAGGATGCTTTATTAAATGCGGTCGAGAAAGGGAAAATTACCTTAATTGGTGCTACCACGGAAAACCCGTCTTTTGAAGTGAATAGTGCCTTATTGTCACGTTGTCAGGTGTATAGCCTGAATGCATTGAGCGCTGAATCGATTCAGACTTTGTTGACACAAGCCTTGCAAAATGACTCTTTCTTGCAGGAAAGACATATCCTGATTGAAGAATTTGATGCCCTGATCCAGTTCGCAGCAGGAGATGCCCGCAAGGCACTGAATTTGCTGGATCTGATTGCCAGTACCTTTGAAGCGGATATGGAAAATATCATCACCAATGCGGTGGTGGTCAAAGTCGCACAGCAGAATATCGCCCGTTATGACAAGTCCGGTGAGCAGCACTATGATCTGGTCTCGGCCTTTATCAAGTCGATTCGCGGCAGTGATCCGGATGCAGCCCTGTACTGGATGGCACGCATGCTCAAAGGCGGCGAAGACCCGGTATTTATTGCACGCCGTATGCTGATTGCCGCATCCGAAGATATCGGCAACTCTAATCCAAATGCCTTGCTGTTGGCTGGTGAATGTTTCCGTTCGGTACAGGCGGTAGGAATGCCGGAATGTCGGATTATCCTAGGACAATGTGCGGTTTATCTGGCGACCAGTGCTAAAAGTAACAGTACTTATCTGGCGATTAACAAGGCGATGGAACTCGCAGATAAAACTTCAAATTTGCCAGTGCCTTTGCATTTAAGAAATGCACCAACCAAGCTGATGAAAGAGCAGGGCTATGGCGTGGATTATCTGTATCCGCATAACTATCCTGAGCATTTTGTGCTACAAGAATATATGCCGCCAGAACTGAAAGATACCAAACTGTATGAATCAGCACGTAATAAACGTGAAGTTGAAGGGGAGCGTTTACAGCAACGCCGTTGGCAACAGCAACAACAGCAGCAATAAAGCTGGGTATCTCAACCGATTGAACAAAGAAAAAAAAGCCCAATTCAAGGCGAATTGGGCTGAAAGTAGGATGTTTTTTGAGGGAGATAACATCCTAGAGGGTAGAGAAGAAATCTGGTCGGCAAATATGGAGTGAAGTGCATCAACTCACTGATTTGCCTGGTATGAGATGATATTAATGCATGTAGTTTTTGATGTAAAAACGATCATTTTAATAATAAAAATTTATTTTTCCGATTAAAAGCCGGAAATAAAAGAACCGAGCTAAAAAGCTCGGTTTTTTCGAATCTGTGCATTTACAGATTAGATGTTGTCTAGATTGATACCTAAACGGCCAGCCACTTCTTCATAGGCTTCAACCACGCCGCCTAAACCTTGACGGAAACGGTCTTTATCCAGTTTTTTCTTGGTGTCTTTGTCCCATAGACGGCAACCATCTGGAGAGAATTCATCACCAAGTACGATACGGTCGTGGAACACACCAAATTCAAGTTTGAAATCGACCAGAATCATGTTGCCTGCGTCAAACAATGCTTTAAGCACATCGTTCACTTGGTAAGTCAATTCTTTCATTTTCGCCAATTGTTCAGCAGTTGCCCAACCTAAAGCAATGGCTTGTGATTCATTGACCATTGGATCGCCAAGCGCATCATCTTTAAAGAACAATTCGAATGTTGGAGGCGTCAGTTCCTTGCCTTCTTCCACACCCAGGCGGCGGCATAAAGAACCTGCTGCATAGTTACGGATTACACATTCAACCGGGATCATATCCAGTTTTTTTACCAGCACTTCATTTGGAGTCAGCAGCTTTTCAAAGTGGGTCTCAATTCCTGCTTCTGCCAGTTTTTCCATGATGAAGGCGTTAAAACGGTTGTTCACCTTGCCTTTACGATCTAGTTGCTCAATTTTTTCGCCATTGAATGCTGAGGCATCATCGCGAAAGACTAAAATCAGATGGTCTGAACTGTCTGTGGTGTAGACAGATTTCGCTTTACCAGTATAGAGCAAGGTTTGTTTTAACATGAGGGAACCTTTTACAAAAAAATGCCTAGAAATGTCTAGGCTGGCCAATTTTGGTAAATCTGGTTGAGCAGTTCTGCGGCTTTTTCACGGTCGGCAAAACTGTTATCGGCATTGAACACAGCGAGGTTATTACTTGAACCGACAGAAGATAATCTTAATACATAGGTCTGCTGGTCGACTTTAATCGTGACTTCATAACGATTTTTGCTCTGCGCAACGATGCTATGATTCAGACTGCTGAGGGTGGCAAGTGTATATTGCCAAATTGTAGCAGAATTTCCCTCAATTTTAAGCAGCGGATTAAGATTTCCGTCAGTGACCAACTGTGGTTGACCCACCGTATTGGTTTCGGTTAGATCAGCTGTATTTGAGTTTTCAGTCTGGGCTTGTGGGCGTGGCAAGGCAAAACGGTTGCCACGCTGGTTTTCAAGCTTCGGTGCATGTTCAATTGCAAGCGGATCAACTGTTGGAGCAGGATACAATGGCGTTGCAGGACGAACCATGGCGCCTTCAGGATATTGTAAAGCTTCCAGGGTAGTAGTCTCTTTATAGTCTAAAGTGCCATTATTAAAGGCCATTGAACTACAACCTGCCAAACTGAATACTGAAAGTGTAAGGCTAAGTCCTAAACGTAATTGCATAATCTTGTGCTCTTTTATTTAATAACGCCCGCTTCGACCAGTGCTTCATGAAGTGGAGCGCGATATTGTTCTGCAAGTGGTGTTAATGGAAGGCGAATACCTGTACCAATTAAGCCCATATCATGGAGTGCCCATTTCACAGGAATTGGGTTCGATTCGCAAAATAAAATATTGTGTAAATTTGCAACCTGAGCATTTAACTGTTCAGCTGTAGCTGCATCACCGGCAATGGCAGCAGCACACACTTCGCTCATGGCTTTCGGAGCAACGTTCGCTGTCACCGAGATATTACCTTTGGCGCCATGACTGATCAGTTGATAGGCAGTTGCATCATCACCTGAATAAACAGTCATGTCTTTGCCTACAAGGCCTTGCAGCAGTTCAGCACCGCGCGGTACATCGCCAGTCGCATCCTTAATACCGATAATTTGTGGAATATCCGCCAGACGAATCACGGTTTCATTGGCCATATCCACACCGGTACGGCCTGGAACATTATAAAGAATCTGAGGAAGATCAACAGCTTCAGCAATGGCTTTATAATGTTGGTATAAGCCTTCCTGAGTCGGTTTGTTATAATATGGCGTTACTAGTAAAGCGGCATCTGCCCCCAGCTCTTTGGCTTCGCGGGTCAGTTCGATCGCTTCACGGGTCGAGTTCGCACCTGTGCCGGCAATAATAGGAATACGTTTGTTGGCCACACGAATGATTTCTTTGATCACCTGGGTGTGTTCACTCATGCTGAGAGTAGAGGCTTCGCCTGTCGTTCCAACGGCGACAATACTGTTGGTGCCCTCTGCAATATGCCATTCAACCAGCTTCTCGAGACCCTTCCAATCTACGCTGCCATCTTCAAACATAGGGGTGACGATTGCGACTATGGAACCTTGAATGGTCTGTGCTTGCTGAGTCATTTTAAAAAACTATCCTATTTGTCCATCCGAAAGGAATGAGAAAACATAAATTGGGATGGATTTGTATTTTGATTTATAGCAAATTCAATAGATTTGCATTGAATTGAATATTGCTTATGCAAATTATGACTGATCAAACGCATAAGAACAATATGCTTTAGTAAAAGCTACTGAATTCTTTATACAAAGCCTTTTGGAAACAATCAAGTAATAAATAAGATGATTTATAAAGCAAAATCCTGGGACCAAAGTTATGCCTCCAGTCTAGACAAAGGAGGATATTGCCCCAAATGAACCCGATAATGATAAGGCTTGTGCAAAAAGATCAGCTGAAAACTGCGATTTTTATGCCTTTTGATTTTTGATTAATAGTTATATTGGATAAATTGAGATCTCGTACATCTTGATCGCACTCTCGCACCAAAACAAATAAAGCCAAAAATGACTAAGACTAATCTTTTTTAAATATCAATAAATTGAGAATTTTTTTTCTTATCGGTTAATTTTTTAACTTGATGTATAAGCCTTAAAGTCTAAGTCTTGAACTTTATGGTGTTCTGATTAAGTGTTTTTGCGACTTTATCTGGTCTTATCCTATTTTTATCTGCCTCTACTCCTTTGGGAATATCTAAGCAAAACGTTCAACTTGTTGATAGTTATTTCTGCAATCAGGCTCATAGATGATGGCTGTCTTTTGTAACGCTGATTGAACAAGGATAATCCAATGGAAAAATCAGACAATAAGCATGCTATCGTCACGGTCGCGATCTGTTTTCTGATTGCGGTGATTGAAGGCTTAGATATTCAGGCAGCCGGAATTGCTGCTGCAGGTATTCGTGAGCATTTTGGTCTCGATAGTTCCCAGTTGGGTGTGTTTTTTAGTGCAGGGATTCTGGGTTTATTACCGGGTGCACTGGTTGGTGGGCGATTTGCGGACCGCATTGGCCGTAAGAAAGTCTTGATCTGGTCGACAGCAGTATTTGCTGTATTTACCTTATGTACCGTCTGGGTCAATAGCTTTAACAGCTTGCTGGCAGTGCGTTTCCTGGCTGGAGCAGGTCTGGGCGGCGCGATGCCAATTCTGATCACACTTGCTTCTGAAGCAGTCTCTCCACAAAATCGTGGCCGTGCAGTGGGCTTGATGTACTGCGGTATGCCAGTCGGTGCAGCGATTTTGTCTTTAATTGCAGCGACTGAATTTGGTGCTAACTGGAATAATGTTTTTTATCTCGGAGGTCTGTTACCGATTCTTGCCATTCCGCTGATGATGTTATTTTTGCCTGAATCGAAGGAATACCTGAAAGCACAGAACAAAACGGCTGCAGAACTTGCTGTTGCACCGCAGGGTTCATTCAAGGACCTGTTTAATTCGGACAACCTGTTACGTACGCTATGTATCTGGGTGAGCTACTTCTTTACCTTGATGGTGGTTTACATCATGTTGAGCTGGTTGCCATCATTGTTTATGGAACTTGGCTTCACACGTAAGGATGGTTCAACCGCACAGTTCTACTTCATGGTGACAGCGACGATTGGTACGATTATTTTGGGTATGCTGACCGACCGCTGGAAGAAAGCCTATGTGATCCTGTTGATGTACGGCGGTATTCTGGCAGGTCTACTGGCGCTGAATGGTGCAAGCTCGCTGAACCAGATGTATATGGCAGCAGCATTGGCCGGTGCCTTCGTGATTGGCTGTCAGGGTGTACTGTATGCCTTCGGTAGTATCGTTTATCCGACTGAGGTGCGTGGTACTGGTGTTGGTGTTGCATCTGCAGTTGGCCGTATCGGTGCCATGCTGGGGCCAGTCATTGCCGGTCAGTTATTGACAGCAGGTTTCGGTGCTGCGGGGGTCATTACTGCTGCGATCCCATGTATCATCATCTCTGCATTATGTATGCTGTTCCTGGTGAACCGCACTAAAGTGTAAGGTTCAACGATTTAAAAAAGCCTGCTCTTGCAGGCTTTTTTATTTTCAGAATTTAAGAATTAAATACACTGTTTTATTATTAAAAAGACTCATCACTTTATCTTAAAACTTATTTTTTTTGCAGAGATCTAGCTTGATACAAGCCCGGAACTCATCTCATATTTGTCAAAAACAATGAATCTATTGATCTGCTCATATACACATGCCGAGAATACACAGTCATGCCATTTTTAACCGTAGAGCTAAAAATCCTGAGGTATTTTGCGCTATGCTTGGGCATAAATCGAGATTTCAATGGATGAAAACAGATGCAGAATAATGTCGCTTTACTGGTCGTGGATGTACAGAGAGGATTTACCCGGGGAGGCAATCTGGCTGTAGCCAATGCTGACCAGATTATTCCAAATATTAATCTATTGGGGCAGCATTTTAAGCATATTATCCTGACCCAAGACTGGCATCCGGACAACCATATCTCTTTTGCAGACAACCATCCCGGCAAAGCAGCCTATGACAGCATTCAGCTGGATTATGGCAGTCAGGTTTTATGGCCAAAGCATTGCGTGCAAGGGACACGCGATGCCGAACTGCATCCGGATTTAAATTTACCGCAAGCACAACTCATCATTCGCAAGGGCTTTCATTCCCAGATCGACAGTTACTCGGCCTTTATGGAAGCCGACCAGAAAACCACTACCGGTCTTGCTGGTTATCTGCGTGAACGTGGGATTGATACCGTATTTGTGGTCGGGATTGCTACGGACTTTTGTGTGGCCTGGACTGCAATCGATGCCTGCAAACTGGGCTTTAAGACCTATGTGATTGCCGATGCCACCAAGGGCATTGACCTGAATGGTTCCTTGCAACATGCTTGGCAGGATATGCTGTCGCATGGCGTAAAACGTATCTATGTGAAAGATATTGTTCAAGCAGCTTAAAGCTGAATAGGGATAGAACTTAAATATTCCTTTGATCTTATTTATATTTAAATATAAAAATTCAGGCGTCAACGGGTGCCTGTTTTATCTTACTTTTTCTCCCTTAATGTCATCTGGATGAAACCCATGTCAGCCTTGCTCCAGTTTAGCCAATTTGTCCAAAAAACCTTTGCTTTATGGGTCGTATTTTTTTCCGGTATTGCCTTGATGATCCCTGATGCTTTTGTCTGGTTACGGGCTTATATTCCGTGGATGTTGGGCATCATTATGTTTGGCATGGGCATGACCATGACCGTGGGAGATTTTAAAAGTGTCTTGCAAAGTCCGAAAGCTGTGGCAATTGGTGTCGTCGCCCAGTTTATGGTGATGCCGGGTTTGGCCTTTTTGCTGTGCAAGCTGTTCCAGCTGCCACCAGAGATTGCCATCGGGGTAATCTTGGTGGGTTGCTGTCCGGGCGGAACTGCATCCAATGTGATTACCTATATGGCCAAGGGCAATACTGCCTTGTCTGTCGCCTGTACCTCGGTTTCTACGTTACTGGCGCCCATTCTAACTCCGGCCATTTTCTACTTGTTGGCCAGTCAGTGGATTGAAATCAATGCCTGGTCGATGCTGGTGTCGATCTTACAGGTGGTGTTATTCCCGATTATTCTGGGCTTAATCGTACGGGCGCTACTCAAGCAAAAAGTCACGGCCTATATTCAGGTAATGCCGTTAATTTCTGTAATTGCGATTGTGGCAATTGTCGCGGCGATTATTGCCGGCAGCAAAACCCAGATTCTGGAGTCCGGTTTAATGATTTTAGGAATCGTGGCCTTACACAATGGTATGGGCTATTTACTGGGTTATTGGGCCAGTCGTATATTTCACTTGGCAGAAATAGACTGTCGTGCAGTATCCATTGAAGTGGGAATGCAGAATTCTGGTCTGGGTGTGGCCTTGGCGGCAACCCATTTTGCCGCATCACCACTTACCGCTTTACCAAGTGCCATTTTCAGTCTGTGGCATAATATTTCAGGGCCAGCTTTAGCCACTTATTGGGCTGCCAGACAAACTGAAAAAACAGACACCTAATTGCAGTTTGAGGACAGCGCACAACAAGCCAGAGCATGATGTTTTATAATTTTAAAAATTAAAATATTAATTTATATGGATTTATCGAGCTTTGTAACATAAGTGTCATGAAGTCTGCCTAAGATCGCCCCTCAATGATGTGAAACAACAGACTGTAATCAGCAGCATTGAGAGGGCATGGAACAATTTCAGCATTCGTCAGCGACCTATTTTAATCGGGAACTTTCCTTATTTGAATTTCAGCGTCGTGTCTTGGCACAAGCACTCGATCCGAATTTACCGATTTTAGAGCGCTTAAACTTCCTGATTATTTTTTCCCGTAACCTGGATGAGTTCTTTGAAATCAGGATTGCCGGGCTGATGAAACAGCAAGACCTGAATGCGACTACCCGGACGCCTGATGCTGTACCCACCGAGCTGATTCTACAAGAACTGTCCCAGTCCATTCATGCCACAGTTAACAAGCAGTATGAGGTGCTGAATCATGCGATTTTGCCTGAACTTCAGGCGCAGGGTATCCAGTTTCTTCAATATCAGGATCTTCTGGAAAAAAACAAGGCGTGGATTGCAGCCTTTTTTGCCAAAGAAGTACAACCGGTACTGACCCCGATCAGCCTGGATCCTTCACATCCTTTTCCACGTTTGGTGAATAAAAGTCTGAACTTTATTATTAGCCTAGAAGGTAAAGATGCCTTTGGCCGTGAAATCGAGATGGCGATTGTGCCGGCACCACGTTCCTTACCCTGCCTGATTAAAATTCCGGAAGACGTCACCGGAAACAATACCACCCAGATTTTTCTGACTGCGATCATCCAGCAGCATATCAGTGATTTGTTCCCGGGCATGAAAGCGACCGGATGTTATGCTTTTCGGGTCACCCGCAACGCCGATCTGGTACTGTCAGAAGATGTTGATGATCTGGCAGTGGCTTTAAAAGACGAACTGTGTTCGCGCCGCTTTGGTCGTGCAGTACGTCTGGAAATTGAAAATGACTCTCCACAGAATATCATCGACTATTTGCTAGATGAATTTGATTTGACGGAACAGGAACTGTACCGGATTGATGGACCGATCAATTTGTCCCGTCTGAGTACCAGCTTTGAGCGTCCGGAATTAAAGTATCCGCATTTTAGTCCGGTCATTCCCAAAATTTTCCGTAAACAGAAAAGTATTTTTGAAATTTTAAAGGCACAGGATGTACTGCTGCATCATCCTTTTGATTCATTCCAGCCGGTGATTACTTTACTGCGCGAAGCGGCCAAGGACCCGGCGGTGCTGGCGATCAAGCAGACGCTGTACCGTAGTGGGCCAGACTCGGAAATCGTTCAGGTGCTGGCAGAGGCTGCACGGAATGGCAAGGAAGTCACGGCTGTGATTGAACTGCGGGCGCGTTTTGATGAAGAATCTAACATCATGGTGGCCAATATCCTGCAAGAAGCCGGCGCGGTTGTGGTCTATGGCATTGTCGGTTATAAAACCCATGCCAAAATGATTCTGATTGTCCGGCGTGAAAATCAGGAATTACTGCGTTATGCGCATCTGGGTACCGGAAACTATCATGCCGGTAATGCCCGCATGTACACCGATTATGGCCTGATGACCACACAGCCGGATATCTGTGAAGATGTGCACCGCATGTTCCAGGAACTGACTGGTATGGGGAAAATGGCCAAACTGAAAGCCTTGCTGCATGCACCGTTTACCCTGCATAGCGAATTGCTGAAACTGATTGAACAGGAAAAGGCATTTGCCCTGGCCGGCAGAGCCGCGCATATCATCATCAAAGTGAATGCACTTACCGAACCGCAATTGATTGCTGCCCTGTATCAGGCTTCGCAGGCTGGGGTAAAAATTGACCTGATTGTGCGTTCAATCTGCTGTCTGATTCCACAAGTTACCGGTATGTCTGAAAATATCCAGGTCCGTTCAATCGTAGGACGTTTCCTGGAACATACCCGGGTTTATTATTTTGAACATGGCGGTGCCAAGAAACTGTATTGTGCCAGTGCCGACTGGATGGGCCGTAACCTGTTTTCCCGGGTGGAAACCTGTTTCCCGGTGCTGGATCCAGAGCTGAAAAAACGGATTTATAAAGATGGCCTGATCAGCTATTTAAAAGATTGTCACAATGCATGGGAGTTAGATGCCGAGGGTCAGTGGCATAAAGTCCCCTGTCAGGATCCGGCCCAGCCTTATAATGTCCAGCAATATCTGCTGGAACAAAAACAGTTAAAAATTTAAAGGGTAGGCCAAGATACGCTGGCGTATTTGTTTTGTACCCATCAAAAAGCCAGATATTGAATCCGGCTTTTTTAATTGCAATATTCAGTGATATTTATGAGGCTTTGGACTGTTTGGATTTTAGAATTTCGGTTCTAAAAGTCTGTGCCAGCTCGGCGCTTTCAGCATCCATCCCATTCACCACAAAAGCATGACGGGTCAGGACATTGGTTGGATTCGGCATGCTGACCAGCTGGAAGTGATCACTCACATCTTTCAGCAAGCTATTCGGTACATGTAAGGCACTTTCTTTCGCGACCAGATGCTGAGTCAGACGCTCAGCGGCCTGTACCGAACTGAGCTGCATCTCCTCGACTTTAGAGGCAATCGCGCTGCGGGTTTGTAGCACAAAACGTTTTTCTTCACGATAACGTTTATACAGCACTTCCGAAAGCAGCTGGAACACGGCACTGATCATGGTCAGGCAGGCCAGGGCATTCGGTTTGTCTGCTGCGATACTGATGGTGGCACCTTTTTCATCAAATTTATGTACGGTACAAATATCAGAACTATTTAACTTATAGCGTTGCACACAGAGTTCAGTGGCTTTATTCAGGAAAATTTGACAGAGATTGAAATAAGGCACCGAAACGGTTTTATTCACGCTATCCAGTAACTGTTTTGGATCGTAGAACTGGATGTTTAAGCTCAGGCTATCGCTTTCCAGTATTGCCGGCTTATGTTCTTTTTCTTTGGCTTTGTTTTTCACTGCCTGTTGGGCTTGGGCAATCGCCAGTGCCGCATTATGCTTTTCCTGTTCCAATGCCTGGGTCAGGGTCTGAATCTCGAATTTCAGTCGCGATTCGTTATTGATGCGCGCCAGATATTCGGTTCGGCTTGGACGTGCCACGGCACGATAAGCGACCCAGAGCAGACCATGAATGATGAACGAGAACAGAATTGCCAGCCATTGTGTCCGCAGAATTTCACCAATACTTGGTTCAATCAGAGTGATTTCAATCACACCGACTTTTTTCTCATTTTGCAGCGCATCACGGACAAAAACTTCACCCTCGCGGGTTTTGGTCAGTCCGCCAGTGGCTAAAACCTGAGCTTTCGCATCTAGAATCCGGATGGAAGCGACACTTGGATTGGTGGCATAACGATTTGCCAGCAACGCCAGAGAAACGCGGTTGGGTGGTTCAAGCTCAGACAGGCTGTCTGTCACCAGTTGACTGGTGATCAGCTGTCCCTGATTGGCACGGTTTTCATTCAGTTGGTGAGTGGTTGCCAATACCAGTAAAAAGGTATGCAGAGCAAAACTTACAATCAATAGGCTAGCAAATAGCCCTTGTCTAGGCGCATTCAACGTAAACTTCCAAGGCAATTCTGTTCAATTTCGATTATGATTCTAACAATAGTTGTAGCTCAGACCCGAGTCAATTCATGCGAGAAATCATTCTTATATCATTCTTAGGACCTGACCAGCCTAATCAATTTACACGATTAATGCAGGTTTTGTCCGCCCATTCCCTACAGATTTTAGATGTAGGGCAAGCGGTTATTCATAATCAGTTAACCTTAGGTATTGTTGTAGCCTCTGAAGACCAGACAGCGACAGCATTAGCCATGAAGGAGATCCTGATTCTAGCACATGATATCGGGTTAACTGTGCGCTTTAAACCGATCTCTGCGACTGAATATGATCAGTGGGTCAAAGAGGGTGGACGCACACGTTATATCGTAACGGCATTGGCCCCTGAATTAAATGCCTCTCATCTGCAAGCCGTGACCCAGATTGTCTCGGGTCAGGGCTTTAATATTGAAACCGTGACCCGTCTGTCTGGTCGCCCCGCTTTAGATGGCCAGAGCAGCGGGCCAAAACGTGCCTGTGTCCAGTTCGGTTTAAGTGGACAAATGCTAGATGCAGCTGCCATGCGTGAGGCCTGTTTGCGTTTATCCACTGAACTTAATGTCGATGTCGCGGTACAGGAAGATAATGCCTATCGCCGTAACCGCCGTCTGGTTTGCTTTGATATGGACTCGACCTTGATCGAGCAGGAAGTTATTGACGAACTGGCAATTGAAGCCGGCGTCGGTGAACAGGTCGCAGAAATTACCGAACGTGCCATGCAAGGCGAGCTGGATTTCCAGCAAAGCTTCCGTGCCCGTGTCGCTTTATTAAAAGGCATGGATGCATCGGTACTTCCGAAAATTGCCGAGCGCCTGACCATTACCGAAGGGGCTGAACGCCTGATTTCGACTTTAAAAGCATTGGGTTACCGTACCGCAATCCTTTCAGGTGGTTTTCAGTATTTTGCGGAATATCTGCAAACTAAACTGGATATTGATGAAGTGCATGCCAACGCGCTCGATGTGCAGGATGGGGTCGTTACCGGTGAAGTCAAAGGCCATATCGTCGATGGCGCACGCAAAGCCTTCTTGCTCGGTGAAATCGCCCAAGAAATGGGGATTTCCCTGGAACAAACCATCGCAGTCGGTGATGGCGCCAATGACTTGCCAATGTTATCCATTGCAGGACTCGGTGTGGCTTTCCGTGCCAAACCATTGGTACGCCAAAATGCCAATCAGGCGATTTCTAGCGTCGGTCTGGATGGGGTGCTGTATCTGCTCGGCGTACATGATAAAGACCTGAACCGTGCATAAGTACAGGCTTTGATTGATTTTAAATGCGACCTTTGGGTCGCGTTTTTTATTGCTTATGATGTGAGTGATATAAGGAATATCTGAAATATGGCTACAAAAACATCGATCATCTTAAACGGAAAAATAATTTTTTCACTTAAAAAAACTACTGATAATTTTGTAATGACACGCCAACATTGGCGCAGTCATTGATCCACAAAAATGTGAAAAGCAAAAAATGTAATGACAATATAATATCGCGACAAAGTATGTCGTTAGGCTGGATGACAGGACTTTTTTTATGCAAAAAACTCAGCATAATGCAGGCATAGAGATACAAATCAACAGATTCCACTTTATTGATTTAACGAAATTCAATAGATAGAAGCGTTGCAATATCAAGCGGAAACTATCTATCTGGATGGAGGGGGTTATATGGTAACAGCGAATTTAGCAACGATTGTGGGCTTCAGTTTAGTCGCTGTAGCTGTGCTTGCTGTGTTCTTCTCGCCTTATCGTCGCTGGTTAAGCTTTATGGCGGCCGGGATGCTGGTATGGGGCCTGATCGAGGTGATTCGTGTAGGAACTCAAACTTGGTTTGAGCTACCAATGACGTATAGTTATCTGAGCGCGTTAACTGCGGTCATGATGGTGGTAACTGGCCTGTTGTTGCGTGAAGATCGTCGTGCTGAGCGTGCTTTGGCAAAACGCCGTTGCATCGAACATACGCCAGTGTATGAAGACGACCAGCAGCAGCTTTCAAGCCGTTAATTCTACAAGTTGCAATGAAAAAAATGCACCCACGGGTGCATTTTTCAATTTGGAAATATGATACAAACTGCATAATCCACCTAGCCCAGAACTATGCTAGGATATTTGTCAATTTTCGTACAATTAGAATAGGCATCCTCCATGAAACTGTCGTCCATTCCTGTGTTAAAACTTCCTCTTATTGATATGAGTACAGATCCGCTGGACTTACTGGTCGCAGGTTTAGCTTTACGTATGAAGCAGTTGGCACGTACCAGCCCAAAATTCATTGAACTGGTACATGGACGTCAATTCCGTATCCAGATTGGTACGGATGAAGGTATGGCTCGTCAGATCATTGTGGATAACGGTCATATCGATACCGTTTCTGGTGATGCTGAAAAAGCCGATTTTGTGTTGCAGTTTGCTGACAGTGAACAGGGTGTAAAAACATTGCTTAAAGGTGATCCAACTGCATTCATGACTGGTATGCAAAGTGGCACGATTAAAATGGAAGGCGATTTTGGTCTGCTGGTCTGGTTTAACCAGGTCGCGAAAATGATTCCGCCTAAACTGCCAAAACCGGTCAAAGAAAAAGTGAAAATGGTACGCCAGTTTATTAAAGAAAAAACTGGTAAATAAGAAACTTCCGCTTAGTTCCCCCTCCTTTTTAAAGGAGGGGCTAGGGGAGGATTAAATAGAAAAAGCCCTCAATTCGAGGGCTTTTTTACTGAATCATTCTACTTCCAGATTAAATGTCACCGGCCCATCATTGACCAGATGCACTTTCATGTCGGCGGCAAAAATACCGGTTTGTACATGTTCAAACTGGCTTTGGGCATACTCCACCAGTTGCTCATAAAGGGCTTTAGCCTCGGCAGGTGACATAGCTGGGCCAAAATCCGGACGTAAGCCTTTCTGGGTTTGCGCCACCAAGGTAAATTGGGACACCAGTAGTAAACCGCCACCGGCCTGACTGACATTCCAGCCCATCTTGCCTTGCTCATCATCAAAGAAGCGATATTTCAATATTTTATTAATAAGTTTTTTGCCCTTTTCCAGATTGTCTTCTTTACCGAGGCCCAGAAAAACTAAAATACCTTTGCCAATTTCTCCGGTGGTTTCACCATCGACCACTACTTTGGCTTCCAGTACCCGTTGTAATAATGCACGCATAATTAATTTCAGTCAGATTCAAAATTGCCGCCATTGTAGCAAGATCAGACTCATCTATTATTAAGTTTATGTCTAAAAAATGAGCTTAATTTATTGATTAGCATTGATAATATTTTAAACTATCTAAAAACACGATCATAATCATAAAAATTATCTGTTTTATCTATTTTTTGCTCTCAAGTATCTTAGCTGCATGCAGGAAAGGTATTAAATTGAGAGATTTAGAAATGTTTAAGCGTTCATTACTTGTTGCAATGCTTGCAACGGTGACAGCTGCACAAGCTGCACCATTAACCAAAGATAACGGGGCACCAGTTGGCGACAACCAGAACTCGATCACTGCGGGTCCACAAGGTCCAACTTTGCTGCAAGATGTGCAACTGGTTCAAAAACTACAACGTTTTGGTCGTGAGCGTATTCCTGAACGTGTGGTTCACGCACGTGGTACAGGGGCTTATGGTGAATTCGTTACTACGAAAGATCTGTCTGATTTAACAATTGCTTCTTTATTCAAGGCCGGTACCAAAACTCCAGTTTTTGTGCGTATGTCTACCGTCATTCATGGTAAAAGTTCACCAGAAACCCTACGTGACCCTCATGGTTTCGCCATCAAATTCTATACCCAGGAAGGTAACTGGGACTTAGTCGGTAACCAGACGCCAGTCTTCTTTATCCGTGATGCGATCAAATTCCCGGATTTCATCCATGCGATGAAACCAAGCCCGGTCACCAATGTACAAGATGCCAACCGTGTATTTGACTTCCTGTCTAGCCAGCCTTGGGCAACCAACATGCTGACTTATGTTTATGGCAAGCAAGGTGTCCCAACCAGCTACCGCGAACAGGACGGTTTCGGTGTACATGCCTACAAACTGTATAACGACAAAGGCGAATACAAGTACGTGAAATTCAACTTCCGCTCTAAACAGGGTGTGAAGGGCTTGAACGTCAAAGAAGCGGCTGTACAACAAGGTAAAGATTTCAATCACTTGACCAATGATCTTTATAACAACATCTATGCAGGTAATTTCCCGAAATGGGATCTGTATATTCAGGTGCTTGATCCTAAAGATCTGAACAGCTTTGATTTCGATCCGCTAGATCCAACCAAAATCTGGCCAACCAATCTGGTTCCAGAAGTGAAAGTCGGTACATTGACGCTGAACCGTATGCCGAAGAACTTCTTCAACGAGACTGAACAGTCGGCATTTGCGCCAGGTAACCTGGTACCAGGCATCGAGCCATCAGAAGACCGTCTGTTACAAGGCCGTATCTTCTCTTACTCAGATACGCAAATGTACCGTTTAGGCGCCAACCACCAGCAAATTCCGGTGAACCGTCCAGTGGTAAATGTGAACAACAATAACCAAGATGGCTACATGAATATCTCTGAGCATGACTCGGATGTGAACTATGAGCCAAGCCGTAAAGAGCCAAAAGCTGCAACTGAAAAAGCACGTGCGGTTCAAACTCCATTATCTGGTCATGTACAGCAAATTGGCGTGAAAGAGCAGAACTTCAAACAGGCAGGTGAGCTGTACCGTTCATACACGGCCAAAGAGAAAGATGACCTGATCATGAACCTTACTGCTGACTTAGGTGCAGTGAAAGATTCAGAAACCAAGCACATCATGTTGTCTTACTTCTACAAGGCAGATGCTGACTACGGTATGCGCATGACTAAAGCTGTAAATGGCGACATCTCAATCGTTAAAGCAAAAGCTGCAAAATTAAAAGACTAATCCCGATTGGTCTTGAGGAATTGGTGACTAGGGCATAGCGCATCACCTCCAAAAAGTCCTGTAATACTCCAAACCTTTCCTGCACCCTAGGGGGAGTTTTACAGGCACTCCGTTTTTCATCTCATCTCAGGATAATTCAGTTTTTCAGGACTTAAATTTCCCTTCGATTTCTGCTGGAGTTCATCATGAAAGTTATGTCATCTGTGTTTTTAGCCAGTATTCTCACGATAGGTTCCGCATTCGCAAACGTGACTGTCGCGAAGGAGATCTCCCCCGCTAAAACTGTGAACCATGTTCAGATGAACTCACAACAGGAATTGGTCAACCTGTTCTTTGCTGCTGCCAAAATTGGCAATAGCGAAGTTATCAACGAATTTTTAAAACATGGCTTTCCGGTCGATGTACGCAATAAAGACGGTTATACACCACTGATAATGGCGACTTATTATGGTCATCAGGATATTGTCACCCGCTTGCTTAAACATGGTGCCGACCGCTGTGCTCGAGACAATCGAGGCAATACAGCCTTGATGGGGGCTTTATTCAAGATGGAATTTGCGATTGCCAAGCAGCTGCGTCAGGTGGATTGTGATGCCCAGGCGAAAAAAACCGGACAAAAGACCACAGCCGAATTTGCTAAGGTCATTGGTCAGGAAAAACAGTTGCAGAAACTGATTCAGGAACAGGAAAAAGCTCAGTTCAAATCACAGAAATAAACCGGGTTATGCTTCTGATACTTTTGTCGCAAATACAGCCAGCTGTACGTAAATCCTGCATTATTGCACGACTTTTTATGCTTTAATGCAGAGATAAGCACAGCGATATTCCCTTAGTTATGGCTCCAATTATCCATTCTCTGTTAGATACTGACTTGTACAAATTCACCATGTTACAAGTGGTCTTACACAAGTTTCCGCAAACGCATAGTGTCTACCATTTCCGTTGTCGTAATCTGGAAGATACAGTCTATCCACTGACGGATATTCTGGATGACCTGAATCATCAACTGGACCTGCTGTGTCAGCTCAAATTCAAAGAAGATGAACTGCAATATTTAAGAAGCTTACGTTTTATCAAAAGCGACTTTGTCGATTATCTGGAACTGTTCCAGCTCAAGCGCCGTTTCATCAAGGCCAGTATCGACAGTCAAGGCCGTCTGGATATTGTTGTGGAAGGCCCGATGGTTCAGGCGATGATGTTTGAGATATTCGTTCTCGCTATTGTCAATGAACTGTATTTCAGCCGCATTCGCACGCCTGAAGTATTGGCAGAAGGCGAGCGCCGTTTAAAAGCCAAAATCGAGCTGTTAAAACAGTATGACGCTGCGCAAAACCCCAATGATCCACCATTCTTGGTGTCAGATTTTGGTACGCGTCGCCGTTACAGTTTCGATTGGCAAAAGCATGTGGTCGAAGAATTTCACAAAGCCGCACCGCATGTGTTCCGTGGGACCAGTAATGTACTGTTAGCCAAAGAGCTGGGCATTACCCCGATTGGTACCATGGCGCATGAATTCCTGCAAGCTTTTCAGGCGCTGGACGTACGTTTACGTAATTTCCAGAAATCTGCACTGGAAAGCTGGGTACAGGAATATCGTGGTGACTTGGGCATTGCCTTGACCGATGTAGTCGGGATGGATGCGTTCTTGCGTGACTTTGACCTGTACTTTGCCAAACTGTTTGATGGCTTGCGTCATGATAGTGGCGACCCTTATGAATGGGGTGACAAGGCCTATGCACACTACAAAAAGCTGAAAATAGACAGCAAAACTAAGATGCTGACCTTTAGTGATGGCCTGAATCTGGAAAAAGCCTGGAAATTGCATCAGTACTTTAAAGACCGTTTTCAGGTCAGTTTCGGCATTGGCACCAATCTGACCAATGATATGGGGCAAACCCCACTCAATATTGTGCTGAAACTGGTGGAATGTAACCGTCAGTCAGTAGCCAAAATCTCGGATAGTCCGGGCAAAACCATGACCGATAATGATACGTTCCTGGCCTATTTACGTCAGGTTTTTGAGATCAATGAACCTGCCTAAGTCAGTTTGAACAATTCATAATTTTAAAGAACCGTGTCTATGCAGATGCGGTTTTTTTATGCAAGAGTATTTAAGACTAGGGTTTAGCTAAAATCTTGCTAATCATCTGCAAAGAAAGCGCATAAGTCTAAAAACCAGCTGTGCTAAGATCAACAGGATTTGACCAATAATAGCCATGATAACGATGACCGCTGCAGCTTTTAATTTTGGCCTGCTGATTGAGGCAGAAGATTTAGTTCCCTATTTGGGCCATGAAAAACTTCGTATTGTCGACCTGAGCCGCGCCTCTGTGTATGAGCAGCTGCATATTCCGCATGCCTTGCATTTAAAGCCTAAACTTCTGGTGCGTCAGGAAGAAACGGCAATGGGACTGTTGCCGGACGCGGAAGGCTTGCAGACTCTCATTGATTATCTGAATATTTCTCCTGAACATCATGTGGTGGCTTATGATGATGAGGGCGGGGCATGGGCAGGGCGTTTGCTCTGGAACCTGCATTGTCTGGGCTTTGAAAATACCAGCTTATTGAATGGTGGGATTCATGCCTGGCTCGGTGCAGGCTTGCCGACTTCTTCCAGTCAGGAACAGTTTGCACCAGTGAAGAACGTGTTGCAGGTCAATCTTGAGCATCAGGCGAATTTTCAGATTGGCTATGATGAACTGCGCCAACAGGTTGAAAATCAACAGGTTCAAATTTGGGATTGCCGTACACAAGATGAATATACTGGCCTACGTTTAGCGGCTCGACGCGGCGGTCACATTCCGGGAGCACGTCATTTTGAATGGAGTACTGCCCTTAATCGTGAAAATCATTTAAAATTACAGCCTTTACCACGTACTCAGCAGCGTCTGGAACAACTGGGCTTTGATTTGAATCAACCCGTTGTGGTGTACTGCCAGTCCCATCACCGCTCAGGTTTGGCCTATATTCTGGGTCGTTTACTGGGCTGGAAAATTCGAGCCTATGATGGTGCGTGGAGTGAATGGGGCAACCGCCTCGATAGTCCAATCGCTACAGGGGAGCTGCCATCTTGAGCATCACATCACGTTTAAAACAACAGTTTTTTATTAAAGCTCAACGATTAGTACCGCAACATCGCTTGTCTCGGGTGGTGGGTAAAATTGCCGCCAGCGAAAACCCGATTATCAAAACTGCTGCAATTACTGCCTTTAAGGCGCAGTATGGTATTGATATGTCGATTGCTGAACAGGCCAATGCCCTGAAATTCAAATCATTTAATGAATTTTTTACCCGTGCCCTAAAAGAAGGTATCCGTGCAGTTGATCCAGATGCTACGAGCATTGTTTCGCCTGCAGATGGTGCGATTTCCCAGCTGGGTAAAATTGAAAATGGCGATGTGTTTCAGGCCAAAGGCCAGAAATTTACCGTTGAAGCCCTGATTGCTGATCCGCAACTGGCTGAGCCATTCAAAAATGGTGAATTCGCGACCGTATATTTGTCGCCACGTGATTATCATCGGGTGCATATGCCATTTGCCGGAACATTAACTGAAACGCTATATGTTCCAGGCGAGCTGTTCTCGGTAAACCAGGTGACCGCAGAAAACATTCCAGGCCTGTTTGCACGCAACGAACGTATGGTCTGCCTGTTTGATACTGAAATCGGCCGTATGGCGGTGGTATTGGTCGGCGCGATGATTGTGGCGGGTATTGAAACCGTGGCAACTGGCAAAGTGAAGCCTTCAGGACGAATCGAACTTAATCAGCATGATCTGTTCCTGGAAAAAGGGGCGGAGCTGGGGCGTTTCTACCTCGGTTCAACTGCAGTGATTTTATTTGAAGAAAATAAAATGCAGTGGGATGCCGCATTCAAGGCCAATTCTTTGGTGAATATGGGTGAAGCGCTGGGGCATACAGTTTAAAGATTTTAGCCTCCCTTTATTAAAGGGAGGTTGGAGGAATTAAATATTTTCTCGTTTAGAATAAATAAAAATCCCCCTCAGTCCCCCTTTTGAAAAAGGGGGATTTCCTCTCCTTATAGGA
>NZ_JALJVC010000025.1 GCF_022967985.1 Acinetobacter lwoffii | reverse complement strand
TAGCATTTCGTATAATATTGATTATGTTAAATGACTTATACCTGATAATAACTTCATATCTTCTTTTATTAAACGAAAATTCAATAACTTAAATAATTTCAATTTCATTTGTAAAATATAATATGTTGACCTCAAGAATACTTCATAAACTTTACTATGTTTGCTTTAAAAACACTTCATTTGGAAAAGAAAGTTTCAAACGAAAATCAAATTATTCTTTTGTTTGATCTGGATTCATCATGTCCATGTTTGTACCCAGTAATCCCTCCTAAAAACAATAGGACCTAAAAGTAGAATTTTCTCTTAAAGTATAGGCAGGAGATTCTGCATGAAAACATCTAAATTTACTGACAGTCAGATCATGTCCATTTTGAAACAGGGGGAGTCTGGCACACCTGTAGCCGCCCTTTGTCGTGAACACGGTATGAGTAATGCGACCTTCTATAAATGGCGTGCCAAATATGGCGGTATGGATACATCATTAATGGCAAAACTCAAAGAACTGGAAGCAGAAAATACCAGACTTAAAAAGATGTATGCTGAGGAACGCTTAAATGCAGAGATCATTCAGGAAGCGATGGCAAAAAAGTGGTGAGGCCATCTTGCCGACGTAAGATGCCACAACAGGCAGTTGCCCACTATGCGATTAGCATTCGTTTGGCTTGCCGAGCATTTAGTATCAGTGAAACCTGCTACCGTTATCAATCCAAGTTAAACGATGACAATACATTAATTGCAGAACAGCTCATTGAGCTCACTGAAGAAAATACAGATTGGGGTTTTGGTCTGTGTTTCTCTTATCTACGTCATGTTGAAAACCATGTTTGGAATCATAAACGTGTTTATCGCATTTACTGTGAGTCAGCACTGAATCTGCGCATTAAACCGAGAAGAAGACTAAAACGGCATGCACCAGAACCACTGAAAGAGCCGATCCGGGCAAATCAGGTCTGGTCACTGGATTTTATGCATGACCAGCTGATCGATAGTCGTAAGTTCCGATTGTTGAATGTGATTGATGATTACCGTCGAGAAGGTTTGACTATTGAAGCAGAATTCTCATTACCCACGATCAGGGTTATTCACACATTGAATCAGTTATTGGAATGGCGAGAAAAACCGTTAGTTATTCGGTGTGACAATGGCCCGGAGTTTATCAGTCACGAATTTGTACGCTGGGCAACTGAACAAGGTATTCGTATTGAATATATTCAACCAGGTAAACCACAGCAGAATGCGTATATTGAACGCTATAATCGGACTATACGTTATAGTTGGCTGAGCAAACATTTATTTGATACTTTGGATGAAGTACAAGATTATGCAACAAACTGGCTGTGGCATTACAACCATGAAAGACCACACCAAGCAAACAAAGGAAGGCCACCTCTAATGGCTGCTTAACCTCTACTTTTAACTTCAGTTATTTATGGGAGGATTACCGTTTGTGCAACAAAGCCCTTAGTTGAAAAAAACTTTTAGATTTCATGCTCACACACCACCTAAAACGAAAAATATCTAATTGATTTTACAGGCTTTTAATTTAAGGTTTTATTCTACCCACTCGCAATATCAAAGTTTAGTATCACGACTCACTAACTCATTAACTAAATATGGAGCAGTACGGCTATCT
The DNA here is from genome assembly GCF_022967985.1 of Acinetobacter lwoffii. Taxonomy (GTDB): domain Bacteria; phylum Pseudomonadota; class Gammaproteobacteria; order Pseudomonadales; family Moraxellaceae; genus Acinetobacter. Next base: position 54,410 of record NZ_JALJVC010000025.1, on the reverse strand, counting down.
TGATTTTCTGTTATTTGTTTTGGTGTTCCTGCCACAACAATATTCCCACCAGCATTTCCAGCACCTGGTCCCACATCAATCACCCAATCTGCTTGTGCAACGGCACGCATATCATGCTCAATCATAACCACGGTATTACCCGCATCGACTAATCGCTGCAATTGAACTAACAATCGATCTACATCTGATGGATGCAAACCTGTAGTTGGCTCATCAAGTATATACAGTGTATTTCCACGCTGATTGCGTTGCAGCTCGGTCGCCAATTTAATACGTTGCGCTTCTCCACCAGATAGTTCAGTCGCTGGTTGCCCTAAACGTAAATAACCAAGGCCAATTTCCTTTAATAATTGTAGTGAACGAGCAATCGAGACCTCTCCATCAAAAAAATCACGTGCTTCATTGACGGTCATTCCTAATACTTCAGCAATATTACGTCCATTCCAGCGAATTTTCAGAGTGTCATCATTATATCGAGCACCATGACATGTCGGACAAGGGGCATATACACTTGGCATAAACAATAACTCTACACTGACAAAGCCTTCACCTTCACAAGTTTCACATCGCCCTTTAGCCACATTAAACGAAAAACGTCCAGCATCATAATGAGCTTGGCGAGCTTCAGGAGTCCCAGCAAATAACTTTCTAACATGATCAAATAAACCCGTATAAGTTGCCAGATTAGAACGTGGAGTACGGCCAATTGGTTTTTGATCAACCTGTACCAGACGCTGTATAGCCTCCACATCACCAGCCAGAGAACCCTGTGTAACCTCGTTAACCAACATTCCTTCATTTAAAGGATTATTTTCATTATTGTTTTCAGTTTCAGACTCATTGCCTAAATATGAAAGTACTAACTCGGGTAAAGCTTGAGAAACGAGACTAGATTTACCTGAACCTGAAATACCTGTAACTGCTGTAAGTACACCAAGAGGTATACGAGCATCAATATTATGCAGGTTATGTCGGTAAATATTGTTAAGTTCAAGCCAACCAGAGGGTGTACGTCCATAACTTTGAGTAACTGGGATTTTATTAAATAAATAACTTGCAGTACGTGAAGCTGAAATCTCACTTAAACCCTGAGGTACTCCACTATATAAAATATTACCACCTTGCTCTCCTGCATCTGGTCCAACATCCACTAACCATTGAGCACGACGCATGAGCTCTAAATCATGCTCTACAACAAATACGGAGTTTCCAGCGTCTCTTAATTTATCGAGAGAATCATATAATGACTGACTATCTGAAGGATGTAATCCAGCAGACGGTTCATCCAGTACATAAACTACACCAAATAGCATAGAACTTAATTGTGTTGCTAAACGCAAACGTTGTAACTCTCCCGCTGAAAGAGTCGGTGTGGCTCTATCTAATGTTAGATAACCAAGACCTAACTGGCGTAATTGATTTAAACGCCCCACCACACCATTTGCTAAACGCTGGGCAGCAATTTTCTTTTCATCTGAAAGTGCTGACGTACGTCTTACATCTGGAGATACAGAATGCACTGCTCTACCTGTTGTTGCTCGTTCAGATCTATCAAGTTGGGTTACTTTATTATTAGTCTTTTCTCCAGCATCATGAGCGTCGAAATTGCCAAGAACAATGGGCTCAAGCAGGCAAGTTAACTTATCCAAAGAAAGTTGCATAAACTCACCAATATCTACTCCAGCAAAGGTAATAGATAAGGCTTCTGGTTTAAGGCGTTTACCATGACAGGAAGGGCATATTTTTCCTTCCATAAAACGTGAAACACGTTTTTTCATCAACGTACTTTGGGTATTAGCAAAAGTATGAAGGACATAGCGACGAGCACCAGTGAAAGTGCCCATATAGCTGGGTTCTAGTTTACGTTTAAGTGCAGATTGAGTCTCAGCGGGGCTTAAACCAGCATAGACAGGAACTGTTGGGGTTTCTTCAGTAAATAAAATCCAGTCTCTATCCGATTGCGGTAAATCTTTCCATGGTCGATCAACATCATACCCTAGGGTTACTAGGATATCGCGTAAGTTTTGCCCGTGCCAAGCAGGTGGCCATGATGCGATAGCTCTCTCACGAATACTGAGTGTTGGGTCAGGAACCATTGTCGATTCTGTAACTTCATAAATGTGACCTAAACCATGACAGGTAGGACAAGCACCTTGAGGAGTGTTCGGTGAAAAGTCCTCGGCATATAACATTGGCTGATCGGCAGGATATGCACCAGCACGCGAATAAATCATTCGCACGAGACTTGATAAAGTTGTTACACTTCCAACAGAAGAACGGGTATTACTTGCACCACGTTGTTGTTGCAATGCTACTGCTGGTGGTAGACCATCAATAGCATCAACATCTGGTACTCCGGCCTGATCTATTAAGCGTCTTGCATAAGGTGCAACAGATTCGAAATATCTTCTTTGTGCTTCAGCAAAAATAGTTCCAAAAGCAAGTGATGATTTTCCTGAACCCGATACACCTGAGAAAACAACAAGTGCATTTCTTGGGATAGAAACATCTACATCCTTAAGGTTATGCTCACGTGCACCTCGAACTTCAATACAATTATTAGATAAAGTAATGTTATTGTGTTCACCAAAAGAATGTATTTTCATGTTTCTACGAGCCTGTAAATTATTTTGTGTAAGTCCCATTTTTTATAAATGATCTTTTAATCGATCATCGAACTGAATCGTAAAACAATTCATTGCTAAACTAATACATTTAAATATGGCTGTCATTTGGTTTAAATCTTCAGGAGTTTTTAAACCTTTAGCTAATTCAGCTGCCATACTTTTGATTGTAGCTTCATCCATGTGAAGTACCTCTTTTTATTATCCTCAGTAGGATAAATGAAAATTAAGTACTTACACAAAATTTAGAACAGTCCCACAACTCATTTTGTTGAACTATATCTGTACAACAACTCTACCTCGAATTTTTCCATCTAAAATTTCATTTGAAATATTTAAAGCATCTGTTAACTGAATTTCAGTCGTAACTTTTTCTAATTTTGTTTGATCTAATTCTGTAGCTAAACGTTCCCATGCTTCTTTTCTTAATTCGATTGGTGCCATCACGCTATCAATTCCATATAAGGTAATCCCTCTTAGAATAAATGGAGCAACTGTTGCTGGAAAATCCATTCCGCCTGCCAAACCACACGCAGCAACTGCACCACGATATTTTGTACTAGCACATGCATTCGCTAAAGTATGGCTACCAACAGTATCAATCACGCCAGCCCAAACTTCTTTGTTTAATGGCTTTCCTGGGGAAGATAATTCAATACGATCAATAATTTCACTCGCACCTAGATAGGTTAAATATTCTGACTCTTGAGGTCGACCAGTTGAAGCTGTAATCTCATAACCAAGATGATTCAAAATAATAATGGCAATACTACCTACTCCACCATTTGCACCTGTCACTAAAATTTTTCCATCACTTGGTTTAATACCATGTTTTTGTAAAGCCATGACACACAACATTGCGGTATAACCTGCTGTACCAATAACCATCGTATCTTTAAAAGAAAAAGCAGAAGGTTTTTGTATGAGCCAATCACCAGAAACAGTGACTTGCTCGGCTAGCCCTCCAAAATACTTCTCACCCACTCCCCAACCATTCAGTAGAACTTCATCTCTTTCTTTCCATGCTGGATGTTTTGATTCAATCACAACACCCGAAAAATCGATGCCTGGGGTCAAAGGAAAACTACGCACCACTGGTGAACGCCCAGTAATGGCTAAAGCATCTTTATAATTGAGTGTTGAATATTTGACTTCGACTCTAACTTCTCCTTCTTGTAAAGGCTTTGATGCAATCTCAGTAATTTGTGATGTGTAACCTGCTTCATCTTTAGTAATTACAATACCTTTGTACATAGAACTTCCTCTCCATTTAATTAGACTGCTTGTCTAGAATTAATTAAAAAATAAATACAGACGTCTGCATTTATTTTTTAATTAACTTTTTACGTGATTTGTTGTTTTACAGCTAAAGTAAACAAGCGATAAAATGCATCTAAGGGACTTGTTGATTTGACCAAACGTGCTCTTAGAACTGCACCTTCCCACCCAATCCAAAACTGATAAGCAGCTTCATCGCAATCAGCTAGGCTATATTGTGAATTTGACTGATGTAGGCAATCAGAAACTAATTTCTCCCATACCTTAAAGATATTTTCGATTCGGGCAATGATTTCTTGTGGTAAATACGACACTTCTTGTCCTAAGTTACCTAAAATACAACCTCGTTTAAAATCATATTTTTGCATTTTTTCACCCGCATCTTTTACAAAATTTTGCAGCTTTTCTAGTGGGGAAAGATCAGTTTGACTTAAAAACTTATTCAATCGCTTCACAAAATAAAGTTCATAAGCATCTAAGACTTCTAAAATAAAAGCCTCTTTATTTACAAAATAATGGTAGAAAGACCCTTTAGGAACTTGGACTGATTTCATGAGATCGTCCAAGCTCATAGCATTCATTCCACGTTCGGTCAGTAACTCGATACCTCGGTGGATTAAAACTTCTTTAGTGTCTGCATAGTTACAGCCGTGTTTGGTTGGTCGACCACGTGGTCTTTTGGGTGAGGAAGAATAATTCATATAATAAAAATAGACTATGTGACTAGAAATAACAACAATAAGATTATTTGATTGAAAATTTTATCTAAACGTCATCTAGTTCTCTTTTTTCACAGTACTTAGTCATTCATATAAATGCTCTTAAAAATCCTATAAGTTTATGAACTAATTTTTTATAAATTTCTATTATTTTTCTTCAAAATATTGAAATTAATAAATATATTGTAAAAATAATTTATAAACTAGATTTTAGGTAAACATAAGTTAAATAGAAAATTTTTAGTTAAATAAGGCTCTGTTGCACAAACTTACCACTGGAGGCTTCTTAGCTATCAAAAAAGTCGCGATAGTCTCCATCTACTCATTGACCCTACTGGCTTGAGGTTTTTAGGAGAAGGTGAATGAAAACGTAAAAAACATCAGTCTGAATATCGATGACAATAGCGTAAACTTCACATAGGTATAATAGATGCTGAAACACTGCAAAAACTTGCAGCTCAGCTCACAACCAATAATGTCAGTGACTCACAGGTGTTTGGTGATGGATTGGATAGCATAAAAAAATAATTAATATATTTCAATATATTAAACCCAAATCTCAACTTTTTAAGTGATTGAAATAAAAAGGACATAACCCTATTTTAGTTTCCACCAAGAAATTAAAGCAAAGTTATGTCCATTGAAGAATTTATCATTTTTGTCTATGTAATCATAGAACAGCTTTATCCCATTGTTGTTATTCAGCCTCTGAGAACTCGTGGTTTTCCGCCTGCTGTTACTGATGTAGAAATCATCACTATGCAAATAGTAGGTGAATTTCTTGTTTTAGATACAGACAAAAATATTTGGATGTATTTCAAAAACAATTGGTTAGAATGGTTTCCAAAATTAGGATCTTATCCCAATTTCTGTAAACATTGTGCAAACCTGTGGCATGTCAGTCAATCCATTATGGCACAGCTCATTCAGCGTTATGGTTCAGATAACATTCACTTTATTGATGGCTTCCCACTCCCTGTCTGTAGTTATACCAGAGCTAGAAAGCATAAAAACTTGATGGTTTCAAAGCTCATATCGTCATTAATCTTTCAGGCATGATTACGGGTTATACCTTTGCACCTGCTCATTGTGATGAGCGAGATGTTGCACCTGAAATCACGAATGATATTTACGGTTTACTGGGAGCAGATAAGGGCTATTTAAAACCAGAATTGAAACGATATTATGAATATCAGGGTATTGATTTACAAACACCCTTTAGAAAAAACATGATAGATTTCAGACCTAAAGAGACAATGCAAATAATGATGAAAGCCCGAAGAAAGATTGAAACAGTGATTGGTCAATTAACAGATCGCTTTCACATTCAGAAAGTGAGGGCAAAAGATCTATGGCATTTAACCCACCGCATAACTCGTAAAATTCTGTCGCATACAATTTGTGTGGTGCTAAATAAAAAGCTTGGTCATTCACCAATTCAATTCGAAAATCTTATTTTAAGTTGAGATTGGCGTATTTATATAAAATTAGATACTTAGTTGAGAACGCATTTATAGGTTAAAGCAGTTCAGAGGAATAGCAACACCATATGATAAGCTACTGAGTAGCTATGAGGATGCAGTTGCATTAGCTTGAAGCCTGTATATATATTTGGCTACCTTTATCGGGTAAATTCTATACTTGAAATGTCAACAGACCCCATACAAAATCTGAGAAATATATGAGTGCAGAAGCCACATCTATCAGCCTTCTATCCCCTGTCATATTGCTCACGGCTGCAGTGATCGCAGTCCCCTTAATCAAGCGCCTAGGATTAAGCTCGGTATTGGGATATTTAATTGCAGGATTAATTATTGGTCCATTTGGACTAGCATTTTTCTACGATTCTGCGTCTATTCTGCATATTGCTGAGCTTGGTATTGTGATGTATCTGTTTGTGATTGGACTAGAAATGCGTCCATCGTATTTATGGAGTTTAAGAAAAGAAATTTTTGGATTAGGCGCATTACAGATTAGTGCCTGTTCATTGGGGTTAACGGCGGTAGGCTTGGTCTATGGCTATTCTTGGCAAGTGAGTTTTGTATGTGCTGCAGGCTTTGTACTCACCTCGACTGCAATTGTTATGCAACTTTTGGGAGATCGTGGAGACATTGCTCAACCACGAGGACAGAAAATTGTCTCGATCCTGCTGTTTGAAGACTTGTTGATTGTCCCTTTATTGGCAATTGTTGCTTTTATCGCACCGAATCATGTTGTTGAAAGTACTTCTACGCGTTTGCAGAGCATCGGAATTGGTTTAATTTCAATTGCAGGTTTAATCGCTGCAGGCTATTGGTTGCTTAATCCTTTATTTCGCTTATTAGCCGTAGCCAAAGCCCGTGAAGTCATGACTGCAGCAGCACTCTTAGTGGTACTCGGCGCAGCATTACTGATGCAAGTCAGTGGCTTATCGATGGCAATGGGGGCTTTCCTTGCAGGGGTATTACTCTCCGAATCCACTTTTCGCCATCAGATTGAAGCAGATATTGAACCGTTTCGTGGCATATTGCTCGGATTATTTTTTCTAGGTGTAGGCATGTCACTAGACCTTAACGTCGTAAAAAATAACTGGGTGTTAATCTTAAGTGCTGTACTTCTGCTGATGTTTGTCAAAGCATCCATGATTTACCTAATTGCACGCATGACCAAAAGTTCACACTCCGAAGCACTCGATCGCGCATTACTGATGGCTCAAGGGGGCGAGTTTGCTTTTGTACTCTTTGCTGCCGCCATGAGTGCTCAAATCATTAGTGCTGTTGAAAGCTCAAACCTGACTGCGATTGTAGTCTTGTCGATGATTTTGACCCCGATTATAGGCATTCTATTTAAACCTTTTACCCAAACTACAGAACAAACTTCTTTAGAAAATATCCGTATTGCCGAAGGACTTTCTGGAAAAGTATTGATGATTGGTTTCGGTCGTTTTGGACAAGTCTCCAGTCAATTACTGCTTGCTCGAGGGATTGATGTGACCATCATTGATAATGATATCGACATGATTCAAAACGCTGAAAGATTTGGATTTAAAATTTACTATGGCGATGGTTCTCGTTTAGATATTTTACATGCCTCAGGAGCAGATACGGCTGAGGCAATTGTTGTTTGCGTAGACCACAAAGAAACGACGAATAAGATTGTAGAGTTGGTGCAACATGAATTTCCTTTAACCAAGTTACTGGTTCGCTCTTATGACCGTGAGCATGCGCTGCATTTAGCAAAACAAAATGTGGATTACATGATTCGAGAAACCTTCGAGTCGGCAATGCTATTTGGCGGTGCGATTTTAGAAGAATTGGGTGTTGACCAGAGTGATGTTGAAGAAATTAGCCAAGAAATCCGAGAACGAGACAAAGAACGTTTTGAAACCGAAGTTGCAGCAGATGATGTCTATGCCGGTATCGGCTTGCAATACACAGGACCGCGTCCGACTGCACCTTTAATTACACCAAAGCACACAGGGCAAATTCTGAATGAAGATGACACTCATCAATAATTTCACGTATTAAGCCCAAATAAAAAGAGGTCTCTGTAGATCTCTTTTTCGGTAAGCATCCGCTGAACCCCACTTTTCTTATTTTCTCAATATACCAATAGTGCCCATTATTTATTAAATGGACATTATGTTTATGGCCTTAGACACTTTTATAGACACTGAACAAACGACAGAAAGAGCCCGCAGAATCTTCGCAACTGATTTTAAACAGCACTTGGTCGAGCTTTGCCTGCAGCCAAATACATCAGTGGCTAAGGTCACAATGCAACATCAGATCAATGCCAATCTATTACATAAATGGATTCGTCAGTCCAGATCAATGGTTCCATCATTCACAACCCCTTCCATTCCACAGACCGACTTTCTTCCCGTCATTCTTCACCCGACACCAGAGTCAAACAAGAAGCACCGCCGCCACCTGAACCGGAAAAGAATGCTGTCGCTCATATCAGAATTCCACTGCATCAGAAACAATGCTCCGCAAGAGATCAGGTGATCGAAATAGAATGGCCAGTGGAATCGGCCAAGGAGTTGCTGCTTTTACTTCAGGGCTTGATCAAATGATCCGCATTGATGAAATCTGGCTTTCTACCCAACCTCTGGATATGCGAGCAGGTATGGATACTGTCATGGCTCAGGTGCTGAGAGCCTTTGGCTATATCAAACCGCATTGTGCTTATCTGTTCTGTAATAAGCGTGGCCGTCGCATGAAAGTGCTGGTGCGTGATGGGCTGGGCATCTGGCTATGTGCCCGACGGCTGGAACAGGGAAAATTCCACTGGGCTAAAGTTCACCAAGATGAAACCGTGACCCTCAGCCCGGAGCAGTTACAAGCACTGATCCACGGTTTAACTTGGCAAAGAATCGGTCTGCAGCAAGTGGTAACAATGCTCTAAATCGAACTCATCCATTCTGCTATTCTCCAAACATGATCTCAACCATACTGCAGTCATGAAAATGCTGCCTGATTTAAACCAACTGACCCATGAACACCTGCTGGAATTTATCCGACAGTTGGCGCTGCAGCATCAGTCTTTAGCATAATCAAAACAACAACTGGAACAATCAAATCAGCAATTAGATTCTAAAGTTAAATCTCTCTCTAGTCTCAATCAAAAATACGAGCATGAACTTTTGCAGTTTAAACGGCATAAGTTCGCCCAGAAGAATGAATACTTAACGGCCAAACAAATCCACCTCTGGGATGAAGCGGTTGAAGAAGATATTGCCGCGGTTGATCTGGAACTGGAACGGCTGAATGCAGCTAAAACCGATGCAGCGACACAGAAAGCCCCAGCCAACAAACCTAAACGTCGACCGCTACCTGATCATCTACTCACTCTGCGTATTGAGCACGAACCTGCCTCAACGCAATGCAGCTGTGACAGCTTGTACTGCAGCAACAGGTGCTGCATGCCAATGAAACACCGGTCACCATCATGCAGATGGGTGAGAATGAGAAAAAACCGAAGAAAGGTTATGTCTGGGCCTATGCCACCACACAGTACAATCTACTTCAGGCGGTGATCTATGACTTTCAGGATAAGCATGCTGAAGAGTTCCTGAAAGACTGGCAAGGCCATCTGGTCTGTGATGATTATGGTGGTTATAAAGCACGCTTTAAATCAGGCCAGATCATTGAGGTGGGCTGCATGGCCCATGCACATCTTAAATTCCATGAACTGCATGTGACCGGGAAAAGTCAGGTCGCTGAACAAGCATTAGTGATGATTCAGAAACTGTATGCCATAGAAGCAGAACTCAGGAAAAAGACCGATGGTACAGCGCAACACCGTCGCGAATACCGACAACAACATAGCCAATCGGTGATGCAACAACTATATGAATGGCTCAACCAACATTATCTGACGGTGCCGTCGAGTTCTCCAATCGCCAAGGCGATCAATTACACTCTGAAGCGTTGGCCAGCTTTAAGTCGCTATTTGGATGATGGCAATCTACCGATTTGCAACAATTGGGTCGAAAATCAAATGCGTCCCTGGGCATTGGGACGCAAGGACTGGTTGTTTGCTGGCTCGCTACGCAGTGGTCAGCGAGCTGCGAATGTCATGACCCTGATTCAGTCAGCAAAGCTGAATGGGCTAGATCCGTATGCCTATTTAAATGATGTGCTGAAAAGGTTGCCGACACATAAAGTGACCCAGATTGAAGAATTACTGCCACACCGCTGGAAACCCAACTCAAATTAAAAAATAGCGATGGGGTTCAGCGGACGCTTACGCTGTTTTCAATGTAGTATTCAATAATCGAGATGATCATTGCAAAAACTTTTCATTTCTGATGTCCCAAAATGGGCAATGGAAACTCGCCCCTGCCTATGATGTTACTTTCTGTGAAGGACCAGGGGGATATCATCAAATGGATATCATGGGTAAGGCACTGGATATTCCTCGACAAGCTCTTGTGAAACTTGGTACTCAGGAAGCGGAACTTTGTGTCCAAGAAGTCGATGAAATTATTGGCTCGATTTGTAAGGTTGCAATCCGATTCAGCAATATCGCTCATGACCTATTACCTGGACAAATTCAAGCAGAGACTCTCCAACTGGTCCAAAATAGGATTGAGCAAATATTCATTTATTGCACTAAATAGCTTTCACAAAGCTTCTATGAAGGGCTTATTCTAACCGTTGTTTTATCACGGCATAAGCTACACCAGTCACCACACTTCCAATCGCAATCGCCAATAAATATTTTAATGGATAATTCATCGCATTCGGAATGATCAGTACCATTACACCGCCATGAGGAGTGACTAGTTCACATTTAAATAATGCAACCAAAGCCCCAGTTACAGCACCACCTGCGATCGCGCATGGAAGCACTCGAATCGGGTCTTTGGCAGCAAACGGAATAGCCCCTTCCGAGATGAAACATAGGCCCAGAACTACAGCAGCCTTCCCTGCATCTTGCTCAGGTTTGGCAAATTTATGCTTTGCCAGAAAAGTTGCAATTGCCATACCCAATGGCGGTACCATACCCGCAGCCATGGTAATCGCCATCGGTCCGTATGTTTGTGACGTAAGTAAGCCCACCGTAAAGGCATAAGCCGCTTTATTTATTGGCCCCCCAACATCAATACACATCATACTCCCAAGGATAATCCCCATGATCATGGCATTGGTCGTCCCCATATTGGCAAGGAAGTGTGTGAGTAATTCAAACAATTGTGCAACAGGCTGTCCAACCACATAAATCATGATTAAACCAACAGCTAAACTGGCCAATAGTGGAATAATCAAAATTGGTTTTAATGCATCTAGGCTACTTGGGAGTTTAAGCTGTTTCGATAAAAATAACGCAATATAACCTGCAATAAAACCTGCAACTAATCCACCGAGAAAGCCTGCCTCTAATTGTGTTGCAAGTAAACCGCCAATCAAACCTGGAGTTAAACCCGGACGATCCGCAATAGAATAAGCAATGTAACCTGCCAGCATAGGTACCATAAGAGTAAATGCTGCAGCACCTATTTGCTTTAAGGATGCGGCAAAGCTTCCTTCAACAGGATTGAGGCCAAACATAAACGAGATGGCAATGATCAAACCACCCGCCACCACCATCGGCAGCATGAAAGACACCCCTGTTAAAAGGTGTTTATAAATTCCAGTTTTTTCTTTGTTTTCATTTTCTGTCTTAGTGGCTGTTTGCTTACCCGTTTCAAGCACTTTGGCTTCAGCAATTGCGTTTGCAAAAGTCTTATCCGTTTGCTTAAGGGCAAATCCTGTACTGCAGCGATATACGCGTTTGCCTACAAAGCGATCTGTATTGACCTCAATATCCGTTGCTAAGATCACCAGATCTGCTTTGGCAATACTTTCTGCCGATAAAACATTTTTAGCCCCAACCGATCCTTGGGTTTCAACATCAATCTGATAACCGTGCTTTACTGCACCTTGTTGTAAGGCTTCGGCCGCCATAAACGTATGCGCAACACCAGTTGGACATGCTGTAATGGCGACAAAGCGTGTAACCCCTACATTGGCTGCAATAGTTTCATCTAAAGCATCTGAATGCTCAAGAACTTGTTGCAAAAGCATGATCGCATCGTGTTGCGCGTTATTCAAACCAATGACTTTCACAACCTTGTCACGCAGTTGAGTCGCATCTGCCGACTTCTGTCCAACAAAAACAACCGTATCAATAACATTTGATAAATCGAGATGCTCAACTGATGTCGCCACATCATTGGAAATACCAAGTGCTGTTGCTGCTTTGGACAGTTTTTTGGCCAAAATCACTGCATTAATCGGCTGCTCGGGACTATGTGGCACAAATAAAATATGTTTTATCTCTTGCATCGTATTAACTCAATGATTGGACTGAGATTTGCGATTTCAAATCTTCAATAACAGCAAAGTCTGGAAGGGCAAACCCAATTTGGGTCACAGCATTGCTCGCAATTGCGGTTGCTGTTTTCAATGTTTCTTCTGGGGAAGTTGAACTCAACAAGCCATGAATCATACCTGCCAGCAAGGAATCTCCCGCACCCACCGTACTTTGGACGGTGACCTTCGGTGCAGTAGCATGCAGGGTTTGCGTGCGGTGAAGCCAGTTCACCCCGTTTTCACCCATCGAGACCACAATATGTTCGATCTGACTATTTAAACTGGCAAAAAGATGCTGCTGTTCTGCAAACGTTTCTGCTGGCAAATGGTAGGTTTCTGTCAACTCATCTGTATTCGGCTTAATCAACCAAGGATGGGCAGCAATTGCTGCTTTCAACGCAACACCACTGGTATCTACTGCGACTTTTTTACCCGCAGACTGTAACCATAGAATCAGTGTCGAAAGCTCTTCTGCAGAAAAACCTTGTGGCAAACTGCCAGCAATCACAATCACATCAACCTCTAAAATCAGTTGAGATAGACGTTCACATAGTTGTTGTTTTGCTGAGGTATCTACAAAAAAGCCCTTGCCATTGATGTCAGTCATCTGACCAGAAGCTTCTGCAACTTTAATGTTTTGTCGTGTTTGACCTGCAACATAAATAAATTGGTTATCAAATTGCTCTTGCTGGATATGATGGTCAAAAATTTGACGGTTTTCTTGCCCCAAAAAGCCACTCACAATCAGTTCATGTCCCAAATCCTTAAGGACCTGTGCCACGTTTAAGCCTTTACCTGCTGCATGGCTTTGGGCCGTTAACTGACGATTGACCTCGCCAACTTTTAGTTGATCCAATTGCACGGTGAGGTCAATTGCAGGATTCAGAGTAATGCTTAATATCTTAGCCATTCGGTAATTACTCCACCAATGCACGTACGGCAGACGCACTGTCACAACTTAAGGCTTGCTGTGCGACCTGTTGGCAATTTATATAGTTCAAACCACGAATTTGCGCCTTCACCAATGGAATACTGGTACTCGACATACTCAACTCATCCACGCCCAAGCCCATCAATACAGGCACAGCTTTTGGATCAGCAGCCAATTCACCACAAATGCCCACCCATTTACCATGCTGATGTGCTGCCCGAACCGTTTGATCAATCAATAGCAAAATACTCGGATGTAAGCCATCAGCTTCAGCAGACAATAGTGGATGACCACGGTCAATCGCCAGAGTATATTGAGTCAAGTCATTGGTTCCAATACTAAAAAAATCAACTTCTTGAGCAAGAATTGGAGCCAACAATGCTGCCGCAGGAACCTCAATCATAATTCCGACTTGTAAGTTTTCACATGGATGCTGTATGCGAACCTCATCTAAAATTGCTTTTGCTGCTCGCCATTCTTCAACCCGCCCAATCATCGGAAACATAATTCTTAATGGGCGATTATCCGCTGCTTTAAGTAAAGCAACCAATTGCTGACGTAACAACTCTGGCTTACGTAAAGTCAGACGAATACCACGTAAGCCCAAGAATGGATTTTCTTCCTTTTCAATAGGCAAATACGGCAAAGGTTTGTCCCCGCCCACATCAAGTGTACGTACCACCAATGGACGACCCGCCAAAGCATCTAACACCACCCGATAATCGGCTTCCTGTGTAGCCTCATCAGGCGCACTGCTGTGTGACATAAAGACCAATTCTGTGCGTAGCAAACCAATTGCTTCTGCCCCATCGGCCACAGCCTGTATCGTAGCGCCCACTTTGCCAATATTGGCTGCGATTTCAACTTGATGTTGATCCAGTGTGATGGCGGGTTCTAAACAATGCTGTTCCGCTTGTTCTCGTAACTCGCGCTGGCGTTGGCGCTCTGCAATGGCATGATCAATCTGACTTTGCTCGGGAGAGACCACATACTCACCAGTATCCCCATTAATTAGCACTGTGGCATGGTTCTCAATATTTAAAACAGCTACACCCGCACCTACGACTGCTGGAATAGCCAGAGCACGTGCCACAATAGCACTATGGGCACTCGCTCCACCAACCGCGGTCAAAATACCTGCAACACGATCTTTATTCAGACGCGCTACATCACTCGGACCAACATCATGCATAATTAAGATATAAGGTTGCTCGGGTTCTGTGACATCGGCCACACCGCACAAAGCAGCCAAAACACGCTCACCAATATCCCTTAAATCAGCCGCACGCTCTGCCAGTAAACGATCGCTAAGTGCAGCCTGTGCGGTAGCAGCCACTTCAATATGATCATGCCAAGCTGCAGCAGCAGACAACCCCTGTTTTAAACCGCGTTGTACACTTTGGAGGAGGTCTGGATCATCCAGCATTTCCAAATGTGCCATGAAGATCTGCTTAATGGCAGTAGATTCAGTATGTGCAATGAATTGACGTAAGCTATTTTTCACCTGATGAAGCGCAATTTCAAGCTTTTCATTCTCAGCTTTAAAACTCTGTCCGCGACGTTCATAACTAAATTCACGTGGCTTCACCACATGTGCAGGACCAAAAGCAAGGCCAGTTGATGCCGCAATACCGCAGCTACCCGTATCGCCATGTGATTCAAAAGGCATTAATTCCAAAGTATTTACGACTGGGTCACTACTGCTGTGCTGATGAGATACAAGATCAACAGCTTCAACCTCTTCTCCTAAGCCCTGTTGAACTGCATCAATAATCTGTTCTAAGCCTGCTACAGCATCAGTATCAGGTTGTGCAATAAAAGTCAGAGTTTGACCACGACGACATCCCATGGCTAATAATTTGGTTAAACTTTTTGCCGAAACGTAAGCCCCCTCATCTACAGCAACGAGAATATCCCCTGCAAATTTCTTAGTCATATTGACCAAGTGTGTCGCGGGACGCGCATGTAGACCATGAGCATTAGCTAAGACAATACGACGAGATGGCCAATCAGGAATCAGTTCAGCACCAATTAACTGCGCCAACTGGTGACTATCTTGCTCTTGGTTGAGGGTATGAACTTGTTCAGTATCAAACAAAATATCCATTAACCGTTGAAACCGTTGCATATCCAGTTGCTCATTACTGGCAATACACACCAAAGTCTTGAGCATTTCCTGCTGATGGCTTAAAACCTGTTCCGCTTTTACCAAACTTACAGCTGGGCTCAAAACATGCTGGTTAGAAGTGATCGACCACACTCCCTCCCCTAAATGAATCATGCTGTTTAGGTTTAAACCCGACAGAAAACCACACTCCACCATTTTTTGCTGTTTCAGCAACTGTGTTGCCTGCCAAATCAAATCTTCTACATCAAGTGCGGGAACTTGAGTGGCGATTAAATTTTCATGCAATGCCAAAGATGCGGGTTGGGCTTGTAATAATGCAATAATTTGCTCTGCGGATTGAGCCTGTTTCACTTGATCAGCGACATCATTAATTAAAGCCCGCGTCAAAATTTGTAAGACTTGCAAATGCTCATCTGATTTCGCAGCAATCACTACTGCTAAATAAATTTTATTTTCACCGTCCCAAACAACTCCTTCAGGAAAGTGCGCCAGACGAATCCCAGTTTTTAAAATAGATTGGCGAGACTGAGGCGTCCCATGCGGAATGGCAATTCCTTGTCCTAAATACGTTGCACTTTGTTGTTCACGCCCGGTCAACCCATGAATATAATCAGGTGTAACCAATTGGTCTTCGACCAAGATATCGACTAGACATTGCAACGCTTGTGCTTTATCAGTGGCGTGTTGTTTCATTCGAATATGTTGTATATCTAGCGCGAGCATAAAGCGTCCTTGCAAAATAGCATAGTGAAAAGCTATGCCTTTTTACTGGAGAAAAAATAAAAGTCGAATTCTACTCAGGATTTACACAAAAATCTGTATATTTTGATTTTATCTTGATAATCATTATTACGACGCAATTAAGAAACGACGAGATTCTCCAAAGCCCAGTGTTGCGATAGTTGGGTTTAGTTCTAATTGAACCGCTCTATCTCTGATTTCAGGGGTATATTTAGGTTTTTCATCGGATCACTACGCTTCGCTACGTCTTGCGAAGCAATGCGTCTCATCTCAGAAAGTTTGGTCTCCGACAAACCCGGTACGGTTCAGTTTAAGTCGTAAAATTGAAGTTAGATGTTTTTGCATAGATCCAAGTGTTAAATCATCATTGCGATTCTTGCGTACCACACCCTAGGCACGTGAAAAAGTAGAAAGCTTATATTTGTACGTGTTACGTCAAAAAGCAAAACAGAAACCGTAGCCCCAGGCAACACCCCTCTCATCATAAAATTATACCAGTCAGTAAAATACCTTTAGATTAAGCATATGTATGTTGGTTATTATTGTTGATTATCACAATAAATTAGTGCCCAAAAATCAAATTACCCCACCCTACATTAAATTACACCACACAAAATAAAAACTCTATATAACTGTTATATATAGAGTTTACTAACATACCAATTATGTTATTTAGTGTATTTTATGTTGGTGACTCTTACCAAGGTTGGTTTTTTTCAAAAGGAAGCTTTGTTTACCCAAATTATTTAGATAAGAATCTCTTTTTCCAAAGGAAAGTTGGCAAAGCCTTAGTAATGTGAGTAATTAAATCGCTTACTCTTTCTCTAGCTTGACCAGGCAATCCGATGTAATATCTGCAATGGTTCTTGCACCAGTCAATGTCATTGCCACACGCATTTCTTTCTCAATCAAATCTAGTAAATTACTTACCCCAGAACCGCCGGCAGCACCAAGTGCGTATACAAATGCACGACCAAGCATGCAAATATCTGCACCCATAGCCAACATACGTACCACATCAAGACCGTTACGAATCCCTGAATCTGCTAAAATTTTGATGTCACCTTTGACCGCACTTGCGATTGAAGGAAGCGCACGAGCAGAAGACAAAACACCATCAAGCTGACGACCACCGTGATTGGAGACCACAATTCCATCTGCTCCGAAACGTACCGCATCCTTGGCATCCTCAGGATCTAAAATCCCCTTAATAACCATGGGACCCTCCCAATAATCACGAATCCACTCAAGATCTTTCCAAGAAATTGAAGGGTCAAAGTTACTTCCCAGCCAACCGATATAATCTTCCAGACCTGTCGGCTTACCTAAATATTTCGAAATGTTACCCAAATCATGCGGACGACCCAATAAACCGACATTCCAAGCCCAGTGTGGGTGCATACACGATTGCATATAACGACGTATTGCAGCATTTTTACCACTCATTCCTGAATGTGCATCACGATAACGCGCACCTGGAACAGGCATATCGACTGTGAATACTAAGGTAGAACAGCCTGCGGCTTTAGCACGTTCCAAGGCATTTTTCATAAAACCACGGTCACGTAGTACATACAGTTGAAACCACATCGGACGTTGAATCGCAGGTGCCACTTCTTCAATTGGACAAACTGAAACTGTTGATAAGGTAAATGGAATGCCCTTTTTATCTGCGGCAACCGCGGCTTGAACTTCACCACGACGCGCATACATACCCGTTAGACCTACAGGTGACAATGCCACTGGCAACGCCAAATTTTCACCAAACAATTGCGTTTCTAAGCTCAGCTCAGACATGTCATTTAACACACGTTGACGTAAAGCGATTTTTGATAAATCGTCTACATTACGCTTTAAAGTATATTCCGCATAGGCACCACCATCGATGTATTCAAATAAAAATGGCGGTAAACGACGTTTCGCAGCTTCACGATAGTCATTTGCAGAAGAAATAATCATAACTTATGTCCTATTTAATCGACTCGAACGTTGACGACGAGCTTCTTCTTCATCGATCATACGTACGCGTTGAACAACAAATTCAATATGCCCACAAGCTGCCTTACGTGCAGTCTCTGAGTCTTGACGTTCAATTGCATCCATCACTTCAAAGTGCTGGTCATGCAATTGTTCAAAATGTTGTGGTGTAGTGTAGACTTTACGTCGCCCTAACATCACGTTGTCTTGCAATAAATCAAACAAACTACGCATCATTTGGATCAGCACTAGATTGTGGGATGCTTCTGCAATCGCCAGATGAAAATTCGCATCCGCTATTGCTGCGTGGGCATCATCACCTAAAGCCTGAAAATGGCTAATCTGCTCAAAACATTGACGAATATTGATCAAATCACTGGGTGTGGCACGTTGTGCGGCATACCATGCTGTACCACCTTCAAGCACCATACGAGCTTCTTGTACATCAAAACGATATTCAGGATCCTGATCCATCAAACCGGATAATGGCTCAACGATTTGATACTGTGACCAATGTGCAGGCAACTGCTTTAAATAGGTGCCTGCACCCGCTTTGCTCTGAATAATCCCTGCGGTAATCAGTTGTTGAATCGCCTCACGTAAAGAGCTACGAGACACACCTAACTGTTCACAGAGTTGGCGTTCAGCAGGCAATCGCTCTCCGACTTGCACATTATTTTTTTCAATCAATAGACGTAAACGCTGTACCACTTTGTCGGAGACTTTCATTTTTTTCCTTGACCCGTTTACGGAATCATCCACGGGAAAACATAAGCTTGTAAGGTCACAATAATACCAATCATCACCGTAAAGATAATGCTGTGTTTTACTGTAAATCTAAATAAATCAGATTCTTTACCAACTAAGCCCACTGCCGCACAAGCAATCGCAATTGATTGAGGAGAAATCATCTTACCTGTTACTCCACCACTGGTATTGGCAGCAACTAACAAGACTTCAGGCACACCGATTTGCTGTGCTGTAGTTGCTTGTAACGCTGAAAACAATGCGTTAGCTGAAGTATCTGAACCTGTAAGAAACACTCCAACCCAACCCAAGAATGGTGAGAAGAATGTGAAAGCCTGACCCGTATGTGCCAGTGCTAAAGCAAGCGTCGCTGACAGACCTGAATAGTTTGCAATGAACGCAAAAGCCAGTACCATACCAATCGAATAAATTGGGGTTTTTAGTTCATTCACGGTTTCAAAGAATGTCGAAACTGCCTCTTTAGGTTTCATGTTTAAATAAATAATCGTGATCAATGCCGCCAATATAATCGCCGTACCCGTTGCTGATAACCAATCAAACTTATAAATCGCATCATAATCTTTAATTTCAGGCACGACAGGTGGTAGCTTTTGAATCAATTGATGCAAATACGGCACTTTAATTGAAACTACTAAATCACTTAATGGGCCGTCCTTAACAAATAAATCTTTAAAAGGTTTGATGCTCCAGATCGTCACCATTGCTGTAAGTATCAGAAATGGAGACCAGGCTTTGGCTATCTGTGCCACACTATATTGTTTACGAGCTTGCTTGATAATAGTTTCATCTACCTGTATATTTTTGTCCTCAAAAAGAAAAATATGTTTTGGTTTCCAATACTTAAGCAAGATAGTTAAACTGATTAATGATGCAATTGCAGCAGTGATATCGGGTAACTCAGGCCCAACAAAATTTGATGTTAGATATTGCGCTAAAGAAAAAGATAAGCTGGCAACTAAAATAGCAGGCCAAGTTTCTTTAACCCCACGCCAACCATCCATGATTGCCATGATCCAGATCAATACAATTGGCACCATAAAGGGTAACTGACGACCAACCATTTGACTGATTTCCATGGTGTCAACACCTGAAACCTGCCCAGCGACAATGATCGGAATTCCCATTGCACCAAAAGCAACAGGTGCAGTATTAACTATCAGGCATAGCCCAGCCGCATATAAAGGCTTAAAGCCGAGTCCCACCAACAGTGCCGCAGTAATTGCGACGGGCGCACCAAAACCTGCCGCACCTTCTAAAAACGTACCAAAAGCAAACCCAACTAATAGCATTTGCAGACGTTGATCTTCTGTAATTGACAGAATAGACGAACGAATAACATCAAACTGTCCTGTTTTTACTGAAATCTTATATATAAAAACTGCACCGATAATAATCCATGCAATTGGCCACAGGCCGTAGAAGAATCCATAGACCATTGATGCTAATGCCATTCCAATTGGCATTTTGTATAAAAATAATGAGACCAGAAAGGCTAAAAAAACGGTAATTGTAGCGGCTACACTACCCTTCATGCGAAAAATAGCTAACGCTAAAAAAAAGAAAATAATTGGAACTAGCGCAATAGCACTCGAAATCCAGATATTGCCTATAGGATCATAAATTTGTTGCCACTGTTGAAGCATTGTCTACTCCTTGAAATGCTTAACTACTAGATTGAACAGTTTATTGTACTTAAACACTAAATTGGTATGACCAATTTAGTGTTTAAGAGATAAAATGTGCATTTTGTATTGGCGATATTAGTAATATTAGCCCAAAAACACAATATAAAAGATTTAATTTATTTTTTGGTATGACCAATTTTTATAATCTCTTAAAATTTTATATATTAGATTTCTTTCATAATTCACTTTTTACTCAGCTCAAAATTATGGATTCCCACAATTAAATTAAATCTTAATCCTAGTCTTTTGCCAGGGTTGTGATATCGCTCGGCAAGGATTTTGAAGGTTTTCAAAGTTCCAAATACCTGTTCAATCCCAATTCTTCTTTTATTGATTTCTTGGTTATAAAGTTTTAGCTCGAGATCTGGTTTTTAGTGCTTTTTTGCTTTTAATGGCCATAAACTATTTGGATACAATGTATAAATCCCTTGATAGCCTTTATTTGCAAGAGGCTTTGTTGCACAAACCTACCACTGAAAGCTTCTTGGGGAATATAATTTCTAAATGAAGAGGTCTGCACCCAAGATCTATCGTACAACCAGTTGATCTACCTACAATAAAGCCTTGCTCAGTCAAGGAAATATATCAATTTGGTTTGATTCAGCCATCCAATGGTCGCTCGATTGACTCAACAACTGCCGATGCAAAACTTGGATGAAAATGTACTAGCCCAACAACTTCATTCCACCAATCAAGAGCAGTTGATTGCCTATAAAGTGTCTTTATTTGGCTCTGACGTCAGTGTCGTTCAGCATGTGGTAGCAAAAACCCGAGGTGCACCGAAAGATTTAAGCCACCAAGTAGTTGGCTTTAGTACAAAGCAACAAGGTGAGGCTCAGTTATGTGTTACGTCGTGAGGATATTCAAGTGGTGGTAGCAGAGCGGATGTTCCTACGTGGATAATTGCTCAAAAAGATTTTATAATCGGTATTAATACCAATAATTTTGTCTTTATTGCTATGTATAGACTTAATCGTTTTGATTATTCGTCGAGAGCTTAAAGCCTTAGATGAAGTTTCAACCTTTTAAGTCAGCCAAATTTATCAGTGAATGATGCTACTCACTATTTAAAAACCTTAGATGCCAAAGTAATGCCTTCCAAGGTACAGTCCTTTGCCCAAAACTCTAAGCACTTAATACATAAACTGCATCAAAATCCGGAAAATGAAAAAGTATTTAGTTCATACGCCGCCCATGAATTGCGTAGTCCTTTAACCGCGATCAAAACTCATATTCAGCTTGCACAACTGATGGCAGAACAACAGGCAAGCTCGCCCAAATTGCAACAGAGCTTGCAGCAGGTACACCTTGGTATCCGCCGATGTACCCAGCTACTGGAACAGCTTCTAGCACTTTCCTCTACCGATCAAGTACTGAGTGATATCTAGTACAGTATTGAAATTGCACGGCTCCTGACTCAGGTGATTGCCGATTTACAGTCGCTTTATCCGGAAATTGAACCCAGTTTAACAATTGACTGACCGAGCCTGACCCGAATTGCCTTACCCGATTTTGAACTAGATACCGTCTTTAAAAACCTACTTAACAATGCTCTATTGCATGCACAGGCAAACACCATTTCAATTGCTATGCTGCATGTGTGCTGATCATTCATAATGATAATCAAAGGTTGAAGATATGCATACTTGGGACAGCGTTTCTGGCATAAATCTCCCTAGCAAAATGGGCATGGGCTAGACTTATATTTGATGAAAATGGTGTTAAACAAATATGGCTATCAGATTCAATTTACAGTGGCGCAACCTCGATATTTAAGCATTCACATCAGCCTCGCTGCAAGCGGATCACTTACTTATGAGAAGACAGGGCTAAATTTAAAGCTGGAATATCAACCCATGTCGTATCAGCAAAATCACGCTGCAAATACTGTTTTAAATAAGCAATGGTATCTTCAGCGATCAAGGGATCTTTGGAGTTATCTGCATGATTAAAAGCAATGGCATATAATTGAACCCCGCGGAGTTTTAACAACTCAAGACTCAGCAAGGTATGATTAATACTGCCTAAACGCCCTGAAGTGACCAGAATCACCGGATAATTATGTGTCTGAATATAATCAATAGTTAGGAACTCTTCGGTTAAGGGCACCATTAGACCACCGGCACCTTCCAGCAAAATACAGTCGTAGGCCGCAGCCAGCTGTTCGGTAGCCTGATGAATCTGTTCAAAGTTAATGGCTCGCCCATCCAGCTGCGCAGCAAGATGCGGTGAAGCCGGATACGTAAAAATTTCCGGCATGGTCAGTTTTTGCTGGTCTTCCGGTAACAATCCACAACCCATAATTGCACGATGCTGTTCGATATCTTCTGATATATCGACATTTCCGGTCTGGATCAGCTTTTGGGTTATGGTACGAATGCCCTGCTCATTCCAATTTTTGGCCAGAAAACCAGTAGTAAAGGTTTTACCAATTGCGGTATCAATGCCGCTGACAAAATAAATCTGTGCGCTCATGCTGTCTTCCGTGCAATGACATAAACCGGATGATAGGTCAGTGCATACTGTTTGCTTTCAGGGTCTTGGAATTGTTGATAGCCGGTATAAAAATCCTGTAAGGACGATTTTGTCCACCGAAACCCCTGTGCCGTCGCCTGTACACCAGTGGCTTTGATATGCTGTAACACCTGTTTCGGATGCTCAAAATGCAAGGTCATCTGTTCTTCTGTCTGCAGCAGAATGTCAAAGCCTAAGGATTCAAGCAGTTCACAGACCTCCGCTAAAGGCAGATAATCCAAGCCTTGTCCGGTCAGTGCCTTAATTTCCTTTAAATTATTGTCCGTATAACTGGCAAAACACAGATGCCCAGAGGGATTTAAGGCCTGCGCAATGTTGAGCAACAATGCTTTTAAATCCGAGATCCATTGCAATGCAGAACACGACAGCACCATGTCCAGAGACTGCGGCAGTGGCAAGGTTTCAATATTACCAATCCCCCACAAAAGCCGATCATCTTCCGGGAAATGCTGCTTCACTTCGGCATATAGATCATTTAAAAATAAATGATCAAAGCTGTAATACTGCATAAAAAGCCGGGTAAAAAACCCTGAACCGCAGCCAATTTCCAATACCCGTTGCAAATGTGGTTGTGCTACATGCTGCTGCATAAACTGCATCAACTCTGCCGCTACGGCACTTTGTACCAGCGCATGCTGCTCATAACTGAGATTTGCCTGAGCAAAACGCTGGGCAATCTGTTTGCTGTTCATCGCGGCAAATTCCTCAGCACCTGCAGACATGCGTCCAGCTCATCCGCAGAAATGTTCTGATTCAGGCAGATTCTGAGTCTGGAGGTGTTGGCAGGAACCGTTGGCGGACGTACTGGTAGCACATAAAATCCCTGCTGTTGCATAATTTCAGCCGCCTGAATGGTGCGTTTTGCCTCACCAATCAGTACCGGCACAATTTGCGAGGTTGATGGACAGTGATATCCCAAGTCTTGAATGCCCTGCTGACAGCGTACAGCCAATGCTGCCAAATGTACTCGTCCCGCCTGAAGCTGCTGTACCTTCTGAAAAATAAATCTAGTCCAGGCCATACATAGTGGCGGCTGGGCGGTACTAAAAATTAAAGGTCGCATGCTATTAATCAGATAGTCACGAATCACTGGCGCACAGACCAGATAACCACCAACTGAAGCCAAAGCCTTGCCAAAGGTACCGACCAGGAAATCAATCTGATCCAATACTTGATACTGTTCTGCGCAGCCCAATCCACGTTCACCGCGCACACCAATTGCATGTGCCTCATCGACATAGAGCATGACTTTTGCAAACTGCTGTTTTAATGCCACCAAAGCAGCTAAATCTGTTTCATCCCCATCCATACTGAAAATTGATTCAGTTACCACAATGATGCGCTGGATAGATTCATCTGACTGATATTTTTCTAAAAACTGAGTCAAATGCTGCAGGTCATTATGGCGGTAACGCACATAGCCAGCTTTAGATAAACGAATCCCGTCGATAATACTGGCATGTACCAGTTTGTCAGCAATGATCATGGTTTTAGCATTACTGAGCGCAGGAAGAATCCCGATATTCATGTGATAACCACTATTAAACAGCAGTACTGAACGTCCAAAAGCCTGTGACATCTGTGCTTCAAGTTGTTCAAAATTGGGAAAGTTTCCTGTCAGTAAACGTGAAGAGCTTGAACTCATATATCGCTCAGACATCGGCGTGAGGTCAAAAAATTCTTCACGTAGCGTTAAGTTGGATGCCAGACCTAAATAGTCATTGGATGCCAGATTCAGCATCTCTTGGCCATTGAGTTGCAATCGTGGCTGGCTAGAAATATTGGACTTAAACTGGCGATATTGCCCTTGCTGTTTCAAGTCATCTAGCTGCTGCTGGAAATGCTCAAGATGGTTCATGCTACTGCCTCTATCTGCTGAATCATCTCCCGCATATGCTTTAATAAAGTTTCAAGTTGCTGTGTTGAAATTACATATGGCGGCATGACATAGACCAGACGGCCAAAAGGACGAATCCAGACGCCACGGCATACACATTCAGCCTGAAAACGCGCCAAATCAATAGTTTGATGTAGCTCAACCACGCCAATTGCGCCGAGGACACGCACATCTTTGACTTGTGCCAAGGATTTTAAATCCAGTAAATATTGTTCTAGTGTCCTTTCAATCTGTTGAATACGCGTCTGCCAGTCTTGAGCCAGTAACAGCTGGGTACTTTTTAATGCGACCGCACAGGCCAACGGATTAGCCATAAAAGTTGGGCCATGCATGAACACACCCGCTTCACCACTTGAAATCGTCTCTGCTACATGGCGAGTGGTTAAGGTCGCTGACAAGGTCATATAACCACCAGTCAATGCCTTACCGATACACATAATGTCTGGTGTGACCTGAGCGTGTTCATAAGCAAATAGTTTTCCAGTGCGGCCAAAACCGGTGGCAATTTCATCTAAAATCAGCAGTACATCGTACTTTTCACACAACAACTTAGCTTGCTTTAAATATTCTGGATGATAGAAACGCATCCCGCCTGCACCTTGCACAATCGGCTCAATGATCATGGCAGCAATCTGTTGATGCTGCTGTACCAGCAGGTGCTCAAGTGGCTGTATATCTTCGGGTTGCCATGCCCCATCAAAACGGCTTTGAGGTGCCGGAACAAATAAACGGTTCGGCAAACTCGAACCAAAAATTTGATGCATACCAGTTACAGGATCACAAACCGACATGGCATTCCAGGTGTCGCCATGATAGCCAGAGCGTGTGGTAACAAAGTTAGTTTTTTGTGGTTGCTGACGTGCATTCCAATATTGCACAGCCATTTTCAACGCCACCTCAACCGCGACCGAGCCGGAATCGGCAAAGAAAATTTTATCCAGTTCAGGCGCCGTGATCTCAAGTAGCAGTTTAGACACATCAATCGCAGGCTGATGAGTCAAACCACCAAACATGATATGTGACATCGACTCTAATTGTTTTGTTACGGCCTGATTGAGTTCAGAATGATTATAACCGTGAATTGTGCACCACCAGGACGACATGCCATCAATCAGCTCGGTACCATCTTCAAGTTCAATGACTGCACCATTTGCAGCTTTAACTTTGTAACATGGCAAGGGTTGTGTCATGGAGGTATAAGGATGCCAAATATGCTGTTGATCAAAAGCGTCCTGCACAGAATTTACCCCAATTATTAAAACTAAAACTGATCTTAGCGCGTTAAATCTGAAAATGAAACGTCAAGAGCTACCAATCTCTTTTTGCTTAAGCCAGATCGGCTAAAAATTTTAAAATTGGCTCAACGAGTAACTTGGCATCAAAAAGGATGGCATCGTGCGTGCCCTGTATTTTTACCAAATTCAGATTTTGGGTTGTTAAAAACACAGATTCTTGACTAACTTTGTAAGGAACCAACATATCATTCTCGGAAAATATAAATAGCATCTTGACTGAATGATTTTTTAAGATATCCACTAGATTTAATTGCTGCAATAGATAAAGATGCTTAACCTGATAGTTTAAATCAATACTATTTAACTGTTGGTGCAATAATTTTGCACGTTCACGCGCTGCTGCGCCAGCTAAAGTGACCAAGGTACAGAAGCGCTGCATCCCGCGTTTTGGATCAGCCAGTATGGAGGATTTAAATTGTGTATATTGTTCAACTGGCATTGCATGTGGCCATGCTTCGTTGGCCACGAAACAGGGATTTGACATACAGCAAATCACTGGTTTGGCAATTTTCAATTGTTGCTGGATTTCATTAGCCAGCAAAAGTGCCAACTGTCCACCCAAAGACCACCCCATCAAGACATCAAACGAACTCGCCTGCCTGACTTTTTCGGCCAAAAGACTTTCTACGTTAGGATCGAAAATATCCCATACTTTAACTTGATGCTGCTGCCGCAACTGTTCTACAAACGGGGTTAAGACCGCTGTTCCTAGCCCCCAACCCGTAATCATCAGTATCTTCATTTTGTCTGTTCCAATAAAAAAGGGACCAATTCAAGTTGAAATGATCCCTGTTTGTTACACGATTAATTAAGCAGGTTGCATCGCATCTACAGCCAATTCTTTAGCTGTTTTCTTGGCAGCTTCAGCTTTTAAGCCTAATTTAGCAAACAAGGCTTTGTCTTTACCTTCACCACTGTTCGGGGCAGTAAGCAATTTATCACCTGAAAATAATGAGTTAGCTCCAGCCATAAATGCCAGTGCCTGATCAGAGTCAGAGAGAGATTCACGACCTGCCGACAAGCGGATATAACTCTTCGGCATAATAATCCGTGCTACCGCAATAGTACGAATCCAGTCAATCACATCCAGTTTTTCAACATCGGCCAGTGGTGTGCCTTCAATAGGAACCAACATATTTATAGGCACCGAACCCGGGTGAATCGGCATAGTCGCTAGTTCAAACAACAAACCGACCCGGTCTTGTACGCCTTCGCCCAAGCCGACAATACCGCCACTACAGACATTAATTCCGGCATCACGTACATGATCAAGCGTATTTAAGCGGTCATCAAAGCTACGTGTACTGATGACATTGGCATAATATTCACGTGAGGTATCAAGGTTGTGGTTATAATAATCTAGCCCTGCATCTTTCAGACGTTCCGCTTGTGAGGCATTCAGCATTCCTAGAGTCATACAGGTTTCCATGCCCAGTTTCTTGACTTCCTGCACCAGTTCCAGCACATACGGCATATCGCGTTCATGCGGATTACGCCATGCTGCGCCCATGCAGAAACGGGTCGAACCGGAAGCTTTGGCCTGTTTGGCTTCAGCAATCGCCTTTTGTACTTCTACGCGTTTTTCAATTTCCAGATCAGTATCGTAATGTGCAGATTGCGAACAGTATTTACAATCTTCCGGACAACGGCCCGTTTTAATTGAAAGCAGAGTACTGACCTGAACAGTATTCGGTTCAAAGTTTTGGCGATGAATTTGCTGTGCCTGAAACAGTAAATCCATTAAAGGCAAGTCATAAATTTCTTGTATTTCGGCACGTGACCAATCATTACGGATCATCTTGTCTGCATCATCTAAAATTCCATTGAGTAAATCATACGCTGTTTTTTTTATTTTTCTTTAACGTTTTCTTTCATATTCATTGCCTGCTTAAAATAGCTTTAGTGTATCAAGCTATTTTTGAAAGCTTATTTAACCCGAATCCTGCTTAAGCCGATGATTCCTTAATTTGAATTGTTGGCTTATTTCGATGGGTTAATTGATATGCACATAGTGAGGCGTAAATTCCACGCAGAAATCCATGAAGACTACGTGCTTTACTCGTCACTAAATTGTATTGCCCCTTCAATAAGCCGAATAATATTTCTATTTTATTGCGTTGTCTTAAGTGATATTTATCTGATGCACAGAGTTGAATAGCCTGCATATTCTTCCGATGATAAGTAATTAAATCAATACCTTGATCTTTCAATCTAATTTTTAATTCTTGGCTGATGTAACCTCGATCCCCGTAAAGTTTTGCTTCTATACCAGCAACCAATTGCTCAACCATTTTTATATTAGCAACATGTCCATTCGATAAAGCAGAACAGGCAATTTCACCAAATTGATTCATCGCAATACGTAATTTACAGCCATAAAACCAGCCCATTGAGCTTCTACCATGTGATGCAATTTGGATTAATGATTTATGACGCTAAATACGTTGATTTTTACAAATTGGCAGAGTTGTTGAATCAATCCATAAATATTGTGTACCTTGGCCTTTCATCAGTGCCACATGTAAAGCATGTAGAGCTAATTCATGCATACCCAATTGGCTCAAGCCAATGTGAAAGCCCAGCAAGCGGCAAAAAAACCGAATGTTTTTGCTTTTGGCGAATATAGTCTGGATCAAAATGAAAACTGGATTGTCGGAGTTGCCGCACGCTATAACCTGTTTTCCGGGATCGATAAAAACAAGAATATTCAGGCTGCCGAACTCAAACGCTCTGCTACAGAATTACTCACTGCACGCACCCAGCAAGAAATTGAAAATCTGATTTATAAATCTTATAGCGAAGCACTCAGTGCACAGCAAAGTGATGCACTTCTGGCATAAAACTTGAAAGCCGCACAGGAAAATTTACGCATCCAAGAATTGTCTTTTAAAGAAGATATGGGCACCGCCACACAGGTCATCGATGCACAAAATATGCTGAGCGGACTACGAGCTGAAACTGCCTTGAATGCCTACAAATATGTGATGTCACTGGCCACCCTATTACAAAGCCATGGCTCGATTACAGAATTTCCGAACTACATTCAACATACCAATACCCACTATAGATGCTAAAACTCTTCAAATACGAGCAGTTCAGCTCACAACGAATAATGTGAGTGATTCACGAATCCTTGGGGAGTTACTTGATCAAATTCCGTTGGATGAACAGATTGATTCAGTTTATACAGACGAGGCGTATAACACCAAGCAATGCCGTCAAGTCATTGCAGACCGGTAAGCATATGCGGTAGTTCCCTCCAGAAAAAATGCAAAGCCTTAGAAAACTACAAAAGTTCATTCGCAAGAGCGAAATGAATTACTTCGAACCGTTAAATGTTTAGGCAGGACACTATGGAAGAAATGGTCAGGCTATCATCGGCGAAGTTTGGTCAAAACCAAAATGTATTGCATTAAATTATTAGGCGATAAATTAACGGAATTAGGTCGACCTCATACCCAAGTTGTCACTTGAATTCGAGTAACTTAGAAAAGATCTATCTCTGAAGCCTTTATGCAACAAAGTCACTCCAGATTGAGGATTTGAAAATTTATAGTGCAGTATATAAACAAATTGGTTCAGGAGCACAAAAGTAAGGTAATAACATCTTTTTTTAACAGTGATATTTTATTGTTCCCTACTCCTTACATTAAACTTTTATTTGTAGATTTACCTATCATTAACTCATTTTTCATTTGGATTTCCTATTATATTGAGATTGCTTTAAGAGATATTAAACAATAATATTACTGATAATTATTATCATTTACATTAACTAAAATGTTTTATACCGTTCCTCCATCATTTAAGCTTTCTCTTCTTAGTCTTGCAATTTTAGTGTCCCAGCAAAGTTTTGCCGATGATACTCAGCAATTACCGACGATTACAGTTACAGCGGAATCAGAACAGAGTGAGCTCAGCTCCGAACAGAGTAAGGCTTATATCATCCAAAATTCGTCAACCGCCTCAAAACTGAATATTCCACTCAAGGAAACGCCGCAAACAGTCAATGTCCTTACCCGCCAGCAACTGGATGACTTTGCCTTGGATAATACCCGGGACGTACTGCGCAATACCCCTGGCATTATCGTCAGCAATCAGGAAACGGAACGGACCTCCTACCTTGCCCGAGGTTTCGAGATTTCAAATGTTTTAGTCGATGGCGTTGGTATTCCACTCGAAGGCTATAATTATAATAATGATAATCCAGACAGTTTTTTGTTTGACCGTATCGAAGTGGTGAAAGGCGCAAATGCCTTAAATAATGGAATTGGCGATCCTGGTGCAACCATTAACATGATTCGCAAACGCCCTACTCAGGAACTTCAGGCAGCCTTGAATGCCAGTTACGGTTCATGGAATACGCAGCGCTATGAAGTAGATGTATCCTCTCCTCTCACCCAAGATGGAAAAGTCAGAGGTCGTGTATTTGGCTATCAACAAACAGGCGACAGTTATCTGGATCGTTATGAACTGGAAAAAAACGGCATAGGTGCTGTTGTGGAGGCAGATATTACTGACACAACTCTATTGACTGCTGGCTATACCGAAACCAATCACAAGCCGAATGGTGTCAATTGGGGTTCTAATCCACTGATCAATACTGAAGGCGAGCAGCTCAGTTACTCACGGAATTATAATTACAGCCCAAGCTGGACCTATTGGGATAGCAATATTAAAAGTTACTTTGCTGAGCTGGAACAAAAACTGGGTGGGGACTGGACAGCCAAACTGACCTATGATGAAAAACGCACTCAACGCGATTCAAAGCTCTTGTTTCTGTCCGGCAAACCTGACGCAAATGGCACTTCAGGCATCTTCCTCTACCCAGGCATGTATATTGATGACAATAAAGAACAACAAGCCAGCCTGAGTTTTAGCGGCACCTATACGCTTTGGGGACAACGCCATGAAGCCTCATTGGGCTATGTTTGGGCTAAAAATCGTCTGGATGAATTGGGTTACGGAGGTAATTTTGCTCAGCCACTTACCACAGATTTAGCCAGTTTTAGCCCAGAAGAACCGAGCTGGGATCTATCGAAAACCAGTGGGGAAATGCATATCCGGCAGAAGAACCAGAGCCTTTATGCTGCGACCCGACTGCATCTGAATGATGATCTGAAACTGCTTTTAGGTGCGAACTATGTTCAGGCTGAAAGCAGTGGTAGCAGTTATGGGACCGACACCATTTATGATGAAGATAAAGTTTTACCCTATGCCGGTTTGACCTATAACTTTAGCCCTGAATATACAGGTTACCTGAGTTATACCTCGATTTTCCGTCCGCAAACCACCAAAGCAATGGATGGCAGCATTAACAAGCCGATCGAAGGTGAAAGCTATGAAGTCGGAGTAAAAGGTTCTTGGCTAGATGACAAGCTTACCGCCACCATGGCCGTGTTTAGAACGGAGCAAAGTAATTATCCGCTTCGTGATTCTGATGGTATTCCGACTTTACGCACAACTCAGGTTAGTGACTTGCGTTCCCAAGGCTACGAGTTCGGCTTGGCGGGACAACTGAGCGACCATTTAACCTTAAGCTTTGGTTATACCCAGTTTAGCCTGAAAGATCTGATCAATGGCGGTGATGCGCGTACCTTCAATCCAACCCAGTCTTTTAATCTTTTAACTACCTATCAGGTGCCGCAACTTCCAAAACTGAAACTGGGCCTTGGTGTGCAGTGGCAAGATCAGACCTATCTAGATGTGCCTGAAGCAACCGCCAATGGAGTTATTACTCAGAAAGCTGGAATCATTGAGCAGGATGCTTATGCGCTCGTGAACTTAATGGCCAGCTATGAGCTGAATGAGCATATGACCTTGCAAGCCAATGGTAATAACCTGACCAATGAAAAATATCTGTTCAATTTCCCGAATCAGCAAGGTTTTTATGGTGCACCAGCAAATTACAGCGTTGCTGTGAAATTTAAATACTGATTTTCAAACTTAGCCTTGACGACATGTTCAGGGCTAAATCATCACTACATACACAAAAACAGGTAAAACAAATGAAAAAAATGATCGCTCTGACCCTCGGACTGTCTATGACACTTTCAGCTCAGGCGCATATGCTTTGGCTGGAACGTGATACAAATCAGCAGACTCATGCGTTCTTTGGTGAATATAGTGAACAGCTTAAAGAAACGCAGCAAGGTGCCTTGAAGTCTTTTAATCAAGCAAAGGCCGTTCAGTCTAGAAAAAGCTTTAGTCCTCAAATGCAACAAGATCATTTGCTTTATGCGACCCAAGGCCAGACAGATGTCCAGCTCAGTCATGAATTGATCTATGGAGAATCATTGTTGAGCTATCATGCCAAATCCGGCAGACAAAACTTGAAAGCAGAGTCAGAACTAGATATTGTCCCGACCCAGATCAACAGCAATACATTTACGGTACTGTATCAGGGTAAAGCTGCTGCGGATGTTGAAGTCACAGTTTTTTCCCCGCAATTTTGGCTAAAAAAATACACCACCAACGGCCAAGGCCAGATTACGATCGCCACGCCATGGAAAGGTCAATATGTTATTGAAGTCGGCAAAGAAGCAGACAAGGCAGGAAAATTGAATCAGCAGGCCTATAAAAAACAGTATCTGGTAACGACTTTAAGTTTTGTTCATTAAGTTTTTTAAATTTTCATCAGTATAGATTTATTCAAGGCCAAATATGATTTCTGTAATGCAGCCTCTCGCTATTCTCTATCGCTTAGGCATGAGCTTTGGGGTGGGCTACTTGTGCAGTTATTTGATCGCACTCGATCTGGCTTACTTTCTACAAGCTTTTCTGCCCAAAGCAGAATCCGTCTATTTGGCCGCCGTTATTGCCCTGATTTTTTATGTCTGTTTTGTGATTGGCATCTTCTGTATCCAGAGTTTAAAAAAGCTTTCGGTCTATAGCCTGCTTCCTTTCCTTAGCTTATTTACCATCTCCCGCTTCATAGGTTAAACCATGCATAAATCTGTCCGTCAATCCATGGCATGGCTACATTCATGGTTAGGTTTAAGTTTTGGCTGGCTGCTCTTCGCGATCTTTTTAACAGGCGCGGTCACCTATTACCGGCATGAAATCAGTATATGGATGCAGCCTGAATTTGCCTCAATACAAGTCAATCAGGAAACTGCCTTAAAATCTGCTTACAGCTATTTACAGCAGCATGCACCGGACGCCCAAAACTGGTATATCGGAGTCGCCAATCAAGATTCACCTGTGAATAAAGTCTACTGGCAAAAAGCGGATGGTGGCTATGAAGTCAAAACCCTGGATGCTTCGACAGGAAAAGAATTAAACCTCTCGGCCACCCAAGGGGGAGATTTTTTCTATAATTTTCATTTTCAGCTCTATGGTATGCCCTACACCATTGGTCGGCTGATTGTGACGATTGCTGCCTTTATCATGTTATTGACTCTGATTTCAGGAATCATTACCCATAAAAAAATCCTGACAGACTTTTTTACCTTAAGAGCATTTAAGGGGCAGCGCTCCTATCTGGATTTTCATAATGTTAGTTCAGTGATTGCCCTGCCGTTCTTTTTGACCATGACATTTACCGGGCTGGCGATTTTCTTTTATATCGTACTGCCTTCCGGCATGAAAAAACTCTATCCAGACAATCCCTTTCAGTATTTTGAAGAAATTCGCACAGTCAATGTAATGGCCAACTCTGTGGTTCCGGTGAAAACCGAGATGCTGCCAATTCAACATTTTATTAGCACGGCGCAGCAACACTGGGGACATGCGGAATTTGACAATATCACGGTCAAGCAGCCCAATACCCAGCTGGCACACATAACCTTAACACAGCTCAAAGATCATTCCATTACCAGAAATCAGGCACAGCTCATTTTAAATGCTGCTACCGGAAAATTGCTTGAAAATACACGCAATGAAAGTGCAATTGCCACACTCAATGCCGGCATGTATGGTTTGCATATGGCACGTTTTGCTGAACCTGCTTTACGTTTAGGATTGTTTTTCTCTGGCATATTGGGCTGCGCCATGATTGCCTCCGGTCTGCTGCTGT
Source organism: Acinetobacter lwoffii (assembly GCF_022967985.1). Taxonomy (GTDB): domain Bacteria; phylum Pseudomonadota; class Gammaproteobacteria; order Pseudomonadales; family Moraxellaceae; genus Acinetobacter. The sequence goes on along the minus strand of NZ_JALJVC010000025.1, from coordinate 19,974 downwards.
GGAGTCTGAAACGCCAGATTCAGAAAAAATCAGCGCGGTTTCATCTCGGACATTATTTGGTGAACCGCTTGAATATCACCATGATACTTGGCTTGCCGATTGCCATGCTGGCTTATCTCTATGCGAATCGTTTTATCAGCATCCCTGTAGGTGCACCAAATTATGAGATTTATAGTTTTTTCAGTATTTGGCTCGGCAGTTTCATTCTGGCATGTTTAACACCGCAGCAATATTTATGGAAAATTCAGCTTAAAATCCTGATTGGTACTGCTTTTATGCTGCCGCTGATCAATATTTATTATCTCATTTTCCATGATTATATTGATTCTTTTACAACTTACTGGCCATTTCTGCGAATCGATCTGATGCTGTGGAACTTGGCACTTCTCGCCCTATTGTTACACCAGAAAATTACCCCTATTCAGCAAAAGGCGGTCAATAAAATTCACGCCAAACTAAAAGTTACGCAACAGGAATCATCAACATGATATGGATTGCAGTGATCGGTCTGCTTTGGCTGAGCTGTTTTGGTTTTTATGCGGTAAGTGCAAAGCAGATCCTAAAAACCCGAAAATCTCGTTACGCTTTTTTAGCTAATTTTCCTACGCACACTAAATTCACTGCGGGTATTTTCTTATTCGTCGCGATGTTTTTATTACGTACCCAGTTTAGCTCCAGTATTAGCTTTGTGGCTTTATGGGTATTTCTAAGCCCTGTACTGTTTATCTTTATCTTAAAAATGAATAAAGCATTTTAGTATTTATTTAAAATCAGAAAGTAGTAAACAGCCTAGTGCGCTACTTACATGCCCTCTATTGAACCAATCTACTCAGTATCTGCTAAACCTTGCCAACCTACTTTTAAATATTTCAGATTCATTATTTTGGCTAGAATCAGAAATTTAAATTGGTAGGTATTTGGTAGGTAGGATTCTTTTTAACTTCATCCAATACTTATATTACGGTGAGGGTCACCGATAAAATAATCAATTAATGGTAGAAGGAATCACGCCATGGCTTTTAAAAATATTTCAGATCAAACTAACGGTTTTTATATTCCCTGTGTTTCACTTTTTGGTCCGGGCTGTGCTAAAGAAATCGGGATAAAAGCACAAAATTTAGGTGCCAAGAAAGCGCTGATTGTAACTGATGCGGGGCTGTTTAAATTTGGTGTTGCAGATGATATTGCAAATTATTTGAAAGAGGCGGGTGTTGACAGTTATATTTTCCCAGGCGCGGAACCCAATCCAACTGATATTAACGTGCATCATGGAGTTACAGCTTATAATGAAAATGCCTGTGATTTTATTGTATCGTTAGGTGGGGGTTCCTCACATGACTGTGCCAAAGGCATTGGTCTAGTCACTGCAGGTGGCGGACATATCCGTGATTATGAAGGGATTGATAAAAGTACCGTCCCGATGACACCACTGATTGCAATCAATACTACGGCAGGGACAGCTTCGGAGATGACGCGTTTCTGTATCATTACCAATACCGATACCCATGTGAAAATGGCGATTGTAGATTGGCGTTGTACACCACTCATTGCGATTGATGACCCTAAACTTATGTTGGCCAAACCTGCAGGGCTGACTGCGGCAACAGGTATGGATGCCTTGACGCATGCAGTAGAAGCTTATGTGTCTACGGCAGCAAATCCAATCACTGATGCCTGTGCAGAAAAGGCGATTACCATGATCAGCGAATGGCTTAGCCTGGCAGTGGCGAATGGGGATAATCTGGAAGCACGGGATGCCATGAGCTATGCCCAATATCTTGCCGGAATGGCCTTTAACAACGCCTCTTTAGGATATGTGCATGCGATGGCACATCAGCTCGGAGGCTTCTACAACTTGCCGCATGGTGTTTGTAATGCAATTCTGCTCCCCCATGTTTGTGAATTTAACCTGATTGCTTGTCCTGAACGTTATGCCAAAATTGCCCAATTGATGGGGGTGAATACAGAAGGTTTAACCGTAACTGGAGCAGCTTATGAAGCGATTGGCGCCATTCGTCAGCTTTCGGCTTCAATTGGTATTCCATCTGGGCTGACGGAATTGAATGTAAAAGAAGCTGACTTGGCCATCATGGCGGAAAATGCACAAAAAGATGCCTGCATGTTGACCAATCCACGTAAAGCCAACCATGCCCAAGTGGTAGATATTTTTAAAGCGGCGATGTAGTACCTCAATGTAAGTATTCTCTCCAAGTATCTGACTTACATTTTTAACAGCCCCTGTTTCACTTCCTGAGGAAGTGTGCCAAGAGCAGACATGCATTTTCCTGTTCCTGGCTGATCCTTTTGCCTTCATAAGAGGATAAAAGCGGGGGGTGTTTCTTTTTTATGAAGTCCCCTTCATTATGAATATCGACATTAATCCCATGGTAGAAAAATGCCACTATTTTTTTATAGCCCGTTCTAGCCACAAATAAAATTTCATAGCGCATTATCTTACGATTATATTTGATCCCTGAGGAATAAACTGCGCGTCCTTCAAATGACATGAAGGTGAGCGTAGCTGATATCAAGCATCTAGGCAAACAGCAAACTGGGTAGCCACTGATAAAAATTTTAGGATCAGGTTCAGTCTAAATTAATAAGTAAACTCACAGTAAGCAAGGATAATACTTAATATTCCAGAATATTCCTATTTTAACTGTTTAGCTTTGTACCGACAGTTACATCAGCTTTAAAGATTTTTATATTTTAACAGAGTCTGATGAACGGGATGGTTTTTGGGCATCAGTTCAATCAGGCGTTCTACAGCATCAATCGCTTCAGGAAAATGTGCCACATGTTTCAGCAAGACATCGGTTTCATTAGCCTTAAAAATGGCATCGCTCAGGCGTGATTCCAGACAATCTCTCCAAGCGCATAGAAATGGACTTTCTGTTTTGGCCAGAAATACGCCGGTACATAATTTCAAGGCTGAATCGATATACCCAGCATCTAAAGATTGCTCTGTCATTAAAAAATCAGCCTCTACATGCGCCAATAAACGATAGGGTCTGGAACCCAGCATACCACCTAATAAATCGCGTAATTGTGACATTTCTGCTTTTAAAGTCCCCATACTGACCTTGCGCTCGCCATATAAGGCTTGATGCAATGTATCTAGACTCAGACCCTGCGGACATAAGGCTAGAATGGTCAGAATTTCAATCTGTCGAGGAGTCAGAACCAGCATCTTGCCATTAAACAGCACTTGAGGTACTGAAAAAGCTCGAATAAACAGGCGCTGCTTCTGGCATTCTAGTAGAGCCGACTGGATGATCGTAGCACAGCGCTCCGCAGCTAGTAGTGCTAAACTGTTATGCTTTGGCCAGGTAGTCGACAGATCAATGACACCTAAGACCTGTTTTGAATAGGGATCAATAATCGGGGCAGCGTAACAAACCCAATCATGAATGGAGGACATGTAATGTTCACTGGAAAAGACACAGCTGGATTGTTGAGTTTTTAAGGATAATGCCAATGCATTGGTTCCGACTAGCTCTTCGCGCCATTGCCCACCTTCAATAAAATGTACACTTTCTGCGGCACTTTGCATTTGTGGGCTAGAAGCTGCCCAAATGATGGTGCTGCCGATATCTCCGACCGCCAGCACCATAGAAGATTGCTCGGCAATATGTTTTAAATCCTGAGCACAATGTTGCAGGGCTTGGGCTAAAGTTGAGGAAGAAGTGGTCTTTTTTAAATCCGTCAGCGGTGCTGCTAAACGATTCTTCGGGATTTCAGCCGAGGATGAACGTTGCCAGGAGCTGGCAATACTCTGTCCCAGCTGTTCTGCATGTAAGGGAGACAAACTGCTGTTTTGCCGAAGCTGATCAGTATTGTGCCTTTTTTCCATCAAATCTTGTTTTGTCATCATTCCTTATTCTCACAACAATTCATGATTTACATCCGCTGTAATCGTTATTTTTTTAAAATGGATGAAAATATCGTGAACATGCTAGCCCCAACCTTTTTCCAACCTTATACCAGTTATATTAATCAAATAAGGTGCAGAAGTACCTTATACCAAAGCTGTAGAAGCGGTTTTGCCATACGAAAATAAGCAAAGGAAATAAATATGCGTTACGTCGATCCTAATCAACCTGATTCAAAAGTTCATTTTAAAGCACAATACGAGAATTTTATTGGCGGCGAATGGGTCGCTCCGGTCAAAGGTGAATACTTTGACAACATCTCTCCGGTAGATGGCAAAGTCTTTACCAAGGTTCCGCGTTCTTCTGTAGAAGACATTGAATTGGCACTGGATGCAGCGCACAAAGCCAAAGAACAATGGAACAGAGCATCGCCGACCACCCGCTCCAATATTCTGTTGAAAATTGCCGACCGTCTGGAACAAAATCTGGAAATGTTGGCTGTAGCAGAAACCTGGGACAATGGAAAACCGATCCGTGAAACGCTGGCTGCCGATATTCCACTGGCCATTGACCATTTCCGTTATTTTGCCGGCTGTATCCGGGCTCAGGAAGGTGGCATTTCCGAAATTGATGAAGATACTATCGCCTACCATTTTCATGAACCGCTTGGTGTAGTCGGACAAATCATTCCCTGGAACTTCCCGATTCTGATGGCCGCCTGGAAACTCGCGCCAGCCTTGGCTGCAGGCAACTGTATTGTGCTGAAACCTGCAGAACAGACTCCGGTCAGTATTCTGGTGCTAGCTGAACTGATTCAGGACATTTTGCCGCCGGGCGTATTAAATATCGTCAATGGCTATGGGGTCGAAGTCGGCCGTCCACTGGCGACCAATCCACGCATTGCCAAGATTGCCTTTACCGGTTCAACCGCCGTGGGTCAGATGATCATGCAATATGCGACTGAAAATATTATTCCGGTGACTCTGGAACTTGGCGGTAAATCACCAAACTTGTTCTTTGCCGACATTATGGATCAGGAAGACGATTATCTGGACAAAGCTCTGGAAGGCTTTGCCATGTTTGCCCTGAACCAGGGTGAAATCTGTACCTGCCCTTCCCGGGCCTTGGTACAGGAAAGTATTGCCGATGAGTTTTTAGCGCGTGCAGTAGAACGGGTACAACGCATTAAAACCGGTCATCCGTTAGATACCGACACCATGATTGGTGCGCAAGCCTCACAGGAACAGCAGGACAAGATTCTGGGTTGTATTGCCACTGGCCGTGAAGAAGGCGCACAGATCCTGACCGGTGGTGAAGCACGTCATGAAGTGGGTCAAGGTTTCTATATTGAACCGACCATCTTTAAAGGCACTAATGACATGAAGACCTTCCAGGAAGAAATCTTCGGGCCTGTACTGGCTGTGACCACCTTCAAAGACTTCGATGATGCGATCAAGATCGCCAATGATACGATTTATGGACTTGGTGCCGGTGTCTGGTCACGCTCAGCGCATACATCTTACCGTGCAGGCCGTGCTATTCAGGCAGGTCGGGTCTGGACTAACTGTTATCACATCTACCCTGCCCATGCGGCTTTCGGTGGTTATAAAAAATCAGGGATTGGGCGTGAGAATCATAGAATGATGCTGGATCATTATCAGCAGACTAAAAACTTGCTAGTCAGCTATTCGACCAAACCAGCCGGGTTCTTTTAAGAAGTGAAATACATTCAAAGCGAACTTCGGTTCGCTTTGAATGTATGGTAGCTAGCTTTCACAAAATATCAGCAACATCTTCAAGCTGCGGCCAATTCAAATAAAGTTTTTAGTCTATAAATACTTTTTTTAAAGGAAAGAGCATCACCTCAAATTTCTATTTGCAATAGTGTCATTTCAAGATAATTTCACTCTATAAAGATTTCGCCACATTCTCCAGCCATTGAGTGCCAGAAGAATAAAAATAAAATAAAGCACGGCGGTTAAATACAATGACTTATAGCTATACATGCCGACATAAATCACATCTAACACACACCATAATCCCCAGCTTTCAATATATTTTTTTGCCGCCCAATAACTTGCCACCAAGCTAAAAGAAGCCAACATGGAATCCAACCAAGGGAGTGATGCTGTGGTGAAATGAGCAAATAAGGCGCCAATCACCAGACCGGCGACAATACCCACAATCAGGCTATATACCCAGATTTTTTTATTCAAATAGCCAATCTGCACGGTGATAGCCTGGTCATGATTTTTCTTCGACCAGCTATACCAGCCATACAGTTGCATCAAGATAAATACGGCTTGTAATGCTGCGTCTGCAAATAAATTGACACGATAAAAAATAATCATATATAAAAGTACAGCGACAATATTCACCAACCAGCAGACTTTATATTGTTTGGAGGTCAACCAGACACCTAAAACGTTTAAAATGAACGCTGCAATTTCTATATTTTCCATAGCAATATAACCTGATTAAGCAGCCAATTTAGAAGTTCAGATTGAATGACAAGGTTGCTGTACGCGGCGAACCCAAGAATAAATAATCGTCACCCAAAAATTCACCTGCATCACGCCAGTATTTCTTGTTGAACAGATTATTAATATTCAAGCGTAGCAATGCATCGGTCGTATTTAGTTTAAATTGATAAGCAGCGCCTAAATCAACCACACTATAACCTGCAACTTTCGCAGCACCCTCTTTGTTGGCATATTTGCTGGAACTGTATTGACCACCTGCCAGAACAGTGAAACCTGCAATGCTCGGTACGTTATAGCGAAGATGTGTTGCGAAACGAGCTTTTGGCACGTTTTGCGCCTGATGATTACCATATTCAACCGCTTCCACATTTTCTAAACGGGCTTTGGTCAAGGCTAAAGATGAAGTTAAGACCAGATGGTCGGTTAATGCACCATTCAGTCCTAATTCCAGGCCCTGACTATGCTGTTCGCCTTCCGCAATAAAATAGCGAAGTCCTGAAATCGGCTTGCTATATTGATTGTCCTGACGTAAATCAAAAACGGCTGCAGTCAACAGGAAATCATGGATCTGTTGTTTGAAACCAATTTCATATTGCTCTGAATAGATCGGTGCTAGAGTTTCAGCCGCATTCTCTGCAAACCAAGGCGCTGTTTTTCCATCTGACAGGCCTTTAGCATACGAGGCATAGACGGTAGTCGATTCCAAGGGGCTATAGCTGATCGCAAATTGCGGTAAAAATTTGCCTAAATCAGTATCGCGGACTTTTACCCGATCTGCATCATATGCTTGTTCATCCAGCTCGATCCATTTTCCACCAATCAAAGTAGACCATTTCTCATTCCACTCAATACGATCAAGAAACGTCAATGCAGTTTGTTTACTGTCTAAAGCTTTAAAATAAGGACCTAGATTTCCTTCTTCTGGGATCCTGTCGTAGGTATCTTGGTAAATATTACCAACATAGTCTTCTGAATTTATGTACTGGTTTATACCGTTGTAACGATTTCTAGATTTATCGGTGTAAGTCAAATCAAAGTTAAGGTGATGTTGTACCCAATTGGTATCAATCACCCCATCCAATTTGACTTTAAATTGATTGGTTTTAAAGGTTTCATCTGGATTCTGATAATCGTAAATATCATACTCGCCAGCTTTACCAAACGTGTTACAGGAATACTCTTCCAGACAGCCTTCCCGATAATAACCATAAGCAAAGCTTGAATAGTCATCAACTCTGGATTTACTGTGTGCTGCAACGAGTCCCAGGTTCCAGTCACTATTCAAAGCATAGCTATATTTTAAACTGCTATTCAGACTATCGATCGTGACCGGTTTGCCCCAAGTCTGGTAACCCAGCAATCGATCCCATTTCACATTTTCTGGGACTTTGCCATCGAGTAATTGATAGCCTGGCACTGATCTTTGTTCGGAACGCTGTGCTTCAAGATCAAATTCCAATTTAGATTGCTCAGATGTTTTCCAATCTAAGGCCAATGCCGCTAAATAGCGTTCACCATCCACATGATCGACATAAGACTCAATCTGTTCATTCACCAGATTGATGCGATATCCGAATTGTTGCTCATCACCCCAAAAACCACCTAGATCAGTTGCCACTGAAAACTGTCCATGTTGATCAGCAGAGAATGTCAGGGCCTGGATATCTTTAGGTCGCTTGGTGACATAATTGACCACACCACCCGGGGTTGACATACCACTTTGAATCGCGGAAATGCCTTTTAAAATTTCCACACGTTCTTTGTTTTCAAGTGCAACATTTTGTTCACCACGAATCACATTGCCATTAATGAGGTAGCTTGATGCCAAATCGAGTGCAAAGCCACGCGAGACAAAGTTTGGATAATAGCCAATTGCAGCATAGCCCTCACCGATGGCTGCATCATTTTTTACCACATCGCTCAGCACACGAGCATGTTGTTCAGCAATGAGATCGGCAGTCAAGATAGAGACCGATGCAGGGAGTTTTTGCAGACTGTTCGTAGCAAATCCTTCAACATTCACTTTGGCACTCGAGTAAGGAATGCTTTGATCGGCGGTGATAACAATCGTGTCAAGCTGTTGCACAGCGTCTTCAGCATAAGTCAGCGGGGCTAAACACAGCTGCGACAGAATGATCATATTTAAAGATCGAGTTAATACATTCTGTTTGAGTTGACGAGTGTTCATACGAAACCTTATGTCTGTGAAGTGGGTGATGATGCTGGGTTTAGAGAGAGCATTGAGAAGATTGCAATTCATCTTGAATGAGCCGGGTTAAGGTCTGGGTAAATTGTTGACCTTGTTCGCCAAAGAACCAGTCCACATGACCGATAATCCAGTCGTAATAAGCAGCATCTGCATGTTGCTGGTTTTGAGTAATCCCAACAAAATACTCAAGCTCTGAAAAAGCGAAATCCAAATGCACGATTTTCAGTAGTTCTGGCAAAATACTAAAATCTTCTTGTGGATGTACTTCAGAAAAATAAGCATGTAGAAAGGCGGTTAAACCAGCTTCATCAATCTGAATATGTGGGCTCTGCTCTAATTCCAACCAATCAATGAAATTACGTTCAATCGTCACAGCCAGATCATAAAGTGCAGAGTTTCGGTCAGATAAACCAAAATCAATTACGGCAGTAATTTCAGCTTTGGCATCCGGCGCTGACCAAAACAGATTAGAAGCGTGTAAATCGTTATGGGTCCAAATTTTGCTTGCCTGTTGCAATACAGGCTGAATACGCTGGTGAACCTGTAAGATTCGATCTAAAAAGTAAGGATCTAAATTTTTATCGGCAAAATAACGGCTTAATTCTGAACTGTTTGCAATGCGCTGTTGAATGGCTGTAATGATATTTTCACTGTCTAAAAGCTGCTGATTGGAAACCAAATAAGATGCTGATCTGCCCTGCTGTTCGGGAAAATCCTGCATCGCCAGATGTAGTCTGGCCAGTAAAGCCCCTGCCTTGGCGGCATGTTCAGCATAGAAAAAAGGTTTCCAGGATTGCTGATCTGCATACAGATCTAAACCGGCTGCTTTTGCATAAACTTCATAGGTCCAGTCACCCACCTCTAAAGCAGTCAGATCTTGATTTGACCTAATCAATGCTGCAACAGGAATTTCTTTGCTGGCTAAATGCTGAAGAACGGCATGCTCCTGTAAAATATCGTGGGCACGACGAAATGAACAATGACTGCGCTTGATCAAATACTGATGCGCGACTGCTTCATCCCTGCTCACAAAATCCTGCTCCACCTTGACCAGCGCCGCAGATGAAAATGGCCGGGGACTACACCACAAAATCTGAATATGACCTTGTAAACAGGAATAATGCTGCTGCAGGCTTTGTAATTCTGGATCAGAAATATGTGCCCAGTCTTTATGTTCCCAGGCATTGCCCATACCATGACCTAAATCATCAGTCATTGTGGTCATTATCAATATTCCTGAGCCAGATCATTATGTAATAATGGAAAATCATTGTTTAGGCGAACATGCAAACAGTATTTTTAAATACATTTAATATTGAAGACACGCCCTAAAATTAAGTGGTACATACCAGTATTAAATTGGAGGCAAGTTTAGCCTTATAAATATAAAAATAAAATAGATCTCTCGCATAAATCAAAAAATGATCTTCTTTTTGGTTAATATTCGAACTCCAGATTTCTTAGCATTCGCGCATAATCTGCGGATGAAATACATCAATTCAAACAAGCTTTCTGATCCTCAGTTCAAGCGATAACATAGTTTTGAAATGCACCGTAATTCATTTTCATGACTTCACTAAGTAGCTCTTTAAATCCATGTTCCTCAGCAGCAAATTCTACCAGTGATTCATTGTTCAGATCAGTAACACATGCCATGGTTGTACACTTGAATGATTTTGGTCTTTAATGAAGTTCTTTAACGGCTCAGTATGGATTGCCCAGGTATCGAAGTCTTTCATCTGTATCTGACGAACTTCAATGTCATTGATTTTGATGCTTCGATTCGTTTCTAAAAAAAATCATTCATAATGATGTCTCAAATTAGATTTTAATGACAAAAAAATACCCTGATGGTTATCCCATCAGAGCTAAATATAAAATTATTTATTTCTTAATTTGAAATACTTTGATCAATCAGTTTCTCAATAATATTAGAGGCAAGGCAGAGTAAAACTTGAAGTGCGACATAAACCACCTAATTAATTTAAAGGGTATGGAGTATATAAAATTGTCATACCATCATCTTAACTTTGAAGATCGTACTGCATTAATGCTTGAGTCAAGAAAAGAAGGCTTTTCACCAAGAAAATTTGCCGAACTCATTAAAAGACATCCAAGTACGATCTATGGTGAGCTTAAAAGAAATAGTATCAATGACGTTTATCAAGCTCGATATGCTTCTGATAACACCTTCGCTAGACGTAGACGTAGTCACAGAAAGCTCAAAATCGATTCAATCCTCTGGAGATTTATTGTTGAAGCGATCCGTTGTTTATGGTCTCCTCAGCAAATATCGAAGCGTTTAAAGACAATTCCTGATTTGGATCAAACAATGAATGTAAGCCATACAACGATTTATTCAACGATACGAGCATTACCAAAGGGTGAGTTGAAAAAAGACTTATTATCCTGTCTGCATCATGAAAATAAAAAGCGAAAAGCTAACGGTGAACCTAAAAAAGATTCTATATTACAGGATATTAAAACTATTCATGAGCGCCCAGCCGAAGTTCAAGAAAGATACCGGGTCATTGGGAAGCCGATTTAATTAAAGGTAAAGACAATAAAAGTTCGATAGCAACACTTATTGAACGAAATACACAGCTCTGTATCTTGGCAACATTATCTGATGCAAAGGCAGAATCAGTGCGCAAGGCTTTAACTAAAGCTCTGAAATATTTACCTGAGAACTGCGTGAAACGTTGACCTATGACCGTGGACGTGAGATGGTAAAATTTAGGCATAGATGTATATTTCTGTGACCCACATTCACCATGGCAAAAAGGCACATGCGAAAATATGAATGGTTTAATTAGGCAATATTTACCTAAAGGGATTGATTTAAATCAGGCAGATCAGCATTATTTAAATCAAGTTGCCATGTCACTGAATACTCGTCCTAGAAAAGCGTTAGATTGGCTTACACTATTAGAGAAATTTTCTCAGCTTATTGATTATCATAAGGCTTTTGAAACTATCGCACCTCATGTTTGAATTCGCCCGCCTAAGGTGCTTTGATTCAGTTCTATTGAAGCTTTAAGATAATTTTCAAGCTTAATCTATACAGGTATATTTTGTTGAATTAGGTTTTTTTTATTAGGATATTTAAGGGAAAATTCTCACGGAAAAAATGTTTTTTATCACTGAACCATATACAAGTAGCTAAATTATCCTGCAATTTTTCAACCATCATTGGATGACTACCGTAAACTAGGTAAACAATATCACCAATATAGATATTATTCATCTTTAGTCAGCCAAGTATAAGATCAAAATTCTGAAACTTCTGATAAATAAATTAATGCCATCAATTGAGGACTTTTTTTAAACTGAGAAAGCGTTTATAAAGTCCAATTAAGTCCTTGTCCCATTTCATAAATAATGAGTATTAATGCAATTACCATTAGTAAAATCACAATGGCTTCGACTTTAGTGAGCATCTTAAATTCTCCACCTTTTATCTTTTATATAATAAACAAAGTGAACAATAAATAACAATAAGGTTACAAAAAAATTACTAGATGTTACAAAAACAGGGCTGGTAAAGAAAAATCTCTCAGAGGAGGTGCTAATTCTTTTCAAACTTAACCTTATGTACTGGGCGATGTCCTGTATAAGACTCATGACATACTGCGATTAATCAACACCACCTTCTTCTTCTAAACTTAATAAGAAAGTATGGACACCCTGCATGTCATTTAACTCAATATTATTGCCGATCCATTTCATCGTAGTTGGTTCCATATTGTTTATGTCTTCTTGGATTTTATTGTAGGGGGGATTACCGCAGTTGACCATTGCTATGCTCTTTTTATAATTTGCCATTAAATTATCTTCGCTATAAAAGATTTTTAAGAAAATCGGTCTGTATTTGGCCAATTAACGCTACAAAAAAACTCATCCGATAAGTATTCTTACCTAAACCCAAGGTTCTATAACTTGGATCCTGAATATCTTACATACGCAGACATAGCTCATACATCGGAATTTAAACTTAGCCTCTACACTGAAATTAAGTTTTAGAAACATAGAGGAAATTCAGATGGAAAAGTATTCAAAGATTCTAATCCTGAGCTTATTTGGATTTACTGGAACAGTAGCTATTGCAGATGAATCCATTCCAATAGAAGCAACTGCCGCCGCCGAAGCGCAACAGGTTGCTTTAGATTATGGAAATGAGAAAGACAAAAAATCTGAATCATCTGAAAGCCCTTAATTAAAGGAATGCCGGTCAGTTAAGAAATTGACTGGCATTTTCTTGGGTATTTCTGTGGTGTCCCTTTCACAACTCGTGGGCAACTCCTCACTCCCCTCTCAGGCAAAACATATCTCTTAGATCTTTCCAGTAAACTTTCTAAATGTTTAGGTAAATTACCTGCGGAGTCTAAAGAGTCGAATCTTAATATATTCAGAATGCCAATAGATGCAATATGAAAGCTGGTTCTCAAAGGACTGACTTTTGCACGTTGAGCCATGTGTTTCATTTGTCTTCTTAGAATATTGTAGGCAATAAAGCCCCCATAATTCTTGAAAAACTAAATCAGGTTGCTTGCTCCTCAAATGCTTGCCCTCCTGTAAATCACTTTTGATTTCTCGGTAACACATTTTTATTTCCCAGCGCTGAGCATAAAGCTTCGCCAAGCCTATCAGTGGATATGTCTTTGGGTCCATTAATAAAGTGATATAACGTCTAATTTTCCCTGCCCGCTTAACCTCAATCAAACGCGCTTCCCAATACCCTGTTGCCATTAGAGGCCAAAAGTCGCTGTAAACTGGATCCTGAACTAAAAATCTATAATCAGGAAATCAATAAAGAAGAATAGAAATTAAGTATGGATTGGCAGTCTAAAAACTTTCAAAATGCTTTCAGAACGTTATCGCAATAGAGCTAAAAGCCCCCCTTTTGAGATTCAATCTAGTTGCTGGAATTTATAATTTGCAACTGAGTAAGAATGATTTATGAAGGAGGTCTAATGCTAATCTAAGAAAATAAAAAAATCCTAAAAACATTTAACTTTTTAGGATTTGAATGGTCAGGATATAAATATAAGCTTATGCTTGAATATCTAAGGTCATTTCAATTTTGTCCTGTGACCAGATTTCGATGTCATATTCAATCACTAGATCATCTGATTTTGAAATACGTTCAATATAAGTGGCGGTTTGACTTAAAGGAATACCTAAGTGCTGGCTCTCAAAATGAGACACACCGGTATTTTTAATTTTTAACTGACTACTCGTGTAATTATAATGAAAGTGATTTTTAATGACATCTTGTACCGAAGTAATCACATCATAATTCAGCACATTTGGAAACAGCGCAACAGGTAAATAATTATATTCTAGAAGTACAGGTACATCATCAGCATAACGTAAACGAATAATTTCAATAAAGCCCAATTTACGATTTTCTTCACTAAAAAGATTACTGTGATCCAATCGCTCCAACTGTCTGGTCGAGATTAGTTCAGTTCTGACATTAAAACCCTGTGCCTTCATATAAGAACGAAAATTTTCAATTGAGTTTGGAGAATATTGAATTTTTTTATTACTCACGAACCAGCCGAGATTTTGCCGTTTGAAAATTTTATCTTCGGCACGAAGCTGTTCATAGGCCTTACGCACTGTTTCCCTTGAACAGTCAAACTTTAATGCCAAGTACCGTTCGGATGGAATCATTTGATTAGAACTATAATTTTTCAATTCAGCCTCAATCAAATCTCTGATTTCCATATACTTCATTCAGTGAATCCAGTGAGTGCTCATAAATGATAAAGATAGTACTAAATTAAAGAACAGAGGAAAATTAAAAACAAGGTACGATCAGTAAAAAGATGCATTCCCTTGTTTTAATGAGAATGTTTAGCAGCATGATTAATACGTGATTCTGAGAGAATATCGTTGTCCATTCATAATGTTATCATTTATGCAAAAAGAATAGACTAAATTTGTCTAGGAGAGTGGTGACGGTTCAATCTAACTAAAAGGCATCTACCAAATGGCGGCTATTCGTAATAGTCGACTGAGAAAATCACGTACCTTGATTCTAAGCAGTTATTGCCCACCTCCATACTAGCACGTTTCCTGGCACAGTCCCTATCTGTACACTTGAATGCCTTTGACTATCTAAAGGTAATCTTTAAGAAAATGGGATTTATAGGGCAATATACTAAGATCTCTAGATCTGTTGAATTCGGCAAGCTCACTGAGTGTGGTTCCGTAACGTGACACTAGGTAACGTCTTGGGCTGCTGTCTGTAGGCAAAAATTAAAGCTGTGGTTTAAGGCTGGCATATTTTAAGATTTATTTTAATTTACCACTGATGTCTGGATTTTTAGCTAATTATACCATATCCAAAAACATATATTTACTAATAATTGCTTAGGCTATTTATTATAAAAAACAACCATATATCATTGATATATGAACATTTATTTCTATTTTTTCTATAGACATAAATTAATTAATTTTTTAGGCCCCCATACACTATCTAAGCTGAATCAATTAAAACCTGGTATAAGTCAATGTCACATTGACTTATAGAAATAATATTTAAAAACCTTTTTTTATTTTGAATTAGGGTGTCATCAATTAGCTTGAGAAAATCCTACCGGTCCTCATAATTTCTTCATGAATAAACGCTATGCATTAATAGATGATTGGTGGGAACAGGTTAAAGATCTGTTACCTGGACGAATGGGTACTGTTGGAGTAACGGCCAAAGATAACTGACTATTTGTTGAAGCGCTATCGTTCAGGTATCCCGTGGCGAGACTTACCCGAACGCTTCGGTGATTTTAGAGTAGTGCATACTCGTTTTAGTCTTTGGGCTAAAACAGGTGTGTGGCAGAGAGTCTTTGAAGTGCTGTCACATGACCGTGACAATGAATATGTGATGTTAGACTGCACCCCATTGTACGTGCTTACCAACACAGCGCTGGGGGGAAATCAGGCGAATAGGCGCAGTAAAGGGGGCTTAAGCACCAAAATTCATGCCCGTACTGATGCTTTAGGCAACCCGACAGGATTTTATCTCACGGATGGGCAGGTTCATGACTTAAACGGTTCAGATGTGTTGCTGGACTTATCGTTGAGCCAGACCTGGCTTATGGATAAAGCCTACAACTCAAGGGATCGGGTCATTGATCTAATTTTAGAGGCGAAGGGTCAAGTTGTGATGCCAGCGAAAAGTAATTCTATTGATCAGCGTGATTATGATTGACATATCTACAAGGCAAGACATCTGATCGAGAAATTTTTTGCCAAGCTCAAACAATATCGTGCTATTGCCACACGCTATGATAAATTGGCTCAAAACTTCTTATCAGCGATCTATCTGGCTTAATTGATGACACGCCCTAGTTTGAGATTGTCAAAAAAAAGTGTAGCAAATTGCTACACTTTTTCACTTTTCTGAATCAGCTGTTTTAAAAAATCTTCTAGTTGTAAGAGACTAGCTTCGTCAATTTCCGAGATATTCAGAGAAACCTTAAGCTGTTTTTGATTGAGTTTGATATTCCCCGCAATCTTACCTGCATATTCAATTTTTCTAACCACAGATGTTGTGGTCAGTTTTCCTGGATCCTGACTCAATATTTTTTCAGCATAGGCAGTAACTTTACTTTGCTCTAGTTTTTTGTCTTTTACTTTTTCCCAAGCCCCTAGCAAAGCCTTTTCGGCCTCAGAAAGTTGCTCTATATGATCCGACAGAAATTTTTTGAATGCAGTTGCAGCAGTACGACCTAGTAGGCCTGGTTCCACATCAAGGTCATTTAAAATTACTTGAGGCAGTTTTTCGTACGCTAAATACTTGTACATATCTTCGCGATTTAAACCCAGTGAATTGGCTAAACGTTGCTTGTTTTTCTTTAACTTCTCATCAAGTGAGTTCAGGCCAATAAAAATTTCATAATCTGTCAGGTCCTGACGCTTTAAATTCTCTGCTAAGGTTAACAAAGATGCTTCTACATTATTCGCATCAATGATAATGGCTTCAATCACAGACTTGCCGAGTAAATGGTGCGCCCGTAAGCGCCGCTCGCCTGCAATGAGTTCATATTTCAGATTATCAAGTTTACGCACTGTAATGGGCTGCAAAAGACCGACTTCGTCAATGGAATCCGCCAGTTCTTTTAATTGTGACTCTTCAAATAATTTACGCGGCTGGTTTGGACTACGGCTGATATCCTCAATAGGAACATTACGTCTAAACTCTTTCAGCTCTCTAATATTGTCTTTCTGTGCTTGCTGGTGTTTTTCTGTATTCTGTTTCAGTTTCTGAGCTAAAAGCTCTTTGGTGCTTGCCATAATACTCTCAGGTTTAAACTTTAGCTACAATTTCATTGGCAAGGCTTTCAAAAGCCTTACGTACTTTTGAATTTTTTTCTACGTTCAAAAGTGATTGTTGCAGAATCGCTGCTTGATTAACTTTAGTACTTTGAGGAATGGTAGTCTCTAAAAGTTTTCCTACCTGTTTCAAGGCTTCATTCCGAATCAGCTTACAGACATTCTGACGTTCATCATGCTTAATTAGTAAAGCGCCTAAAAGCTCTAAATCTGGATTAATACGTTTGATCTTTTCAAGATGATTTAAAAGATCTGTTACCCCATACAATCCATATTGTGATCCGGATTCAATAGGGATAATGACATGTGTTGAAGATGCCAGGGCATTGCTGGTTAATAATTTAAGACTAGGTGGACAGTCGATCAATATAAAATCATAAAGATCTTTTAACAGTTCTAACTTGATATTTAACTCTTCAGAAGGACGGGGAGCTTCTTCTTTTAGTTGGTCTTCAGTTTTTCCTAAATTCAAGGAACCATAAATTAATGATACTTTTTCAAAGTTCGTTTCTTCTTGTAATGCATCTGCCAACAACGAAATATCGCCCACTAGTAATTCTGCTGTAGTCACAACAATTTCGCTTGGATGTTGGATCCCAATGTGTAAACTTGCGTTTGCTTGAGGATCTAAATCAATGACTAAAACCTTGTTGCCCAGATTGGCAAGTTCTGAGGCTAGGTGCACAACAGTCGTTGTTTTGCCACATCCGCCTTTATGGTTAGCAACAGTAATAATTTTTGCAGACATGCGTGTCAGATGCTTCCGTATTTGAATGTTTAGTAATATAAATAACTTTCACTCATCTTACTATAGTTTTAAAATTTATAAATCCTATTTGTTCAGATGTAAAACAGCTTAAAAATAAATCTTTAACTAAGCTAGCTTAATTAATAATTAGAATAATTAGTTATTTAGCTAATTAATAATTAAGAGTGCATTTTTATTATATAAAACAAATGCTTAGAGTTTTAAAAGTGGAAGGTTTGTCACCATAAAGTGGAAGGTCTGTCACTCTAAAGTGGAAGGTCTGTCACTCTAAAGTGGAAGGTCTGTCACTCTAAAGTGGAAGGTTTGTCACTCTAAAGTGGAAGGTCTGTCACTAGGGTGGAAGGTTTGTCACTGCTATTTTTTAAACCGCTATTTTTATTTAAAAATAATTTAAAAAACAATTATTTAATATGTTAATAAAGTCTCGTAACTAAGCCTTAAAGGTGGAAGGGTTGTCACTGTATGTTCTTAACCTGTGGATAATCTGTTTTTATTGGATATTTCCTGATGATTATATGTGCAGTTATACCTTTCGAATCTAACTGAAAGGTGGAAGCCTTGTCACATCAGGGTTTCTATTTAACTTAACCTATCTGAATGTGGGTGAAAAAAGTAAAAATAGTCATTCTAAACTGTAATTTCGGGGGCTAAAGGTGGAAGGTCTGTCACTGTAGGGTGGAAAGACTGTATTTAATTCCACTTTAAAGGCAAAAAATCGGATAATAACGCTTTTTTTTGATGACGGACCTTCCACTTTTAGAATCTTGTGGTGAAAGTCTTGAAAGTTTTTCCACTTTTGTATATAAAAACTAAGTCAAATTATAAATATCACGGTTATGACAGAATCTGAACCATTGCAAGAAGAAACGAATTATATTCCCTACTGTATAGGCAACATTCGCCATAATGGCGTTGTCAGTACCAGTAACCGCTTAATTCGCCCAATCGAGTTGTCATCCAATGAATATAAGGCACTTCTATATGCAATGGCGGTTGCGAATTATAGTGAGAAAAATAGGGTAGATGGTGAAATTACCGAACAAACTTATATTTATTTGTATAAG
This sequence comes from Acinetobacter lwoffii, assembly GCF_022967985.1. GTDB lineage: Bacteria > Pseudomonadota > Gammaproteobacteria > Pseudomonadales > Moraxellaceae > Acinetobacter. Next base: position 1,231 of record NZ_JALJVC010000025.1, on the reverse strand, counting down.
GATGATTTGGCAGATTTACTAGGATTAAATAAACGTAACTCAATTAATGTTGCAATAGATCGGATCTATAAAGAGCTTTCATCCCGGGTAGCTCATTTTATTATTGAGGAGCCTGCTGATAATGGTAAGAGAAAGACTAAAAAAGTACATTCTGTCGTTCCCATTATCCGTGAGTTAAGATGGGAAGATGACTCTAAAAATGCGATTCAGATTCGTTTTACTAGTGAGGTGTTGCCGTATTTCACTCAACTGGCTGGGGGTAATTTTACTACCTATCAGCTAAAACATCTTTTTGCCCTAGATTCTGTTGCCAGTATGAGTCTTTATACTTATTTCATTAAAAACGAATTTAAGTACGCCAATCAAAAGAGTTATGAAGTGCCATTACTTTTAGAAAACTTGAAAGCACTGATTGATATTAATGAAACCAAATATGATCGCTGGGTAGATTTTAGACGCTATGTATTAGACAAAATAGTGGCAGAAATTAACGAAAATACAGATCTACAATTAGAGTATGAAACCGTTAAGAAAGGCCGTCCAATTGTAGGTGTGAATTTTAAACTGCATCATCGGATTGCTGATAAGGCACTGGATGAAATTGCAGTGATTGAAAAAATCTATCTTGATGTTCCATTTGAAGACAATGCATCCGTAAAAGAATTAGGGGCTAAATTCGATACGAATGTACGTTCTTGGTATATTTTTAATAATGATGAAAATTATCAGCAGTTCAAGAAGTGGTTTAAAAAAGTAGGATGCCTCACTGACTCTCAAGCAAATATTGTCATTAATGACACTTTATTCCAAATGGATTTTGCTGAAATTGGTATGGGGCTGAATGACTTTAAACGAAATATGAAGCATAAACTTAAAAATAATCCAGAATTCGTTCAAAGTATTCGTGAAAGACTGAATGATATTTTTGGTAAAGAGCTGATCTAGCGAAAAGTGTAGCAACTTGCTACACTTTTTTAAATATATGTTTGTAAAGAATACAAGTGGTAAGGACCCTAGGATAAAAACGACTCTGTTGGATAAAGGCTTTAGAGATAGATCTTCCCTAAGTTATCCAAATTCAAGTGACAACTTGGGTATGAGGTCTGCCTAATTCCTTAAATCTATTCAAAACGTAAGTGTTCGCTGAACACACCTTATGAATTCATCCTATAAGCCTTAATTTAGTCCCCACTTAAAAACAAGTGGGGACTAAATTTATGACTACAAATAA
>NZ_JALJVC010000024.1 GCF_022967985.1 Acinetobacter lwoffii | reverse complement strand
ATCTATATTTTATATCCAGTCCATGGTGATAAAAACCATCATAAACCAGACATTTTTATTGGTGAGAATATAGACACTTTAAATGGGTTCTAACATTTTGAGTTCGTATAACAGCCATTATGTTAAATGGAATCAATATTAGAGGAATTTTCTTTTATACTAAATGAAAATTTATGATATTTAACTCAACTTATGAATCCAACAATATGAACCGTACCGGGTTTGTCGGAGAGTCAATATTCTGAGAGACTATCCCGATGACAAAATTAAAATATACCCCTGAAATCAGAGAAAGAGCGGTTCAATTATTGATTGAATCCGAGAAAGATTATCCATCGAATTGGGCTGCGATCACAGCTATTGCTCCCTGAGCAGTATACTGCGCAAGGGTTGTACTCCTGAAACACTACGTGTTTGGTATCAAAAATATTTAGATAAACAAAATCCAGTTAAAGTACAGCAGCTTTCAGACCAAGAACGTATCAAACAACTCGAACGCGAAAATAAAGAACTGCAACGCGCCAATGAAATTCTACGTAAAGCAGCCGCTTTTTTCGCCCAGGCGGAGCTCGACCGCCCACACAAATAATGGTGGATTTCATCCATAACAATAAAGACTTATATGGTGTTGATGCGATTTGTAGGATTTTACCGATCGCAGCTTCAACCTATTACCGGACTCTAGATCTCTGCGAAAATCCAGAACATCGAGCAAAGCGAGATTTACATGACTTGCATCATGCTGAGGAGATTAAACGAATTTGGAAGGAAAGTTCAGGTCGGTATGGTGTACGTAAAGTCTGGCAAAAACTGAAACGTGAAGGCTATATTATTGCACGCTGTACTGTTGCTCGATTAATGAAAAAGCTAGGTATACAAGGTGTTTGGCGAGGTAAGAACAAACAAACCACCCGTAGCCGAGATGATCAAAAACGAGCGAATGATTTAGTGAAACGTAATTTTAGTGCTGATCATCCAGATCAGCTGTGGGTCAGTGACTTTACGTATATTCAAACCAAGTCAGGTTGGGTCTATACCGCATTTATTATTGATGTGTTTTCACGAGCAATTGTTGGATGGAAAGTATCAACACGTATGAATACAGATATGGTGCTTGATGCATTAGAACAAGCTTTGCATGATCGAGGTATGCCAAAGAATGTAATTCATCATTCCGATAGAGGTGTGCAATATCTTTCCATTCGCTATACCAATCGTCTAGAAGCAGCAAATTTACGAGCGTCAGTCGGTACAACTGGTGATTCATACGATAATGCTTTGGCTGAAACAGTGAATGGCTTATACAAAACAGAGGTGATTGAATATTTAAAAGCAGATTGGCAAGGTTTAGCGGATGTACAACTTGCGACACTCAACTGGGTAGATTGGTTCAATAAAGAGCGTGTACACAGTGCATTGGGTTACAAGTCGCCTTTTGAGTTTGAAGCAATGTACTATGATAAGATTAACCCGTTAGGTCAGGTGGCCTAACTTAAATAAAAAAGTCTCCGACAAACCCGGTACGGTTCAATAGATACAATTTTAAGAAAAATAGATAGCTTAAAGCTTACTCAAGATTTTTTCTTTGTGATGAATAAAACTATTCACTTAAGATATGCCACTGTTTATGAAATACATGAAAAAGGATTCATAAACTTAGGCAATACTGAAGATATATTTCAATAAATACATGATCTTATGGATAGTGATGAATTAGATAATGGAATTTACAGTTATTATTCTATTTATAAAAAAGTAATACATCATACTGATTACAATCCTGAATTATTTTGGGATGATGCGATGGAGTTAATTCTATATCAAACTTATGAGGTAACACCATTTGATACAGAACGACAAGCTCAATTAGAAGAGAGTCTTTCACAAGAAAAAATCAAGAAAACGCTTGTATATGCTTGCCATGTTAATTTAATAGATCAGATAGATTTTTTATTATCAAAAAAAATAAGTAAAGGTGAGTTAAATAGAGGTCTTAAAGGTGTAGGAACTCCTTTAGGATTGAGCATTGAAAAAAATAATACTGATTTAGCTAAGAAGTTATTAGAACTTGGTGCAGACCCAAAGAAAAAATCATTTGCCTATACACCACTTGAATTGACATTTAGATATTCAGATGAAATGGTCTTTTATTTTTTTGAGCATTTTAAAGAATATTTTATTAAGACAGTGACACAAAAGGGCTTAGCTATTGCTGGACTCAATCAGAATACTGAAATTTATAAATTACTGATAGATTTAGGTTGTGATCCTCTCGGTAAAGATCCAGTTTTCCAAATGCCACATGTTTTCGTAGATTATAATAATTTATACGGATTACAGTTCTTAGCTGAATATGGAATAGATATGAAACATAAAAACAAATACAAGGAAACAGCATTTGAAAGAGCACAGAAGCAAGCAAAAACTGAATTAATGAACTACCTAGAAACATTTAATTAGGTTTTCTAAAATACATAATACACCTTATACGAAATGCGTTATAATTCCGCTTATAAATCAATCCTGTAGTTCCTAGTTTATAGCCCATCTTCCCCAAGGTGGGCTTTTTTTATGTTTTTCCATGTTTCACGCTTAGTAAGTGAGCAATGTTTCACGGCTTTAATAAGCCCAAGTGAACAATCAAATCAGCCATACGGCTTAAAGAATCGGCTCCAAAAGCCTCTTTTTTCCGGTTCAGGCTCTACGTGTTCAGGAATAGGAATTCGCTTATTCTCGATTACCCAGTTTAGTGTCGCAAGTTGTACATCTGCTAAACTTTGCCAATCTGCTTTTAAATATTCAATCACCTCTGTTTTGTATAAGCCATTCACTGTTTCAGCTAAAGCAATATCATATGAATCACCAGTCGTACCGACTGATGCTCTTAAATTTGCTGCCTCTAAACGATGACATTATTGTCAAAATGCAGGGTATGGGTGGCTCCCCTTAGGGGCATAATTTGTTGAATCCTAGGTTACTATTAAAAAATCAGAAAAAATAGGAGTTTAGAGCTCCCATTTTTTGTTAGCTTTCTAAGTCCCTATGTTAATTTGAAGAATACTTCATCATAACGTCCGAATACAGCTATATTTTTTTGATTTCTACAATATCACTTGATTCAATGAGCGATTGGATATTATCAAATAAACTTTGAATATAATCAGACGCTATATGGATATCTAAATCCTCCCTGCTACGCCATTCTTCTAAGAAAAAATATCTACTCGAGTCATTTTCGCTAATATAAAGCTCATATTTCAAGCATCCTTCTTCGTTAAGTGTAGGCTCTATTACACTTTTTAAAAGCGCTTCTAACGTCTCTTTTTGATCTGACTTTGCCTTAAAGTTCGCAATTATTGAAATAGTCATTATTTCACCTTTAATTTGTTTAGAAGTTTTCTAGTACAATTTTGCCTTTTGACTTGCCTGATTCAAGCAACTTATGCGCCTTCTCCAAGTTTGCAGCGTTAATTTTGCCTAGATTTTGGTTGAGGGTACTTCTAATTTTTTGCTGGTCAACTAATTGGGCAACCTGTTGCAATAGATTACCTTGCTTTTCAATATCATCGGTTTCATACATTGAACGAGTGAACATTAACTCCCAATGGATAGAAATAGATTTAGTCTTAAACGGCATAATATCAAATGTTTGTGGATCATCGATCAATCCAAGCTTGCCTTGTGGTGCAATCAGAGAAACTATTTGCTGGATATATGTTTCTGTATGATTTGTAGAGAATACGTATTTTGGTTTTGCAATGCCTAGTGTCTCGATTTGTGCATTTAAATCTTTGCTATGATCAATGACATGGTCGGCACCAAGTGATTCCACCCAAGATTTCGTTTCTTCACGTGAAGCTGTTGCTATAACGGTCAGATTTGTTTTTGCTTTTAGGAGTTGGATAGCAATTGATCCTACACCGCCTGCACCACCAATAATCAGAATACTGCCAACATCTGTTTCTGAAATTTGAAACCGATCAAACAGCATTTCCCATGCCGTGATAGCAGTTAATGGCAATGCTGCTGCTTCTGCATTAGATACTGTAATTGGTTTAAGACTGATAATTCGTTCATCGACTGCTTGAAACTCAGCATTACTACCATCTCGGGTTAAATCGCCAGCATACCAAACAGACTCTCCTACTTTAAACGAGGTAACTTTTGGGCCAACTTCGATAATTTCCCCAACGGCATCCCAACCTAAAATACGATTATTTGCTTCAGACGAATTTTTTCTCACTTTGGTATCAACTGGATTCACAGAGATTGCCTGAACTTTTACCAGTACATCACGCTCCTTAAGTGTAGGCTTCGCTTTTTCAATATCTACCAATGAATTTTTAAAATCATCATGATTATTTATAACATACGATACGGCTTTCATAGATTTGTCCACAACTTTAAAAAAAATAGAGTAAAAATGGAAGCGAAGTGCTCCCATTTTATGTTATTCAATAATTAAAACTCTTGGCTCGTTGGGCGCAAAACAATTTCATTAATATCTACATCCGCAGGCTGTTCAATTGCATAAGCAATTGCTCGAGCGACTGAGTCAGCTGGTATGGCTTGTCTGTAGAAATCAGTAACAAACTCTGAACTTTCTTTATGAGAAGAACCAAATTTTAGTTCTGACTCAACTGCACCAGGCTCAATAGTAGTCGTTCTAATTGTTCCCCCAACCTCATGACGAAGGCCTTCAGAGATGGCTCTTACAGCAAACTTAGTACCGCTATAAACAGTACCTCCTGGACTAAATACTTTTATCCCTGCAACAGATGCGAGATTAATAAAGTGTCCAAAGTTTTGTTTTTGGAAAACAGGTAGGGTAGCTGCTATACCATAAAGAACACCTTTAATATTAATGTCGATCATACGATCCCATTCATCAACTTTTAGCTCACTTAATGGTGCAATAGACATTAATCCAGCATTGTTTACCAATACATCGATTTGACCAAATGCGCTTAATGCCTTTTCAATAAGTGCTTGTACTTCATGTGGTTTGGTTATATCCATACCAATAAATTCAGCTTGACCACCTTCAGCACGAATGTCGTGAACAATAGCCTGTAATTTTTCAGTACGTCTAGCACCAAGTACAACCTTTGCACCTTTTTTAGCAAGTAAGCGAGCAGTAGCCTCACCTAAACCACTACTTGCACCAGTGATAACAATAACTTTATTTTCTATATTATTCATACAAGTAACCTTCAACCTATCTGTCAATCATATTTGATGGATTAAGTATTACAGCCTTGTTAGGTATAATAAATGAATAATATTATCTTTCAGAATTCCTATTTACGGAATAATTACCAGAACACAGGATTGGACATGCAGAACAAATTGGAAATGATGCGTATCTTTTGTGTCGCAGCAGAGTCTCGAAATTTTAAAGAGGCAGCAACTCAGCTGGGTATTTCCCCGCAGCTAGTGACACGGGCAATAAAAGAGCTAGAAGAGCAGCGCGGAGAGATTCTGTTCTACAGGAGTACTCGACAAATTAAAATTACCGCTGATGGTGAGCGTCTGGCAAAACAAGCACGTTTTGCGGTGGGATCGATCGATGCTTTGTTTGTAAAAGACACCAAGGAAAAACGAGATGAAATGCGTGGGACTGTCCGTCTTACTGTGTCGTCTGTGTTAGGGCGCAAATTGGTAGTACCCGCACTAGCAGAATTTGCCACACGTTATCCAGATATTGTCGTGGATTGTGTGCTAACAGATTCACACTCGGATGTGATCGATGAGCGGATAGATATCGGGATCAGATTTGGATTTTTGCCGGACAATCGATATGTGGCAAGGGAATTGGCTAAAGTGAACTTTTATTCTGTGGGTACGCCAGAGTTAATTGATAAGGTTGGAATGCCTAAAAAAATTATTGATCTTGATAAATACCCTCTAACAGCACTAGTCGATCATAAAACAGGGCGTTACTGGCCATGGACATTCACCGAAAGTCGAAGCTTTACGCCATCAAATCCCCGTTTTATTACAGATGATCTTGAAGCTGAATTTCAAGCTATTCTCGCTGGAGTCGGATTCGGACACATGCCTGGATTTCTAGTTTTGCCGTGGCTTAGGAGTGGTAAGCTCATTCAGATACTTCATGAGGAAACCTCTCCCGTTTGGCGCCTGTATTTATATCGTCCACAGCGGGGCCCGACACCTTTGCGAATCCGAGCATTGTTTGATTACTTAGCGGAAGTGCTGGGCCGTATAGAAACCTGAATCAGATAAGACCATCACGTATCTAGAGTAACTACAATTTTTCCTATTTGCTGATTTGATTCAAGATAGCGCTGAGCGTCATGCATGTCCTCAAAGTTAAAGCAACGGTCGATCACTGGACGAAGATATCCTGCACCTATACTGCTAAGAATAAATCGTCTGGCTTGCTCCCTTAGAACAGGGTCATGGAGAACCTCAAGGAACAAAAAACCTCGCATGGTTAAGCTCTTGCGTAATGCAACTTTAAGCGGAAATGGTGTGATCTCCGGGCTAAGTGCACCATGCATAACCATAGTTCCTCCCACAGACATCGCTTTTGCAATCTGTTCAATATGTGGCCCTCCTACAGCATCGAAGGCGACATCAAGATGTTCTCCACCTAAACGTAAAACAAGCGCCTCATACAAATCTGGTTCATCTTCACTGGCTATAACATTTTTAACACCGAGATCCAGTAAACGTTGCTTTTTCTCTATTGTCTGTGTACTTGCAATGACCTTAGCACCCGCTGCTTCAGCGATCTGTATCGCAGCTAGTCCTACGCTACTTGAAGCTGCTGTGATCAAGATCGTTTTTCCTTTCGAAACTCCACCAGCATGGATTACACCACCCCAAGCCGTCAAATACTGCATCCAGATTGAAGAAGCCTCTTCCCAGCTTAAACTATCAGGTTTGTGAACTAAAAAAGTTTCTGGAATCAGAAGCTTGTCCGCATATGTCCCATATTTGGCTAGATTGTCAGTCGGAAGAATCGATACTGCATCTCCTGGAGAAAATTGGCGTACACCTTCACCTATCGCAAGAACTATGCCTGCTCCCTCATATCCCAGACGAGAAGGGAATACTGCCTTTTGAATATAAGTACCACGCCGAAACATTACATCAGCCCGGTTGAGTCCGATCGTTTTCATCTGGATTAGAACTTCTCCTGCTGCTGGTAAAGCAACAGGAAGTGTTTCTAATGTCAGAACGTCTGTATCTCCAATACTATTGAAGCGCCAAGTCTTGGCCTGAAGTGCGTTAAATGACATCAATCACGACCTTAATATTGGCAGAGCGATCTTGAACAGCATCATGAGCCCCAATCGCTTGGTCTAGAGTAAAATGACGAGGATCAACAATAGGACGCAGTTTACCTTCCTCAACAAGACGAGTCGCGATCTTAAGGATATCACCATGATGAGCACGGCGATTGCCTGTTAACATCGGCATTAGGACGAATACGCCAGACACTGTGGCACACCGTAGAGATGAACTCGCTAAATTATGATTACCAAATGCAGCACAGCTGGTAATGTGGCCATAGTGAGTTGTCATGGAAAGTGAAGCTTCGAGTACTGGACCACCCACAGTGTCGTAAACAATGTTAAAACCTTGACCCTCAGGGCTTGCAGCAATAATGTCATCGGAAGATGCTGTTGTGTAATCGAGAGGTGTTGCACCGAGTTCTGAAATCAGTGATTGATCAGCTGTACGACCAGTCGCCCAAACATTTGCATCAAGTGCTTTTGCAAGCTGAACAACCATATAACCAACGCCACCAGCACCACCCTGAACCAGTACAGTTTGCCCTGGTTGGACCTTCGCGTTATCCACTAAACCTTCCCAAGCGGTGAGGAACGTCAATGGTAGTACTGCTGCCTCGCGCATAGAGATATTCCGTGGCTTTAATGCGATCAGATCAGCATCTGCTACAACATATTCTGCTAAAGATCCTTGAAGACCACGAACGCCACCAATCAGACCGTAAACTTCATCTCCAACGTTGAAGTGGGTGACACCTTCACCAACAGCAGTTACAACCCCAGCCATATCCGTTCCCAACACGGCAGGAAGCTCTGGCATAGCATATGGTGCTTCACCAAGACGAATTTTATAATCAATAGGGTTTACACCACTAGCATGAACACGTACTAGAACTTGCCCAGCCTCTGGTTGAGGTATAGGGAGTTCTGTACGTGTAAATTTATGATCACCAAAATTTTCTAGGATAAGAGCATTCATCATCTTATTCATAGTTGTTCCTTATTCTTAACTGGGGGATGATATGCACAGTACCAAAGTAAATTAATCCAATAAATGATATTTATAGGATTTAATAATTCCTAAATAGTGAATAATAAATATCATACGCTCATTAAAAATATTCTAGTACAGTCTGTAAAGGCGGTTTAACCTAAACTGTTGGTAGTATTTTCAAGGCTTGAAACGTTCAAAATATCTACAAAGTGGCTAAAAGTTGGAAACATAATTCTAAAAGGTCCCAGCATTACAAAGAACATGAGCCAAAATAAAAATGGGAGCTAAAAGTCCCATTTTTTTTGTGACTTTCGCATAAGCTCTATGATGTTAATTTAAAAAAAACTAAAAAACAGGGATAGAAAATTTTCGCTAAAGAGCTTTTTGATTTTCGATTTATAAAAAATATTGCTTTTTTTATACTATGGGGTACTATAGTATAAAAGCTAGCAAATAAGGAGGTCTGATGCCTAATCAGGTTGAAGACAAAAAAAAGATTCTTCTACGCGTCAGAAGGATCAAAGGTCAGACGCAAGCGATTGAAAAAGCGTTAGAAGACAATGTGGAATGTGGTGCAATTCTGCAACAAATATGCTCTGTGCGTGGTGCTATTAATGGTTTAATGAATGAAATGCTGGAGGTTCATTTAAAGGACACTTTAGTATCAGGTGAAACCACAGAACAACAACGAAAAGAAGAATTGGCTGAAATCGCCAAGATTCTAAAATCATATTTAAAATAGATCTGTATAAGGAATTATTCCATGAAGTCACGTGCTGCTGTTGCGTTTGGTCCTGGTCAACCTCTTCAAATTGTTGAAGTTGATGTTGCACCACCGAAGAAAGGTGAAGTATTAATTAAGATCTCCCATACCGGTGTGTGTCATACAGACGCATTTACTTTATCTGGCGATGATCCTGAAGGTGTTTTTCCCGCTATTCTCGGGCATGAAGGTGCTGGTGTTGTAGTTGAGGTTGGTGAAGGCGTGACTAGCGTCAAACCAGGTGATCATGTTATTCCACTTTACACTGCTGAATGTGGCGAGTGCGTATTCTGTAAATCTGGAAAATCGAACTTGTGTATTTCCGTTCGCGAAACTCAAGGTAGAGGCGTAATGCCAGATGGTACCACTCGTTTTTCCTACAATGGTCAACCGATTTACCACTATATGGGCTGCTCAACGTTCAGTGAATACACTGTAGTGGCAGAAGTATCATTGGCTAAAATCAATCCTGAAGCCAATCACGAACATGTCTGCTTACTGGGTTGTGGGGTAACAACGGGTATCGGTGCAGTACATAACACGGCTAAAGTACAAGAAGGTGATAGTGTTGCGGTCTTTGGTTTAGGTGGTATTGGTTTGGCAGTCGTACAAGCCGCACGTCAAGCTAAAGCAGGGCGTATTATTGTGGTTGACATGAATCCAGATAAATTTGCGCTGGCAAAAGAGTTTGGTGCAACGGACTTCTTGAACCCTAAAGATTACGATAAACCAATCCAGCAAGTAATTGTCGAAATGACTGGCTGGGGTGTAGATCATTCATTTGAGTGTATTGGTAACGTGAATGTGATGCGTGCAGCCCTTGAAAGTGCACACCGTGGCTGGGGACAATCCGTAATTATTGGTGTAGCTGGCGCAGGTCAAGAAATCTCTACCCGTCCATTCCAACTGGTTACTGGTCGTAGATGGTTAGGTTCTGCCTTTGGTGGGGTAAAAGGTCGTACGCAACTTCCAGGAATGGTTGAAGATGCCATGAAAGGTAAAATTCAATTAGAACCATTTGTGACACACACCATGGGCTTGGATCAGATCAATGAAGCCTTTGATCTAATGCATGAAGGTAAGTCAATTCGTACTGTAATTCATTACGAATAATTCCGTCAGACCTTATACTTTTCCATGCATGTGAATCATGATTGACATGCATGGAATCCTCTAAAACGGCACATCATCTGTAAAACAGATCTATCTATGTATCCATCATGTATAGGTTCAACAAACCTGCCTACATTTTAAATCTTTATCACTATTCTCTGTGGAGAATGTCAGACTCTTTGTTTACTCGTTTTCTCATGAAGTCTTGCTCAACATAGGTAATTGATTATGGAAATAATTGAGAAACATGCTTCTTTTGGTGGATCGCAAGAAGTGTATCGCCATCAGTCAATAGCACTAAACTGTTCAATGAAATTCTCAATATATCTGCCACCTCATGACAAAGATGAGAAGTTGCCAGTTTTATATTGGTTATCAGGACTGACTTGCAACGAACAGAACTTTATTACTAAAGCCGGAGCACAAAAGTATGCGGCTGAACATAAAGTCATTATTGTTGCACCAGATACCAGCCCACGTGGAGAAGATGTACCAGATCATGCAGATTATGATTTAGGCCAAGGTGCAGGATTCTATGTGAATGCAACACAAGCACCCTGGTCACAGCATTTCAAAATGTATGATTATATTGTGGAAGAGCTCAGAAATCTGATAGACCTAAATTTTCCGACCAATCAAGTCCAAAGCATTATGGGGCACAGCATGGGTGGTCATGGTGCATTAGTAATTGGGTTAAAAAATCCTGAGCTGTATAAAAGTATTTCTGCTTTTGCACCAATTGTTGCACCTAGCCAAGTACCTTGGGGGAAAAAGGCTTTTACACACTATCTAGGTGAAACCGAAACTTTATGGAAAAGCTATGATGCGATTGAATTAATCAAAAACGCTGAAGTTCATTTACCTATTTTAGTCGATCAGGGAACAGCTGATGATTTTCTTGAAGAACAGTTAAGGCCTAAGCTTCTTAGTGATATTTGTTTGGAACAAGAATATCCTCTTACACTTAACCTAAGAGAAGGGTATGACCATAGCTATTACTTCATTGCGAGCTTTATAGAGAAACATATAGAGTTCCACAGCAAATTCCTAGCTAAATAACTTTCATAGATATGAGGATGTACAATGTTGTTCTTGAGTGCTTCTTGAGCAATATAATTTCCAGATGAAGAGGTCAGGTTATAAATCTAAGGTAGAGTCAATTGATCCTTATATAACTAAGATTGAATTTAATCATCTCATATCTTAATTTTTTGATTCAAATGTTATTGATATTAACTTGAATAAATTCATAGCATTATGTCGAAATAAAAACCTAAATTTTGGCTCAGCTATGGGATGTTTTTTAACTTTTATACAACAAAACTTTCTGACATGCATACATTAGCAATGACAGAATCAGTTTGAATTTTAATCAATTGTGGAGTTTTAGTCATGCTTAAAACAGCTTTATATGTCCGTCTTGAAGCTAAACCGGGTAAAGAAGACGAAGTGGAAGCTTTCCTTAAAGCCGGTTTACCTATTGTAATGGAAGAACCTGCGACAGTTGCGTGGTTTGGCTTACGTCTTGGACCTACAACATTTGGTATTTTTGATGCATTTCCTGATGAGGCGGGTCGCCAAGCGCATTTATCTGGCAAGGTTGCAGCTGCGTTGATGGCTCAGGCCGAAGAGCTATTTTCAGAGCCACCGTCTATTGAAAAAGTAGATGTTTTGGCGAGTAAACTACCGGCTTAAACCGACGCTTAAATGTATGAGGGTGCTGCCTGAAATTTTGAATGAAAGGCAGCACTTTAACGCTTTGAGGTTTGTCAGAGGCTTTTTATTCAAGTTGGGCTACTTTATTTATTGGCTTAATCCCATCATTTAAATGGGTCAATATCCAAAACAGGGCAGGGTAAATATACGAATGCAACTATTTACATGCTTTATATTGAACCAATCTATCTAATTTACTGTCGCATTTGTACATCTGCTAAACCCTGCCAATCTGCTTTTAAAATATTCAATCATTGCTATTTTGTATGAGCCATTCACTGTTTTAGCCAATGCGTTCACGACCATGTCAATAGTCATACATGTTTATACTTTCCATCCAACAATCGCTCGTGAAAATACATCAATAATAAGAGTGGTATAGAACAAGCCTGAATGTGTTTAACCATCACTCAAGTCGCAAGATGAAATAATTTTTTATAAAAATAGACGACTGGTCTATTTTTATGTATAGTTAGCACATGGTGCAGTCAAAAGCCGCAGTGTTGTCCAATTTTTTAAAGTTTATTTGATGAATAACGGTGGTTTTTCAAATCAATTAGCTGATCATCCTAGGATAAAAATATGCTGAATTTTAACTTTTATAATCCGACCCGCATTATTTTTGGTGGCGATACAATAGCTAAAATCAATGACTATGTGCCTACAGAAGCAAAAGTATTAATGTTGTTTGGCGGTGAAAGTGCACGTAAGAATGGTACTTTAGCTGAGGTGCGTGAAGCATTAGGTGCAAGAGAAATTCATGAATTTGGCGGAATTGAGCCGAATCCGAGTTATGAAACCCTCATGAAAGCTGTAGAGCTGATTCGTGAACAAAAGATTGATTTCTTGATGGCTGTCGGTGGTGGATCGGTAATTGATGGTACTAAATTTATTGCAGCAGCAGTCAATTATACAGGGGATACATGGGAGATTTTAGAAACCCATGGTACTAAAATTACTCAAGCTTTGCCTTTTGCGAGTGTACTCACCCTTCCGGCAACTGGTTCAGAAATGAATAGCGGTGGGGTAGTAACCAGAAAATCGACCCAAGCCAAATTGTCATTTAGCAGCCCCTATGTTTTTCCGCAATTTTCCGTACTGGATCCGAATAAAACTTTTAGCTTGCCGACGCGCCAGTTAGCAAATGGCGTGGTTGATGCATTTATTCATGTCATGGAACAGTACTTAACTTACCCTGTGAATGCACAAGTACAAGATCGTTTTGCCGAAGGTCTATTGCAAACTTTGATTGAGATTGGACCGAAAATCTTGGAAGATTCAGCAGATTATGACCCGCGTGCGAATTTGATGTGGGCTGCTAGCATGGCACTGAATGGGCTGATTGGAGCTGGTGTACCACAAGATTGGTCAACCCATTTGATTGGGCATGAGCTCACGGCTTTACATGGTATTGATCATGCTCGTACCTTGGCCATTGTGTTGCCGGCCAATCTACAAGTGCGTCGTCAAGAGAAGCGAGAAAAATTACTACAGTATGCAGCTCGAGTCTGGCAGATTGTCGAAGGTGATGAAGAACAACGTATTGATACTGCTATTGCTCGTACTCGAGCCTTCTTTGAGCAACTTGGATTGCCGACTCGTCTTAGCGATTATGGACTGGGGGAGACAGATATTGAGATCATCATTACGCAACTTAAATCACATAATCTTACACAGCTAGGCGAACATAAAAATGTTTCATTAGAGATCAGTCGCCAAATTCTCGAGATGAGCATCTAAGCTAAATGCGCGTATATGGCATGCTCTGACCCTGTAACAATGCTCCTCAATCATGAAAATTATCGGAGAAATAACATGAAAATTTTAATCGTTTTAACCTCACATGATCAACTTGGCAATACTGGTAAGAAAACAGGTTTCTGGCTAGAGGAACTTGCTGCACCGTATTACACCTTTATTGACTCTGGTGCTGAAGTTACGCTGGCGTCGCCTCAAGGTGGGCAGCCACCACTAGATCCGAAAAGTAATTTAGCCGATGCTCAAACTGAAACCACTCATCGTTTTGAAGCAGATCCAACTGCAATGCAAGCATTAACACAGACGCATAAACTTAGCGAAATTTCTGTAGCTGATTATGATGCAGTGTTTTATCCAGGCGGGCATGGCCCATTGTGGGATTTAGCAGAAGATCCGATTTCAATTTCTCTGATTGAACAGGCGATTCAGTCTGGCAAACCTGTTGCAGCAGTGTGTCATGCCCCAGGTGTTCTTCGTCATGTGAAAGCAAGTAATGGAGCACCTTTAGTTAGCGGTAAATTAGTGACTGGTTTTACCAATACTGAGGAGGCTGCTGTAGGTTTGACTGAAATTGTACCATTTTTAGTCGAAGACATGCTTAAAGAAAACGGTGGTCATTATTCTAAAGTGGATGATTGGCAAGTACATGTTCAAGTAGATGGCTTGCTGGTTACTGGACAAAATCCAGCATCTTCTGCTGCAACTGCCTCAGCATTACTTCAATTGTTGAAATAAAGAGTAGCCAGTGTCTGTTGTGGTGCTTAGCAGTGAATAAAACTTCTGACGCTGAGCAACTGACGCAATAAGCAAAATAACCCTCCCTTAATGGTGAAGGGCCTGAGTGAATAGCTTTCCTTCCTTTAATTTTCTATATACAGGAAGGAAGGGTATTTTTTTAATTTAGATCAATTTAGTCATGATGACTTGGATACAATGAAATGAAAGCCAGCAAACTTTTTCAAAACTTAAACTTAGGCCCTTATGTTTTGCAAAACCGTATTGTATTGCCACCATTAACGCGGTCGCGCAGTACTCAGCCAGGGAATATTCCAAATGAATTAATGGCAACCTATTATCAACAGCGTGCTGGGGCAGGATTTATGGTCACCGAAGGTACGCAAATCGAGCCACGTGGTCAAGGCTATGCTTGGACTCCCGGTATTTACAGCCCTGAACAGATTGCTGGATGGCGTAAAGTGACGGAAGCAGTGCATGCTAAAGGAGGCATTATTTTTGCACAACTTTGGCATGTTGGGCGTGTTTCACATACATCTTTGCAACCCAATCATGCATCACCAGTCGCACCTTCGGCTATTGGGGCTGATAGTAATGTTAAAGTCTTTATTGAGACCGGGCCCAATGCGGGGGCCTTGGCTGATCCTTCTATGCCACGTGCTTTAAGCAATGCAGAAGTTAAAGAATTAGTGCAACTCTATGCTCAAGCAGCGCGTAATGCCTTGGCTGCTGGTTTTGATGGAGTTGAAATTCATTGTGCAAATGGTTATTTGGTGAATCAATTTATCTCTGCACATAGTAACCACCGTGAAGATGAATATGGTGGATCACTAAACAATCGTTTGCGTTTTTTACGTGAAGTAGTAGAGGCAGTTGCTGAGGTAGTTGGTGCAGATCGTTTAGGAGTGCGTTTTGCCCCCTTATTTGAAAGTACAGAGGAAGATCGTGTCTACATGGGTTTAGTTGAAGATGATCCACATGTGACTTATATTGAGGCCATAAAGATACTTGAAGAAGTTGGGATTGCCTATTTATCGATTGCAGAAGCTGATTGGGATAATGCACCAGAACTTCCTCATGATTTTCGTAGAGATGTCAGAGACACTTTCAGTGGTCGGATTATATATGCAGGTCGATATACGGCAGAAAGAGGAACTCGAATTTTAGAGGCAGGACTGGCCGATTTAATTGCATTTGGACGCCCATTTATTGCGAATCCAGATTTACCCGATCGCATCGCCAATGTCTGGCCATTGAATGCAGTAGATGCAAGCAGTATGTATGGTGGGACGGAAAAAGGCTATATTGATTATCCAGTTTACGCAGATTAATATCGACTAAGTAAGTTATTTTGCCAACCTTTGTGGTTGGCAAAATAAGGACTTAGGATTGCTATTGCCAGCATAAATTCTTCTTAAAACAAATTCTTAAAATTTTTTAGCTGTGTAATGAGCCAACCTGCCAGTGGGAAAGAAATCAGTTGCGTTACTGGCACTAATACTATGACTTCAATCAACACCATCATCGGGAAACTTTGATGCTGTGTAATTGGCTTTAATAAAGTGAGAACCAGTAATAGTGTGGGATATAAGCCTAAATAACCAACTAAAATACGAGTCATGAGGGCTTTAGAAGGAGAATTCATTGTGCGCTATACTCATGGATTGTAAATTGATCTAATAGCAACACAATAATAGGTAATCATTGGACTGCTATCATGAATTATTAATTATGTAGTTGATATTTAATTTTTATGAATCTTCACTTTTTAATAGAAATTTAGTTGCTCTCAGAGCTTGATGTAATGGTGTTTTATCTTTTTGCAACTTACTCAGTAATGCTGCACCTAACCACATTTGGTAAAGTACTTGTGCCAAAGTAGAGGCCTCGGTATCTGCTTGGATAGACTGATCCTGTTTTCCCAAATCAATTAAACCAGCAATACGTTGGATTACATCATCAACGCCAGCGGACATAATCGAGCGCATATCTTCAGATAGATCGGCAACTTCTGCGGCAAGTTTCACAATTAAACAGCTATCCGCCCAACCACACTGTGTTTCAGGATCTTCTATCCATAAATTAAAATACTCAATCAGCTTTTGATAAGGGGATTTATCACAACGCCATACATCATTTAAACGGACTTGGTAATTGTCTACATAATGCTGTACCAATTCACATCCGAAAGCTTCCTTAGATTGGAAATAATGATAAAACGAGCCTTTAGGGATTTCACAGCTCTGTAAAATTTCCTGTAATCCTACGCCAGTAAAACCTTTATGCAAAATCAGGTCTGAACTGGTGTTAAGAATGTGTAAGCGCTTCGCTTCAGACTTTTTAATAGGAGTAGGCTTCATATTAATTATTTACTCTATTGTAAAAAATAGACCAGTCGTATTGTTTTTTATTATAACTCATCTACAATGGATGTAAAGAAATTTTAATCACAGTTTTTGATTGTGAAGAAAAATACTTTTAAATAAAACATGGAGTTATATGTGTGAAAACAGTTATTAATCAACGCATCGTTTTAGCTAAACGGCCAGTGGGTGAGCCAAAACACAGCGATTTTCGTATTGAACAAGTTGAGCTCAATGAACTTAAACAAGGCGAGATATTGTTAAAAACTATTTACTTGTCACTCGATCCTTATATGCGTGGTCGCATGAGCGATGCTCCTTCATATGCAGCACCGGTTGAAATTGGCGAAGTGATGGTCGGTGGAACAGTCAGTCAAGTGGTGGCCTCTAAAAACCCAAAATTCAAAGAAGGCGAGTGGGTTCTTTCCGGAAATGGCTGGCAGGGCTACGCAATTTCTAATGGGTCTGCCTGTCAAAGCTTAGGTATGCAACCTGAACATCCATCTTGGGCATTGGGTATTTTGGGAATGCCAGGATTTACTGCTTATATGGGGTTGTTGGACATTGGTCAGCCTAAAGCCGGTGAAACATTAGTCGTTGCAGCTGCAACGGGACCTGTTGGTGCTACGGTTGGACAAATTGGCAAACTTAAAGGTTGTCGCGTGGTTGGCGTCGCAGGTGGGCCTGAAAAATGCCGTTATGCAGTAGAAGAACTCGGCTTCGATGCTTGTATCAATCATCATGATGAAAATTTTGCAGAACAATTACAACAAGCAGCTCCCAACGGTATTGATATTTATTATGAGAATGTCGGGGGTAAAGTGTTTGATGCGGTATGGCCATTGCTTAACTCTGCGGCACGTGTACCGGTTTGTGGTGTGGTTTCCCAGTATAACGCTACCGAGCAAGCACAAGGGCCAGACCGTTTACCGGGCTTTATTTCCACCCTTTTAAAAAAGCGTATTCGCATGCAAGGCTTTATTATTTTTGATGATTATGGCAGTCAGTATCCGGAATTCTATCAGCAAATGTCTGAATGGTTGAAAGACGGAAAAATCAAATATAAAGAGCATATGGTGCAAGGTTTAGATAACACGATCAATGCTTTCAATGGTATGTTGAAAGGCGAAAACTTTGGCAAAGTGGTTGTAAAAATTTAAAAAAATAGGAATTATCATGATCACACTACATCATTTAGATCAATCACGTTCTTTTCGTATTTTGTGGTTACTTGAAGAAATCAAGCAGCCCTATGAGCTGAAACGCTATTATCGTGACTCAAGCACGCATTTGGCCCCTGACTCTTTAAAAACCATTCACCCTTTAGGGAAATCTCCAGTATTGGAATGGGATGGCAAAGTTATTGCAGAGTCAGGCGCAATCGTTGAGTTATTAATTCAGAAACTTGCGCCGCATTTAGCACCAGATATGGATGAATCTACCTATGTCGATTATCTACAGTGGATTCATTTCTCAGAAAGCTCTGCCATGCTGCCATTTTTGTTAAAAACGTTTAATACGATAGAAACCAAGCAGGGCACGAAGTTGGTATTTCTAGAAAATTATACTCAAGTTGAGTTCGATAAAGTATTTGGCCATTTAAATGAATATTTAAAAGATAAAGAATTTCTAGTGGCAGACCGTTTAACCGGTGCTGACTTCATGATGGGCTTTGGACTACATGCTTTAGTTTATCATATGGGACAAGGTGAAAATTATCCCCATATCCAACGTTACGTAGCAGGTTTAAGCCAACTACCTAGCTGGCAAGCCGCAGTACAAATTGAACAAAATGGTGTGAAAAGTCAAAAATAGCAAGATTGTTTTTTTAAGGCAATTGAGAAAAAGAATCATGATTGACAAGTACATCTGGTTATAAAATAAGCTGACACTTATTTAAAGTAAACGCCTAATGAATTTCATCGGGCGTTCTCTATTTTAAAGATAAGGAATTACCATTATTTAAGATAAGTTTCGCCTATTCTTTCACTGCAAATTCCTATCAAAAGGGCTTGAATATCACGACGGTTACGTTGAAAGATATAATCAACTTTTGAAAGAAAAGTGACAAACGCACAGCAAGATTAAATTATTCCTCGGGGTATTAAACAAGTAATCTATATCATTTTACTAACATAAACACATCTGCGTAAAAATCACGCCCCGCTTAACTGGCAATAGTTTTTGAACCCTTGTATAAAAGCTTAAAAGAATCTAGCAAGTCTTTAGACTTCTTGCATTAGTCAAAATTTAAACAGCATAAAGCTACATTTAATAAGGTTTTAGCCAATTCAAAAATTAGGTAAAACGATACTTTCGCAAGAGGTCTTTTATTTAATGTTAATACTCATCCAGTATTGAGGTTTTTTATCTTTTCTTGCCTGTGATCTAGGTTGTAATACTCTAATTTCATACTCACCTGAAGCAGGTAAAATATAAATACCATTATTATCAAGCTCTGGAGAATATTCTCCAAGATTGCAATATCAATATGCTTTTGTCTTCTACAAAGCGTACTGTACGAATATCACTGATATTCGGGGCTGCTCAGCCGCAAAGTTTAATCAGACTTTGCATAAAGCCAGTGACCATACGTAAAGACAGACGGAATAAGGATTTAATCATTAAGCAGCATTGGATGGCTGCGTCGGAGTAGGTTTGATTTCGCCCTTGTTTGCCTTTTGATGGGGCATACCATTGCGTAGCTGGATCAAACCAAATGGCAATATTTCCGCGATGAATGCGTGCTCGGTTATATGCGAACCAATTGGTTGTGCGGTAAATTTTATGTGTATGCTTCTTCATTTGAAAATTATATTGCTGAAAAAGTCCTTAAGAACAGCTTTGCGCAACAAAGCCGTTCGAGATTGTTATGATCTTTTTTTGACGGAGAACAAATTTTCCCTGATCAAGCAAATAACTTTAAAATTTTCTTAGTGAGCAAGATGGCCAATACTTATTAGAAGAAAAATCTTTTGTTTATGATGCTGAAAATGATCAATTTCTAGAATCGGATATACAGGCATTTTATTCCCTTTCGTCTGCAATTCTAGACTAGCAAGACCCGTCTTTTAAAGGCAGTTTTCCTATGTAATAACATGATAAATCAGAATTAGGATTGTAAATTTTTCACCCACCAAATTTTTTTGTGCTAGCTGTTATAATGCGCCAAATTGCTGCCAAGTCTCATCATTATGTAAAGAGTCATAATAATTTTGCAGTTCTACTAAATCATAATATTGAATATAAGCTAATAGCAATAGGCCGAGGATCAGTCCAACTTTAAGACAACTAAGTCTATTTGGCTTTCTATATAAATTATCTATTCCAAAGGCAGTTAAAATTAAAGCAGGAACCAATACAATTGTTTTTAAATGGTTTAGAAAGTGAATTCCATGTGTATACAATAACCCAATAATAAGCAAAACTATCCCTAAACTGGTGTAAATACGGTCATGGAGAGAAGTGCGTAACGCGAAATTACATTGAAAAGCTAAAATAAAAGTTGCAAATAAATAAAAACCAGTTCCACCAATAATGAACGTATAAATTGCATTGAATAGGCAATAAGCCAACAACACTGATAGTACGAAAGAATAGAGTTTGGTATAGAGAATATGTGAAAAGGGGAAAATCTGTTTCATAATTTGCTTTATTGAAAACTCACATCATATTAAAAGAAGATTTGAAGCTTAACATGCTATTCACTTTTTGCCACTGTGGCATTTTTTTTTAGTGTTGGAGATGGCTTGAATAAATGTCGCGTACGAGTAAAGCTTAGACCACAGATTATTAAACACAGCGTCCCTCCAATAAGTACTGCTGGCACCACAGAAAAATAGCGCGTCATCAGGCTCATGTGTAGGGCACCGAGCTGATTGCCTGAAGTGACTAATATGCCATTTAAAGCCGCTACACGCCCTAATAGTGCTTTTGGGGGGAGTTGCTGTAATAAAGTTTGTCGAATGACCATGCTGATGCTATCAAAGGCACCGATTAAAACAAGGAAGAAGACTGAGAGCCAAACATGGGAGGATAGTGCAAAGGCTAAAGTACACAAAGCAATTGCAAAACTACTATAGAGCATATTTCTCCATGCATTTTGCATCGGAGAATAACAGGTCAACATCAACATCATGATACAGGCGCCAATAGCTGGTGCAGCTCTGAGTATACCTAAGCCTTCAACACCAAGATGCAGGATATCGTGTGCAAAAATAGGCAGTAAGATAATGACACTACAAAAAAGCATGGCGCTGAGATCCAGCAACATACTCCAAAACATTAGTGGATGTTTAAAAATAAACAAATAGGCTTCTTTCAAACTTTTGCTTAAATGCTGTTTATGAGGGCTAGGGAATTGACGAGGACTTAATCCGAATAAGCAGATGCTACCCACGCAACACAAGAAAAAAACAATAAAGAGGGTTTTTTCAAGCCCAAGTTGGCCGAGTAAAAGTCCTGCGCATAAAGGCGCTAAAATGCCGCCTATTTGCCAAATGAGCGCGGTCCATGTGGCTGCATTGCTATAGGCTGACTCGGGGGTTAGAAAAGGGCGTAATGAATTAAATGATGGGCTGTAGATGCCTCTAAGTATGCCTAAGCAAAAGATGAGGCTATAAATGCCGCATAAAAGTGTATTTTGTTGAATGTGCTGTTGTTGGTACTGAGAAAAAAGAACAATAAATAATAATGGAATTAAAGTGCTACAGCTAAAACTCCACTGCACAATTTTTTGTCGGTTATAGCGATCAGCCCAGTCGCCACTGATCAGGGAGAGGCAAATAAAGGGGAGTAACTCAATTAAGGCAATCATGCCAAGGCTGAGTGGATTTTGAGTGAGTTGATAGATACTATAAGCAATGACGACTTCTTGAATCATGATGGTTAGAATTAAGCACAACTGATTGACACTCAGAAGTGAAAAATCACGTGAATGAAAAGCCAAAAAAGCATCGGAATGGAAAAGCGACATACACAGAATAGTTTCAAATATGAATTAAAAAAGGATGGCGCAAAGTCCATCCTTTTTAGGGTTTAAAGCAGATTACTGTGCTTTTGCTACCGCAATAGTTTCGTCATTTGCAGCTTTAGCCATAGGTGTATATTTCAAACCAAGGGTTGTGCTGGTGTATTGGCGAACTTGGTCAAGAAGCACAGGATTAGTGCTGAGTTCTTGTTGGTACGATTTTACAATTTCATGTAATTTCGGATTCCATTTACCTGCTACTTGCTGAGGGAATGCTTTTTCAAGCAAGCTCAACATAATATAAGGGGAAGTTGAAGCACCAGGAGACGCACCTAATAGGGCAGTCACAGCACCATCTTGTGATGCAAAAATCTCGGTACCAAATTGCAAGCTTGCAGGTTTGCCTGGTTCTTTCTTAATGATTTGAACACGTTGACCACCTTGATTCATGCGCCAGTCCTCTGGTTTTGCATCAGGATAGTATTTTTTCAACTCATTAAAACGGTCTTCATCGGTCATCATGACTTGGCTAACTAAGTATTTCACCAAATCAAGATTTTCCATACCCACAGCGGTCATTGGTAAAACGTTGTTCTTAGTGGTTGATTTCAATAAATCAAGCTGAGAACCTTGTTTTAAGAACTTGTTTGAATAAGTTGCAAATGGACCAAACAACACATATTTTTTACCGTCGATATAACGTGTATCAATATGTGGAACAGACATTGGCGGTGCGCCTAATTCAGCACGACCATAAACTTTTGCAGTATGGCCTTCAGTGACTTTTGGGTTGTCGGTCATTAAGAACACGCCACCTACAGGGAAGCCAGCATATTGCTTCGCTTCTGGTAAGCCTGTCATTTGTAAAAGTTTAACCGCTGCACCGCCTGCACCAATAAAGACAAAGCGCGTTTTCACATGATCTGTTTTTCCTGTAGTGAGGTTTTTAAATGCAACAGTCCACGTTTTATCATCGTTTTGGCTAATGCCAGTCACTTCAGTCGATGTTTGTAACTGGAAATTAGATTGTTTTTTAAGGTGATCGACCAATTGAGTGGTGATCGAACCATAGTTCACATCCGAACCTACATCCATGCGTGTTGCAGCTACTTTTTGTGCAGCATCACGGCCATTCATCACCAATGGTGCCCATTGTTTAATTTCAGCAGGATTCTCAGAGAATTTCATGCCATAAAACATTGGGTTTTTAACCATTGCAGCGTAACGTTTTTCTAGGAAATTCACGTTATCGCCCCAAACGAAGGCAATGTGCGGTACAGGGTTGATAAAGCTATTTGGTTGACCCAAAACGCCTTCTTTGACTTGATAAGACCAGAACTGTTTTGCAACTTCAAATTGTTCCGCAACGTTCACAGCTTTAGAAATGTCCATTTTTCCATCTTTTTCAGAGGTATAGTTCATTTCCATAAAGCCAGAGTGGCCTGTGCCAGCATTGTTGAAGCCGTTTGAGCTTTCTTGGGCAACGTTGTCTAGGCGTTCATACATACGAATTTGCCAGTTTGGCTCAAGTTCACTAAGATATGTGCCTAGGGTTACACTCATGATGCCACCACCAACTAAGACTGCGTCAACGACAGGCTCATTGCTGGTGTTTTGAATTTTCTTAGACGCGATAGGTCTAAATAAAAAGATTAGTGCTGCAATAATAAGCAGAACGATGAATACCAATAGGTATTTTAAAAATTTGTTCATGCGATTATGACCATGGAGGGCAGGTTTGGATCGCTTTATAGCGAAGACAAGAATAACAATTATGGTGATAGGAACACTTGTAAAGAATTAGCTTAGAGAATTGAAGTAATACTCAAAATTACAAGTATACAAAGATTAACGTTCGAAGCTATCACACATTTTTGATTGATGGATATTTTAGACTAAATATGTATTGACTTAGTAATTTTTATTGTAAATGAACATAATTAAAATATAAATACCAATGATGTTTGTTCTTGTTTATTGGTTTTTATTTTAATTCAATATCTGGTTTAAAAAAAATCAGATGTTGAATATTTATACAAATACTCAGTAATTTATTAAAAAGAAGCTTATAACTTGTTTCAAGGTTACTTTCCAACGGCTTTATTGCACAAATATTTGAAAGGCAAAGCGCCCCTAATTGAGCCAAATTTAAGGCGTAACTTGGGTAAGTGGTCGACCTAATTCTGTAAATCTGTTAAGGACTGCTACACGTGCATGAACCTCATTGTGAACCGTACCGGGTTTGTTGGAGACCAACTTTCCTGAGATGAGAAGCATTGCTTCGCACGACGTAGCGAAGCGTAGTGTTCCGATGAAAAAAGTAAAATATACCCCTGAAATCAGAGATAGAGCGGTTCAATTATTGATTGACTACCAAGACGGTATCTCAGGTGAGTGACTTTACGTATATTCAAACAAATTCAGGCTGGGTCTATACCGCCTTTATTATTGATGTGTTCTCACGAGCAATTGTTGGATGGAAAGTATCAACACGTATGAATACAGATATGGTGCTCGATGCACTGGAGCAAGCATTGCACGATTGAGGTATGCCAAGGAATGTGATTCATCATTCCCATAGAGGTGTTCAATACCTTTCCATTCGCTATACCAATCGTTTAGAAGCAGCAAATTTACGAGCATCAATCGGTACAACGGGGGACTCATACGATAATGCTTTGGCTGAAACAGTGAATGGCTTATACAAAACAGAGATGATTGAATATTTAAAAGCAGATTGGCAAAGTTTAGCAGATGTACAACTTGCGACATTAAATTGGGTAGATTGGTTTAATAAAAAGCATGTACACAGTGCACTGGGTTATGTATCGCCTTTTGAGTTTGAAGCAATGTACTATGATAAGATTAACCCGTTAAGTCAGGTGGCCTAACTTAAATAAAAAAATCTCCGATAAATCCGGTAAGGTTCAAAATGCGATTTATGGCTTTTTTATGTAAAAAAAAGTAATATTTGTTTTATTGTTAAATTATAACAATTAGTATAAATACACCTATGATTTACAGATGAAAAAGGTAGTTAAATGAAATATTTTTTAAGTTTAACTTTGTTAGTTTTAGCAATGACTGGGTGTACTTCGAGTCCAAAGACTGAAACTTTACAAGATAAGGCTACAAGCAATACTTCAGCTGATATGCAGGTCCTTAAATTTTCTGGTCCGAATGGTTTATTAATTTTTCTGAAATCATCGGATAACTTTGAAACTGCTTTAATGACTGATAACTCAGGCATGGTATATCGTTTAAAGCAAACAGTTGCTGGTAGTGGTATTCGTTTAGCTAATAATAATGGAGTTTCAATTCACTTTAAACGTGGTGAAGGGGTTGTTGAATTTGTAAAAGACCAGCCAATCAGCATTACTGAAGTAAAATAATAAGGTTTAAACTTTAAGAGAACCCCACACCATAATCTGCATACCGAAAGTTGGACACTATTCCTTGAAATGTGGTCAAACATGATCAAGGACTAATTCGCACTCTGTTAATGGGTGAATTCAAACATGAGGTGCGACAGTTTCAAAAGCCTTATGATAATCTGTGTGATTCATAGACATCACTTCAATATAATGGGTGTCTATGAACAGAGAAATTCAACAAAGACTCGTATGGGTTAAATTATTTGAAGAGACCAATAATGCTGGCCTGGTTTGTCGGAGATGTGGCATTTCTAGACCAACTTTACGCAAGTGGTGGAAACGATATTCTGAACAAGGTATTGATGGATTAAGTAGTCATAGTAAATGTCCCTTAAAATCGCCAAATACTAAAATCAATGCTGAGCTAGAAGCTTTAATATTGGAAATGCGCTCAGCTAGAAATCTTGGTGCTCGACGTTTGCAAACCGAATTAATGAGCTGCACGGAGTCTCGTTGTCCTTGGCGACTATCCATAAAGTACTATCCACCCATTAAGTCAAACCGATTAAAAAATTCCGTCGTAAAGTAGATTACATTTGTTATGAACGTCCATTACCAGGCGATAGAATTCAAATGGATACCTGTAAACTCGGTCCTGGACTATATCAGTACACATCTATCGATGACTGCACACGATATCGCGTTTTAAGGATATATAAACGCCGAACAGCTGCGAATACACTCGACTTTTTAACTGTGTAATTGAATAAATGCCTTTTCCCATACAGCGAATACAGACCGATCGTGAACGAGAATTCTTTGTTGAAAAAATACAGAAAAAATGATGCAGTATGGGATCAAATTTAGGCCGAATAAACCGGGTTCACCTCATCTGAATGGCAAGGTAGCGCTCACAAAAGACTGATAAATCTGAGTTCTACGCTACTGTAGATATCGATTCAGAGGAAATTCAGAGCAAACTGGCAGAATGGCAGCATTACTATAACTGGATGAGACCACATTCAGCTTTGCAAGGTAAAACACCGATGGAAAGGTACTTTGAATTATGTGAAGAAACTCCTTTCTTAGATGAAGTCCAGAAGCAATACGCCCCCTCAAATGAACGGATTCAACATGCCAGTTACAAGATGTATTTAGAGATTGCTAAATTGAAACGATCTCTATGAATTACGTATCTATATCATTTTTACTAATATAAAAATATATACGTAAAAATCACGCCCCGTTTAACTGGCAATAGTTTTTGAACCCTGGTATAAAAGCTTAAAAAAATCTAGCAAGTCTTTATTTAATGTTAATACTCATCCAGTATTGAGGTTTTTTATCTTTTCTTGCCTGTGATCTAGGTTGTAATACTCTAATTTCATACTCACCTGAAGCAGGTAAAATATAAATACCCTTATCATCAAGCTCTGGAGAATATTCTCCAAGATTGATGGAGTCTTTTAATTGATTACCCCATAAGTAAGCTTCAACATTTCCTCCAGTCAACTTCACTTTTAACTTTTGCCCTTTTTTAGCATAAAATTTGTAGGAATCATACTTGTATCCATCTATCCTTCCGTAATAATTTGCAGAGTGAGCTTTTTTAGCAAATTTAACTACAATAGTCTTTCGTATATCATTGTTATCATTTGCAAGTACGACAGGGCTAACTATAGTTAAAGTTAGGGCTATCAAAGCGCCAGCTAGTAATTTCGTATTCGCTATTTCCATAATAAGGTTACCCTAATTCTTGTATCGCTCCTGACGTAATAACATAACTAATAAGTAACCATGAATCATAGAGCAGAAATGTGAATAGTCATAACATGGGGCTGCACTTCAAATGCCAATTTAAGACTTGCAAAATCAATGGTTAATTAATTGGTTACTAGGGAATAACCAATCTAAATATAAATTTTATTTAACAATTACTTATAAAAATATGTGATGCGTATGATACGCATCATATGAATATTGCTTAAATTTGCTATAATTGAATTGAGCAGTGTCATTTGTGGTTAGGTTAAAATTCATGAGTCTTACTGAAATTAAGGTACGCCAAGCTAAACCAAAGGAAAAAATTTATTTTCTGGCAGATGATGACGGCTTAAGTTTGAAGATAGAACCAAATGGACGTAAATCTTGGAGTTACCGCTATTCACTTGCAGGGACAAATAAACGTCCTCGCATGAAGTTGGGAGAATATCCTGTAATGTCCTTGAAAGAGGCCAGATCAGTCCGGGATGAATATAAATTTAATGATTATGAAAATAAACCACTGCATAAAAAAGACATCAAAACTTTTCAGGATATTTGTGAAGAGTGGTTAGAATTTAAAGTTAAAAATTCCTTTGAAGATGAACCACGATGCGGTGTAATTCAGCTTGCAAAAAAATGTTTAGATCAGGATATTTATCCAGATATTGGACTAACGCCATTTATTGAAGTTAAAAGATATGATCTAGTTAAAATTATTAAAAATATAGAATCTCGAAATGTAAAAGAACCTGTAAAGAAAGCTTATAGTTATTTAAATCAGATTTATGATTATGCCGTAGCAATGGGGTATTGTGAATATAATATTGCAAATGGACTTCATAAAATATTAGTTAATAATAAGATTAAAAAAAATTATCCGTATTTAAACTCAGATGAACTATCTAATTTCTTAGTTAGATTAGATCAGATTAATACAGATCCTATCATTAAAAAAGCCCTACTATTTAAATTATATACAGGCGTCCGTGGTGGAGAATTATTGCTTTGTGAACCACATCACTTCGATCTAGATAAAAAAATATGGAGAATACCAGCCTTACATATTAAACAATATAGAAGAAAGGTTATTTTAGGTCATGATATCCCTGAATTTTTAGTTCCACTATCTGATCAAGCACTTGAGGTTGTGAAATCAGCACTTGTTTGGTCTCATGGCGAAAAATATGTGTTTTCTAGCCCCCGTAATAATAATAAACCTATTCATTTCAATACCCTGAACTTAATTATCAGAAAAATGGGATATACTAAAAATGAATTAACTTCTCATGGGTTACGATCGACATTTAGTACCATATTAAATGAATCCGGTTTATTTCAATCAAATTGGATTGAAGCACAGCTATCTCATACTGATAAAAATAGAACCCGTGCCAGCTATAATCATGCAGAATATTTTAATCAGCGTATGGAAATGATGCAATGGTGGGGCGATTTTATTGATAGTTGTACTGTATAATTAATGGTTATGAAATCCAATTTTTAATTAGCATATATGAGTAAGTATATAAAATCAGGTTTAAGAATTATTAAGGCTGAAATATTGTAAAATAAAATACTTATAGTCTATATTATTTATTTTATACGATTTATAAGAGCCTTAGTTTTCTAATAAATTAATTATTATTGTACACATAAATAATCCACTAACCTTGCGGAGATCTTTATATGATATAACATGCTCGCCAAAAGTTACATAAAGATATAACTATTATTGCCTAAAAAAATCCTATAAAGATATTTTTGCAATTACAATTATTAAAACTATTGCAGTATTTTTTGCCATTGCTGCCTTTACTTGGTTTGGTATTGTTTAAAAATTTGGATTAAAAAAGAAGACACGGAGAATATGATGAGTCAACTACTAAAAGATAAAGTCGCATTTATTACTGGTTCAGCTAGTGGTATAGGACTCGAAATTGCGAAAAAATTTGTCAGTGAAGGTGCCAAAGTGGTCATTTCTGATGTGAATGCAGAGAAGTGTGCTACAACTGTAGTTGAACTTCAAAAGGAAGGTTTTGATGCTTTTTCTGCTCCTTGTGATGTGACAAATGAAGAGGCATTTAAAATGGCCATTGAGTTGACACAGAAAACTTATGGTCGTTTGGATATTTTAATCAATAATGCAGGTTTTCAGCATGTTGCCGTGATTGAAGATTTTCCAACGGCAGTTTACCAGAAGTTGATTAATGTCATGTTGGTTGGCTCATTCATTGGAATTAAATATGCATTTCCAATTATGAAAGCGCAGCAATTTGGTCGCGTGATTAATATGGCTTCAATTAATGGTTTGATCGGATTCGCTGGTAAGGCAGGCTACAATAGTGCCAAGCATGGTGTGATTGGCTTAACTAAAGTGGCAGCATTAGAATGCGCACGTGATGGCATCACTGTCAATGCTTTATGTCCAGGCTATGTGGATACGCCCTTAGTACGAGGACAAATTAATGACTTGGCTAAAACTCGAAATGTCAGTGAACAAAGCGCATTAGAAGATGTGATTTTAGCAATGGTTCCGCAAAAACGTTTACTGAGTGTAGAAGAAATTGCAGATTATGCGATTTTCCTAGCCAGTGATAAAGCGGGTGGTGTGACAGGCCAAGCTGTAGTAATGGATGGTGGTTATACTGCCCAATAATTGTAGGCATCCTAAGTAGTTCAATGAATAGAACTTACCAAGCTATCCTACAGGCCTTCATTAAGTCCCCACATTAAAATAAATGGGGGACTTAATTCATGATTATAAATACCGATATATTAACCATGATCTGTTGTCAGAAAACCAGGAAAGTAAACGCCCGCTGAAGCTAATTATCCTAACTAGGTAATACTTCGATACTCTCTGCTTCAATTTAACTGAATATCTAAAAAGTCCATAGGAAGCTAAGGATTCAATAAATTTTCTTGATGTTTTATTAGTCAGCTTAGGCTAAATCTATAATTTTGCTGAACAGGAACCTTATCTTTTTAGATAATTTTCATCATATCCAGGATGATTGGGAGCAATCTAATTTGTTATGGGTTATTCGATATAATTGAATCCTAGGCAGATTGAAATTTTATGATAAGTCTAGAAAGAAGGAAAGTAATCTTACTAAACCATTTGGTTTTTAAATATATTATTAATTAAAACCATGATTTTATTCGTATTCCATAAAATATTCTAATTTTGAAAAACATATTATTTAAAGAATTGCAGTTTTATAATTTTTTATTTATGAGTATTTTGTTCTTTAGTTTTCCAAAAGGAGTATCCAATTCCTATAAATAAAATGATGAATGTAATTGAGAGGGATAAGGATGGTGGAATTTTTGCTATACCTAGTCCATCGGCTATAAAGATTTTTGACCCAATAAAAACTAATAATACTGCTAAGGCATATTTTAAATAATGGAAACGTTCGACCATTGCTGATAGGGCAAAATATAAAGCACGTAATCCTAAAATTGCGAATATATTCGAAGTATAAACAATGAATGGATCAGTTGTAATTGCAAAAATCGCAGGAACACTATCTATTGCAAAGATCAGATCTACAAACTCGATCATGATCAGAGCTAGAAAAAGTGGTGTCATAAACCATCTTAATTGATTAGTTTTTGGATCAATTTTCTTTACCCAGAACTTCTCTGCGTGAAGTTTTTCAGTAACGCGAAATCGTTTTTTAATAAAGTTTAAAATAGGTGAATTACCGACTTCATATTCTTTATCAATACTCAGCCACATTTTTATTCCTGTTAATATGAGGAATGCTGCAAAGATATAAAGAACCCATGAGAATTGGCTAACTAGAGTTGCACCTACCCCAATCATCATGGCTCTTAAAAAAATTACTCCTATAATTCCCCAAAACAAGACACGATGTTGATAAATTCTGGGTATTGAAAAATATGAAAAAATCATTGCAATCACAAAGATATTATCCATTGCTAATGACTTTTCAATTACAAAACCCGTTATGTAATTAATACCTGCTGTCGATCCAATATACCACCAAATCCATGCACCAAAAAATAAACCTAATGTGATATAAAATGCTGATAATGCAAGGCTTTCTTTAACTCCAATTTCTCTTACATTACGGTGAAATACTCCGAGATCAAGAATAAGGAGTACAAGTACAATAAGAATAAAAAAAATCCACATCCAAACAGGTTTATCTAAAAAATTAGAAAAGAGAATATCCATCATATTCCTCTGCTTATACTTGTACTTTTATAAAGAGATATGCTCTTTATAGACAATAGTTGTCAATACTTATTTTATGTAAAGATGTATTTAGAATTCACAAACCTTTCCATTTAATCACATGTTGCTTATATGGAATTGTCATAGCAATCCTAAAGAAGTTCGCACTTTTAAAATGCATAATTTTGCAATTTTCTTAGGGAACAGATGGATGTATGAGGTGGTGACTAGGGCGGATAAAGCAGTTGAATGATTATCAGCCTTTTTATGAAGTCTGCGAGTGATATATCAAAGTGGTTCAAGCTTTTAGAATCAGTTCGCAATACTCAAAGTAGCATTTCCTGTATTGTCAAAAAATAAAAATAGCTAAGAAGCATAACTGGTAAACATTAATTGAAAACATGGAAAAAGCAGCTAGATGACAAAATTATGTATTTCCTCCAGCTCAGATCGCAACTAGATAAATGTATTGGATATGGCTGTCTTTAGATCAGCATCCTTTACACAATCCGACTAACCAATTTGCAGATCAATCAATAATTAACCCTTGTGAAATGATTTGATTGGGTTACTTAAGAACAGCTTTTAGAATTGGAGAAACTCGATTTAAATATTTTGGAACCATCTGAAAAATTAATAATTAGAATTAATCTATAGAACATAGCATAAGAAGGTGAAAATCTTATGCCATACATTCTCTATTAAAGACCATAAAGAAAAACTAAGATTTCTCTTTCAGAACTTGTGAAAAATTTTTCACTTTTTCTAATGTGGCGTCTACACCTTGTTTAAAAAAGGTATCCACCAGTGCCGAACCGATCACCACCAGATCAACTTTATTGGCCAGGGCTTTCACATGACTTTCATCTTTAATTCCAAAGCCAATAGCAATCGGGATATTAAAAATTGGTTTGATTTCAGCAATCTTTTTTTCAAGATTGGCCAGATTTAAAGTACCGCCGGTGAGACCATTTTCCGCAACATGATATAAAAATCCTGTCGCACTGGCTGAGATTTGTTTCAATCGCTCAACTGGAGTGGTGGGCGCGCTCATTGCAATTAAATGCATATTTTTTTCATTTAATATCTGTTTAAATTTTTCCCGATATTCATAAGGGGCATCCAGGATTAGAATCCCCTCAATCAAATTTTCGGTATCCGCAATCAGTTTCTCGAAACCATATTGCATAATCGGATTTAAATAGGTCATGAAAATAATCGGGGTAGTGTCATCCTGTAAACGGATAGCTTTCACGAGCTCAATGGTTTGATGCACGGTTTGGCCAGAAGTAAGTGCTCTAAGATGGGCGGCCTGAATGGTCTCTCCATCTGCTACAGGATCAGAAAATGGGATGCCCACTTCGAGGATATCAGCTCCAGCTTGACCCAATTGACTAAACAGACGACAACTTTCATTAAAATTAGGATCTCCGGCAGTAAAATAACAGACTAAACCACTACGATGTTCCTGTTTTAATTGCATTAGTTTTTGATCTAAACGGTTCACGCGCTTGCTCCTGCAAGATATTTTTTTACAGTGTCTAAGTCTTTGTCACCTCGACCACTTAAATTGATGATAATGGTTTGTTCCGGATGCATTTCTTTCGCAAGTTTGATGGCATAGGCAATAGCATGAGAACTTTCTAGCGCTGGGATAATGCCCTCTTGCTGGCTCAGTAGTTGAAAGGCATGTACAGCCTCTTCATCTTTGACTGCTGCATAAGTCACGCGGCTTGTTTCAAACAGGATGCAATGCTCAGGGCCAACCCCAGGGTAATCCAGCCCTGCGGATATGGAATGTCCCTCTAAAATCTGCCCGTCTGAATCTTGCAGTAAGTAAGTCAAATTACCATGCAAGACTCCGACTCGACCTTTGGAAATCGAAGCAGCATGTTCATGACTATCAGTGCCTTTCCCGCCAGCTTCAATTCCAAACATTTTTACATTGGTATCCTCTAGAAAGGGATGCATGAGTCCTAATGCATTGGAACCACCACCGATACAAGCAACCAAAGCATCTGGGAGTTTATTTTCTTTAAAAAGAATCTGGTTTCTGGCTTCGATGCCAATAATTTTCTGGAACTCTCTCACAATAGTCGGGTAGGGATGCGGGCCAGCACCAGTTCCTAGCAGATAGTAAGTCGTATCGACATGACTGATCCAGTCACGTAAGGCTTCATTCATAGCATCTTTCAAGGTTCCACGGCCTTTTTTTACGCCTTGTACTTCAGCACCGAGTAATTTCATACGTTCAACATTCGGTTGCTGACGTTGAATATCCGTCTCACCCATATAAATCGTGCATTTCATCTTAAAGAGTGCACAGACGGTTGCTGTGGCAACGCCATGCTGTCCTGCACCTGTTTCAGCAATGATTCTGGTTTTACCCATGAATTTAGCCAATAAAATTTGCCCCACACAATTATTGATCTTATGGGCGCCGGTATGGTTCAAATCTTCTCGCTTGAGATATATTTTGGCTCCCCCTGCGTAGGAAGTTAGATTTTTTGCATAGAATAGCGGGCTAGGGCGACCCACGAAGTCGGTTAAAATCTGTCGATATTCAGCCCAAAATTCAGGTTGACTCCGTATGGTATTAAAGGCTTGTTCTAAATCTTGTAGAGCAGGCATCAGGCTTTCAGGCATATAGCAGCCACCAAATTTACCGAAAAAACCATCTTGATCAGGACCCTGACCGATATAAGGAGTTGTCATTGTCTTTCTCTTAAAATCTCAACATTGATTGGATCTTAAAAGATTTCCATTTTCCTGATAATTGATATATTTTTGATTTATGATGTTAGAAAAATTTACAGCATGAAACGTAGAACCTTACCGCCTTTAAATTCACTTAAAGCATTTGAAGCGGTCGCTAGACATCAAAGTTTCAGTTTGGCTGCGGAGGAACTGTGTGTCACTCATAGTGCAATCAGCCATCAAATCAAACAGCTCGAAGAATGGTTGGATAAAAAATTGTTTATTCGGCATTCATCAACGATTACTCTCACTCAGGATGCAGAAGACTTATCTCGTCTTTGCACTCACTTCTTCAATGAGCTGGAAGAATGTGTATTTGATTTAACTCACAAAGCATCAGACGTAGAAATCGTTATCGGTGCCTCTCATAGCTTTATGGCGAACTGGTTAATTCCACGACTGGAAAAACTAGAAAGTCTGTATCCTAATATCTCTATTAAATTGATGACCTGTAACGACCTAAAGCTACTAGAAAAAGAAAAAATTGATATTTTTATCAATAGCTTGAATGTAGATGATATGCTGCCCAAGTTTTTGGATAAATTTCTTTTATTTCCGGATAACATGGGGCCAGTTTGTAAAGGTGAAAGCTATGCTCTCACTAGTATTCATGATCTTTTTGAGTACCCATTACTTCACACTTATTCCAATAAGAATGCCTGGCAGATCTGGTTTGAACGATCCCAGCTAAACCTTGAGACTAAATCGAATGATCGATATTTTGATCGTCTCAATTTAATGATAGAGGCGGCTGTTTCAGGATTAGGGATTGCTATAGCCCCCCAGATTTTAGTGGAAAAGGAAATATTAAGTGGCAGGATTATTGCGCCGTTTGAGTTTACCTATTGCAACTTTGATTTCTATGCAATCGTCAGAAAAAATAATTCAAATCAAGAGATTATCAATATTGTAGATTGGTTACAGAACCAATGTTGAAAAGGTTCAAATTAAAGGACATTTCTATTTCTTCTTATTCTCAAATGAAAATACCCTATTTAAAGGTACTTCACGAATCCCTGTCACTTTCATAATTAGATCGCTTTTATAAGAGTCTATCAATAAATCTGACTCAAACTGAGGATACTCATTTATTAATGCCAAGCTCTTTGAGCTGCTTATTAAAATAAATTCATATTGAAATTATACTAAAATAAATCTTCAAAAAAATAAAAATTACATTTTTAACCTCTAAATTAGTAAATTGTTTTTAATATAATTTTTCTAAAATATATTTAATAAATAAGTTTATATTTTAGAATTATATATTTTCAATTAATGTAAAATAAAATTAAATTCTAGTTGTTATTTTTACATGTAATTTGAATTGCAAAATATTTTTAATAAAATTAGCAAGATATTGATTTATATAAATAATAAATCATTCCTGTATAAAAATTTTATATATTAAAATTTAATTAAATTATTATTTTATTTTGAAAATAATTTTAGTTATAAAAACCATCTATTAATT
Source organism: Acinetobacter lwoffii (assembly GCF_022967985.1). Taxonomy (GTDB): domain Bacteria; phylum Pseudomonadota; class Gammaproteobacteria; order Pseudomonadales; family Moraxellaceae; genus Acinetobacter. Next base: position 21,445 of record NZ_JALJVC010000024.1, on the reverse strand, counting down.
AAAATAAAGTTAAAGATTACTATTTTTATTGAACATTAAAAGTATTGACTAATAAAAATATGATTCTATATTAAATTAAAAAGCAATATCTAAAATATTGCTTTCTATCTGTTATTAACCATATACATAACAGAATTAAAATAAATTTTATAAAGCTTTGTTTTCTGGAGTGTTATTAATGAGTAATTCCAATCTTTCACCATTATTTCGTCGAAGTGTAGGTTTTGATCGGTTTAATGATCTATTTGACTATGCCATGCAAGCAGTTACGCCTAATTACCCTCATTATAATATTGAAAAAGTAGGAGAAAATGATTATCGCATTTCTGTTGCTACAGCAGGCTTTACCGAAGATAAACTTCAAATTAGTCAAGAAAATCAATTTTTAGTTATTACAGGTAAAGTTGAGGAGGAAAGCTCAGATACAACAGTTGAATTCCTGCATAAAGGTATCTCTCAACGTTCATTTAAGCTCTCACTTCGGTTAGAGGAGAATATGGAGGTACAACAGGCTAACTATGAAAATGGTTTACTGACAATAGACTTAAGACGGAATATTGCCGAAGGCGCTGTGCCTCGTCAAATTCCAATTGGCCATAAACCTAATGAACAAAAAATATTAGATAAACCAAATCAGAATGATTAAATCTACCTTCGATCTCTTGAATGCCCTACTAGAATTTATATGCTAAGAAATATCTTGATCAGGACAAGAAAAGTATAACTCCCTAATTCTTTATTTTAATTTTTTTTATCAAAGAATTAGGGAGTTGAATCTTACTTACCTCTGATTTTTTATTTTTATTATGAGATGAATTAAAGCATTTATTGTTCAAAAAATAACCCCTTATTCCTCAGAATCCGATAAATGACTTATTGATAGGCTTGATCAAAAGTAAACAAGTGATTCTAAAAGCCTCTAAGTTAAACTATTAACCAGTTTAATTGGCTTGATCTTATCTTTGTTTGGCACATAATTTTGGACCTCATATACGTATGACTGCTGTAGAGCAGGAAGCAACTCGTACAGCAGTATTAGAAATAATATTGGTACCTAAAATTAAAAAGAATGCTTTTTCATCCTCCATTATGCCTATGGACTGAAGCTTGAAGATATCGCGAAAGCTGTATGCTTCTTTGCTGTACCTATTTCATCATAGGTTTCCACGCAGATATTATTTGTAATATGGTAATGGCATACATACCTTATATTAATGCTTTTAGTGTATAAAATTTAGTGCAAATGGATATCACTTTTCTGGAAAAATTAGTTCAAAGCAGACACCTTCTACTGTATTGAATGCTTGAGATATCCCCTGATGCAAGGTCATGATGGAGGCTACAATCGATAAGCCTAGACCGCCAGTTTGATGATGATTTTTTCTGCTGGCATTGCACTGATAAAATCTCTCAAAAATATGGAGCAAGTGTTCAATGGGAATTTGTAATTCGCTGGTGATAACAGACAATCCAATCATATGCTTATCATGAATTATTTTGGAGTGACTCTCAATATAAATGGTTCGCTGATTGCCGCCGTGAATCAGTGCATTTGATATCAGATTATAAAGAGCTTGTTGTAACAGTTCTGGATCTGCACATAATTCAGTCACTTCAAGCCTAAAAATAAATTGGCAGCCTTGTTCTTCAGCTTGATATTCAAAAATACTGCAAATATGTTCTATGAAGGGTTGCAGTTGAATCCTCTGCTTGTTTAACAGAACTTGATGAGTATCTGCACGAGCTAAAAACAACATACTATCAATCATTCTTTTTAAACGTTGATAATCTTCCAAGTTCGAAATCAAGAGTTCCTGATATTGTTCCGGACTGCGTTTACTGGTGAGTAAAATTTCTGTTTGACCGATTAAATTATTTAAAGGGGTCCTGAATTCATGTGCAATGTCTTCAGAGAAACGGTTGAGTTGGTTGTAACCCATTTCAATACGGTCGAGCATGGCGTTGATATCGGATGCTAGCTGTTTAATCTCTTGGGGAGGATTAATCAGATTGAGTCGTTGCTCAAGCTGGTGAATATTAATCGCATGAGTCTGCTCTCGCAGTACTCTTAATGCTCTCAATCCCAGACGACTGGCCATGATACAAAGTATGAAAATGGCCAAGATGCCCATAACCACATAGATGACGAGATTTTTTTGAAAAGGTGAGAGGATAGCTAAACGTTCGGACCATTGCTTTCCTGCAATCAGTACATACGGTTGGTCATTAATTTGAATAGTTTTCCAAGCGACACGAGTTGGATAAGCATGAGCTGATAAGTCAAGGAATTGAATCTTGGGCTGATATGTGAATTCAGGTAGTGGAATAGCCAGTGGATTGATATTAATTAGAATCTGATTATCCCTCATCAATAACAGTAAATTATCCTGGTTTCCTAGCATGTTTTGATAAAGCTTAGGACGAGCAATAATCTGTTCGATATTACTACTGTCCTGAAGCAAAATCTCAAGCCGCTCAATTCTTTCCACCAAAGCCCGGTCTTGCTGGACACTTAAAATCTGGTTAATGCCTAGATAGGTCATAAATGCGACAGCACATAAGACCATTGCAGCGCACAAAGTAACCAATAGTGTTAACCGTAGCTCTAGGGAGCGAATGGGCTTAAACATTAAGTCTCAACCGAAATTTTATAGCCCAAACCACGAACTGTATGAATTAACTTTATATCATGCCCCTCATCAATTTTACTGCGTAAGCGCCGTACCGCCACATCGATAAAATTTGTATCGGTATCAAAATTGATATGCCAAACTTCAGAAGCAATTTGCCTGCGCGTAATAATTTCATTTTGATGAAGGAGTAGAAAGCGCAGAAGATTAAATTCTTTTTTACTGAGTTCTATCAACTGCTCATTACGCCAAACTTTATGATGGATCAGATCCATTTTTAAATTACCAATTTCTAATTGGTTTTCCTGCACATACTGTTGCCGTCTAAGCAGGCTTTTAATTCGAGCCAATAATTCAATATAAGAAAAAGGCTTAGCTAAATAATCATCGGCGCCCAGTTCCAGACCTTTGACCCTATCGACAACCTGATCTTTCGCGGTGAGAAAAATCACCGGGATCTTGGAAAATTGACGCAATACTTTCAATACTGCCCAGCCATCGATATCGGGCAACATCACATCTAATATGACCAGAGTATAGGAATGCATCTTCAATTTTTCCAAGCCTTCTAACCCTGAATGGACACATTGTGCCTCATAACCAGATTCATTTAACCCCTTAACCAGATATGAGGCGATCTTCACTTCATCTTCGATAATCAGAATACACATTTTGTTCAGACTCATTTTGAAGATGACAACTTTGTAATGTAATTGTCATGATTCAAATCATTCAGGTTGTATAAGATTTTTAAAACTTAATTCAGGGCAATCATGATGAACAAACTCAAAGGGCTTGTTGTAACAGTAATGCTGATGAGTAGCAGTACTTTTGCACAGACCGTTCAATTGAATCAAGTTTATTCACTCGATTCTCAATCAGCACAAACTCTTGTTGATGCTGCGGTGGCTGCGTGTCAAAAAATACAACACAAGATTGCTGTAGTGGTAGTTGATCGGGGAGGAAATACCTTGATGGCAAACAGGCATGAAACTGTCGGACCACATAATCTGGGTGCTGCAGAGAAGAAAGCCTATACCGCTTTATCGACCAAAACGGCGACCTTGTTATTAAATCAAAATGCCCATGAAAACAAGGATGCAAAAAACTTAACCACCTTATCAAATTTACTTTTGTTAGGAGGAGGCGTACCTGTGCATTATGAAAATCAGGTGGTCGGTGCAATTGGAGTTGCAGGTGCAGGAGGAGCAAAAAATGACCATTATTGCGCTGAAGCAGCGATTCAGTCTAGTCTCAATCAATAAGGAATTCATCATGTTTAAAAAATTATTACCACTCTCAACGCTTTTGTTTACCTCAATGGCTTTTGCACAAACTAATCCATTGAGTGTGCATGTGTTAAATTTAGAAAATGGCCTGCCTTCTGCTCAAGTCGAGGTAGTGCTTGAAAAAAGTGCTGGGAATAAATGGGTGAAGTTGAATCAGCAATATACTGGGCCCAATGGTCGTATTACTGCACTCTTTCCTGAAAATCAGAAGTTCGAAGCAGGAATTTATAAAGTCACTTTTAAAACGGAAGACTGGTTTAAAAAGAATAAGCAAAATACTTTCTTTCCTGAAATCCCTGTCATTTTTAAAGTGGATGGAAGTGTCAACCATTATCATATTCCTTTACTGTTGAGTCCTTATGGATACTCAACATATAGAGGCAATTAATCATCGAAAGGACAGATCATGTATAGGGGAAAACAGCAGGGACGTGACAGAACCCCGTATTCGCCTGATCAGATGGAGTTTAGAGCTCAGTTTTGAAGAGTTGATTCCTTCTAAATGACCTCGTCCTTCATCATTGAGCACAATTTTCACTTTGCTCTCTATCCAAAAACCATTCCAGAACTGCTCTCGGCATTAACGTTCAGCCAGCACCTTGGATAATCTTTTGGTATGGGCAATTAATCGATCCAGCCAGCGTTTTGCAGCCAGAAGTTTTAAGCTTCGGGCTGCACTCAGCCGGTTCAAGGTGGCATATTGCATCACTTCTTCGCGTAAGGCTGTCCGATGCTCGTCGCTCCACTGTTTAAGATTGGTCACTTCTTGCTTAAAACTTTCAATTTTTTCAGCATTTTCTAAAAAATCCGGATGGGTGACATAATGCTCGAGAATATTTAAAAAATCTAAAGCCACTTGATAAATCTGTGGTTGGGTCCGAATAGCCAGTGCATAGGGAACACCTTCCAGATCACTACGCAGAACCCGAATATAAACCATCATGCGTAATAAAGAGGTCAGGCGCTGTTTATCCTGTTGATTCTCTGGCACCACAATTTTCTCTAAATAAATCTCGAGATGCTCAATCTCTTGATCTAGTTGTGGTAATTCTTTGGGGCTCAGATTGAGGCCTTCCTGAAATGCACGACGTAATATCTCAAACATCTGAATCAGGATTTGATAAGTCACTTTTTCTGCGGCAATGATGGCCACACTTGGAATATCCAGATTAGATTCATCCAGAATTTCTAGGGTACCGGATTTTTTCTGCGGTAAAAACTTACAAATGAGTTGATTAAAGGGATGGATCAACGGCATAAAAATACATGCGCCGATTAAGCTAAATAAAGTATGAAATACTGCCACAATGACGACTTCATCCCATTCAGCAATAGATTGAATATGATAGTAGGCCCAGTTAAATAGGGGAATCAATAAAAAGAAAGCAAATATCGCACTGACTAGATTGAAAATTACATGAACCGCTGCAGTCCGTTTGGCATTCACTGAGCCGCCAACTACAGCCAGTATCGCCGTGGCAACTGTCCCGATATTTTGCCCAATGACCAGTAACAAAGCTTGCTGTAGGTCAATCGCAGTACTGGCTAAAGCAGCTAAAGTCGCCGTAATGGCAGCACTGGAAGACTGTAACAACACCGTCATGATTAGTCCGATCCAGACCAGAAACAGCTTCTGCCAGAATGAATCATAGTGAAAAATAGACAAATCGACTTGTTGAGCCAGACCTGACATCGCAAGCTGTAATTGCTCAATCCCAAAGAAAATCAGGCCAAAACCTGCAAGCGCAAAACCGAATAAGGCCAAACGGTCATGCGTTAATAATTTTAGTAACGCGCCTACAGCAATCATGGGTAAGGCAAAAGTAGTGATAGAAAACTTAACCCCGAGTAAAGCCACCATCCAGCCGGTACTGGTCGTTCCGATATTGGCCCCTATAATCACTCCAATCGCCTGGGAAAAACTCAATACTCCGGCTCCGACAAAACCAATAGTCGCAAGCGTCGTGGCCGTAGAGGACTGCACAATCAAGGTCAAACCAATACCGGAACACATAGATTTAAATGGTGTCCCTGTGAATTTGGTCAGCCATAGACGTAAAGTTTCACCGGCCATGTCCTTAAGACTGTCGGTCATTAAAATCATGCCTATCAAGAATAAACCAATACCGCCACAGAGCTGGACAATAATTTCGAGCACAATTTCCCCAGGGTGTTTTTAGCATCAGCATATCGTCTGATCTAGGCGATGTCATCAACAACAATCCCAGGCATAGGCTTTAGTAGCAGGTATTTGGACCACAGGCTGAGCTCGAAGGCTCGATAGGTCCGCAACAAAATAAAATCTACGCAAAAATCACAAAATCTTCATCTTCGTTTTTTTAAGATGAGTCTGGTCAACTTGATCTGGCCCAGGCACAGAGAGATAACGTTAAAATTTTATCGCTCAATTTTTATTTTAAAAATGAAAGCAAACAGAGGTATGTGGTGCGTAAAGTAATTGAATATGTGGGAGCAGATCTGTCAAGGATCATTGAAATGGCCTGGGAAGATCGCACCCCATTTGAAGCCATCCAGCGTGAGTTTGGCTTGAATGAAACTGCAGTGATTCGCTTGATGCGGAAAAATATGAAAGCATCGAGTTTTAAAATGTGGCGTGAACGAGTCACCGGCCGAAAAACCAAACATCTGCAACTACGTTCACCCGATGTCATGCGGGCTTATTGTTCACGGCAGTATAAACGTTTCTAAGCGCTTGGTTTTGAACGCCGTTTGGACTCACGTTTACATCGTTCAGAACAGTATCTGACTTCCTCCCAGCAGCGTTGCCATTTCTTGCGCCAAGTAAAAGGGCGCAAGCAGTGAATACAGGTTTTTTCAGGGAGATGCTGTTTTTTCATGGTTTATAACTCATCGATCTGGCTAAGAAGCTGTTGGGCACGGGCGATCATCTGCTCCTGATCTTTAAGTTTATCCTGCTGCCGATAGAAATCATTAGCAAATCGTCCTCACGTAGATGCAACTTCATTCATCCAGCTAAAATCCTACTCATGTTATAAGTATTATTTTTAATGATTTCTTAACTCATAAGCGATGTGAAAATTATGTGATTTTAATCAAAAAGATACAAATTATTATGGTTGTAATTCAGGCAGCGTGCGCCTAGTATCTTCCATGAAGTTACTCCATGTAAGCTTCCTTAGTTTTGTCCCATACACCCCTCTGTATGGGATTTTTTTTAATCCGGGGATTGTCATGAGCATGCATTCAAAAGCGTATATTTTTAGACAGCAGCAATTGCTGGTGGATGATCATTTTCAGTTGCCGCAGGTGGAAAGACTGCAGCACGACCTGAACCTGTCGGAAAATGGCCAGGTCATTGCACGCGATCTAAAAGAAGATGAACCAGTATCCGAGGGTTATCAACTGGTCCCGATCCGGCAACTGGTACAGGTCTGGAGCAGACCGCAGTTCGAGCAGGCCAGCCGTGCAGTGCAGTTACTGGAGTGGCGCCGTAATCACCGCTTTTGCAGTAAATGCGGCCATGCTACCCAGCAGCACGCCAGACAGTATGCCATGGTCTGTCCATCCTGTGGCTATAACCAGTATCCGCGGGTGAACCCCTGTGTGATTACCATCATTACCCGGGGCGCAGATGAAATTCTGCTGGCAAAAAATGCCCGCAACAAAACCCAGATGTACAGCCTGATTGCCGGCTTTGTTGAAGTCGGGGAAACCCTGGAAGAGGCAGTCCGCCGTGAAACGCTGGAAGAAGTGGGGCTGCAGATCAAGAATATTCAATATCTGGCCAGCCAGCCATGGCCGTTTCCCAGCAACCTGATGATGGCTTTCAAGGCAGAATATCATGCAGGGGACATCCAGATTCAGGAAAATGAACTGAGCGATGCGCAGTTTTTCAAGTTTGACCAGTTACCCGAAATTCCGTTCAAGGGCAGTATCGCCTATGCCATGATTCAGCATGTGATGTATGGAACGCCTGTTGCAGATGACAGCAAAGAGTGGCTTTGAAACAGCAATCCTGTTTGGGGCTCTCAAATAAACTGCGCTAACGCCCTAGGTCCTGAATATTCAGATGGCATTTCCTGACCAATAGACCCTGAATCGCAGCATTTGATCTTCACACTTTGTTCACATCCAGCTGGGTTATCTTAAGGCTGTAATCAAACAAGGCTAAAAAATGAACATGCGATTTAAGTCTGTTTTTGCAGTGACGGCACTGGCCATCATCAGCTTAAGTACCACGATCCGAGCAGAAACTGCTGCGCCTCAGGCAGTCGATCAGGTGGATATCCAGCAGTATGCAGGCAAGTGGTATGAAATTGCGCATTTGCCGATGTATTTTCAGCGTAAATGCGTCTCAAACATCACAGCGCAATATAGCCTCAATGCCGATCAGACCATGCGTGTCTTGAATAGTTGCCGGATTGCCAATGGCGAATTGATCAGCTCTGAAGGGGTTGCCTATTCGCAAAATGCGGGCAACAGCAAACTGAAGGTCAGTTTTTTGCCGCAAGGTTTAAGATGGATTCCGTTTACCAAAGGTCATTACTGGGTATTACGAGTGGATCCGGAATATAAAGTGGCACTGGTGGGTGGACCAAGCAATAAATATCTGTGGATTTTATCGCGTGAACCGCAACTGGATGAAGCCACCTATCAGTCCTATCTGGAAACCGCAAAACATTATGGTTATGACGTGACAAAACTGATCAAATTGCCGCATTAATCTGTTACCCTTTTGCCGAACTGCCTAGTCTCTCTACAGTTCGGCTTTTTTTATTTACTTCACATAAAATTCATATCTGACTGATTACACTCATCAAATAGAATAAAGACAATCGCTTGAAAATAGGATGAGTCCATGTTGAACAGTCTGATGCGATGGATAGACAGCTGGTCTACACCCACAGCGCCCGAAACACTGACGGCTGAAAACAGCAAGATTCAGTGGCTGAGGATTTTGCCCTTTATTCTGTTGCATCTGACCTGCCTGGCGGTATTCTGGGTCGGGGTATCCTGGTTTGCGCTTGGCTTTATGCTCGCGTTCTACTTGATCCGCATGTTTTCCATCACGGCGTTTTTTCATCGCTATCTGTCGCATAAAACCTTTCAGACCTCGCGCCCGGTACAGTTCCTGTTTGTATTACTGGGCACCATGAGTGCACAGCGTGGTCCACTATGGTGGGCGGCGCATCACCGTTATCACCACCGCTATACCGATACCTTGCAAGACCCGCATTCATCCACGCATGGTTTTTGGTATAGCCATGTCGGCTGGTTTCTGAATGAATATAATTTTGCTACGCGTAAAGAGGTGGTCAAGGACTGGCTGAAATATCCAGAACTGATCTGGCTGGACCGTTTCAGTTTGATTGTGGTACTGCTGACTGCGGGCGGGATTTATGCACTAGGCGAATGGCTGGCCATGGCTTTACCACAACTCGGCACCTCCGGCCTGCAATTGCTGGTCTGGGGCTTTGTGGTCTCCACCGTATTGCTGATCCATGCCACCTTATGTATTAACTCACTGGCGCATCATTACGGCAGCCGTGATTTTGATACGGATGATCACAGCCGTAACAACTTATTCCTGTCCATCATTACCTTGGGCGAAGGCTGGCATAACAACCATCATTACTATGCCGGTAGTACCCGGCAGGGTTTTTACTGGTGGCAGATTGATGTGACCTATTACCTGCTGAAACTTATGTCCTGGTTGGGGCTGATCTGGGGCCTCAAGCCCATTCCGGCACGGATTTATGAAGCCAGTAAAATCGCTCAGGCTCGAAAACATAAAAAAGCTGCTACGGCAGGCACTCACACGATTCAATCGAAGGAATCACCATGAAAATTGCAATTATTGGTTCAGGTATTTCCGGTCTGTACGCTGCCTGGAAACTCAGCAAAGTGCATGAAGTCACAGTCTTTGAAAAGAATAACTACTTTGGTGGTCATACCGATACCCATCAGCTGAATATCGATGGTGAACAAGTTGCAATGGACAGTGGCTTTATTGTGTTTAATGAGCATAACTATCCGCTGTTCTGCTCGATGCTAAAAGAACTTGGAATTCAATCGCAAAGCAGTGACATGGGCTTTTCCGTGAATAATCAGGTCAGCGGCTTGCAGTACAATCCGTCAAAAAAATTCTCGCTATTGTTCCGACCGCAAAACTTTTTAAAGGCTGATTTTCGCGCGATGTTGTCGGATCTGTTCCGCTTCTATGCCGCCAATAAAGATCTGGATGTGGAGAAGGTTGATGCACAGCTCAGTATTGATGAGTATCTGAATCAGCATGGCTATTCCGAAACCTTCCGTCAGGAACATCTCTATCCGATGTGCGGGGCGCTGTGGTCCTGTCCGGTGGAGCAAGCCGGACAGATTCCCTATAAGTTTGTGGTGAGCTTTTTCCAGCATCATCGAATGTTGCAGCTAAAAGACCGTCCTTTGTGGCTGACGGTCAAGGGTGGATCATCGCGTTATGTTCGTGCCATTCAGGCCCAGGCCAATATTAGCTTCCGCAAGATGAGCGTTTTGCATGTCTCGCGGAGTGCCAATGATGTGCTGATTGAAACGCAACAAGGCAGTGAACGTTTTGACTGGGTGATTTTTGCCAGCCATGCCGATGACAGCCTAAAACTGTTGAAAGACCCGTCAGCGCAGGAACTGGACGTACTGGGCAAGTTCCGCTATCAGGATAACCGTATGGTGGTGCATTCCGATACCCGCATCATGCCCAAATCCAGACGCCAGTGGGCCAGCTGGCATGTGCATGTGACCCCGAGTCAGGCTGCTGAACATACCCCATTCCAGCACAGCGGCATTCATTATGGTTTCAGTTACTGGATGAACCAGCTGCAGAACCTGAAATGCAAAACCCAGGTCTTTGCCACCCTGAATCCTAATTTTGCCCTGGATCCGAAAAAGGTCTGGGTCGAACGGCATTACCGTCATCCGGTGTTTGATGCACCTGCGATTGAAGCACAACAACGCTGGGCCGAAGTCAATAGCCACAACCGCACCTCATACTGTGGCGCTTACTGGGGCTGGGGCTTTCATGAAGATGGTGCCCGTAGCGCTGCGTGGGTGGTCGATCAGCTCTTAAAACAGACCGAGCAGGCCGCCTAGGAGGATATGATGCAAATGTTTCCACTGGCGATTGCCTCTGCGGAAATCCGGCATCGCCGTTTCTTGCCCAAAGCGCATGCTTTTGAGACCCGGTTGACCTATCTATACTTTGATCCGGATCAGCTCTCAAGCTTTACTGAAAAATCCTGGCTCTGGTCTTGCAATCGCTGGAATTTCCTCACTCTGGATGAACGTGATTTTCTGACCATGGAATGTGGTTCGATTCGGCAGAAGGTCGCACGTCTGCTGATCAAGCGGGAAAACTACCTGTTAGCGCATGCCGCATCCATCCGGGTCTTGGCTCTGCCGCGTACACTCGGCTTTCGCTTTAATTCTGTGGTGTTTTATCTGGTCTTTGATGCCACCGACCAGCTGATCTTTGTCCTCAGTGAAATTACCAATACACCGTGGAATGAACGTCAGGTCTATATTCACGACTGTCGGCACAATGCAACTGAATATGCACCGTACCAGAGTCACCAGTTTGACTTCAAGAAGGCCTTTCATGTGTCGCCATTCATGCCGATGGCACTCGATTACCGCTGGCGCTTCAGCTTCTCCGATCAAAACAATGTAATCCATATGCAGCTGTTTCAGCAGGGAATCTTGCAATTTGATGCCACCATGCAATTTTCGTTGCAAGCCATCACAGTTCCTTCACAACAGCATCGCTATGCTGTGCTGAAAGTTATTGAGCCCTTCAGGATGGTCGGTGAAATTTATCTGCATGCCTTTCGCTTGTGGAAGAAGAAAATTCCATTTTACCGGCATCCTCGCAAAGAAAAAGGAAACACTTTGTTATGAAAACACTGTTTATGGGAGAAGAAAGCACAATGCCGGTGGTACTACGCCATCTACTGAAATTACGTCATGGTCAGCTGATTTTTAAAGGCGCCTGGAACGGGATTGTGGGAGAGAGCAGTGATTTGTATGCCGTGATTCAGGTGCATGATGCTAGGCTGATGGATCTGCTGTTCCGTAATGGCGTACTCGGTGCTGCTGAAGGTTTTATTCGCGGCTACTGGAGCAGTGAAGATCTGGTCAATGTGGTTCGCATTCTGGCGCGTAACCGTGATGTGCTGGACCGGATGAACCAGAATGCGCTGGCCAAGGCCAGTCAGTTCCTGTTAAAGACCTGGTACAAATCCCGCAAAAACTCGATTGATGGCAGCCGTAAAAATATTGCCGAGCATTATGACCTGAGCAATGACTTTTTCAAGCTGTTCCTAGATAGCAGCATGATGTATTCCAGTGCGGTATTTAAAGAACCGGGCATGAGTCTGGAACAGGCCTCCGATTATAAAAAAGAACTGATTTGCCAGAAACTGCAGCTGAAACCGATGGATCATTTAGTTGAGATTGGCAGCGGATGGGGTGGTTTTGCCATTTACGCAGCACAGCATTATGGCTGTAAGGTCACCACTATTACCATCTCCCAAGCACAATATGATGAAGCGGTCGCGCGAATAGAGGCAGCCGGACTATCCCATCGCGTGGATGTCCAACTGAAAGATTACCGTCTGTTGGAGGGCAAATATGACAAACTGGTGTCGATTGAAATGATCGAGGCTGTAGGTGGGCAGTATTTACCGACATATTTCAACAAATGCCGTGAATTGCTGAAACCGAATGGTCTGGCACTGATTCAGGCGATCACCATTGAAGATGCCCGCTATGCCAAAGCTCTGAATACCGTGGACTACATCAAGCGTTACATTTTCCCGGGCAGTTTTATTCCCTGCATCAGTGTCATGACCCAGGCAGCTTCTGAGCAAAAACTGCGTCTCAAGCATCTGGAAGATATCGGCCAGAGTTATGCCCAGACCTTGCACTGCTGGCGCCAGCGCTTTCTGGAGCAACGTGATCAAGTACTGGCGCTTGGTTTTGATGATTCCTTTATCCGTATGTGGGATTTCTATCTGTGCTATTGCGAAGGTGGTTTCCGCGAAGGCGTAATCAGTGATGTGCATCTGTTATTCGAAGCCAGTGCTTACTAAGCCAAGATAAAACAGGAGGGATATTATGCTGCTGAATTTACTGGTGCTGAATGTCTTTATCATGTTCTGTAGCTGGCTGCTAGTGACCTATAACCAGCGTGCCGGACTGGTGGATGTGGCCTGGAGTTTCTGTATTGCACTCAATGTCATCATCGCGGCTTGGGTCATGGAAACTGCACCGCTGCTGATCCGGATATTTCTGGGCGTGTTCAGCGGAATCTGGTTCTTACGTCTGACCTGGCATCTGCTGCGCCGTTATGCCAGTGAAACTGCAGAAGATACCCGCTATGCCAATATGCGCAGGGCCATGGGAGATTATCAGCATCTCGGTTTTCTGGCCTTTTTTATGTTTCAGGCCGGGCTGGTGGCACTATTTTCCTACCCGATGCTGGAGTTGCTTAATATTCCGGTCCAGCAGTGGAATGACTGGACCCCCTATACCGTACTGGTGGCAGGCATGATCATGCTGCTGGCGCTGATCGGGGAGAGTACTTCCGACCAGCAGCTCTACCGCTTCAAGCTGGATCCACAGAATAAGGGCAAAACCCTGGATCGGGGCTTATGGAAATACTCACGTCATCCGAACTATTTTTTTGAATGGTTACACTGGTTTGCCTATCCGGTTCTCGGTCTAGCGGCAGGAGTCTATGAACTGTGGCTCTATCCGCTGCTGATGTGGCTGTTTCTGTACTACATTACCGGCATTCCGTTTAGTGAACAACAGGCACTGGCCCATCGCGGCGAAAATTACAAAGCTTATCAACGACGAACTTCAATGTTTATTCCGTGGCCACCCAAAGAGTAGGTAAATACATGGACTTTATGATTCAACAATCTTTAAAATTGGTTGAAAAGGGTAAATTGCCCGATGCCGTGATTCGCGCAGGCATTCGCACTTTAAGCAAAAAACGTCTGGCACAAGAAGGGCGCTTTGACCCGGCACTGGCGGCACAGCATTATATGGATGTGCTGCATATGCTGAAAAACAGCGAGATTGCCATCGAGACCGACAAAGCCAATGAACAGCACTATGAACTGCCTACCGCATTTTTCCAGGCGGTGCTGGGCAAGCGGCTGAAATACAGCGCCAGCCTGTTTGAACATGACCAAACCACACTGGATCAGGCTGAAGAAGCCGCACTGGCCAGCTATTGCCAGCGTGCACAGTTACAAGATGGACAGGATATTCTGGAAATTGGCTGTGGCTGGGGCTCACTCAGTCTGTATATGGCCGAGCATTATCCTAACGCCCGGATTACCGTAGTGTCGAACTCCTCGACACAGCGCCAGTATATTCAGGAACAGGCCCGTCTGAAAAAACTGCAGAACCTGACAGTGGTCACCTGCGATGTCAATGTACTGCAACTGGAACCGGCTGCTTTTGACCGTGTGGTTTCGGTGGAAATGTTTGAGCATGTCCGCAACTACCAGAAACTGTTTGAAAATATCAGCAGCTGGCTGAAAGACGATGGCTTGCTGTGGTGCCATATTTTCTGTCACCGTTTCCTGCATTATCCGTTTGAAGTCAAAAATGAATTTGACTGGATGTCGAAATATTTCTTTAGTGGCGGTCTGATGCCGGCAGCTTCAACTTTCCTGCATTTCCAGCAGCATTTGCAGCTGAAAATGCACTGGCAATGGGCAGGTACCCAATATCAACGTACCGCAAATGCCTGGCTGGAGAATATGGATCAAAAGCAGGCCGAGCTGCAGCCCCTGTTTGAACAGACCTATGGCACAGATGCTGCCATCTGGTGGCAACGCTGGCGGATTTTCTTTATGGCCTGTGCCGAACTGTTTGGTTATGACCATGGACGCGAGTGGGTGATCGGCCACTTTCTGTTTAAAAAGAAAGCCGTATAATTAAACGCTGAATCGGATGCGCCAACGGGGAATTGATCAATGTTAAAGCTGTTTAGGGACAAACGCGATCATCCTCTGGGTGAGGTGTTTAACCGCTACTACTGGCTGCAAATCGGATTCATTGCCTTGTCGGTGGTGATTGGCATTGCCTGTAGTGCCTGGGTGATTAAAGGCTTTTTGCTGCGCACCGCCTTGGAACAGGAAATGTCACACTACTGGCAGCGGCTGGAACGCAATCCGGCCGCCGAACTTCCCGACACCAAAAACCTGTATGGTTATCGCTGGTATGATACCCCTCCTGTGCAGTTTCAGCACATGCAGTTCGAGCAAGGCGTCAATCGGCATTTTGTCGATGGTAAAGAGCGCATGACCGTCTACGGTGAAAAAAACCGGCAGCATGTGCTGCTGGTCTTTGGCGAAAGCAACGTCAACAAGCTGGTCTGGCTGTTTGGTCTGGCCCCACTGATGGTCAGCCTGTTCGTACTGTATAGCGTATTGTGGTGGTGGAACCGTCGCGCCAGACGTTATTTTTCTCCGATTACCCGGCTGGCCAATGCGCTGGAACATATCGACTGGGAACATCAGAAAAATCAGGCTTCACCTTTTCAGGACATTCGCACTGATTCCAATCTGGAAGCTGAATACCTGAAGCAGGCATTAGAAAAATACCATCAGGTCTTGAGTGCGTTTATTCAGCGTGAACGTGAGTTTACCGGTGATGTCAGTCATGAACTGCGCACCCCATTGACGATTTTAAAAGGCAATGTGCAACTGTGTCAGGCACGCTATGGTAACAACAAATCCTTTACCCGCCTGCACAACACTATTGAAGACATGCAGCTGCTGGTCGATACCTTACTGGCCATCGCCCGAAATACCACCAACACCCTGACAGCCGAGCCCACTATGCTGTCAGAATGTCTGGAGAATCTGGTACAGGATTTGGACAGTGTCAGCCACAACAAAGGCATGCAGATTGACCTGCAAAAAGACCTAGATGAACAGCCGCGTAAATTGTACCCGTCGATGACCAAAATGGTGTTTGGCAATATCCTGCGCAATGCACTGAATTATTCGCAAGGCACGGAAATTGATGTCATTCTGCAAAAAAATAAAGTGCTGATTGCTGACAATGGGGTAGGTATTCCCTTACCGAATAACTCCAAAGTTCAGGAACTGTCCGACCAGCAGCTACAACTAGAAATCAAAGGGTACGGCATTGGTCTGCAACTGGTACAGAAACTGTGCAAGCAGCTGGGCTGGCGGGTGGAACTGTTTGACCGGCAGTATTATCTTAGCACCCATCAGGATGTTGATCTGACAATGACCACCGGACTGATTGTAGTGGTGTATTTAAACGAGGTTTCCGCCTGAAAAGCTTAGGCTTCTAAAGCAATCTTTAAACCGACACCGGAGATAGTATGAATCAGTTTCTGCTCAAAAGGCTTGTCAACCATTTTACGCAGATTATAGATATGACTGCGCAGAGCATCGCTTTCCGGTTCTGCATCTCCCCAAAGCTCCATCATGATTTCCTGTTTAGTTAGGACCTTAGGTGAATGACGCATTAACAATTTCAGGAGTTTGAACTGGATAGGGGGTAATTCAATGGTCTGGCCGGCTCGCGTCAGTTGCTGTCTGGCAGGGTCCAAAATCAGATCATGAATCTGTAGCCGACCGCTGGATACCTCACCTAAAGAACGTTTAATCAGAGCTTTGACCCGAACCACCAGCTCGTTAAAATCAAAGGGCTTAACCAGATAATCATCCGTGCCGGAATTAAAACCTTTGAGTTTATCATCCAAAGTATCGCGCGCCGTCAACATCAGTACGGGTAAATCCATACCTTCTTCATGACGCAGCCATTCACACAGTTCATAACCTGAACCATCAGGCAGGTTAATGTCTAGAAGCAAGATATGATAGCGCTGCTGCTTGAGTAACTGGCGCGCAGCATTCAGATTCCGGGCATGATCTACCACAAAATCATGTTCTTCCAGAAACTCGCATAAGGTAGAGGCTAGTTCATAGTGGTCTTCAACCATCAGGATAAAATGTTTCGACATAGCGGCAGAGACTAATTCAATAATTGCTGTTTTAATTTAGCACTAAATGGCTGCGAACCCAGCCAGATATTAAAATATTGTTGTGCTAGCGGATGCTGAAGATTGCCTAGCACCTGCTGATTCAACATCAAGGTCAGGGTCTGAGTTTCGGCTTGATAGCTTAAACGATAAAGATCACCCGGTTTTACCGGCTTATAAAGCTGAGTAATTCTATCTAATACCATTAAGTGTTTAGACTCTCGCTCATCACGCTTCAGAAAATGGGTCGCTGCACGCTTGAAAGCCCATTCCGGAATATTATGTGTATAGGAAAAATCAATCTGCATATTCTGGCCTTGCCAGGGTTTTGTACAGTTCTGAGCATAATAACGGGCGACGCCAACCTGTTTCTGAGCCACCAAAAGTGGACCACGACCACACTGATTCATATTCTGGGCATGTGCCCATGAACTGAAACTGCAGAGCATCAGTAGTCCCATATTTAATACTACTTTTTGAATGGCAGTACCCATGAATAGGCTCCTCCAACATAAGGTAAAGAACGATACAGGCCATTGGCCGGATCCCAGAAATCCTGCTGGAAAATAATCTTATTGTCTCCGTTGACTTTGATTTCACTGATCCCAAAAGAATCCATAGTTCGAGTCGTGCCAAACATTTTAAAATCATAGGCCATATGCCAGTGCACGTAGGCAGAGTCTTGGTAATACGAGGTATTTAATAGTTTGACATTCACGTTACTGACACGCTTGTTCATCCCTTGAAAATGTTGGAGTAGATTTTGACGTGATGAAAATCGGGATAAGGTATCGTTAATAAACAGCTGATCGGCATAGAGTGATCCGGCTCGTTCAATAAATGCAGGTGTACCTAAAGTATTAAATGCTGAGGTAAAGCGTATGCCGATGTCTTGGGCTTTAGCCTGATCCAGCGCATTTCCCTGAATTTGGTTTCTGGATTTTGCATAATCACTTGAATAGCTGGGAATACTTTTACATCCAGCTAAAACTAGTAGCGGTAAGGACAGGGTAGCTAGCAGTATTTTTTTGACATGTTTCATATTGGCTATCCGTATTAGGTCTATGCTGATACTTTAGGCCGAAGGTCGTGAACAGAATGTGAAGAGGATAAAAGACTGTTTAAATGGAAATTTTTCAAGAAAACCTGTTATTAAATGATCAGTAAATTAAAGCATTGGAACACTAACATGAAGATAATTGAACTTTGGGATGTGATTCATTTAGTAAAATTGACTTTCAGGACCTAAATACTCATTAATAGATAAGAGAGATATAATCAACTATCAATTTCAATTAAATAGATATTAAATTATTTTTATTGATTAATTTATATAGATTTTCAAATAAATTTCAACTTATAGATTTTTTATTAACCTCATTTAAAATAGAATATTTTTTATGGCTAAAAAAAGATATTAAAATAAATATTTAAAGTATTATTCATATTAAATTAATATCTTAAACAAATAAGTAAATTTATTTATCTCATATACATGGTACATGTCCGTACTTTTGATCATTTTTTATACTCTGCTTATGTTACTACATCAGATTTTTTCTGTTACCACATCAAAACTTGTATTTTTGTAATCCTGTTACCACATCAAAACCTGTATTTTTTATTTTTTTAAGAGTTTTTATGTATAATTAATTATTTTAAAATCAAACAAATTGATTAATTTTTATACAAATTAAATTTGAATCGTTAAAATATATGCATAAGAAATATCGCTATTTATAAGTTTAAATATTAATCATGAATATAACTCTTTCATTTAGATAAGAAATTAATTTTATTATTAATAATTAAGTTCCAAAATAATTATTAAAAATAAAAAACTTCATATGAGTTACTGTTTAATCATATATATGTAAATAAATTATGATTTGAAAGTTAAATTTTCTAAGCTAAAAATTTGTGAAATTTATGTATGAATCATGGAACTGAATGTCTATTCCAGGAGAATTCTGGGAAAATTATGTAGAATTTTTACATTAATAAAGATGATAAATGTCTTTTCAAGAATAATTTTTGGACGAATTATGTGAATTTTTTTTATTAATAAGGGTGGTAAGTGTCTATTTAAGAATAACTTGTGGCAACTTATGCATAACGTATGTATTAACAAGGCTAATTGATGTTTACTGAAGGGTACTTTCGGGAAAATTATGTTGTTTTAGTGCCTAAAGTACGCATGGGTACTTGGATATAAGTATTTTTTAATCACAGTTACTTTGTGAAAACAGGTCAATAGAAGGGAGGCAATTTGTTGGCCATGTTGCTGGATACTAATGTTCGTGAAACAAGCAATAGATTTAAGGTTTTTTTGTGATATAAGTATCATAAATAATCACTTAGGATTGACCTATTGAGACAGGTTCTACCGGCGCTTCACTTGAACTTGCGCAGCTTAATATTATTGCTAACCATCTTAAGCGTGACCTGTCTGTTTGTCTTTTCTTTATTCTTTGTTAACTATACGGTCAAAGAGCGCCTGATCGACAATTCTCTGGCCCTGAATGCCGAATATTCTTCCAGGATTGCTGCACACACTAATTATCAGTTTGAAGAAATCCTAAAAAATTTAAGATTTAGCGCCAATCTGTTGGGAAAAAACTTTTCTAATGAAAATTTAACAAGAAACGAAGTATTACGTCTCAAAAACCAGTCGGGCAATTTCAACAGTGTTTTTTTGGCTGACCGAGAAGGACGCATCATTTCATTTTTCCCGAAAACCTTGAAAATTGATTCTAGAAAAATTCATAAAACCCACGGTATTAGCGAGTCGATTAAACGTAAGCAAACTTATATTTCTTCACCGTACTGGTCTTCAACCAATAGATTGATCGTCATTATTTCTGAGCCAGTTTTTAATGATCAAGGGCAATATTTAGGTTTTATTGCGGGCACGATTTATCTGCAAAGCAAGAATCTGGTCAGTGAAATGCTGGCATCCAAATATGGCTACAAGAAAAATTATACTTACGTCGTGGATGATCAAAGACAGATCATTTTTCATGCCGATACTCAGCAAATAGGACAGAAAGTCCAGGCGGGAGATGGATTGACCACGATGCTTTATCAACAGGCTGGTGCTTTCCGTCTGATGAACAGTAAAGGCATAGATAGCCTGGTCGGTTTCTCGCATATTCCCAGCGTGAGCTGGATTGTGGTATCACAGCAGCCGATTAATGAGTTATTTGCTCAAGCCAATAGTATTATTATTAAAGTATCCATCGGGATCACGCTGTTTTATTTCTTCATTTTCTTCGTAGTCTGGCATTTATCGGGCTTGATTGCACTGCCTTTAAACCATTTGGCAAAAATGGCCAGTATGCTCAGTCGGCAGGATGTTCAGGGAAAAATCAACGAAATCAAACCTTCGTATTTTGAAGTCAATCAATTCAAAAATTCTCTGATGTTGAGCTGTCAGAATTTCAATGAAAAAATTGATGAACTGAATCAATCAGTGAATACTGATCTCCTAACTGGCTTATACAATCGCCGTGGAATGAATCTGTTTATCGAAGAGTTTGTGCGTATGCGTACCGAGTTTGCCGTGTTGGCGGCAGATATCGACTTCTTTAAAAAGGTGAACGATACCTATGGTCATGACAAAGGTGACATTGTCTTACAAAAGCTAGCGAACATAATGCAATATCATTTCCGAGACAATGATATCTGCTGCCGTTCGGGAGGAGAGGAGTTTATTATTTTAATAGCGGCCTCAGACCCGGCAACCGTTTTTCAGGCTGCGGAACGGCTACGAAAAGCGGTTGAGCTCACTGAAATGGAGGATATGGGCAGGGTGAAAATTTCCATTGGGATTGCCTACTGGCCGAATAGTTCTGAGGATGTCGAGGAAGTTTTAAGAATGGCGGATCAAAAGCTGTATCAAGCCAAACGTGAGGGACGTAACTGTACACGCTAATCTCAAACCTCTACAGACTCAAGCTACGCAGAGATTTATAGCATTCGCTATAAGATTAAATCCGCCTCTTTAAATATCACTAAGAGATATAACGACATATTTCTCAGGATTTCACATAATGGCAATTTCATGAATCCTAAATGTTAGAAACTGTTTAAGCTTAACTTTCGAATAACTGGCCTATTTCTAATCTGGTGTAACCACGTTCTTTGAAGATCAAAATAATAGCTTGTCTATAATCTTCAGAAGTAGAAGTTTTATATTTATTGATTAATTGCAGTTCAGAATTAAGCTGGAGGTCATTTTTGATCGTCAATACTTCCGTAGAGACTTTATTAAAAATCTTGAAATTAAACATACAGGTGCTCTTTATCAATATTGTAGCGGCCCGACTACAACAAACACCTGCCTTAGCTTAGCTAGACACCCTTGGTGGCAAGGATTACAGATTAGCAAAGGATTCGCAAGTTTTTCTTCAAGGGAAGTATGAACAGTCCACTCAATTTATATCTATTGAACATAATAACGATTATAAGAAGTA
>NZ_JALJVC010000023.1 GCF_022967985.1 Acinetobacter lwoffii | reverse complement strand
AGAACAATAAACCTCTGTGAAATCAAAGTGTTTTTCAAATCGATGCTAAACTAAAATAGCATGAATCATCATGCTATTTTGTATTTATAAGAGCCTCCCATGCTGTACCCCATCCCTAAAAAAATCCAACTTGCTCCATCCCAAGCCAAATGGCAGCTTGCATCAAATGAATCTGTTTTGGTTTTAGTGGGATTACAAAATTTAAGGATGATGGTAAGCATACAAGAAAGCGACCTAATGAGTCATCTGATCCAGATCAGCAATAAAGCCAAAGCACTCGATATTCCGATTGTTGACTTATATGGTGATGACCTGATGCAAGGCATGCAGCAATTGGGAGAATATGCCTCAATGCATCCGCAACTGATTTTTGCCGGGCAGGTTACACCGATGCTGAAACAGATTTTACCGCATCTGCAAAGTGTCACCGAGCAAATCTGTGTAGTTGATGATGCGATTTTATTGTCAAATCAAGATCAGCATATTCAGTGGATTGAAAATATTTCGGCACAGGGGATACATCACTTAAATACCTATAGCCTGACTCGATTATGGGATTTAAGCGCGCCGTCAGAATATGTATTGTCGACCAAAGGCATTATGTTGGCTGTCGCAGAACAGCTGGATATGGATGCTTTGGAAATTGATCCCTATGTCGACTTAAAAAATTATGGTCTGGATTCAGTAGCGATGGTCAGTCTCGTTGGTATATGGCGTGCGCATGGTGCCAATATCCGTTATGAAGATGTGCTAAAGCATCCGTCTTTGCATGAATTGGCAAGCTTCATTTTAAAATCCTCAGGTTGATGCGCTGTGATTGAGCAATTTTATGCGCTAAATCGGAAATTTCATCGTCATTTACATAAATGCGCATTGTAATTATTGGCTAAGCTTTCTATCATTGCCGCCTTGTTTTTCACGATCAGCCTGGGATTGAACTTTGAGTAATTTTCTAACCGAACATCTGATACATCGTGATGACGATTTCATGGTCATCCACAAACCTGCAGGTTTACTCACAGTTCCCGGTAAAACAGAAGACTTACAAGATTGCCTGATCAACCGTCTGGTCAAATTAGAACCCAAAACTTTACTGATTCATCGACTGGATCGCGATACATCCGGTATTTTGGCCTTTGGTCTGAGCAAATGGGGACAAAAAACCATTTCCCGCCAGTTTCAGGAACGCCAGACTGATAAAACCTATCAGGCTGTGGTTGCAGGTACACTCGAAGGTGAAGGCACTATTGAAGTGCCAGTGGTGTATGATCCAAGCCGTCCGCCTTTACATATCGCAGATCCCACACATCATAAGCCGGCCATCACGCATTGGCAGGCGATTGAACATTTTAATATTCAGGGACAGCCTGTGACCCGGGTGAAACTGATCCCAATTACCGGCCGTTCACATCAGCTACGGGTGCATATGCAATATCTCGGACATCCGATTATTGGCGATACCTTATATGCGACATCCGAACAGCAACAGCTCAGCTCGCGTTTATGTTTACACGCGGAACGTTTGAGTTTTTATCATCCTCAAACAGAGCAGTTGGTCGAATTTTATTGTCCGGCGCCGTTCTAGGAAATACTTCTTTAATCGGCGTGAATTATGCTCACTTTTTAGTGGGCTTTATGTCAAAATACATTGCTTGAAGGTGTGAAATTTTGCTCCAATGACGTTTCGTGATTGAGCCTAATATTCATAATCTTGTACTTAAGATAAAGGTGGAAAAATTGCAGCAATTTGCTATTGGTCAACGTTGGTTATCAGATACTGAAACAGAACTCGGTTTAGGCGTTCTTATTGATGTTGATGAGCGGTCGGTCAGCATTTTATTCCCGAAAAGCGATGAAACCCGCGTCTATGCACGCAGCAATGCACCCTTATCTCGTATCGTATTTAATGTGAAAGATGAATTACAGGATCAGGAAGGGACCAAGTGGATTGTAGAATCCGTTGAAGACCGCAATGGCGTGGTGCGTTATCATGTTGTTCGTACTCTGGAAGATGGAACTGAAGAACGTAAATCGCTGAATGAAACTCGTATTGGTGCGACCATCCAGCTGTCTAAGCCTCTAGACCGTTTATTGGCCAGTCAGGTTGATTATAAAGAATGGTATGACCTGCGTATTGAAGCGCTGCTGATGCAGGCCAATATGCAAAGCAGTCCACTGCGTGGTTTGGTAGGTTCACGTGTCGGCCTGATTCCGCATCAATTGTATATTGCACATGAAGTCGGTCAGCGTTTTGCACCGCGTGTATTACTGGCCGATGAAGTTGGTCTGGGCAAAACCATCGAAGCGGGTCTGATCATCCATCAACAGCTGAAAACTGGCCGTTCTGAACGTATTCTGATTTTAGTACCAGATTCACTGCAATATCAGTGGATGATCGAGATGCGCCGTCGTTTCAATCTTGAGTTCTCGCTATTTGACTTGACCCGTACTGCGTCGATCAAAGAACATGACCCTGAACAGAACCCATTCCTGACCGAACAAAAAATTATTGCCTCTGTCGATTTGATGGTCGACCATGAAGATCTTCGTGAACAGGCACTTGAAGCAGGTTTCGACTTGCTGGTAGTTGATGAAGCGCATCATTTGATGTGGAGCGAAGAAGATGGCGGTAATGACCGTTATGATCTGGTTGAAGAACTGGCTGAACATACGCCGGGCGTGTTGTTATTGACAGCGACACCTGAACAGCTCGGTGTAGAAAGTCACTTTGCACGCCTACGTTTGCTTGATCCGCAGCGTTTTAACTCGCTGGATCGTTTCCTCGATGAAGAAGCGCAATATCAGCATACGGCTAAAATTGCAGAAGTGTTGATGTCAGACATGCCGCTAGAAGCTGAGCATCTTACTGCGATTGAGGCCTTGTTAGGTCATCCGATTGAAGATCATCCTGAACAGCGTTTCCGTGC
The DNA here is from genome assembly GCF_022967985.1 of Acinetobacter lwoffii. Taxonomy (GTDB): domain Bacteria; phylum Pseudomonadota; class Gammaproteobacteria; order Pseudomonadales; family Moraxellaceae; genus Acinetobacter. The sequence goes on along the minus strand of NZ_JALJVC010000023.1, from coordinate 53,911 downwards.
CATTCATGAACTTTTAGACCGTCATGGTACAGGCCGTATCCTGTTCCGTAATACGCGTGAAGCGATTCAAGGTTTCCCGGGTCGTGACTGTCAGCCAGCGCCATTGCCAGCACCAGAACACTGGTCTAAAGATGGTAAATTACGTGAGCAAATGTGGCCTGAAGAAGCTCAGCTAGATGGCTCGTGGATGGAAGCCGATCCACGCGTGATGTGGCTGATGGAGCGTTTGCGTACCGATTTAAAACACAAGAAAGTCTTACTGATTGCGCGTAGCGGGCCAGTGGTTGAGGCGTTGGAAAATGTACTGCGTTTACATGCCGGTATTCGTACGGCGATGTTCCATGAAGGCATGAGCTTGTTAGAACGTGACCAGGCCGCAGCTTATTTTGCTGAAGATTCGTATGGCGCGCAGATTCTTCTTTGTTCGGAAATCGGTTCAGAAGGACGTAACTTCCAGTTTGCCTCTGATCTGATTCTGTTTGACCTACCTGCGAACCCGGACGTGTTGGAACAGCGTATTGGTCGTCTGGATCGTATCGGTCAGGAAAACCGCATTCAGATTCATGTGCCTTATCTGGTGGGAACTGCACAAGAACGTATGTTCCGCTGGTATAACGAAGCGCTGAATATCTTCAGCAATATTTCTCCAGCTGCACAAACCTTGCAAGAAAATTTTATTGTTCGCTTGAAAGACTGTCTATTGGCAGACAAAGGTCAAGAGTTTGAAGACCTGCTGGAAGAAGTTAGCGTGCAACGTGAAGCGCTGGAAGCTGAATTGCAGGAAGGTCGTGACCGTTTGCTTGAATACAATTCTTGCCGTCCGGTGGTGGCGCAGGAAATTGTCAACGCGCTTGAAGATTATGATGACAATACCACTTTGCCGATTTTCATGAAGCGCTTTATGGCATCCACAAATATCGACTTTGACGAGCAAAGTAACGGTACAGTGATCATCAAGCCAACCGATCAAATGCAGGTTCAAGGTTTGACGTTGGATGAAGAAGGGATTACAGCGACTTTCTATCGTGATCAGGCACAAATCCGCGAAGATGCGCAATACCTGACACTGGAACATCCATTCACTGAAAGTGTGATGGAAATGATCAATACGCAAGGCTTTGGTAGCACTAACGTTGCGGTACTAAAATCTGCAGCACTGCCACAGGGTTCGGTATTACTTGAAGTATGGTTCAAGGTCGATGTAGTGGCACCGAAAGCATTGAACTTGCCGTCTAGTTTGCCGCAACAGTTGATTCGTGTCTTGCTGAGTGAAAAAGGTCAGGATCTTTCCCAGAAGATTGCGCCAGAAATCCTGAAACCGTACCTGCATCATTTAGATGGCAATAGCTGCCGTCAGGTGGTGAAAGCACGTCGTGATGTGATTGAAGCACGTTATCAACAGGCACTTGAACTGGCACGCAGTGCATTGCCGGGCTTCAAGCAGCAAGCCAAAGAAGTGTATGGCAATAAATGGCAATATGAAATTGATCGTCTGACCTATCTGAAACAGTTCAACCCAAGTATCCGTGAAGATGAAATTGCACGTTTACAGAAGTTGCAGAAAGAGGGTCTAAGCCTGTTGGATGGTCTATCGGTAACACCGGAAGCGATTCAGGTGATGGTCGTGGTCAAGCCTTAAGTTTTACGCAATAAAAAAATGCAGCTTTCGGGCTGCTTTTTTTATGGGCAAAATCCGAGTTTATTATTTTTTGTCGGAGAATGCTGGTCTGTCATTTTCCTCCTGTTTAAAATTAGCCTACTGAATAATAAGAATGACAAAGCATGTCAAAAGCATTAATTACCCTTGGTACAAAGACCAGTCATGGCGGCATGGTAACTGAATGTGAACCCTCTTTTTTGATCAATGGTATCGCCGTACATTTAAATGGCATGAAGCATTATTGTCCCAAATGCCAGACCATGGTCACCGCAATTTCCAGCAATTTGTCTATTACTGTCAAAGGACGGGCAGTGGTCATCGCGGGGGATAAGGCCAGTTGCGGCGCGATTTTTCTACCGATGCAACATTTGACTGTATCGCAGAAATAGACTTTAAATTCTGAAGAAGTACAGAGAAATGACTTTGAGGTCATGCTTTGAGCATTTTTGCACTGCCGAATGAAAGAATAGATCAGTAAGCTCATTCGATGATTTCAGGATGAATACGCGCTGCGTTTAAAAATAATGAAGCAAGCCCTACATTTTACTCATGCCAATGGTATCCCTTCGGCAACTTATCAAAAGTTTTTGCATTGTTTTCAGCAAGATTATGAGGTCAAAGCGATTCCATTTATCGGCATGAATCAGCAATATCCAATTACGCGAGACTGGCGCTATCTGGTCGATGAAGTTATTGCAGATATCGAGCAGCAGTTTCCTCAGCAACAGGTGATTGGTTTAGGGCATTCCTTTGGTGGTCTGGTGACCCTTATGGCGGCGTATCGACGTCCCGAACTGTTTTCCAAACTGGTCATTATGGATCCACCGTTTGTGATTGGAAAAAACAGCGCCATGTTCGAACTGATTAAAAAGCTGAATCTAAAAAGTGTCGATCGTTATACACCCGCAGGAATTACGCTAAAACGCAAAGATTATTGGTCATCAAAACAGGTCGCTATTGAAGCACTCCGGTTTAACCGCTTATTTAAAAATTTCGATGAGCAGTGTTTTGCTGATTATATCGAGAGCGGCATTCAGCCAGAACCTGAACGTGGTGGGGTGACGTTAACTATTCCAAAACAGATAGAAGCGGAAATCTTCCGGACTGTGCCAGCCTGGTGGTGGAGAACGCCACGCCGACCGCCTGAAGTGCCGATGCATCTGATGACTGCAGAGCAAAGCCAGTTTTATCAGCAGGGGTTGCCACAAGGGATGCACAAGATTTATCGGATTAATTATTCTGTGGTCGAGGGCGGGCATATGTTCCCGCTTGAGTATCCGGAAGCCACTGCAAAGGCAGTCAAAGCTCAACTCGCACTTTTGTAATCATCATAAAAAAGAGACGCTGATTACGTCTCTTTTTATACTAGTTCATGCAAATCGGAAAATTAGCGCAGCTGAGAATCTTCCAGATGACGTGCACCTTCAAGGATCATCCGGATCATGATCATGGTCTGTTCGGCAATTTCTTTGCGGTCTTCGGCAGGCATATCAATCACATTAGCACCCATGTTGAAGACCAGTTGGGTAATGGCTTTGGCTGCAATATCGGGATGAAATAACTTCTTATTGTTTAGGCGTTCCAGACGAATTAAATCTTCCTGAAGTTCCTGCTGAAAATAATTTAATTGGCGTTCCACCGCCTGTTTATAAGATTTGGAACCGGTATAGCCTTCACGTAATAACAGGCTCAGATTGCCTTCATCGGCATCCAGCTGGGCAATAAAGACTTCTACAGAACTGCGGATAATGCTGTTCTGGCGAGAAGCTTGCAGACGTGCTTCATGCAAAATCTGACGCAATACAATCCCGGCACGATCAATCAGCTCAATGGCCAGTTCATCAATGTCTTTAAAATGACGATAGAAGCTGTTCGGTGCAATACCGGCTTCACGCGCGACTTCACGCAGACTTAAAGAGGAAATACTTTTTTGTGGCCCAATCAGATTCAACGCAGCCTGAAACAGTTCTTCCTTGGTAATGGTGGCCTTGCGACCGACACTCCGTACGATAATCGGCTCATCAATGCTTTTCGATTGTAATAAAGATGCGTCACTGCTTATTTTCATTGAAGGCTCGTTCATCAATAGGTTCATGCATGAATCATTTTATTATAACCGAGCCAGTCAAGCTTGTGAAATGATTAGAAACAATACAGTTGCATATACAAATATATATACATGTGTATAATAATTAAAAACCCAAGGTGATGTCGCAAACGATGCATGTACTCCAAAAACTTAAAACGCCGTTGAATGCACTGTCTGACAGTGTAATCGATCAGCATGCGATTAATTTCTGGATTCAGAAACTCAATCCTGTATGGTCGTTGAATCAGCCATTAGGCAAGATCGTGCACAAAGAAAATGCAGCACAGGATATGCTGAGTCTGAAAATTCAGGTGAATCGCTTATTTAAGTTTGGTGAAGCAGGGCAGCATCATCCGGTCTATGTGGTAGTGAATGGCATTCGTTATGAACGTAGCTATAGCTTGACCCGTGTCGATTCTCAGCATGTATTGCTGAGCGTGAAAAAAGTCGATGCTGGTAAAGTCAGCACATGGTTTGCAGAACAGGCACAAGTGGGTGATGTGATCGAATTTGGTCACCCTTATGGTGATATGACCTTGCCTGCGCAGACGAGTCCATTGATTTTGCTTGCAGCAGGGAGTGGTATTACCCCAATGCTCAGTATGCTGGAAAGCTTGAGCAAAAAAGGTGAACTATCTGCACCGGTCACTCTCTGGTACTGGGTTAAAAAAGATCAGGATGCCGCATTTAAAGCACGGTTTGAAGAGCTTGCTCAGAAACATGCAAATTTCTCATTTCATGTGTATGCCACTCAAGAACAGCCAGCTGCTGCACGTCTGGATGAAACCTATCTGACAGATCTGCAAAATCTGGAAAATAGCATCGTATATTGCTGTGGTCCTTCAGGTTTTGTATCTAAAGCAGAACAGCTTTTTGCTCAGGCAAAACAGTTTAAAGGTGAAGCCTTTAGCATGAGTTTGGCGGATCTATCGGATACCGGCTTTATTAATGTCACCCTGACCCAGTCGAAAAAAATTGTCAGCATTCCAAAAGGCCAATCCATTCTAGTGAGCCTGGAACAGCAAAATATTAAACCGACCCATGGTTGCCGTATGGGCATTTGTAATAAATGTGCCTGCAATAAAGTAGAAGGTTCGACCAAGAATTTGGTCAACGGTGCACAAAATACCGAACCCGGCAACCTGCTCAAAATTTGTATTAACTCAGCGCAGACTGACCTTGTCATCGACTTATAAGCGAGTTTTATCTTATGAATATGCCAGTAAAATTACAGTATTTTAAAAATCCTAAAAACCGTGAATTAACCCAGTTTGAACTTGATGAACTTGCACGTGAGCTCGATGCGATTAAGCAAGAAGTGCTAGATGATCTAGGTGAAAAAGATGCGAAATATATCCGTCGTGTCTATTCAACCATTCGTTACTCATCGATTGCCGGTCGCGCCTTATTGTTTGCAGGCTGGTTCCCGCCAGCATGGTTGCTAGGCACAGGTCTATTAGGCTTTGCCAAAATCATGGAAAACATGGAGTTGGGTCATAACGTCATGCATGGTCAATATGACTGGATGAATGATCCTAAACTCAATGGTCAGACTTATGAATGGGATATTGTAGGGACTTCAGACAACTGGCGTCAAACCCATAACTTTAAGCATCATACTTATACCAATATTAAGGGTATGGATGATGATATCGGTTATGGTCTATTACGCTTGTTCCCGGAACAGCGCTGGAAACCGGGTTATTTATTGCAACCAATTTATGCAGTGCCATTCTGTTTATTGTTCCAGTGGGGTGTTGCGATTCAGAATCTTGAATTGGGTAAATACTTCAAAGGCCGTAAAAGCAAAGAGCAGACCAAAGAAGAATGGCGTCCAATGCAGAGCAAAATCGGTAAACAGCTGTTTAAAGATTATGTATTCTTCCCACTCATCGCAGGTCCTGCGGCTTTACCTGTTTTGACCGGCAATATGGTGGCCAATGGTCTGCGTAATATCTGGACCTTTAGTATTATTTTCTGTGGCCACTTTACCAAAGATGTAGAAGTATTCCCGAAATCGGTACTGCAAAATGAAAGTCGTGGTCACTGGTATATGCGTCAGATCCGTGGTTCATCCAACCTGACCGGTTCTGAAGCGTTTCATATCTTGACGGGTCATTTAAGTCATCAGATTGAACATCATTTGTATCCTGATGTACCTGCACGTCGCTATCGTCAAATGGCACCGAAAGTTCAGGCTGTTTGTGAAAAATATGGTTTGAACTATAACAATGCCAGCTTGGTAAAACAATACGGTAGTGTGATCAAACGTATTGTGAAATATGCATTTCCGTTTAAGAAATAATTTTTCTTAAAGCTAAAAAAACCACTTCAAATGAAGTGGTTTTTTTAGCTAGGAGGCGAATACTTCAGGAAGTAAAAATCCTGATTACGAAGCTATTTAAGATGATTTCAAGGCATAAAGTAAAAAAGTTAATCTGCCATTTATAGCGTTGTCTAAAGGTGTTTAGTAGGTTAACCCGATAGAATGGAAAGGACTAATATGGCATCGAATGAGCTGAAATATTAATTTTTGGAAGCTGTTGATCTTGACCCTCAAAATAGCTTTGCTGCGCCAGACTGAGCATTTCTATATCTTCCTTGCTATTCCCATAAGCATAAATTTCAGCATAATTATCCAGATTATATTTTTCTAGAATTCTAATTTTCTTTTGTGTGTTACTACAGTCAGGAGTTTGATAAAACCCTGTCAATTTCCCAGCTTTGATTTCAACTTCGCTACAGATTAAATCGATATTTAAATAACTGCACACCGGTTTAAGATACAAATCCAATGAGGCTGATACCAGCACGACTTCATGTCCTAATTGTTGATGCTGTTTAAGTTGTTCTAATAATTTCGGATTCAACTTGAATATTAGTTGTTGTGCATAATCCTGAGCTAATTGCAGAATTTCCTCTGCATCACTGTTTTTAAACATGCTGGCATACAATTTGGGTCGCATGCGGTGTGCCGGATAGAAATTTAAATAATAGGCCTGTATCCATGGCAAAATTTGCATGCCGCGTTTCACAATATGCCGTTTTCTTAAGGCATGGAAAATGAACCCGGTAAAGCTATCATGTAGATACAGGGTTCCATCAAAATCAAATAAGGCTAGAGTTTTAGATTTTTGATTTTGCGCATGCATGTTTGATATCGACCATCGACGCGGGTAGCAAACCAGTTAGTATTATAATCACGACTTAATTTTGGTCCGGAAATGACCACTTCAGGCATAATGGCATAGATAGGATCTTTACCCGTTTTTTCCTGATAAAGCTTGCTGACACCACGATAAGTCATCGTATCTTCAAAGTCTTTATCTTTTTCTTTCTTTAAATCAGCTCGGATTTGACGTTCAGTGATAATAAAATTATTTTTGGCAAAAACACTGATTAACTCACGCTCAGATTGACTCTTCTGCGAACGGATCGCGCCATCTTTAGTATAGAGCAATAAGTCGCCATCCAGATCAAGTTCGGCTTCAGTTAAATCATTTAACATGCTCTGAAAAGCGGCATTTCGACTGGAATACATGCCCGAGTTATAGTCCGCAAAACGATAAATTGGCTTGTCATAATCCGCCGGATACATCATCAGGCGATGAATCCCATAATACAGACCGCCATATTGACTGTAGAGATCGGTACGCAACTCCGCGATATTGCCGCCTTGGCGTTTATGTTCTTTCGCATAGCTGATATGTACCTGCATTGAACCCAAGGTGGTAATTGGATTCATTTTCTCGCCAATATTCTGGCCGACCAGTTTGGCAGCACCAGTCAGGGCACTAACATGATAGTGCTTCGACATATAGTCAAATATTTCACGATATAATTCGTCGAGTTCACGTTCGGTTTTGACCCGGCGCATCTGGCTTAAGTAGTTGTCTTCAGGACTCGGATGGTTCTTGAGAACTTCCTGGAAATATCCTGCAACTGTGCCACCAATTGCTTGACCAAGCTTATCTTTGAATTTTTCATCAAGGCGACCTTGGACTTCCTTAACCGCCTTTTCACCCAAACCCGGAACAGTAGGATCTGCAACAAAGTTAGATTCCTGATCAACCACTGCCACAATCGTACAAACATTTTCCTTGGTCTGAGGAATGCCGAGCTGTTCGGTAATGTCATAAATATCTTGTGCCCAAGACTCACGTTGGTTGACACGGTTTGGAATAGCTTTGCGAATATGTTCAACTTCAAGTGTCGGTTCATCATCTTTTGACCACCATGAACCATTGCCACAACCGGCAAGACCCAGAGAAAGTACAAGTACAGACAATGACTTAAAAGAAAAACAAGAAGCGAAAGTTTTATTCATGGTGTCGTAAATTAATTGAAAAGATGAGCGAATAAGGCAGATGCAGTATACTATGCCCATCAAAAAAGTGATGAATTTATATGTATATTGGTCCATATCAACTGTCAAACAATTTGATTGTCGCTCCCATGGCAGGTGTGACCGATCGTCCGTTTAGAACCTTGTGCAAATACTTTGGTGCAGGCCATGCGGTCAGTGAAATGATGACATCTGACAAAACTTTGCGCATGAGTAAGAAAAGCTTATATCGTGCTAATTTTGATGGCGAACTGGCACCGATTTCAGCGCAGATTGCTGGTTCAGATCCGCAAGATCTAGCTGAAGCGGCACGTTATCAGGTGGCGAATGGCGCACAAATTGTTGATATTAATATGGGCTGCCCAGCCAAAAAGGTCTGTAACCGACTTGCCGGTTCTGCTTTATTGCAGGATGAAGATCTAGTTGCACGCATTCTGGATGCAGTCGTTGCCGCAGTTGACGTGCCAGTGACTTTAAAAACCCGTCTTGGTTATTTGAACGGTCAGGAAAATATTATGCGGGTCGCCAAACGGGCTGAACAAGCCGGGATTGCGGCACTGGCTTTACATGGCCGTACCCGTGAAGATATGTATCTGAATACCGCGCGTTATTCTTTAATCAAAGACGTAAAGGAAATGTTGAAGATTCCCGTGATTGCCAACGGAGATATCGACAGTCCTGAAAAAGCCAAATACGTGCTGGATTATACCGGTGCAGACGCAATTATGATTGGTCGTGCAGCACAAGGTCGGCCCTGGATTTTTCGTGAAATTGCCCATTATTTAAAAACCGGTCAACATCTGGATGCACCAAGTATTACAGAAGTGAAAGATGTTCTATTGGGACATTTGACAGAGTTATACGAATTTTACGGCGAGTATTCCGGTTGCCGGATTTCCCGTAAACATATTGCCTGGTACACCAAAGGACTGCGTTCCAGTAACGAGTTTCGTCAAAGCATGTATCAGGTAGAAAATACCGCTGACCAGTATCGTGTGGTAGAAGATTATTTTAATGCACTGCTAGAACATGGTTTAACCATGAATGATGTACAGGTCGAGCAGGTGAATTTAATGGAAACCAAGTAATGACGGGCAAAATTCAGCGAATCATGTAATATTTTTTGCATGAAATCCCTACCTTTTTTATCTTGAGCAGGCGGATTTTTGCATTCTGTTTACACTTCAGCCTGTCTAATACATAGCAGCACAGTTTGTTCACTTAAACTGGACAGGACTTGGACATTGCTTACTCAAGCTTCCTCTATGATGAACCTATCCAGATATAAACCAGATGTGATCCATCTTGTTTATCGTCATCATTGAGGGAGATCTGTAATGACAAATACCAATCGTCCAGTCACAGAGTTTAGCCATAAAACGTCAACGGAATTGCCACAAGAACGCAGTGAAGGCCTGAATATCAATCCGACTGATACCAATGCGCGTCCAGATTTGAATACACCCGTGAAAGATAATCCTCGTGTTCCAGACATGAATGAAGGTGAAGATAATCTGGCTGCGACCAGTGCCGGTACTTTGGGCGGAGCTGCGGTAGGTGCAGTTGCAGGTCTGGTGGGTGGCCCTCCAGGTGCAGTGGTGGGTGGTATTATCGGTGGAGTGGTTGGCGGTATTGCAGGTAATGACATTGCAACGTCTGATCATGGGAAGCAGACAGATAATTACCAGCATCCAGAGAACTTGCCTGAGGCAAATAATTATCGACATCCAGATCATTTGAGTGCAGAAGATAATTACTGGAGAGATGAGTATCATAATCGCCCGTATTTCAATGAAACGCGTAGCACATATGGCGATTTAGATTATGATCGTGATTATCGCGGTGCTTATCGGGTCGGTTATGAAAACCGTCCGATGTATGAGCATGATACGGATTTTGATCGTGCCGAACCTGAACTGCGTACCAAATGGGAGCAGTTAAAAGGTGAATCCCGCCTCAACTGGGAAGAAGCTAAATTTGCAGTTAAAGATGCCTGGCATCGTGTCACACGCTAATTCTAAATAAACTAAAAACCTCTCCATGTGAGAGGTTTTTTTATGATTCAATGATTAAAGATGCTTCATTTCCAGTACGAGCTGGTTAATCAAATCGGAAGCTTCCATTTCACGAATCTGCGCCACATTTGAACCTGCCCAGAATGCGCCATAACCTTGATCCCCATGTTTGGCGGCAGCAGCATGTAGTTGCTTGGCCAGATCATAAGTATATGGATAAGCCGGAACATCCAGCCGATCGGGTGTATCCACTTCAATATGCCAGTGGTTAATGATGCCGCGTGCAGGACGACCGGAAATACTGGCACTGACTTGAGTGAGTGGCTTGGAAAATAGTGCTTTACGATAAGCCTCGTTAGCATTGGAGGATTTGCATTGCACAAATGCAGTTCCAAGTTGCACGGCATCTGCACCGAAATCCATCATTTGACGCGCTTGTTCACCCGTCATAATCCCGCCTGCTGCCACAATCGGCAGGGAAGAATGCTGTTTGATCAGCTTCACCAGATTCGAGGTTTTAACTGATGCATCAAACTTGGTCGAGAAAATCCCGCGATGGCCACCAGCTTCAATACCCTGCGCAATAATGATATCAATTCCGGCTGCTTCAATGGCTTTGGCTTCGGCATAATTAGTTGCAGATACCATGGTCAGAATCCCGGCCTGTTTTAAGGCTTGAATCTGATGCGGATGTGGAATCCCAAAATGAAAGCTGACTGCTCGCGGTTTGGTTTCTAATACCAGATTTAGGAAGTCATCATTGTCTTTAAAACTCGGATAAATACACTCCAAATGATCTGGTGCCTGAGCGCCATATTCGGCAAATTTATCTTTAAACTGTGCAATCCATGCCTGCGCTACAGCCTCATCTACAGGAACAGTGTCATGACAGAAAAAATTAACCTGAAAAGGGCAATCTGTCAGTTCTTGAGTCTTTAAAATCTGTTGCCGAGCTGCATCAATACTGCTGGCCCCCAGACCCAGTGAACCCAAGCCGCCCTGATTGGACACTTCGGCAGCAAGCTCGGGCGTAGAGACACCTGCCATCGGTGCCAAGAAAATAGGATGTTTAATTCCGAGATTTTCTAATAAAGACATAGATTTCCTCCTTGTTATGCTTTTACTTTGCCTTTGAGCACAAAATTAAGCAAATCATATTGGTTATTTTATTTTGAAATACTGCAGCATGGGTTACGTGTTATTTACATTTCTTGCGACACGCTACGTCGCCAAGAAGATAGAACTTTTATTAGCCTAGAATTGAACACTTTATAATAGCTTTTTGGTCACATATTCTCTGAGCTCATGTCTGATCGTATCCGTGAAAAACTGCAAATTTTAGCCGATGCTGCCAAGTATGATGTGTCTTGTTCATCTAGTGGTAGCAACCGTAAAAATAAAGACAAGGGTGTGGGCAATACCGGGAATGGTATCTGTCATAGTTATACCGAAGATGGCCGCTGTGTGTCCTTATTGAAAATTCTGTTCTCTAATGTCTGTATTTTTGACTGTTCCTATTGTGTTTCGCGCCGTTCCAATGACGTCCAGCGTGCAGCATTTACCGTGCAGGAAGTCGTCGATCTGACCATGAATTTTTATCGGCGTAATTATATTGAGGGGCTGTTTCTCAGTTCGGGAATTTTTAAATCGGCCGATCACACCATGGAACGGATGCTACAGGTGGTCAAAAAACTTAGACTCGAAGAAAACTTTAATGGCTATATCCATCTGAAAACTATTCCGGGTGCATCACAGGAGATCATTACCGAATCTGGGCTGTATGTCGACCGTATGAGTATTAATCTTGAAATGCCGACGGAAGCGGGACTGCAAAAATTTGCGCCTGAGAAAACCCATGCCGAAGTACAAAAAGACTTGGGCATTGTACGCGACCGGTTGATCCAGCTCAAAGATGAACGCAAGCTGATCAAGTCAGTCCCCAAGTTTGTACCTGCCGGACAAACCACACAGATGGTGGTGGGCGCGCATAGTGAAACCGATCAGGATATTATTTTGATGGCTGATCGGCATTACAAGGAATTCAAGCTGAAAAGGGTGTATTTCTCTGGTTATATCCCGATTAATCCTGAAGATAAAGCCTTACCCGCCATCGGTTCAGCACCGCCATTATTAAGAGAAAATCGTCTGTATCAATCTGACTGGCTGATGCGTTTTTATGGCTTTGCTGCTGATGAAATTGTCGATGAGCAGCATCCGAATCTGGAGCTGGATATTGATCCCAAACTCAGTTGGGCCTTGCGTCATCCTGAAGCCTTTCCAGTCGATATTAACCGTGCCGACTATAAAATGATTCTACGGGTACCCGGTATAGGTGTACGTTCTGCCCAGAAAATTGTACAGGCCCGCCGTTTTGGACAGATTCATATTGACCAGCTAAAACGCATGGGCGTGGCTTATAACCGGGCGCAGCATTTTATCCGCTGTGCAGATACACCGAAATTTAAGAAAGATCAGCAGTCCCATCAGATTCGCCAGCAAATTTTGATGTCAGGGCAATCCAAATATCAGCAGCAACTTTCACCTCAATTAGGATTTGGTTTCTAGTGGCAAGTTACTGTTTTGATGGCAGCATGACTGGTCTGCTCAGTTGTGTATTTCGTGCTTTCGAGTTTAAAGAATTTAACGTGATAGTGACGGCCAATCCTCAAGCACAAACAGGTTTATTTGATGAATTTATCCATGTGGCCTCTAATGATCAGCATGGGCAGCGGGTGTGGCAGGGATTAAAGCAGAAAGTATCTTCCAGCAGTTTGCGTACTTTTTACTATACGTTTTTGTCAGAGCAGGAAGCAGCGTTCCAGACTCTTTTTGATTTTGCAGTCTATGTCTTTCAAAACCAGCGTCCAGTCGATAAAGATTATGGTCATACTGCGGTGATCGGCATGTCGCAATGGGCCAAGCAAGTGGGGCGGGAAAAGCATCGTATGGAGGCTTTTGTACGCTTTAAAAAAGCCAAAGATGGTTTGTTTCTGAGTCTGGTCAGACCGGATTTTAATGTCTTGCCGATTATTTCCCGACATTTTCAGGAGCGTTATCAGGATCAAAGTTGGCTGATTTATGACGAGCAGCGTAATTACGGTATTTATTATGATTTAAGGCAGATGCATCAGGTCGAGATGAACGCTGAAATAATCGATCCACAAATCCGGATTGGTCATAGTCAATCATTCAGTATTGAACTGGATGATCAAGAGCTGCTATATGATCAGCTCTGGAAAGACTATTTTAACAGTGTGAATATTCAGGCGCGCAAGAACATGAAATTGCATATTCAATATGTGCCAAAGCGCTACTGGCGTTATATGAATGAGAAATTACTTTAAACAGTACATCAAGCTGCTTTCAGGCATAATAAGCATTGGTATATTTAAATTGAGTGTATAAACATGAAGGTATGGCTAACGTCATTAGCACTGCTCACTGGATTAACTGCATGTTCGGAACAACCACAAAAACCGGTCGTAGATCCAGCCAAATATCAGGTTCAGACCGCACAGGAACTGCAGCAACGTTTTGATGCACTCAATGTCCAGTTAGCCCAAGACTTTCAGAAATTTAAGAAAGTCGAAAGCATTGCTTTCGCACACCAGTTTCCTTTAGATGTCAATAATCTGCAAAGCTTGAACCAGCATCTCGTTAGCAGTACCGCATTAAAACCTAGTAAAATCGCCTATTGCGATATGATGAATAGTTATTTTGCCGATATGTTCCGTTTGGGACATTACAATCTGGAACTGGTCGATGACATTAAATTGCCCAATGCCAAGAATGAAAATTTAAAAGCTAATTTCTCTGATGCTGATCATTTTTATACTTTTATTCTGGATCGTTATACGACTTATCGTCAGGTCCAGCAGACCATGGGTTATGGCTGTAATTTAAAAGCTGTGCTGTAAATCTCAAAGATAGAAAAAAGCCCATCATCAAGATGGGCTTTTGATTTTAAAAATTAACAACCGCTCAGTTTTTCAGGCTGCGGTTTCTCATCCGGGAAGAAGATTGGACGAAGTTTTACCCCAATGCCATTGCCGATAAAGGCAAACACCAGCCACAACCAGCCATGCAGACTACCAGAGGCAATCCCACTGAAATATGCGCCGATATTACACCCATAAGCTAAGCGTGCGCCGTAGCCCAGCATTATGCCACCTACAACAGCAGCAATCAGTGAACGTTTTGGAATATTGAAATTCGGCGCAAATTTACCTGCCAAACTTGCTGCCAACAAAGCACCCAGCATGATACCGAAGTTCATCATTGAGGTAATATCAAACCATAATGATTCTGCCAGTGCTTTGGCATTGCCTGCTTTTTGCCAATAATCCCAAGAAGCTACATCAACACCCACAAGCGTAGCACCTTTGGCACCCCAAACTGCCAGTGCAGAGGTCACGCCCCAAGGACGACCTGCCAGTGCCAAAGTGGCAAAGTTGAGCAAGGTCAGAATAATACCGCCCCAAATCAGAGGCCATGGACCACGAACAAAGCGCTTCCAGCCCTGATATTCACTGCGTGGCTCAATTTCCAGGCTACCATGACGTTTCTTTTCAAAATAAACAGTCGCCGCAGCAATGATGGCAAAAACGATAAAGCTCAACAGCAATCCAGGGAGGACGCCTAAACTTTCTACCAGTGAAATAGGCTCAAGATGTGGCAGGGCAAACCACCAGTCAAGGTGGGAGGTCGCAATCACAGACCCGATACAGAAGAACAAGAGCGTCACCAGCATACGTGCACTACCGCCACCTACGGTATACAGGGTACCTGATGCACAACCGCCACCCAGCTGCATACCGATACCGAAAATAAAGGCACCAATCATGACTGACATGGAAACAGGGTTAACATTGCCTTTGACTGGGTTGCCGAACAATTCACCTGCACCTAAAGCGGGGAAGAACAGTAAAACTGCCAGCGCCAGCATAATCATCTGCGCACGTAAACCACGGCCGCGACGTTCCTTGATAAAGACACGCCAGCTCGAAGTAAAACCAAATGAAGCATGGTACAGGGTCATGCCCAGTGCACCACCAACCAAAAATAATAGGGCCTGATTTAAGCCTACGATTTGATAGGCACCGATTGTACCTATGATAAGCAAAATAAAAGCTGCCCAGACCGAAATATTCGACCGTTGGGAAGCAGCAACAATGACTGACATGGGAGATTAAATTTTAAAAATAAAGGCTGGTATTCTACTGAATTTCAGTTTAAATGCAGCCCGTTTTGCCGATTGAATCACAATTAAGTCATTCTAATACTTGATAAGTTTTATCAGTTTATCTGATTTTATCCACTCACTTAGATAAAAAATTGATCCCATCAACAAATAATGCAATTTCAATTTAGATCATTCGATATTTAAAATCATCTCTGATAAAAAAGCCTGCAATCGCAGGCTTTTAAACATCAAGCTGAATCCTAAAATCAGTTTTCAGCTTTTTCCCGAACTTCTCCGGCACCTTCCTCAACTGCCGCAGCTGTTGCTGCAGTTGCTTTACGTGCTGCTTCCGCAGTGGCATCTGCTGCTCTAGACGTTGCAGCAGCTGCTTCGTCCGCTGCCTGAGCAGTATTTTCTGCGGCATTATCCATTGCTCGTTCGGTTTCTACCGCAGCCTCACGGCTGGCATCTTCCATATCATGACCGGCTTGATTGGCTGCATTTTCTAAATGCTCACCTGTGGTTGCGCCGGTTTCAGGCGCTTCTTCTTTACTACAGCCGACTAAGGCAACAGTGGTCGCCAAACCTAAAGCAATCAGTAATTTATTCATCGAGTAATATCCTTTTGTTGTTGTAGAGCTGCAATCTAATTTAGCAGCCATTTGTTTAGATTTATGCTAGCAAATAGATCAACATTTGTTGATTAACTGTAACTTTTTTCGATACTTATACTGTAATGGCACAGTCGGAAGTTGTTTTAAGTTTCATGGAATAGTGATATTCACAGAGAGGGGAGCTTCAAAACTATCATTCGACATGCAGATTATAGTATGAAGTTTGGTATTTAGATATTTGGCATCATGAGCCAGAGATAATTCTAAAAATGAAGAAATGAAAGACATAAAAAAGCCCGCATGATGCAGGCTTTTTTTAAGAAAAACTTATAGACCAGCAGAGGCTTTAAGCGCTTCCACTTTGTCAGTTTTTTCCCAAGTAAATGCAGTATCTGAACCTTCACGACCGAAGTGACCATAAGCAGCAGTTTGCTTATACATTGGCTGGATCAGGTCAAGCATACGGGTAATGCCATATGGACGTAAGTCGAAATGTTCACGAACCAGTGCAATAATCAATTCTTCAGAGACTTTTGCAGTATTGAATGTATTGATTGAAATTGAAGTTGGCTCAGCAACACCAATCGCATAAGACACCTGAATCTCACACTTGTCAGCCAAGCCAGCAGCAACGATATTTTTCGCCACATAACGACCTGCGTACGCAGCAGAACGGTCAACTTTAGAGGGATCTTTACCAGAGAAAGCACCACCGCCGTGACGTGCCATACCGCCGTAGGTATCTACGATAATTTTACGGCCAGTTAAACCACAGTCACCTACAGGACCACCGATCACAAACATACCCGTTGGGTTGATGTGGAATTTGGTGTCGGCATGGAACATGTCAGCAGGAATGATTTTTTTCACGATTTCTTCAATCACAGCTTCTTTCAGGTTCGCTTGCGTGATTTCAGGATCATGTTGAGTCGAAAGGACTACGGCATCTAAACGTACTGGCACACCATTTTCATAAGCAAAAGTGACCTGACTTTTGGCATCTGGGCGTAACCATGGCAACGTACCATCACGACGTAATTCAGCCTGTTTTTCCATAAGACGATGAGCATATGAAATCGGGGCAGGCATCAGTACATCAGTTTCACGGCTTGCATAACCGAACATCAGTCCTTGGTCACCGGCACCCTGATCTTCAGGTTTCTGGCGGTCGACACCCTGAGCAATTTCAGGTGACTGTTTACCAATCATGTTGATCACGGCACAGGTTGAACCATCAAAGCCAAGATCAGAATGGTGATAACCAATTCCGTTTACGGTATGACGTACAATTGCCTCAAAATCAACATTTGCTGTCGTTGTGATTTCACCGGCAAGTACAACCGCACCTGTTTTTACAAGCGTTTCACAAGCAACCCGTGCATATGGGTCTTCTTTTAAGATTGCATCCAAAATAGCGTCACTGATTTGGTCAGCCATTTTATCTGGATGGCCTTCGCTTACAGATTCCGAAGTAAATACAGCGTACTCGCGCATAGTCCTATCACAGTTAATTTTAAAGACCCGATATGTTACATCGAGTTGCGCTCTAGGACTAGCTTAACACGACAAAATTGGTCGAAATTGTTTCAAATTATTGTGTTTTTAATTGATTAATAGAATTAAAAAAATTGATATGTCTATTTAGACAGCATTATTGATTGGAGAATATGAAGCAACAATATTTTAATCCCTCAGACTCTCATAAAATTAAATGCTTAGATTTCCGATTAAATCTTAAAAAAATAGACGATAGAAAAAATACAAAGCTCAAAATTCAAAATTTACTTAAGCAAGTGATCATTACATCAATAAAGCAGATTCAGGTTGTGCGCCTTGCGACCAAATGTCTTGTTGATGTTCAAGCGTGTCTTCATATTAGCGCTAAGTCTTCCACATTAGCCGTTTAGGAATGGCGATATCTTTTGCTATGGACTTCTTGGAGCAAGACTGTACGGAGATCAGAAATCATGTATCAAAAGGCATTTACCCTGATTGAAGTGCTGATCGTGCTCATCATTATCGTGATTTTAGTGACAATGGCTTTTATGAGTTATCAAGCTTATATCGTGCGGAATCAATTGGCCGAAGTGTTTGAGCAGGCTGGAGCATATCGAACTCAGTTTATTGCTTCGGATCAGCACTGTGATGCCGGACGCCAGATTGGTGGGCATGGTCAATATATCGAAAAAGTGATCATTAATGCCGCATGCCGGATAGAGTTCAAGATACGAGAGCAGGGAGTAGATGCTGCGATTCGCGGGAAATCGGTTGCTTTTGACGTTCATAGTGGCAAATGTTACTCCACTGATATTCAGCAGCGCTATTTGCCTAAAGACTGTCAGGGACAATAAGTCTACCGAGGTTGGAAATTAGCCTAAGCAAATTAGATTTTCACCTGTATATCAAACAATCCTGCCAATATTTTATAAAATTTAATACAAATTACATTATGAATAGATCAGAGAGTCATATAAATTTTCTTCAAAAATAATAGTGTGAGACATATGAAATAGAAACAAAATCAGCATAAATTCAATCCTGTTTATCAGCTTGGAATCCAGATACAGAAACTAAAGTCGCTTTTGAAATGAAGGATAATTCAATCTGAAAACCAGTAGAGCGAATCAAAGCCGAAGAAGAAATGTGGAATAATTGTACGATAAGGCAAGAGACACTCAATAAACTGATAAATATTGTTGGTTAGTCTTTACCCCTCGCTGTTTTTTTAAGACAATAGACAGCAGTTTTGAAAGTCTTTTCATCATTTCCTATTTCTGAATATTTTGGACTCTGATTTATGACAACCCCGCTTAATGAACGTCGTATTGCAAACGCGATTCGTGTATTGGCAATGGATGCTGTGCAAAAAGCAAACTCAGGACATCCAGGTGCTCCAATGGGGATGGCAGATATCGCTGATGTGGTTTGGCGTGAATTCATGAACCATAACCCGACCAACCCGAATTGGGCAAACCGTGACCGTTTTGTATTATCAAATGGCCATGGCTCTATGCTTCAATATGCGCTTCTTCATTTAACGGGCTACGATCTTTCGATTGAAGATCTTAAAGCATTCCGTCAACTTCATTCTAAAACACCTGGTCACCCGGAGTTGGGCTATGCACCAGGGATTGAAACGACGACTGGTCCTTTAGGTCAAGGCATCGCGAATGCTGTCGGTTTTGCACTGGCTGAAAAAACTCTAGCTGCGCAATTCAACAAAGACGACATCCAAGTTGTAGATCACTTCACTTACTGCTTCCTTGGCGATGGCTGTTTGATGGAAGGTGTTTCTCACGAAGCATGTTCTTTGGCAGGAACATTGGGTCTGGGCAAACTGATTGCTTACTATGACGACAATGGCATCTCGATTGATGGCGAAGTGGAAGGCTGGTTCTCTGACGATACAGAACAACGCTTCCTGGCATACGGCTGGCAAGTGATTAAAGTTGATGGTCACGATGCAGATGCAATCCGTCAGGCAACTGTTGAGGCGAAAGCTGAAACTGCTAAACCAACCATCATTATCTGTAAAACCGTGATTGGTTTGGGTTCACCAAACAAGCAAGGTAAAGAAGACAGTCATGGTGCACCACTCGGTCATGACGAAATCGTGTTGACTCGTGAAGCACTAGGCTGGACTGACGAAGCATTTGTGATTCCTGAAGATGTGTATGCAGCTTGGGATGCGAAAGCTAAAGGTGCTGAATCAGAAGCAGCTTGGAACGAAACATTTGCTGCTTATGCTGCAAAATATCCAACTGAAGCAGCTGAGCTTAAACGTCGTTTATCTGGTGAATTACCGGCTGACTTCGTTGCAAAAGCGGATGCCTATATTGCAGAAGTGAATGCCAAAGCTGAAACGATTGCGACGCGTAAAGCCAGCCAAAATGCATTACAAGCACTTGTTCCATTATTGCCAGAAGTTCTAGGTGGTTCTGCGGATCTTGCAGGTTCTAACCTGACCCTTTGGAAAGGCGCGCAAGGCGTACAGGACAATCCGGCAGGTAACTATGTACACTATGGCGTACGTGAATTCGGTATGACTGCAATCGCGAATGGTGTTGCACTGCATGGCGGTTTTATCCCTTACGTAGCAACATTCCTAATGTTTATGGAATATGCACGTAATGCCGTACGTATGTCTGCATTGATGAAACAGCGCGTGATCCATGTGTATACGCATGACTCAATTGGTCTAGGTGAAGATGGTCCAACGCATCAACCTGTTGAGCAGATCGCATCCCTTCGTGGTACGCCAAATCTAAACACATGGCGTCCATGTGACACCGTTGAAGCAGCAATTTCTTGGAAATCTGCATTAACGCGTGCTGAAGGTCCGACCGCATTGATCTTCTCTCGTCAGAACTTGCCATTCCAGACTCGTACTCAAGCTCAAATTGAGAATGCTGCGAAAGGTGGCTATGTACTGGCTGAAGAAAAAGGCGAATTGAAAGCCATCATCATTGCAACTGGTTCTGAAGTTTCTCTGGCAATGGAAGCTTACGCACAGCTTGAAGGCGTGCGTGTGGTATCTATGCCATGTGCTGAAGAATTCATGAAGCAAGATGCGGCTTATCGTGAAGCGGTTCTTCCATCGAATATTCGTGCACGTGTTGCTGTTGAAGCTGCACATGTA
Source organism: Acinetobacter lwoffii (assembly GCF_022967985.1). Lineage (GTDB taxonomy): Bacteria > Pseudomonadota > Gammaproteobacteria > Pseudomonadales > Moraxellaceae > Acinetobacter. Next base: position 33,367 of record NZ_JALJVC010000023.1, on the reverse strand, counting down.
GATTACTGGTGGAAATTTGTAGGTCTTGATGGTCGCGTCATCGGTATGACGACATATGGTGAATCTGCACCTGCAAAAGATCTGTTCCAGTTCTTCGGGATTACCACTGAAGCAGTTGTAGCAGCTGTAAAAGAGATTATTGCTTAATCAACTGATTAAGTGGTTTTTTAAGGGCGCCCCAGTTTTGGGGCGTCTTTTGTTTTTCCGCTTTCTAGCCTTGTTTTCATGTGGCAACCGCTAAAAAGTGTTCTCCCATAATTGAAATGAAAGAGTGAGATAAACATGAGCTTGTATGAACAAATTAGTGATGAAATTACTTTAATGGATGCAGGCGAGCAGAAATGGATCGGGCAGGATCTACCCCTTGAAGCAATGGTGGCGGTTGAGCTATTACTTCAGGAAATGGCTGAAGAAAAAATCATTAAAGTACGTCGCAAGAACCATGAAAAGCATTCTGGTTTGAAACAGGTGGATCGTATTCTGGTTGAAAAACTTTAATAGAAAATACTAAAAGTCCCTGAGCGGGGCTTTTTTTATATCGGATGATTTTCATCTGGCAGTTGCTTATGAACATTAGATAAGATAAATCTAAGTTTATGTCATCATAAAAACTTAATGACTTATATCGTAAGTAATTGACTTAAAGATAATTAAATACATAAACCAAAGAAGTTACTCAATATGGAAATATCATCCCAGATCAAATCTTTAGAGCAAATATCACAGCCAGAATGGCTATTTTTATGGCAAGACTATCAACGCTTTTATCATACCCAAATTTCGGATGAGGTAAGTAAAAATACCTAGGATAAATTAACCAATTATGAGCTAGATTCAATGTACGGTTTTGCGGCGCTGATAGATGGAAAGGTCGTTGGGATTGTGCATGTCATCGAACATAACAGTAGCTGGACAGTAAGACCTTATGCCTATTTGCAGGATCTATTTACCCATCCGGACTATCGCGGACAAGGCGTGGCGCGCAAGCTGATTCAACATGTCTATCAGGTCGCGCAGCAGCGTAATTGCGACCGGGTTTACTGGCTGACTCAGGAATCAAACCATCAGGCACAAGCGTTGTATAACAAAGTCGCCAAGAAAACAGGATTCATTCAGTACCGTATGGATTAAAGCTCAAAAATTAAAAAAATAACTTACAATTTTATCGTTTCATCGCTGCAACAAAACGTTTTATCTTTAGGGCTGTAAACGGTTCCAGATTCTATACACTTAATTACATCCAAAACGTGAGATAAAAACATGAATTTCAAAACATTAGCATTAGGCTTGGCGGTCGCATCTGTAGCAACAGTTTCTATGGCAAAACCAGTGGCCTATACGATTGACCCGACTCATTCAGCAACTGTTTTCTCTTGGAGCCACTTTGGTTTCTCTACGCCATCTGCAAACTTCAGTGACATCCAAGGCACCATTAATGTTGATAATGAAAAACCTGCGAATTCTTCGGTCAATGTGAACATCCCGGTTGCAAGCATTAATACGAATGTGAAAGCACTGGATGACCATATTAAGACAGCAGAATTTTTTGATGTTGCCAAATATCCGAATATTACTTTTAAAAGTACTAAAGTTCAGGCTTTAGGCAAAAACAAATATAAAATCACCGGCAACTTAACCGTGAAAGATGTCACTAAACCTGTGGTACTGGATGCAGTTTTAAATAAACAAGGCGTACATCCAATGACTAAATTACAAACGATTGGTTTCAATGCAACCACTTCATTTAACCGTTCAGCCTTTGGGGTAGGCGGTTATGTTCCAAATGTGGGCGATAAAATTACAGTAAACATTACTACCGAGGCTTCTGTACCTGCTCCGAAAAAGTAAAAATGACAAATAAAAAAGCACCCAGTTGGGTGCTTTTTTATTACGGTTATTTAAGTTGCAGGTTTTCTAAATAATGCATCAATACCGAACTGGCTGCCTGTTCAAGCGCGGGTGCATAGCTTTGATGATCCGCCCGCAAGGCAGGGATATTGATCTGGGCTTTGCGTAACTCACAGGTATGTCCAATCAGCCATTTCTCTAAACTTTCACTGGCCACTTCAGCATGGAATTGTAGTGCTAGAATGTTCTGTCCTACCCGAAAGGCCTGATTTGGATAAAGATCAGAGCTGGCCAGCAATTCAGCCTGTTCAGGTAGGTCAAAGGTATCACCATGCCAATGCAGGACGTCAATATCATCCAGAGCTTTTAGTGGATTATTTTCAATAGAAGTAAGACTGAGTTTAGACCAGCCAATTTCCTTCACATCTCCCGGATAGACTTTGGCATTCAAGGCAGCAGCAATTAACTGCGCACCTAAACAGATGCCTAACGTCGGTAAATTCTTTTGCAGGCGAACTTTAAGTAAGTCCATTTCCTGTTGTAAAAAAGGATAATCCTCAGTTTCATAGACTGCAATCGGGCCACCGAGAATAACTGTTAATCCGGGATGTTCAAACGCCTTGGTGAGATCATCGATACCGGCTTCGAAATAACGCACACGTAAGCCGAGCTGATAAAAAATATCTTCCCAAGCACCTAAGTCTTCAAAAGCCAAATGTTGAATGGCATACACGGTATCGGGGAGGTGAGCTAAGTTCAGCATAGTTTTTTGATATCAAGAGAATGATTTAATTTAACGTGAATCAAAAGCAAAATAAAAGGCTTTATGCCTCACATCACATACATTATAGAAAATAATGAATATCGCTTCGCTATCGGCAACTGTATAAACATTTTTGTGTGATTGCTACATGAAGCGGGTCATTTTCCTTTTATATAGGAAAGAGAGTAGAGTAAGGCTGCCGTACTGAATAAAAACAACAAGCCTATCAGGATCAAGGATATGCAAAATATAAGTTTATATGTCGATAAAAACAGAATCAGCCCTTATGCCATGTCGGTCTATGTTGCCTTAAAAGAAAAGGGTTTAGATTTTCAGGAAATAGTGGTCGATTTAGATCAGCAGCAACAGAAATCTGCGGCTTATCAAGCCATTTGTCCAAGTGCTAAAGTTCCGTATTTAATAGTAGATAACTTTAGCCTGTTTGAATCATGGGCGATCACTGAATACTTGGAAGATGCCTTTCCAGCACCTAAGTATCCAGCCTTATATCCAAAGGAAATTCATGCCAGAGCTAAATGTCGGGCCATACAAGCCTTGGTCAAAACGGATTTTATGCAAATCCGCCAGCAAATGCCTTCCGATTCGGTATTTCATCCACCAAAAATATCTACACCTCTTACAGCTCCGATCACTGAAGAAATTCAGCGATTGTTAAATGTGGCAGAACATATGCTGGAGGATATATGGTTAACTGAACACTGGTCAATTGCAGACTTTGATCTGGCCTTTATATTGCATCGGTTGCTGAGCCATCAGGTGAAACTTCCTGTGAAAATAATAGAATATGTCGAGGGTAATTTTAAGCGTGCTTCGGTACAGGCGTGGCTGGAAGAACATGAAAAAGCTAAAACTTTAATTTAATGCCGACTGATAAAACAGTTCATAAAAAACTACTTAAATAGGTAAAATTCAAGCGTAATATGAATCAGAACAAGACTTGAAAGATGCTGAGGATACAGTCCTCGTTGAATAAGAAGGAAGGAGTGGCCGGTGGGAAATTCACATCATCATGAGCATAGTCATGTCACCGTGACTGCAAAAAATGCCAGAAAATTATCAATAGCGCTGGGATTAACCACCACTTTTTTAATTGTGGAAGTGATTGCTGGTTTTCTAACTCAAAGTTTGGCCTTACTTTCTGATGCTGCGCATATGTTTACCGATGCTGCTGCACTGGCTATCGCTTTAGTCGCTATCAAAATTGGACAAAAACCGGCAGACAATAAACGGACATTTGGTTATCAGCGCTTTGAGATTTTGGCTGCTTTGTTTAACGCCTTAATGCTGTTTGTGGTTGCGATTTATATCTTGTTTGAAGCTTATCAGCGTTTGAGTCATCCACCAGAAATTCAAAGCCTTGGCATGATGATTGTTGCTGTTTTGGGGCTGATCATTAATCTGATTTCCATGAAAATTCTGGTGTCTAGTAGTCAGGAAAGTCTCAATGTCAAAGGTGCTTATCTGGAAGTGCTCAGTGATGCACTGGGATCTGTAGGCGTGATTATTGGAGCACTAGTGATTTATTTCACCGGCTGGATGTGGATAGATACACTCATTGCAGTATTAATCGGATTTTGGGTATTGCCAAGAACCTGGATTTTGCTGAAACAGAGCATCAATATTCTGCTTGAAGGTGTGCCGGAGGAAATTGATATTGAAAAATTACGTCACGATCTTTTGGCGCTTGATGGGGTCCAGGATATTCATCAGCTCAAGGTCTGGGCGATTACTTCCAAAAAAGTCATGCTGACCGTGCATCTGGTTGCACCGAATGTGGATTATCAGAAACTGCGGCATCAGACCTTTGAGATGCTTCACCATGAGCATCATATTACCGAGATGACCTTGCAGATTGAAGCGGAAGATTGCCCGCCGGAACATCGGGGACAATCCTCACATCCGCATTCACATGCTGAAACCCATCAGCATTGAAGTGGAATAATCTAAGCATCGGGAAAGTTGATTATTTTTTTAAAAGTGAACGAATCACATCCAGATAACTTGGCGGAGCATCGACATACTCACGCTCCCTTAACATCTGGTGCATTCTCCCCAGCTTTTGATGCGGAACAGAGGCCATCAAATGATGTTCAATATGATAGTTCACATGAATCGGGGCAACCAAAGCACGTGCCAGCCAGCCTGCACGAGTAGTTCGGGTATTGCTAAGGGCAGAATGACTGGTTTCTAATCCGGCATGTTCAGCCATGGCACGGATGCGGATGAACAAAGGAAATGGGGTGATATAGGCGAGAGGCCATAATAAATACAGTTTAGGATGGCCGCTGGCCCAAAGCGCAGAAAAAATTGCTGCATTTGAAATTAACATACCAGAACTATTTTTAAGCAAGTTTTTCGCTAACTCTAAATTGCTGCGATCATCACGCGGAATTGGCTTGGGGTCATTGGAAACACTCCATTCCAGTAATTCCAGATCCATTAATACTCGACCAGCGAGAAATTTAAGCCCCGATTGCCCATTCAGGTCACGGAAGAATTTCCTGAATAGTGAGCTTTGCGTAATGGGAAAGTTTTTTACCAACCCCAAGTCAGGATCATCTGGTTGCGAGGTTTTAGCATGATGTTTCAGATGATAAGGACGATACTTGCTGACATCATTCCAGATCGGGCGTGCACAGAGCCAGTCAGTCAAATGAGTGTTCAACCATTTGGTTTTAAAAAGACTATGGTGCGAGGCATCATGCATCAAAATAGCCATGGCAAGCTGGCGTCCAGCAAGAATGGCCAATGCCAGCGCGCACATCAGGACTTTCCCCCACGTAGGTAAATATTCCCAGCTATAGGCTACCGTGCCAAAGGTCATGACAATTACGGTCCATGTCGAACCTACTGCCCAGGCACCGTGCAAGTCTGAGGTCGTGGTGAGTTCTTTAATTTCATCACGACTAAAAAGTTCTGTGACACTGACCTTGCTGTTCATTCTTCTGCCTATATTTAGTTCTTATTGCTGTATTCAATATATTTGGATGAAATATTACAGTCAATTTATTTTTGTGTATAAAATAGAAATAAATTAGACCCCTTGGTCTTTAAAATAATGTTGCCATAAAAGTTGACCCTGTTTTTCTATTTTGCGGACTGCGAGCTCAAATTGTTGTCGGGCATCGGTGTCTATCCATTCTGCAGGAAGCAAAGGATCAGCACGTAAACTAAACAGGGCAGATTTACCTAGATAAAAGGCACTTTTTGCAGCCTCTGCTAAAGTCAGATTTTGGTAATTTTCAAACCAGTCGTTAATATCATGCTGTACTGCATGATAGGTCTGATGTAGCTCTTCGATATCCCATAAATCACGAACTTCGGTTTCACTTTCCAGTTGACTGACTTGGAAAAAACGTGCGTCAGGATCTAATCCAAACTGGATTACAGCTGTTTTTAATGGACTTAGGTTTAGCGTTAAATTATCGGGACGAATAAAAACATTTTGCTCTAGTTCCTGAAAACCATAATAACGCAGCGCTTTTTCTCTTTTAGATAAGGCAGTACGGTCTACACGTCCCAAAGTGCCGGTATAGACCAATACATATTTTCCGTTCCATGTGGTCGCCGTTTGCATATCAGGGTGTTTGTTTAAGCTGATAAAAGAAGTATCGAATTTTTTCTCTAGCAATTGATATACGCCGCGCTCTACAGCTTGAATGACATTTTCCTGATTTAATCGGGCTACAGCGACACGGATACCATTGTCAGATATACCCAATAATTCAGCAGCAGTTAATATCCGCTTAATAGACAGGGTGGAGTTTTTAGAAGCGTAGAGAAGGTCTAAAACAAGATGACGTGCATTCAGTTTATAAGTCATGAAACGATATCGTAATTAAAAGAATTGAAAGTTTTGAAGTTTATTTACAATAGCACTTTGTCATGAATAACCCAAAAAAATGTCAGGGTGAAAGAGAATGAATAAGTGATTTGAGATATGCATTTTATTAATAAATTTTTTTCAAACACAATAAAAAAACCCTTATCTTTCGATAAGGGTTTTTCGTATTCTGGAGCGGGAAAGGAGACTCGAACTCCCGACCCCAACCTTGGCAAGGTTATGCTCTACCAACTGAGCTATTCCCGCAATGAGGTGAATTATAGAGAATTCCACAGCAGTGTCAACTCTCTATAAATCTGTTTGATTAATTAATCAGCACGGCGCCAAACCGTACCTTGACGGGTATCCTCAAGAACAACACCTTGATCAAGTAAAGATTGACGAATCTCATCCGCACGTGCGAATTCTTTGGCTTTCTTGGCATCCTGACGCTGTTGAATCAAATCTTCAATTTGTTCAGGTGATAGTACCAATGCTTCCTGACCAATGTCAGACTTGAGGAACTCTTCTACGTCTTGCCGTACCAGACCGAGAATATTGGTCAGGTAACGCAAAGTTGCATAATAAATCGCTGCCTGTTCTGCATTTTCTTCTTTCACCGCACGATTCAGCTCTTTATTGATTTCGAACAATACCGCAATCGCTTCAGGCGTATTGAAATCATCACGCATAGCGGTATTAAAGCGTTCAACTAAAGCCTCATCCAGAGTTTCAATCAGATGATCACCATAAACCGCCTGATAGGTTTTAAATGAGTGATAGAAACGAGACAAGGTATTTTTTGCTTCTTTTAAGGCAACATCCGAGTAATTCACCGGGCTACGATAGTGTGAAGACACAATAAAATAACGTACCACTTCCGGATGGAATTTTTCAATCACGTCGCGAATGGTGAAGAAATTGCCTAAAGACTTCGACATTTTCTCGCCATCGACATTAATAAATCCGGCATGCATCCAGTAATTGACATACTGTTCGCCAGTAGATGCTTCAGATTGTGCAATTTCATTTTCATGGTGCGGGAAGGTCAGATCAGCACCGCCGCCATGAATATCGAAATGATTGCCTAGGCAGCAGGTCGACATTGCTGAACATTCAATATGCCAGCCTGGACGGCCATTGCCCCAAGGTGATGCCCATGACGGTTCATTTTCCTTGGCATGTTTCCAGAGGACAAAGTCAAACGGGTGTTTCTTTTCAACTTCGACGTCGACACGTTCAGACGCACCCGCTTGCATATCTTCCAGTTTACGGCCAGAAAGACGACCGTATTTGGCGAATTTTTCGACCTCAAAGTAGACATCACCATTATTGGAAGGATAAGCCGTACCTTTGTTGACCAGGTTGCCGATCATATCTTGCATTTGATCGATGTAATCTGTCGCTTTAGGTGCAACATCAGGTGCAAGGCAGCCCAGTTTGGCAAAGTCTTCATTCATCGCATCAATAAAGCGACCTGTTAATTCTGAGATACTTTCGCCATTTTCATTGGCACGTTTAATAATTTTGTCGTCAATATCCGTAATATTGCGCACATATTTGACCTTCCAGCCTTGGCTACGCAGGAAACGGATAATATAGTCAAATGCAACCACTGTACGTGCATGTCCAATATGACAGTAGTCATAAACCGTCATACCACAGACATACAGATCAATTTGACCTTCAACACGAGGTACGAATTCTACTTTTTTGCGTTGCTCTGAGTTATATAGAACAAATGGTTGCATAGCTGTTCAAAAGACTTCAAATAAAAGGATGAATCATCTTAACCTAAGCATAATTATTCATAAAGATAAAAGCGCAAAAAGCCTCAGTTATTTAGGATAGTTAGGCAACGAGAGTGATTTAGAAAGAAGAGGTTCAGGAAGTGAAATAGCGATATTGAGCTTACATTTTCAGAGGTAGTGTTTGCCAGTATGATTAAATTATATTTGAATGAGTCTGGTCTGATTTGAACCAAAACTATTTTGGATAGCGTAAGCGCGTTCCCCTAAAAAATAAAAACAAGCGCCTTTTACAGCGTCAAAAATGAAGCGAATGTAGAGGTGGAGATACCAGATTGTGCAAGTTAAATACAATCTGAATATATTAAAAATCCGTCGAATCTTCTACATTTAGAAAGCTTACAATTGCATAGCTATGCTAAAATTGCGAAAATTATGCCCATCAAACCAGAGTTTTTCTCTGTCCTTAGCGTAGGTAAACAGGCTTTGAATTCACAGAAAACAGCGAATCAACTAGATTTCCAGAAAGTCGCACTTGAAACACTGCGCATCGAAGAAAATGCACTACAGATTTTAGCAACACAGATTGATAACCGGTTTAGCCGGGCATGTGAAATTATTTTACAGTGTACTGGCCGTCTGGTGATTACCGGAATGGGCAAGTCAGGTCATATTGGCCGTAAAATGGCGGCGACCTTTGCTTCGACCGGAACTCCCTCATTCTTTATGCATCCAGGTGAAGCCGGTCATGGTGACTTAGGGATGCTGGTGGCTGGTGATGTGCTGATTGCGATTTCAAACTCGGGCAAGAGTGATGAAATCATGATGTTGATGCCACTCATCAAACATCTGGAAATTCCGCTGATTACCATCAGTGGTGATGATCGTGGTCCAATGCCACAAAATGCTGATGTAGCTTTAACGCTGGGTAATATTCAGGAGGCTTGTCCACTGGGTTTAGCGCCGACATCGTCAACGACGGCAACATTGGCTTTGGGCGATGCTTTGGCGGTAGCTTTATTGGATGCTCGCGGCTTTACCTCAGATGATTTTGCACGCTCACATCCTGCAGGTGCGCTGGGTAAGCGTCTGTTATTGCACGTGAAGCATCTGATGCGTACTGGCGCAGATTTACCTAAAGTCTCGCCAGATACCGCCATGAATAAAGTATTGTACGAAATTTCCAACAAGCGCTTGGGCTTAACCACAGTCGTCGATGAAAATGATGTGTTGCTGGGGATTTTTACCGATGGTGACTTGCGTCGCTTGATTGATAAGCAGCAAGGTTTTGATGTCAATCTGGCTATTCAGGACGTGATGACCAAAAATCCGTTGACCATTTCTCAGGAAGCACGTGCAGTGGTCGCACTGGAACGTATGAATGAACATAAAATTAATCAATTTGTAGTTGTTGATGATGCCAATAAAGTCATTGGCGTGATTAGTATGCATGACCTGATTCAGGCTGGGGTAAATTAATAAATGGCATCTTATGTATTATTAGAGCAGGCACGTCATATTGCAGCACTGGTGCTTGATGTAGATGGTATTTTAAGTGATGGCTTTGTAACGCTGACCAATACTGGCGATGAGATCAAATCCTTTGATATTCGTGATGGTCTGGGCATGAAACTGGTTCAACAAGCAGGAATCAAGGTGATTATTATCACCGGACGTAAAAGCAATATCGTAGAAAAGCGTATGTCGGATCTGGGTGTTGATCTGGTCTATCAGGGCCGTGAAGACAAAGGTACAGCACTTCGTGAAGCCTGTGCGCAGCTCAATATTGATCCTGAAGATTGCCTGTACATGGGCGATGATTGGCCTGATCTGTCTGCTTTTGCCATTGCGGGCATGAAAGTGACCGTGCCTAATGGTCATGTCGAAGTTCGCCGCCGTGCCGATCTGGTGACTCAGGCGCAGGGTGGACGTGGTGCGGTGCGTGAAATCTGCGATATGCTGTTAATGTCCAAAGGCATGTACCAAGAGTTACTTGAAAAATATACTCGTGCGCCTTATTAATAAGTCATATCTTTTGGATTAAGTACACCGCTTATGGATACTAAAGTTTTATATATTACGGCCGTGATTATTGCCGCAATAAGTGGTGGTTATTACTATTACAGCGGCAAGGGCAACAAGCTGCAGGCAGACTCTGCGCGCAGCATGACCTATTCCGCTCAAAATATTAACTTAACCCAGACGGATGAAGCAGGCCAGGTGTCGGTTCGTGCCCAAGTGGACCGACTTGAGCAGAATCTGCAGCTAGAAACCTCAAAGCTGGAAAATCTGCAAGCATCGACTTATGACAATGGTAAAGTCGATGCGACTTTCTTTGCCAAAATGGCGCATGGTTATGATGACAATACAAAAGTTGTACTCTCTCAAGAAGTGCTCGCCACCAAAATCATGCAAAATGGGAAAATGCAGTTTCGTACTGAAGAACTGACCACTTTTCCGAAAACACGTGAAATTGAAACAGACAAGACAGTGATTGTGGAATCTCCACAGGCTGAATTTGTCAGCCAGGGTCTTAAAGCCAATCTTAATGATGGTCAATACGAATTCTTTAATATTCGAGGAAAGTATGAACCAAACTCCTAAAGCCAAAATGATGCACACTTTCCTGAAGCGTATGACGCTGGCGACTGTGGTTGGACTCGGTTCAATCGCTGCTTTTGCACTGCCATCTGACCGTAACCAGCCAATTACCTTGCTGGCTGACCGGGCGACTTTCAATGAGCGGACGGGTGTGACGACGTATTCGGGCAATGTCATCATTGAACAGGGCACCATGAAGCTGCAAGCCAATTCGATTGTGGCCAATCTGAACAATAAGCGCCAGATCAGCCTGATTACGGCTACTGGCAGCCCGGCACAGTTCCAGCAAAAAGTGGATCCGGCCAAAGGTCTTGCCAAAGGTCAGGCGCAGAAAATTGTCTATAATGCTGAAACCGGGATTATTACCTTGTCAGGTAATGCCTTCCTGCAACAGGACGGTGCCAGTATTCGTGGTGCAACTTTAAAATACAGCATGAACAAAGGCGATATCGAAGCCACCGGAACACCAAACAAAACCGGTTCATCGTCTGGCCGTGTACAAATCGTGATTCCACCTTCTAGTTCAACATCCTTCCCGGGAGCGCGTGATTAATGGAGCAATCGCAGCAGGTTCAAACCCTCACCATTAAACATCTGGCGAAAAACTATAATAAACGCTGGGTAGTAAAAGATGTGTCATTCAGCATGGAAAGTGGCCAGATTGTTGGGTTGCTCGGACCAAATGGTGCCGGTAAAACTACCAGTTTCTATATGGTAGTCGGTCTGGTGCGGATGGATAAGGGGGAAATTTATCTGGATGATCTGGATCTTTCCGACCTTGCAATGCATGAACGGGCACGTAAGGGAATTGGTTATTTGCCGCAGGAAGCTTCGATTTTCCGAAAACTCACGATTTCAGAAAATATTATGGCAATTCTGGAAACCCGTAAAGATATGACCAAGGCACAGCGTCAGCAACGTCTGGCGGAGTTACTGGCAGACTTTAAAATCACTCATATCAAAGATTCTTTAGGTATGAGTGTATCCGGTGGTGAGCGACGTCGTGCCGAGATTGCACGTGCACTTGCGGCGGACCCAAAATTTATGCTACTCGATGAGCCTTTTGCCGGTGTCGATCCGATTTCGGTTGGAGATATTAAGGATATTATTACGACCTTGAAAGATCGCGGGATTGGGGTACTGATTACCGATCATAACGTACGTGAAACGCTGGCGATTTGTGAGCATGCTTATATTGTTAGTGAAGGTGCATTGCTTGCTGAAGGTACACCAGAAGAAATCCTGGCGAATGAGACCGTAAGAAAAGTTTATCTGGGTGATGATTTCACTGTTTAAATAATCCTGCTTTATATAAAAACCCTGCATCAGACGCCAGTTGTCGGATGCAGGGTTTTTTTTGATCAAATCAAAGTGAAAAAGATTTCTTTTAAAGTGATTTGACCTATTGTTATGCTAAAACAAGAAAACATTACATAATTATGCGATTTAGAGCAGAACACTTTTAAAGAAATCAGGGGAAAACAGAATGAAAAAGAAGGAGATTAATTCTTCTTTTGCCTTTATCTGTGTCTTTGGGGCATGCAGAAAGCTCACCCCATTATTTTGCCAATCTCAAAAATGGTTTGGGTCAACTGATTGCACCCAAACCACACGATCCGCGCATACCATTGATATCACGTCGCTGGGTCATTATGCATTAGATACATCAAAAGAAGCTGAGCTGCCACAGATTACTCGTTCACAGTCAGGACAGCCAACTTTAAATCCTACGATCACAGCTGGTATTCCACAAAAAATGAATCTGGTGGGAGCCGTACACCGCGCAGTGCAGCGACGTCCTGAAATCACCCAGAGTATTTCGACATTATCTGCGCAGGCAGCGAATATTGATGTAGCGAGAGCGGGTTATTATCCGCAGGTGTCCGGTGGTATCGGGACAGGGGATCTCACTTCCGGTGAACGTGGACGACAAATCGTTTCTTTGAATGCCACCCAGATGCTGTATGACTTTGGCAAAATTAAAACCAATATCAGTGTGGAAGAAGCCCGCTTGGCAGAAGAACAGGCAAGAGTGCTGGTTAGTTTGGATCAGATTGCATTTGAAGTAGCAGATGCAATAGTGAATATCAAACGTTATCAGCAAATCACCCAGATTGCCCAACAGCAGATTCAGGGCATTGGACGGATTGCAGAAATTGCCAATTTGCGTGCCCGCGCCGGAATCAGCAGTCAGGCCGACCCGATTCAGGCCCAGTCCAATCTGGAAGCAGCGCAATCGAATCTGATTGTACAGCAGACCCAGCTCAGACAATATCAACAACGCTTGCGTACCTTGCTAGGATTTGATGTATCCACTGTTGAATGGGATATTCCTGATCGTATTGTGGCACAGGCCGATCTTTATCAGGATCCGGAATTTACCCAGATTCCGAACATGATTCTGGCCCATGCCGGGGTCAATGTTGCCCGTTTGCAAAAAGATCAGGCGCGGCTAAGCCCTTATCCGACCATTAGTGTTAAAGGTAGTCTAAGTCAGGCGATGAATGGACGGAATCCAAATAATAATGAAGATGATGGCTTTTATAATTCAGTCATGATTGAAGCCAGCAGTAATTTGTATCAGGGTGGTGCAACGCGTTCACAGACCCGTGCCGCAAGCTATGCCGAAGAAGCTGCACGCGCACAGGTCAATACGGTCTATCTGGATGTGCTGGATCAGGTGCGCTTGATCCGCGAGCAGATTGAAAATAAACAAAAACAAATGGGGGTTTTATCCCAGCGCCGCGCAACCACGGTACGCACCAAAGAGCTGTATCAAGAACAATATAAATTGGGTACCCGAACTGTAGTGGATTTGCTGAACGCCGAGCAAGCCATTCATACTGCCGCGCAGGAAATTGAATTGGCGCACTATGACATTTATTCGGCGATCGTACAGTACATTCAGGTCACCGGCCGTACACGGGATATTTACGCGCTTAACCGTATTTCTATTCAGGGGTTTGAAGTTCAGCCATGAGTACTACAATAAATTATCAACCGTGGCTTAAAGCGGTTTTAAATATTGCCCGGCATTACCGGATCGAGCCTTCTGAGGAGCGGATACGCCTGCAACTGGACTGGAACCAGCATCATGACATCGATGACATGCTCAAGATAGTCAGTCGTCAGATGGGTTTAAATGTCCGTAAAAATAAATTTGAGCGCAGCCTGCTGAATCCATGGCGTTTACCTTTACTGGTTGAATTCGATAGTGGTGATGTGGGGGTGATTGAACGCATCGACACACAGGGCAATGTCAGCATCCAGCTCAGTGGTGATGAAGGTTTATCTCAAAGTTTCACGATTGAACAGTTAGAGGTTGGCATAAAGCATCTTTATGTGCTGCGTCCTGAATCTTCAGTTCCAGATGCGCGGGTGGATGAATATATCAAACCCTTTGAGAAAAACTGGTTCTGGTCGATTGTCCTGAATGACTGGAAGCGCTATATCGATGTGATGTTTGCGTCTTTAATTGCCAATATTCTGACACTGGCCACGATAGTTTTCTCGATGAATGTCTATGACCGTGTCATTCCATCGCAATCTATTCCGACGTTATGGGTGTTGGCCGGTGGCGTGCTGATCGCTGCGATTTTTGAATTTGTATTACGTGTCTCGCGGATCTATCTGTCAGACATTATTGGTAAACGTACGGATTTAAAAATTTCTGACCGGGTTTTTGGTCATTCATTACGGATTAAAAACAGCGAACGTTCCAAATCAACAGGAACCTTTATTTCACAAATTCGTGAGCTGGAAGGCGTCCGCGAACTGGTGACTTCAACCACAGTCACAGCAATTGCCGATCTGCCATTCTTCTTCCTGTTCTTAGGGATCTTCTGGGTGATCGGTGGCAATCTGTTCTGGGTCATGCTACTCGTTGTACCCTTAATGATTCTTCCGGGAATTCTGGCGCAGAAAAAACTGGCACAACTGGCTCAGTTGGGCATGCGCGAATCTGCCATCCGCAATGCCTTGCTGGTAGAAGCTGTACAAGGCATTGAAGACATCAAGCTGTTAAGAGCTGAAACGCGTTTCCAGAACCAGTGGAATCATATGAATGAAGTGTCAGCCGATGTCAGCATGCAGCAACGTAAAATTGTCGGCTTGATGACCGCCTGGACCCAAAAAATTCAGGGACTGACCTTTGCAATTGTAGTCTTGGTCGGGGCTTTTGCGGTGATGGAGGGTGACATGACCACAGGCGCACTGGTGGCCTGTTCGATTCTATCTTCACGCATGCTGGCACCAATTTCACAAATTACGGGTGTACTGGGTCGCTTGCAACAGGCCAAAGTCGCGAAATCCGGTCTGGATGAACTCATGAAAAAACCGGTGGACCAGCCGGATTATTCGCACCTGATTCATCGTCCGGCACTGGATGGGCATTATGAGCTCAACGGTGTGGTGTTCAAATATGGCGATGATGATCCGAAACCGAGTTTGATGATTCCCAAGCTAGAGATCAAGCCCGGGGAGAAAATTGCAATTCTGGGCCGTAATGGTGCAGGAAAATCGACCTTGTTGCAGCTCTTGTCTGGGATGCAGACACCGTTACAGGGCAAGGTCAAGCTGGATGGGATTGATCTGACCCTGATTGATCCTTCAGATGTGCGGCGTGATATGAGTTTGCTAAATCAGAACTCGCAGTTATTTTATGGTTCAATTCGTGAAAACCTGACTTTGGGTGCACCTTTGGCCACCGATCAGCAAATTCTGGAAGCCTTACAAATTACCGGTGCACTGGGATTTGTACAGGAGAAAAAAGAAGGGCTGGATCATATCATTTTAGAGGGTGGTGTCGGCTTTTCTGGTGGACAGCGCCAAGCCTTGTTATTGGCACGGCTATTGATCCGTCAACCAAAGATTTTGCTACTGGATGAACCGACCGCTGCCATTGATGATGTGTCAGAAAAACAGTTGATTGATCATCTTAAAGGCTATTTAACCCATCGTACGATGATCGTCGCCACTCATCGCCGTGCGGTATTGGAACTGGTGGATCGTATTCTGGTGGTCAATGATGGCAAGATTGTGATGGATGGACCACGGGATCAGATCCTGAATCAGTCGCAGGGTGGTAATAAGCGGGTTGTGGGAGCAAGTGCATGAGTGAACTACAGCAACTAAAACGTTCCAGCAAGGTCAGCTTTCAGGAACCGCCCTTACCCAAATCAAGTGTCATCATCTGGATTATCGGCATTGGCCTACTGGTATTACTGACCTGGGCCTGGTTATTCAAATTGGAAGAAGTATCTACTGGTACTGGAAAAATAATTCCATCATCCAAAGAGCAGGTGATTCAGTCTCTGGATGGCGGTATTTTGACTAAACTTAATGTCAAAGAAGGTGAGATTGTCGAGCGTGGGCAAGTATTGGCCCAGCTTGATCCGACCCGCTTTGAATCCAACGTCGGTGAATCAGAATCCTTGCTGGTGTCATCACGTGCCACTTCAGCCCGTTTACGTGCGGAAGTCACCGGCGCACCGTTGGTCTTTCCTGAAGAAGTGTTGAAATACCCCAAATTGGTTAAAGAAGAAACGGCCCTGTATCAGTCGCGTCGAGCCAATTTGCAAGAATCTGTTGCAGGCCTGGAACAGGCTTTGTTACTGGTGCAGCAAGAACTGGAAATGACCGCTCCCTTGGTCGCCAAAGGGGCAGCCAGTGAAGTTGAAGTGTTGCGTCTAAAACGTGAAGCCAATGACCTGCGTAATCAGATGAATGATATCCGTAATCAATATTATGTGAATGCGCGGGAAGAATTGTCCAAAGCCAATACTGATGTAGAAACCCAGCAACAGGTGGTACGTGGCAAGTCGGATACTTTGAGTCGAACCGTTTTTAAATCACCGGTTCGCGGTGTCGTCAAAGAGATTGATGTGATGACGCTGGGCGGCGTGATTCCACAAAATGGCAAGTTGATGACCATCGTGCCACTGGATGAAAAATTACTGGTTGAAGCACGAATTTCGCCGCGTGATATTGCCTTTATTCGCCCTGATCAGGAAGCACTGGTTAAAATTACAGCTTATGATTATTCGATCTATGGTGGGTTAAATGGTAAAGTTGCGATGATTTCACCAGATACCTTGCGTGATGAAGTCAAGCAAGATCAGTTCTATTACCGCGTCTATATTCGTACCGACAGCGACAAGCTCAGCAATAATGCCGGGCAGGAGTTCAATATTACTCCAGGGATGGTGGCCACCGTGGATATTCGTACTGGTTCAAAAACCGTGATGGATTATCTGATCAAGCCATTTAATAAAGCCAAAGAAGCCTTGCGTGAACGGTAATATTTGCCAAGCAATTGAGTAAAACAATCGATCAAAATCAGGCCTCTCCGTGGAGAGGCTTTTTATTTGTCTGTGCAAAGCGGGTATACTGCAGCAGTGAGAGTTTAAAGCCTGAAGTTATGCCATTTACCATTGCCAGCCTGGTCAGTTTTGAGGAAGACATCAAAAAAAGCCGCTTTCAGGCCTTTGCCACCCCTGTTGAAAATGAGCAGGACGTGAAAGATTTTCTAGAAGCTTATCGCGATCCAAGCACCACCCATCAATGCTGGGCCTGGAAAATTGGCCATCAGGTACGCTTTAATGATGATGGTGAACCTTCAGGCACAGCGGGACGCCCGATTCTGGCGACGATTGAAGGTAATGAGCTGACCAATGTGCTGGTACTGGTGAATCGCTGGTATGGCGGGGTCAAGCTGGGAACAGGTGGCTTGGTGCGTGCCTATGGCGGTTGTGCTGGACAATGTTTGTTGTTGGCAGAAAAAAATGAACTGATTGAAAAGAAAAAGGTGCAATTTTCCTGTCAATTCAATGAATGGGCCATCTTTCAATATGAGTTGAATCAGCAACAGATTGACTATCAGGAAGAATATACAGCTGAAGGAGTACAGGTCAGTGCCTTATTTCAGTTACATCAAATTCAACCTTTTGCCTTAAAAATTCAAGATGTGACCCGCGGCCGTGAACAGCTCAAAATCATAGAAGAAGCGACAGATGACTGACGTAGATCCATTACTGAAATATCGTGAGCAGCATAAACATCGCCTGAATTACATGCCTTGGCTGTACTGGTCTTTAAAGCCAAAAAATCGCGGTTGGGCAGAAGCGTGGCAAAAGGACTATCAGGCTTACTTGATGGAAATGGAAACCGTCGAGATTGGTGAAAACTGTTTTATTTCACCTCTTGCACATATTTTCGCGGAGCCGGGACGCAAAATCATTATTGGTGATAATAGCTTTATTGCTGCAGATTGCACCTTACATGGCCCCCTAGAGATCGGTAATGAAGTGGCGATCAATCATCACTGTATTCTGGATGGTGGCCGGGTGGGGATTAAACTGCATGATCAGGTGCGCATCGCCGCTTATTGTCATCTTTATGCCTTTGATCATGGTATGGATCTGGAGCAGCCGATTTATCAGCAGCCAGTACGTTCGCAAGGCATCGAGATTGGTCGGGATGTGTGGCTCGGTGCGCATGTCGGTATCAAGGACGGAATTAAAATCGCAGATCAGGCCGTGGTGGGAATGAACAGTATGGTGACCAAGGATGTCGAGAAGCGTGCGATTGTCGCCGGTAATCCGGCCCAATTCATTCGCTATCGTGAATAAGCTTTTGGAAGTCAAGTGCTTGATGCAACAGCCTGACTCAGCAGATGGTTCGATATATTGATCTATATTTGTTCACATAAAAGTTAACATATTTCAAGTCAAGCCTTACAGATTTCGCTGCACATTTTTGAATGCTTATGCTAAGTTAAAAATAACTAAGAAATTTTTATCATAAATAGAAGAGAGGCTAAACATGAAACGTGTCATCGCCTGCATCGACTCATCACCATGTATAAACGCGCTGGCAGACGCGGCGGCATGGATTGCCAAACAGACTGGCCGTGAACTGGTTCTGTTACAGGTTTTGGATTATTACCCGGCCAGTTATCATCTGGGGGAAATCAGTGGAGTGATCGGCTTTGAAAGTAATGCCATGTTACTCAAAGAACTGGCCGAGCTTGAACAAAAACAAAGTGAAATTGCGCTGGATTATAGCAATAACCTGCTGCAACACATTTCCGAGCGGATTCTGGCAGAACACGGTATTCAAACCACACATATTCAGGAAAAGGGTGATTTTCTGGAGCAAAGCTTCCAGATCCTGCAGCCTGATGATATCGCGGTGATTGGATTGCTTGGTGAACGCTCGGCTGAAAAAAACAAACCGATCGGTACCAATGTGGAAAATTTTATTCGTGGGGCCAATTGTACCGTGATGACGGTCGGAGAACAGTTTAAGCCGCCGACACGATTTATTTTCGCCTATGAATATTCACCGACCTGTATCAAGATGATGAAACGGATTGCGGAAAGTGATCTGCTGCGCTTATTGCAATGTCATCTGTTATATATCGGTGATCATGCTGAAATTCTAAATGAACCTTTGCAATATTTAAATCAGGCCGGTTTAGATGTGGTGCCACAATACCGCTATGGCGATGTCGCAGAAAATATTTTGACCTATCAACAGGAACTCGGGATTCAACTGATCGTGTTGGGTGCATTTAGTCACAGTAAAATTCACCAGTTCTTTTTGGGCAGTATTGCGACCACGATTTTCCGGAATTCCAAAGTACCTTTACTGGTTGCGAAGTAAGGATTGCATAAAATAGCCAAGCGCGAAGTCTAATCGTAAATTGTTACAGCTTGATTTAAAAATGACCAGAGTTATCCTCATATATTGTGGATAACTCTGTGGTTAATATTTATAAGTTAATGTTATTTATAATAAATATGTCATTGGGTGATTTTTGTTCTTCTTGTTTTATTTCACAATCGCGAGTGCAAAACCATCATGTCCTTTGCTGCCAACCGTTTGTAAAGCAGTGCATGACAAGATACGTGGATGATTTTGAAGCGCTTTAAACATGTCACGAATGCCTTCAATACTTGGTTTATTATTGTCCGGATTAATGATTTCGCCAGCACGAATGACATTGTCCAGAAAAATAAGTGTACCTGAGTGCGACAGGTTTAAACTGAGCTCCAGATATTCAGGGTAACTCTGTTTATCTGCATCAATAAAGATGAAATCGAAAGCTTCAGTATCTGCAGGCAGGGCTTTAAGCACATCTGCTGCACGGCCGCATTTCAGTTCGACGGTCTGTTTAAGCTGCGCGCGATCAATATTTTCCTGACCCATTGCCGCATGGGTATCACGTCCTTCAATCGTCAGGATATAGCCATCATCAGGCAAGGCACGTGCCAGCCACATGGTGCTATATGCTGCAAATGTGCCGAGTTCCAGTATACGTTTACATTGGTTCATCTGGATTAGCATCTGCAACAACATGCCTTGGTTCGGTGCTACAGCCAGATGATCAGGAAAACCGTGCGCTGCGGTATTCTCAAGAGTTTGATTCAGAATAGGGTCTTCAGGAATTAAATGTGAATCAATGTAGTGATCAATGTCTGTCCACATTTGTTGCATAGTCTTAGCACCTCGATTGCGATGCGTGCATTTTAAACTTTTCGCGGCAGAGCGCAATTTATTGTTCTATAGGTGATGATTTTTTAGGCTCTACAATGTCCTGAATGAACTTTGTAGAGTGGTTGTCATGACTTAGTAATTACACATCGAGGAATTACGGCCTAAACTCGGTCCCCAGGTACGATAACCTTGGGTATCGATGTGGATTTGACCTGAAGCATACATGCCAAGTCCCATATTCAGACTTTGACCATGCTGTACCCAGAACTGACACAATTTGAACTTGGTATTTTCAATATAGCTATAATCTTGTGCCTGCGGATATTCAGGCCCAATCCGGAAATCGATGGCAGAGTTGTACAGATGACGTGAAGAGTTGGCACCACCGGCACACTGGTTTAAAGGCAGGTCACGATAGACTGACGTGACTTCAAAATCAGTCAGTACATTGGCTGCAACCAGATATTTAAAGACTTTTAAAGTTGGGATCTGATTGGCCCATAATTCACGGCTTGGAATCATGTATTGGGAACGGCCACACTTGGCCCAATCACGTGCAGTACGCATCAATTCGAAACTCGGAATGATATTGCCAACCCCATGACGTTCCAGAAAAACCTCATATTCACGCACGCGTGACAAATTATCCAGTGCCGATACCCAGTGGGTATACACATAAGGCACAGTTTTTGGGTGGGCTTTACGATCGTATTGAACACGTTCTTGTGGAATGTAAATCCGTTTTCCAGCAGGTGTGGTGGCCTGTCCAGGTTGTTTTGTGGTTGTGGTACAGCCCACAAAAACAAGAGGAATTATACAAAGACTCAATAATCCCTTTAACAAGTTCTTCATTTATAGAAATCAGATATTTACAAAATAGCGCTATTTTAGACTAAATATAGGGAGAAATTTGGAGAATATTGCAATGAAATGTGTGCGTTGAGTATAAAAAAGATCAGCATTTGCTGATCTTTTAAAGTTTAAACTAATTACTTTTCAAGGTATTGTAATTTGTCTGCTTTGCCATTCCATTCTTCACGGTCTGCTGGCTGGTCACCAATTTGTGTGATATTTGGCCATTTTTGTGACAGGTCAGCATTCAGTTCAATAAAGACTTCCTGACCTTCTGGTAATTCGTCTTCAGAGAAAATTGCATTTGCCGGGCATTCAGGTTCGCATAACGCACAGTCGATACATTCGTCCGGGTTAATCACAAGGAAGTTAGGACCTTCATAGAAACAGTCTACAGGGCAAACTTCAACACAGTCTTGATATTTACATTTAATACAATTTTCAGTGACAACGAAGGTCATGGCGACAGCTACCTAAAAAATATGGTTCTAATTACGAATGCTGTATTTTAGGCAAAAACAGGGGGAACTAACAATTCCTTTTATTGATATTTGTTATATATAGGGCTGTTAAATTTGAAAAAAGGTCGCATACCGATGAATTACAGCATTCATCGGTATGTTCAGGACATCGACCCTATGCCAGATGAGGTCTAGGACCGAGAATTAACTTGGCTGTTTGATCAGGTCTTTGAGCGCATATAACTGCTGCAAGGCTTCACGCGGAGTTAAACTATCTACATCAATATCTTCGAGTAAGTCCAGTGCAGGCGATTCTTTCTCAATTTCGATGATACGTTCTATAGGCTCCATAACTTCAGGCATTGCAAACAGATCATGCTGCGGGCTCAGTGGCTTGGCCTGATGCTGTTTTTCCAGAATCTTTAAGCGGTTTTGCGCTTCTTTAATCACCGCAGCCGGAATGCCTGCCAATTTCGCGACTTGCAAGCCATGACTTTGACTGGCCGGGCCATGTTGCACCTTATGCAATAAAATCAGATTGCCATTCAGCTCTTTGGCCGTGACATGGTAGTTGTTAATGCCACTTTCCTTATCCAGTTCAGTCAGTTCGAAATAATGGGTAGCAAATAGACATAAACATTGAATGCGTTTGGTCAGATCCAGCACACAGGCCCAAGCCAAAGACAAGCCATCATAGGTACTGGTTCCACGGCCAACTTCATCCATGAGTACCAAAGACTGGCTGGTGGCATGATGCAGGATTTGCGAGGTTTCGGTCATTTCCACCATAAAGGTTGATTTGCCGGTCGATAAATCATCGGCAGAACCAATACGGGTAAAGACACGGTCAACCGGACCTAAAGTTGCAGCTTGCGCTGGAACATAGGCACCACAATAAGCCAGCAACACGATCAATGCAGTCTGGCGCATAAAGGTGGATTTACCACCCATGTTGGGGCCGGTAATGATGGCCATGCGATGGGAAAAATCCAGTCGCGTATCGTTCGGAGTAAAGGCCGATTTACTGAGGGCTTCTACCACTGGATGTCGTCCAGCAGTGATACTTACACCGATTTCAGGGCTAAATTTTGGACGCGACCAGTTGCGTAAACGCGCCTGATGGGCAAAATTAGCAATCAGATCAATCTGGGCAATGGCGCTGCTCATCATCTGTAAACTGCCGATATCCTGACGCAGTTCATCCAGCAGCATTTCAAACAGCATTTTTTCACGGGCCAAGGCACGCGATTCGCTTGATAAGACTTTGTCTTCAAATGCTTTCAGTTCAGGTGTGATGTAGCGTTCGGCATTTTTCAGGGTTTGCCTACGAATATAGTGCTCGGGTGCCTGTTCAGCCTGTGCGCGGGTCAGCTCAATATAATAGCCACTGACGCGGTTGTAGCCAATTTTCAGTCCCGGAATGCCGCTTTGTTCACGCTCTTTAATTTCCAGATCAATCAGGAACTGGCTGGCATGATCACGAATCTGACGTAGTTCATCGAGTTCACTGTCAAAACCTTCTGCAATGACATTACCATCACGAAGCAGGACGGGTGGATTTTCCACAATGGCGGACATCAGACGTTGATGCAGACCATGGAAGTCGCCGAGTTCTTCATTGAGTTGTACTAAAAGTTTGGACTGTTGCTGACTGACAATCGGTTGCAGGGCATGGCGTAAAAATGGAATTTGCGCGCAGGCCTGTCGCAATTGCACCAGATCACGTGGACGGGCACTGCCAAGCGCAATACGGCTCAGCACGCGTTCAATATCGCTAATTTCTTTTAGTACCAAACGTACAGGTACTTCGTGGAAACCTTGCAGCAGGGCTTGAATGGCATCCAGGCGCTCATCCAGCAAGGCGGTATCGCGTAAAGGTTGCATCAGGGTGCGACTGAGCAAGCGCCCCCCCATGGCAGTCTGGCAATCATTGATCAGCTGAAATAAGGATGTCCCATGTTCAAATAAAGGCTCAATCAGTTCAAGATTACGGCGTGTCACCGGATCCAAAGCAATAAAATCTGAACTCTGTTCTAGCTGAATCGTGCGGATATGCGGTAACGCAGTTTTCTGGGTTTCTTTGGCGTAGTGAATCAGTGCCGCTGCGGCTGCTTTAGCCAAAGGTAAATGATCAATTCCGAAACCTGAAAGCGTGCTGACGGCAAACTGGTCACATAAGGTTTTTTGTGCATTATTCAGGTTGAAATCAACATTTGGACGTTTGGTGACCGAGATATCCAGTTGCTGTTTGAGTTGTTCGGTCAATGTCGGATCAGCGATATTTTCATCCAGCAGAATTTCGCTTGGCATCAAACGTGCCAGTTCAATCATGAGCTGGTTAAGATCATAATCCTGCTGCTGTACTTTAAATAAGCCAGCGCTGAGATCGAGAAGTGCAATGCCAATCTGACTCTGCTGAATACATAAAGCCACCAGATTCGAGCTTTGATGTGCACCGAGCATGGCATCATCGGTCAGGGTGCCCGGCGTAATAATCCGAACTACACCACGCTCAACCGGTCCTTTCCCAGTAACCTCGCCGATCTGCTCGCAGATCACCACGGTTTCGCCTTTTTTGACCAGACGTGCCAGATAGCCCTCGGCTGCATGATAAGGCACGCCCGCCATAGGAATTGGCTGACCATTGGCTTTACCACGATGGGTCAGGGTAATGCCTAAAATCTTGGCTGCCTTGTGTGCATCTTCAAAGAACAGTTCATAAAAATCACCCATACGATAAAACATCAAAGAATGCGGATGCTGCATTTTCACCGACATGTATTGCTGCATCATGGGCGTTAAGGTAAAAAGATCAGCCATAATTTCTGAACTGGTCATTAAAAATAAATCCTTTCAACAAGAGATAAATGCAAATACTGCTCAATAGGCTATGCAGGGAAATTTAAAGCACATTTTCAATAAGGCCAATCCAACATGGTTGAGCACAGGAGATCGAAAATGTGAAATGAATCTGCTGATTCAATTCAGCTTTAAAGCTGTATTGCAGCAAGTCTATCAAATTTAATTTTTAGAAAGAAATGAAATTCCAGATGAATCTTTAAGTCAGCGCTCAGATCTGCCGCTATGGCTTCTTATTCAGCACTATTTGCAATTTTAAAAAATAAACCACCGGATGTGAACATGCGGTGGTGAGTCTAAATCAAGACGATAGTTTATTCCGGATCATAAAGACCAAGATCGGTCAGATGTAATCTGAGAATCCGGCGTAATTCCAGTACGGCTTCAGGCGTTTCCTGAATCGAGTGGCCACCCTTAATGACTTTGCTAGATACAGCACCTTCCAAGTAAGCACTTTCGTATGAAACGATATCATCGCTCATGAGCTTGGTATCTTGCGTATCTACGGTATTGCCGATAATAGAATGAAATTTGATATTTTTAGAAGGCTGAATATCCTGGGTCAACGCCGTGAATTTCGAATTTTCACTCAAATCGCTTGGGCCATTTTGAATCAGGTCATGCCCCAGTTCTTTGACAAACTCGTTTAGCCCGATCTCACCTTGCAGGGTATCGGCAAAGGCACCCAAAAATGCACCCGGTATGCGGATAATTTTACGGGCCAGTTTGGTATGCCAGCGATCGGCATATTCTGTCCCACGATGCGGTGTCGCTAAGAAAATGGCCCGGGTGAAATTTGGAATAGGCTGCATTTGCAGGCGTGCTTTAAAGAGCGGGTTATCCTTAAATTGTGCAATGCGGGTATTTTGTACCAGCTTGAATGCATCTTGAGTAATATCGGCCTGGCTGACCATCAAACGGGCAATCACACCTCCCATACTGTGTCCGACCAGTACTGCATCTTTTTTAGCTGGTGCATTGTTCGCAACCCGGGCAAAGCCTTGCTGAACCAGGGCATTAATTTGAAAACGGCTTTCCAGAATCGGCATGTTAGTAGAATAAAATACCTGCCAGACCTGGAAATTTTCCCTTAATACCGGATCACCCATAATATCGTTGGTCAGACGAATCCAAGCTTCAGGACTACTGGCCAGACCATGAATCAATACCAGCACTTTCTTGTCCGGATTATAAGGTTCCAGCATATACAGATGCGGCATGCTCAGACTGTCTTCGCGATTAATCAGGGTCAGATAGGCTAAACGCCCCAGATTGTTCTCGGCCAGCCATAAGCCGTAAGGTGCAGAAAAGTTGGCGGCCAGCGCATATTCTTTCGAAGCCACTTTGATCTTTTCATGCTTATAAGGATCATAGAGTTTCAGGTGAAACTCCGAAGTAGATAAAATCTGTTCGGTCGAATTCGCTGATTTAGGCACAGCGGTAATGGTGGTCGCCAGATAGCGGGCTGAATGAATGTTTGGATTTTTACCATTTGGATAGTTGTGCTTGAGCGGATCGACAATATATTTTTTATCCTGCTCGGTTTGCTGTGCTTCAGGTAAGACCACTAAAAATTCTGAACCAAAACCATCACGGCGGGTGATGGAACGTAGGCCGGAAAAGTTCATATTATAGGTAGACATCAGCTGTTCAATGGTCTGGTTTTTCAGCTGCGGAAAATTTTCCAGATCAATGGTGTATACACTGTCACCGACCTGAATGCGCTGGCCGGACTGTTTGGCTTCATAACGTTCAGCATAGCGTTGAATCAGATGAGCAATTGCCAGGTTATAAAAGTCACGAATCTGGACCTGGCGGTTATCAAAAATACGCTCTTGCGGCGCACGCTCGGTTTTAAACAGATAGGCATAGCTATAACGAATGCTTTTATCCAGCATAGTGAGCTGCTGATCCAGACAGTTCTGGATGTTCTGCTTGTGTTGTTGCTGTTTTTCCGGTGATCGGGTTTTGTTTAAAATTCCGGTGTTACATTCAGCAGACTTGGCATTTTGTAAGGAGTTGGCTAGATATAATTCACTTGCTGTAGAAAGCAATTGTTCATCTAAAATCTGGGGAATACTTTTCAGATCTTCCACACATTCTTCGGGCTGATCAATACAGATCTGAGCTTCACGACCTGTCATGGACAACACATTCAGACTGGCTTCGCTAAGCTTGTCGCGGGTCAAGATGCTGTCACGCTCATTGTTCAGCGTGACATTAATCGCCTGTTCCTTAACACTGACCACCTGACAGCCGCTGAGTACGCTGGTGATGAGTAAAGTGCACAGCATTAATCTTTTATTTATTTTTTCGTGCATAAAACTTTTCACTGAATTCAAGTTATAAAGCGGGATAATGTTTTGTATTTTACTAATTTTTTCCCATAAAAATAGACCGCCGTAGCAGTCTATTTGTAATCAAATTGAAGCGAATCTTTATTATGGGGTCACCGGTGCTGTTGCTGGGTCTGTAGCCGGAGCGGGTGTTGATGTTTGCAAAATTTGCCAAACATTCCAGCGACCATTTTTCTCAATTTCCTGAATCAGACGGTCTGCTACTTCAGCTTCTTGCGGATATTTCACCTTATAGTTCGCCAAGGTTTGAGTGGCATTTTTTTTCTGTTCCAATGCAATATAGTTATTGGCTGCAGAAAGATAAGCCTCCTGAACGCCAGCTTTCATGGCTTTGTCCAGATAAGCGATGGCTTCACGTTGACCACCGCCTTCAGACAGACCAAAACCAAACCAGAAGTTGACTTCAGGATCATCCGGGTTAATTTTGAGAATACGCTGGGCATAGGTCAGGGAATTGGTGGTATAAACTGAACCCAGATCCAGGTTACGTGCCATCACGCTGGCTTTAAAAGCACGCATCAACACATCAAAAGAGGCATTTGGACGGGCCGCTAAAGTATCCAGTTGTCGGGTGACTTCACGCAATTTGGCTTCAAAACCACGGCGTTCCTGACGATCGCTGAAACGTGGTGGATAATGACGTGCCTTACCTTCGACCATTTGCAGGAAATCGTCAATTTCGGTGATATCGATTTCATTTGAATTGGCAAGTGCTGCATAACGCATTGCACGTGTATTGCTATCTACCACTGGAATAATCAGTTTATTCACATCCAGGGTCAGTTGCTTGGATGGATCATTAGGATCCGTCACCACCATCTTGGTTACAGGCTGCGCTGCAGCCTTTTTCAAATGCACTTCAAATTCAGGCGGTTCATTATAATTGAATGGATTTAAAGCATAAAATGGTGGGCTCAGTTCAGGTTCTACAAAAACCACTTGATCTACAGGTTTCTCAGCAGATTTCTGAGGAGTGGTTGAACACGCAGTAATTGTGAATGCTAAGCAAGCAAGTGCCAAGGGCTTAAAGGTCATAATAGTCATCCATTCTGTTATTTTTAAAACATCTATTCAAAAATTGCATGATCGTCAGTCTATGAAAACTATAACGATCATGCAAGTAAACCCGTGTTACAGAGTGAAGTGTGATATTCAGGCCTTGGATTGGCTGGTTTGCGCTTCACATTCACGGCGCGCTTCTTCCAGAATCTCCAACTCTTTTTTACTCAAAGGCTGGCCATCCTGTTGCTGCTTGTTAAAGGTCGGATCTAACAAAGAAAGACGATTGCACAAGTTGTTCATGCGTTTTTCATTTTGCTGAATGCGATCCAGCAGAATCCGCATACCTTCTAAAATCGGATCAGACTGATCTTCAGTCGCGGCATAGGGCTGGAAACCGATACTTTCGGCATAGTCACGACGACGGGCTTCAGCATCATCTTTGGGTTTGTCTTTGGTAATAAAACGTGCCGGGTTGCCCACAGCTGTGGCGTTTTCAGGAACCGCTTTGGTAACGACCGCATTAGAACCGACTTTGGCATTTTTACCTACGGTAAATGGCCCAAGAATCTTGGCACCGGCACCGACTACTACGCCATCTTCTAGGGTTGGATGACGTTTACCTTTATTCCAGGTCGTTCCACCCAAAGTCACGCCGTGATAAAGCGTCACGTCATCGCCAATTTCAGCGGTTTCACCAATGACTACACCCATACCGTGATCGATAAAGAAACGGCGGCCAATTTTTGCGCCCGGATGGATTTCAATGCCGGTGGCAAAGCGGCTAAACGAAGACAACGCACGCGCAGTTCCTTTACAGTCTTTATTCCATAGCTCATGTGCCATGCGATGCATGATCAGCGCATGAATGCCAGGGTAAGTGGTTAAGACTTCTAAGGTATTGCGTGCTGCAGGATCGCGCGCAAAGACAGCTTGTATATCTTCTTTGAGCTGTTTTAGCATTAGATTTGATCCTCGTCCTGTGATGATGTGTGTGAAGATTTTTTCCAGGTACCGTTGTTCAATGCCTGAACACGGCTGAAAATACCACGAAGTAAGTGATATTCCATACGATCTAATTGTATACGTCCGAAGAGACGACGCAAGCGTAAAGGCAATAATCTTGGATTTTTTGGATCCATAAATTCAATTTCTGCCAGCATTTTTTCCAAATGCGGATAGAACTGTTCCATCTGGGCATGATTAACCAAGGGTTCATCCCATTCCATTTCAATGCCATCAATGACTTGCATGGTCGCTTTAGCATCACGTGGCTGTTCAATTTGACTCATCGTTGCCATGCGCATCTCATAGCAGATTACCTGAATCGCCTGAGCTACATTCAGTACGCCATAGTCCGTATTCACAGGAATAGTCAGATGATAATTGGCCATTGCCAATTCTTCATTGGTCAGACCACGGTCTTCACGGCCAAATAGAATCGCAACTTCCTGCTGATCTTGTACCACGGCGGTCATGGCTTTTTCAGCGGCAGGGCGCACATCTAACAACGGCCAGGGAATGGTACGGCTGCGTGCGCTGGTACCGAATACAATCTGGCAGTCTTTAATGGCATCTTCAAGGGTTTCGACAATCTCGATCTGCTCGATCAGGTCAGTGGCACCCGCTGCCAGCGCGTCAATATCCGGATGCGGATAGGTTTTTGGCGCCACCAGAACCAGTTTGGACAGGCCCATGGTTTTCATGGCACGTAAGGCACTGCCGATATTGGCAGGTAAAGTGGTATTGACCATGACAATACGCACATGGGAGAGATGTGCTGAAACAGCAGCATTGTCAATTTGACTCATGAGGATTCCAATTTTAAGGTGTTTTAAAGATCAAGATTTATGAATATTGTGGCTGAGATTCAGCCTGATACAGCTCCAGTGCATCATCCATGCTCATGCCCACAGGCGGCGGGGGAATATCCACCGGCTTGGCCTGTTCATAGGACACGGCTTTGGCAGCTTTGGACTTGACCTGATACTCAATATGCAACGCTTCTTTACCAAAATAATCACGCAATTTGGCTAGGAGCTCATCCAGTGGGGCGACTTTCCAGTTGAGACCCAGATGCAGTTCCGTCGTGGCATACGGGTAATCCAGATATAGAATCACCGGAATATGTGCCGACATATCGACATTGCAATAAGGAGTCAGAATCTGCTGCAAGTCACGGCTCAAGCTCTTGCTGAAATGCTCGGCTGTGAGGGTAATCTTGATGCTATTGGCACGTTTCTGGCGAATTTCATTCAGGCTAAATGCTTTGGTGAGGCGTCCCATCGGACGGTCAAAGCCTTCACGCTCATAAATTTCACCTTCAATCACCACCACTTTATCGAGCTGGATAATCTCTTTAAAGCGGTTGAAGCGTTCGTGATTGGCTGAAATCTCAATCCGTGCCGTACCATCATCCAGGGTCATCATCATTCGGTTCGGAAAGTTGGCAATATCCACCACCAATCCTGCAAACACGGTGGTCACGCCACGGCGGGTCGGCGTCAGCTCATTGATCTGACTAGGCACAAAGGCTTTCAGTTCATTGCGATACACATCAATCGGGTGGCCGGTTAAATACAGGCCAAGCGTGTCTTTCTCACCTTTCAGGCGAACTTCATCCGCCCAAGGTTTGACTGGCTTAGATGGCTTGCGCTGAACTTCTTCAACTTCGCCAAACAGGTCCATGATGCCGGTTTCACGATTGGAACGTGCCTGTTCCGCAGCTTGAACCGCTTCAGGCAGTTGCGCCATCAGGTCGGCACGGTCAATTCCCAAGCAATCCAATGCACCTGAACGAATCAGTGCTTCCAGAGTACGCTTATTGATTTTTTTCAGGTCAATACGATGACAGAAATCAAACAAGTCACGGAATGAACCTTCTTGCGCACGCGAGTCAATCACTGACTGCATCGCCGCTTCACCGACGCCTTTGATCGCACCCAGACCATAGACAATGGTTTGCTCATCGATAGCATGGAATTGATACAGCGACATATTCACTGACGGCGGTAAAACTTCCAGATTATTCTTGCGACAGTCATCAATCAGGAATACCACGTTGTCGGTGTTCTGCATCTCCGAGGTCAATACTGCCGACAGGAATTCAGCCGGATAATGCGCTTTCAGCCATGCAGTTTGGTAGGCAACCAAAGCATAGGCAGCCGCATGCGATTTGTTAAAACCATAGCCGGCAAACTTTTCCATATAGTCAAAGATATGGTTGGCGGTCGCTTCATCAATGTCTTTCTTTGCCGCACCTTCAATAAAGATCTGGCGCTGTTTGACCATTTCTTCCGGTTTTTTCTTACCCATGGCCCGACGTAACAAGTCTGCGCCACCGAGGGTATAGCCGGCACAGTACTGTGCAGCCTGCATCACCTGTTCCTGATACACCATAATC
This sequence comes from Acinetobacter lwoffii, assembly GCF_022967985.1. Lineage (GTDB taxonomy): Bacteria > Pseudomonadota > Gammaproteobacteria > Pseudomonadales > Moraxellaceae > Acinetobacter. The sequence continues at coordinate 2,134 of NZ_JALJVC010000023.1, read as the reverse complement.
CCGTAGGTGGGTTCTAGTACGCCTTCAAGCAATGGATGCAAATATTCAAAATCACCACCATGCATCCGGTGAATAAAGTCAGGAATCAGATCCATCGGGCCTGGACGGTACAGTGACACGAAGGCAATAATTTCTTCAAACTTGCTCGGGCGTGCCTCTTTCAGCATCTTCTTCATGCCCACGGATTCAAACTGGAATACCGCAGTGGTGTTGGCATTGGCGAAGACCAGATATGCGTCTTTATCTTCAAGCGGGATATAAGCAATATCTAAAGGCTTGTCAGATTTGATGCGTTTATTGATATTTTTAACCGCATCTTCAATCACCGTCAGGTTACGCAAACCCAAGAAGTCAAACTTCACCAGACCTGCAGATTCGACATCGTCTTTATCGAACTGTGCCACGCGTCCGGTACCATCGGCATCACACATGACCGCAGAGAAATCGGTAATTTTGGTTGGCGAGATCACCACACCACCGGCGTGTTTACCGGTGTTTCGGGTAATACCTTCCAGTTTCAGTGCCATTTCCCAGATTTCGGCTGCATCGTCATGGTCTGGATTGGATGGATTGGTGACGATATCTTTAAGCTGGGGTTCAGCTTCTAGTGACTCAAGCAGGCTTAGACCTAAAGGCTTGGTCGGAATCATTTTCGAGATACGATCCGCCAAGCCATAAGATTTACCCAAAACGCGGGCAACATCACGAATCGCACCTTTGGCCGCCATAGTGCCGAATGTTGCAATCTGGGAGACCGCATCACGGCCATAGGTACGTGCTACATAGTCAATCACGCGGTCACGGCCTGCGATACAGAAATCGACGTCGAAATCGGGCATCGAAACACGTTCCGGGTTCAGGAAACGTTCGAACAGCAGTTCATAACGCAGCGGGTCAAGATCGGTAATTTTTAAGCTATAGGCGACCAGTGAACCTGCACCCGAACCACGGCCCGGACCGACCGGAACGCCGTTACTTTTCGACCACTGAATGAAGTCCATCACGATCAGGAAGTAGCCCGGGAATCCCATCGAGTTAATGATGTTAATCTCGTATTCGATACGCTCATCATAAGGCTTGCGGATTTCTGGCCAGTCTTCATCACGTTGTTCAGGCGGATACAGGAAATTCAGGCGTTCTTCCAGACCTTCTTTGGACAAGTGTGCAAAGAAGGTATCAATGGTATGACCTTCAGGAATCGGATAATCAGGCAGGAAGTATTTGCCCAGTTGCAGCGTCACATTACAGCGTTTGGCAATGTGATAGGTGTTCTCAATCGCAGATGGAATATCCGAGAACAGCGCCGTCATTTCTTCAGCAGATTTGAAATATTGTTCAGGTGAATAGGTTTTAGGGCGGCGGTTGTCACCAAGCACATAACCATCTGCAATACATACCCGTGCTTCATGCGCTTCATAATCTTCACGGGTCATGAAATGCACATCATTATGTGCGACCACACCGATATTGTATTTTTTTGCCAGCTTAACGGCTTCCAGAATAAAGTTATCTTCATCCGGACGATTGGTACGGGTCAGGGCAAGATAAACACGATTACCAAATTTTTCGACCCACTCTTCCAGCAGCGGTTCGGCTTTTTGCGGATTTGAACTCATCAGCATTTTGCCGACATCGGAGTGCATACCGAGCAGGGCAATCATGTCCTCAGGCTGATTTAAAATCCATTGTTTTTGAACGCAGGGGATATCCAGTTGCTGACCACTGATAAAGCCTTCAGATACCAGTTCAGTCAAATTACGCCAGCCGGTATTGGTCATGGCCAATAAGGTCATGCGATGTTCGGCATCATTCAGGCGAATTTCAGAACCCAGAATCGGCTTGATGCCTTTGCTCAGACATTTGCCATAGAACTTGACGGCAGCATGCAGGTTAGAAAGATCCGTGAGCGCAAGGGCAGGCATCTGTTCTTCTTCGGCAGCTTTGACCAAGTCAGGTATCCGTACGATGGATTCAGTAATCGAAAATTCTGTATGAATACCAAGATGAACAAAGTGCATAGATGAGTCCCTGCTAAAACCATTGAATAGTTTAACATGGGATTTATTGTTTCAGTTTGAAATTGAGGGGGAAATGGCTAACTTTTAGGTCAAGTTTGAATTTGATTTTTTAAGCT
>NZ_JALJVC010000022.1 GCF_022967985.1 Acinetobacter lwoffii | reverse complement strand
AATTCTATTAGATGGATATCCAAATCCCTACAATTTACTTATATCATTTGTAAAAATTTGAATAACATAATTTTTATAATTTAATCATTATATCCTTAAGTGATTTCGACTATTGATAGTCATATTTAGGTTAGTTTTTATATATTTTTATCTAAAAATTTCAATTCTGTACTATTTACAGTTTAGTAAAATCTACAACTGCTTTTTGATAGTGAAATACAATATTCATATATTCTTTTAAAGCACCGGATAGTCCAATACTATTTAACTAAGTTAAAATTATCTTTAATTGGGCTTTACATAAAGCTATGAACATATATAAACAATGTTGAAATGGAGAAATAATCCATTAAAACAGTAGTGAATGACAACAAAGAAATAGATATGACTTTAATCTCCGCAGTCATTCGATTGCACATAATATTGAGTATTAATATCAAATCGAATCGTGATATTTCTTGATTTATCAAGGACTAGTTATAGAGATAACAATTAGTTGGCCAATGAATTATGGCTTGAGGTGTGTGATTCATAGAGATCGTTTCAATTTAGCGATCTCTAAATCCATCTTGTAATTGGCGTGTTGAATCCGTTCATTGGATGGGTTGTATTGCTTCTGGACCTCATCAGAGAAAGGGGTTTCTTCACATAATTCAAAGTACCTTTCCATCGGTGTTTTACCTTTCAAAGCTGAATGTGGTCTCATCCAGTTATAGTAATGCTGCCATTCGGCTAGCTTGTCTTGGATATCTTCAGAATTAATATCGACAGTAGCGTAGAACTCAGATTTATCAGTCTTTTGAGAACGCTCTACCTTGCCATTCAAATGAGGTGAACCTGGTTTATTTGGCCTAAATTTGATTCCATGCTGCATCAATTTTTTCTGTACTTTTTCAGCAAAAAATTCCCGCCCACGATCGGTCTGTATTCGCTGTATGGGAAAAGGCATTTCTTCAATTACGCAGTCTAAAAAGTCGAGCGTATTCGCCGCTGTTCGGCGTTTATATATCCTTAAAACGCGATATCGTGTGCAGTCATCGATAGATGTGTACTGATATAGCCTAGAACCCAATTTACAAGTATCCATTTGAATTCTATCGCCTGGTAATGGGCGTTCATAACGAATGAAATCTACTTTACGACGGAATTTTTTAATCGGTTTGACTTGATGGGTGGATAGTACTTTATGGATAGTCGCTAAGGACAACGAGACTCCGTGCAGCCTCATCAATTCTGTTTGCAAACGTCGAGCACCCAGATTTCTAGCCGAGCGCATTTCCAATATTAAGTCCTCTAGCTCAGCATTGATTTTAGTATTTGGAGATTTTAATGGGCGTTTACTCTGACTACTTAATCCATCAATACCTTGCTCAGAATATCGTTTCCACCACTTGCGTAATGTTGGTCTAGAAATGCCACATCTCCGACAGACTAGGCCAGCATCATTGGTCTCTTCAAATAATTTAACCCATACGAGTCTTTGTTGAATTTCTCTGTTCATAGACACCAATTATATTGAAATGATGTCTATGAATCACACACTTGAGGCTTATTCAGCACATCCTTATGCAATTGAATAAGCCTGTAATCATCTGTTTGTGAAACAAAGACCTAAAGATCTATATTATAGAAATCATGTACAATCGCACGAGCACCAAATCTTTCTTTTTGATTAATTAAACCCGTATTTAAAAACTTCCCCTCATTTTCATTGGAAGTACCAAAGTCAAATATTTTAGCAGAATTTTTACTATTATTTATTAAAAAATCAAGCAGATAGTCTAATACTTTTTCCTTTCTACCCTTATCATTACTGGCCAAATACTGAGTATGAACCACTCTCTCAGTTTCAAAAGTTACTGCTGCTGCAACTATATGTCTATCAAGACAGCACTTATAAGCTCTTATATTATTAGGAAATCTACTTTTCAATAAATCTATTTCAATTTCATTATGTACAGGTTGTTGATTATGATGCTGACGTAATACTTCACGAAGCACCCCCCAAACAATACTAGGCTGATCTACTTCTTCACAAATAATCCCATTTTTTTTGAGCTTCTTAATTGATCTTCTTTTACTTTCTGAATATGAATATTCTTCCTCTAAATCAATACAAACGCTAATATCTCTACGATAAAGGTTTGCATGATTTCTAAATAAAGCATATAAGTCTTCTTGCGCTGGATAATTATGATAAATACTCGGGATACATTTATATATAATTTTTTCAATATTTTTTTCTTTTAAAAAAATCTTTAGTTGAGTAAAAAGTTCAAGCATATCAGTAGCATGAACTCCTCTATCAATCAAAAATCCACCAAAGGTTAGACCTTGATGACTATAAAAAATATTATCTTGAATATTTCCAGGCAATAAAGCCATAATTTTCTCTTCATCATTTTTAAATATTAAAGAGAAATCTTCGAAACGATCAGAATGATACTCCATGAAATCCCGATTAAACATAAAGTGAGAATTTTTACACTTTAATAAAAATTCATTCCACATAATTTTGTCTGAATCTTCGTATTTTTTTATTTGAAAGCTTGTATCTTCGCCCATTACAATCTCCTATATAAGTTAAATATTCTATACTTATTATTTTTAAGTTAAATTTAATCAAAATTATTTTTATAAATAAAAAATATTATTGAATAACTTCTAAGTCTAATTCATTCCTAATATTTGCAATAATCTATGATTTATATGATCAGCATTAAAATTTTTTTTAGCATATAAAAAGCCTTGATATCCCATTTTATTTACTTGTTCAGGATATTTTATGAAATAAATCATTTTCTTTACTAAAGCGTTTACATCCCATTTAGGAATTAGGAAACCCGTAACACCATCTACTACAGTTTCATTACAGCCAGGTACATCAGTAGTAATCACTGGTCTTCCTATAGCCATTGCTTCTTGTGTACTACGAGGTACGCCCTCACGGTAATAGGAGGGTAATACAAAAACTGCACTCTCACGTATTCTTTGATCCACATCTTTAACGAAGCCAGCGTATTCTATAATTCCTGTTTTTATCAATTGATCTAATTGTGCCTGCTTTAAACCAGTTGGGTTTTCAGGATCCAATCCACCTATAATTTTAAATGTTATATCAGGATATTTTTCTTTAACTATTCGAGCAGCTTCTAAATATTCAAATATACCCTTTTCAGCAATTAACCTGGCAATAAAGATAAAAGATAAATGTTTCTCAGTATCCCATTTCGTATAGGCATATTCTTGTAAATTAAGGCCAATTGGTCCTAAGACCTCAATTGCATTATTTTTATGAGGAAGATTATAATGATATACTAAATCTTTAGGATCATCGCGATTGAGAAAAATAATTTTATCTAAATATGGAAATACAAGCCGATATAAAGAGATTTGTATAAAGCGTATGAATTTAGACTTCAAACTTTGACCATGTTTATGCATTGTAAAAGGCGAACCCAATCCTTCAATCATGCCATAGATATAAGGAACCTTAGTCTTATAAGCAGCCAAAGTTGCATAAATAACTGGCTTAGTTGAATATGAAAAAACAATATCAGGTTGAATTTCACTTATTTTTTTAATCAGTTGATAAGTTGAATGAAGATCAGCAAATGGGTTCAATCCACCACGACTAAGTTTATAGGTAACCAGCGTAACACCTAAACTTTGTATTTTAGCCAACCATTCATTAGTATATTCAGACACGAAAGCATAAACATGATAATTCTGTGCTAAACAGGACAAAATAAAATCTTTACGAAAGCCATAAAGATTAGAGGCTGTTGTCCCAATGATAATAATTTTTTTAGAGATCATTGCTTTATACGCTCTATTAGTTCTAATTGTGACTCATAAAAATTTTTCTCGTCGTTAGAAACAGGGGTTATCCTACGGCTATGTAAGATCTTCATTAAATTTAGAAAATCTAATATTTTTACAATAATTTTTTTTATCTCAAATTTTAGAAGAATCTTATTTTTTTCGCGATCAGCGATTATATTATTATAATATTTTTTGATTACTTCAATCTGGGTATTATAACCACGGATCATTTTCTCTTTTTTTACATTTTCTACTTCTCGATAAAAATACAATGGTTCTTGCATTACCATATAATTAAAATCATTTTTTATAGCTGCTGAGAGCCATAATTCATAATCTTCAGCTAGGCAGTTATTTTCCTGATAAGGATTTCTTTGACACCATGCCTTACGTGCAAGAAGTGAAGGATGTAATAAATTTGTCAACCCTTGCAAAATTTCTTTTGGCTGCATCTGGTGGGTAGAAAAAATTCTTTTCCCCAGAATTTCATTTTTATTTCCAATGGAATACAAGCTGGTAACAACTAAATCAATCTCTGGATTTTTAGTTAGGACTTTAATCTGTTTTTCAAGCCGGTCTACAGCCATTAAATCATCAGCATCCATACGCGCAATAATGTCATATTTTGCTTCACTAATAATCTGATTTAAGCGATAGGGTAATCTTCTATTATAACCGTCAGAAATGATACGGATTCGAGAATCAACAAATGATCGGGCTATTTCTAAAGACCGGTCTGTCGAACCATCATCTACCAGTATGAGTTCCCAGTCTTGAAAAGTTTGGGCAAGGACAGATTTAATCGCATCTTCCAAGAATTTTTCAGCATTAAAAAATGGAATTCCGATAGAAATATACATATTTATTCATCCTTATTATTTGAGAATAATAAAAAAGCCGCCAATAAAAACCAAAAAATAATTGTTCTTGCGCTATAAGTGGTAAACCCATATAACATTGGCCCTAATAATATCATCTTGTTGGAAAGCGATAGTTTCTTAAATATTTGATATAAAAATATTAAAAATAAGGATATTCCTATAATCCCATAATAAAACAAGATACCTAACCAAGTTGAATGAATTTCATTTCCTGTAGGGTTATATAACCAGTGGGCGCCTTGCCCAGCACCAAAAATTAAATATTGAGGATAATCTAAAAAACTGAAAAGACCACGCCCTTCTACCTGACTGTCTCGTTGATCTAACCCTTCTATAAAGCGTAGTGCAATACTATCAAAGACCCCCAAGTTATATAAAAAGTAGCTTAAGCTTCCAAAAAACACTAATGTTCCAATGAATACAAATATTCTTTTATTTAGGTCTCCTTTTTGACTAAATATAAGTCCCAGAGTTAACATTAAAAAACCAACTGAAGCAGATCTTGACATGGTCAATAAAATTAAGAATAAGGCTAAAAAATAGATAGTTATTTTTTTAAAGCCATTTCCTGAAATATACAGATAAATTGCACAGCTACTCAGCACCCAAAATGCCATCTGATTAGGATCATTAAAAAGACCATTATATCGAGGTTCAAAATCATAACGACCTAAGTTGCTTGCCCAGATAATAATTTCAACAATATAGGAAAAAGGAATTAGGAATAATAATTTTTCATAGAAAAAGTTAATCTGAACTTGATTTAAATTCATCATTAATAGAAAAAACAATAAATTAAATATCCAGTAAACAGTCGACATCATATAACTTGAATCGAGAACAATTAAATACCAAGCAAAATTTACACAAATTGCATAAGCAACAAATAATAAAATTATATTTGAATATTCAATATTTATTTTAGAGCTTTTGCTAAATAGCAATAAAATAGCACCCATAATAAAAATATGGCTGAATTGTGGAACTCCACTTGACCAAAAATAAAACTGAGATAAAAAAAATGAAAACAGTATAAGATATATAATTGATTTATCTCTTATATTAGTATCACTTAAAAAAATAATGTTATTTTTTGAATTAGTTTCATTTAAAATAATCATTATCCATTCCTTTCTTATTGTCTTTTACTTGATAGAAAAGTAAAAGAACCGATTAATATTTTATATTATTAATTTAATTATTTTCTTATTTAATATATTTTAAAAATTATTCTTTAACAAAATTAATAACATTTATCAAACTTATTTATATTAAAAATCTTTTTTAATAAGCAACCAGTAAAAAAACCTAAAAAAATCATATGTTAAAATTTCAGATGGATATTCTCTCAAAATGCTTAGCATTTTTTCTAATGATTTCTTTTTGGAAAACAACCCCAACTCAAATGCATTTATCCATAAAGCTCTTTTTTTTGCTTTATTAAATAGAATATGATTTTGGTACTCATTTAAAATCATCATTCTCGAATCATGCATAAGAGACGTCTGTTTATGCATATTATTATCATGCAGCCTGTATTTAGCAAAAACAACAGGAAGATAACATAACTCCCCTTCCCGTGCTAAAAGCAACCACATATACCAGTCTTCAATTTTTACCTTAGCATCATAACCACCAATTTTTTTCACAGCTTTAGATCGGATCAGTTGGGTCGTAGCTGGTAAATCATGTTCTAATAATAAAATTTTTTCAAAACTATAACTTTGTCTTTTTTTAACCCTATTTTTTACAAGATTAGAATCATTATCAATAATTGCTACTCCTCCAAATACTGCGATACAATTTTTATTCTGGTTTAAAAATTCTGATTGTATCTTTATTTTATCTTTTAAGATTATATCATCTGAAGCTAGAGAAGAAAAATATTCTCCTTGTGTCCATTCTAATGCTTCATTCAAGGTTGCACTCAAGCCCTTATTGGGTCGATGTCTAAACTCAAACCGGATGAACCGTTTTTCACAGAGCGGAATCAGTCCTTGTATTTTTTCTACTGAAGAATCTGTAGATCCATCATCAATGACAATTAACTCAATATTCTGGTAAGACTGGTCAATGACACTCCGGATACTGTCACACACGAATCTCTCATGATTATAACTTGGTATAATGATGGAAACTAAAGATTGCTCAATTATCATATTATATATCTCTTTATTTTAATTGTTTAAATATAAATAAACTGATTACTATCCAATACATCCCATAATTTATTAGGTGGGCAATTGAAACACCTTTAAATCCAAAAAACTGGGTACATACATAGGTCAAAGCAATAAGGGATAAGGTAAATATAATTTCTGTAGAAATGTACAGTTTGGTCATTGCTTTGCTTAGCATTAAATAGGCGAGTATCCAGCTTCCTATTTTTAATGCATCCCCCATCATTTGCCAAAAGAACAAGTCCTGCATGGGTGCGAAAGATGGAGTGAATAGTAAATTAATTATCCAATCACGTAGTACGAAAACAATAATTCCTCCTACTACAGTCAGTGGAAAAAGAAATTTATAGCCCAAATAAACTTCTTTCTTAATTTCATCAATCTTATTTAGCTCTGATAATCGGGGTAAGTAATACACTCCCAATGTTGTCGTGACCAGCATAAGGTACACCGTGCTTAGTCGGATCATCGCTTCCCAGTAACCTGCATATGCCAGACTAAACTCCTGAGTTAAATATGCTCTAATTAACATTTGAGACAGGGGTACACAAATCGCACTCACTAATGCCATGAGAATAAATGAGCTAAACTTTTTGGTAATTTCTAGGTCTATTTTTCCTAGGAGAGATGAAAACTTAAACCAGTTCGCTCTATAACATAGAAATAACGTCACTATAAATGCAATAGACTGATAAATGGATAATGCAACTAAAGCTCCATATAAATGTAACTTAATTGCCAGCATACTCGTGATAATAAGAGCAAATAAACTACCTGCAATATTTGCAAGCACTAATTTTAATATTTCTTTTTTTCCATTTAATATTGCTAAAAACAGTGTATTAAAATTAAAAAATATCAAAAAAACTGCAAACCATATAAAAACTGTCTGGTATTTAAGTGAATGGAAAATATAAAGTGAGAGTTGTCCTTGAAAAATTAATATGAGAAACGCGAAAATCAGACTAAACAGAAAAACAATACTACCTGCTGTTTTCCAAATTGCACGTTGTTTACTTTCATCCTCATGATATTCGGCTGTATATTTTACGACTGCGGTATTAATTGCACTCCCTGCAAAAGTAGTCACCATTTGAATAAAATTCTGGAACTGTCCTATCGCTGCATATCCAGTGGGTCCTAGATATACAGCTAAAATTTTATTCAGTACAAACATGGTGATGGTCTTAATCAAAACTGCCAAGCCATTGAGTACACTGGTCCTAAGTAAATTCATCTATGCTTGAAAACCATTACATAACTGAACAACCTGCTTTGCCTCATCAATAGATAAAGTCGGTCCAATCGGCAAGCTCAAGACCTCAGCATGAATTTGTTCTGAAATTGGTAAACTGAAATTATTCCACTCCTGATAGGCTTGCTGCTTATGCGGTGGAATCGGATAATGAATCAATGTCTGTACCCCGTGCTCTGCTAAATGTTTTTGTAATTGTTCCCGATGTTGAGTTCGGATCACAAATAAGTGCCAAACATGCTGTGTATCAGTTTCGGCATTTATATTTGTGAATGGAAGCTCAATCGCTGAGTTCTGAATTTCTTTTAAATAAAGATCTGCAATATGACGACGATACTGGTTCTCCTGATCTAAAAATTTCAGTTTCACATTCAAGATTGCCGCCTGAATTTCATCAAGGCGACTATTTACCCCAGGTACCAGATTTTTATATTTTTCGTGTGAGCCATAATTACGTATAGCCTTAAGCATATGCGCTAACTCGGCATCATTGGTGGTAATCGCCCCGGCATCCCCTAACGCACCCAAATTTTTACCCGGATAAAAACTGAAGCCTGAGGCATCTCCCCAACTGCCTGCTTTTTTACCATCTATTTCAGCACCATGGGCTTGTGCTGAATCCTCCAAGACCAGTAAATTATATTTCTTGGCAATGACCATAATTTCTGGCATTGCAGCAAGCTGTCCATATAAGTGAACAGGCAAAATCGCCTTTGTTTTTGTGGTGATAGCTGCTTCAATTTTTTTAGCATCAATATTAAAAGTATGAATATCCGGTTCGACCAACACCGGTTTTAGATTATTCTGTGAAATTGCCAAAATACTCGCAATATAGGTATTTGAAGGTACAATGACCTCATCCCCTTCATTCAGTCTCCCCAATTCCTTCCATGCACGCAGAGTCAGAATAAGCGCATCTAACCCATTGGCAACTCCTATGGCATACTGTGTTCCACAATAATCCGCAAATTTTCTTTCAAAATCCTCTACTTCTTTGCCACTGATATACCAGCCGGAATCAATGACCTGTGTACAAGCTGCTAAAAGTTTGTCGCGGTATTGAGCATTTATCGCTTTTAGGTCAAGAAAAGGAATCATTCTTATCAATCTCATATAAAAATTTATTATTACTTTTTAATTCTACGTTCATCAAAATTAATATATTTATATTAATTAAAGTAAAAATCCAATATTATTTATTAAGTTCATAACTCTTTGTTTTAAAACCTGGCTCTAATAAAAATTTCTTCATTTTCCTATTTAGAGGCTTTTCAATATACTTATACATTATAAAACTAGCTATTAAAGTCACAATAAAAATAATGAATGAGAACAACATTAAGTCTATATTAAATGATAGTATCTTTTTTATATAATTTAAAATTTGTATATCCAAAACATGCAGTAAATAAAAAGAAAAACTGATTTTCCCCGCCAATACCATATATTTATTTGATAAGAAATTAGTAATAATACTTTTTTTCTGAGCAACATGAGACAATGCAAAAATAAGAATAATTGCTGCCATAGGTAGCCAATAATATATTGAGTATCTATAGCTTATATCTATCTTGTTATGAAATACAAAGAATAAAATAAAAAGTAAAATTGCTCCTAATTCAAATATAAAAGTAGGTATATTTATTTTAGAATAAGTAACTTTTATTTTTTCATAAAGATCAAATAGAATAATACCCAGTAAAAAATCAGAGAAACGTACAAATGGTGAAATATACAACCAATAGTGATCCTGATTTTTATTAAGCTGCATATTAAGAATTAAAATACCTACTAGATATAAAATAAAAATATAAGTTCTTATTTTTTCAGAAATTAAAAATGCAAATGGAAAAAGTAGATAAAAGAACAATTCGTCAGAAATACTCCAAGAAGGAGAATTTAATGAAAAATGAATATTTTCTTCTAAAAAAAAGCTTTGTATCAGAAAAATGTGTTGAATTAAGTACTCCCACCCTTTTCCAGATTGAATAAAGGTTAACAGGAGTACAAGTGCCGTAGTCGCAATATGTACTGGATACACTCTTGCTAAACGAGAAATATAAAACTCTTTTTTTGAAATATTTCCTATAATAAATTTTTCTTTATAATTATAGGATAAAATAAATCCGCTTAATATAAAGAAAAAACTGACGCCTAAAAATCCTTCATCAAAAATACTGTTAAAAATATTTTCATAATTTGTATCATTTTTTAGAAAGGCCAAATGACTAAGAAAAACAAATAGCGCAAAAAACATACGCAATGATGTAAGTGGTTTAATCATCTCATACATCTCCTTAATATTTATTATTATTTATAATTCTATTTTTTGAAGCTTCTCTATTAACAAAAGCCATCATACTCATGAATTATTTTTCGTAATTTTAATTATCTAAATATCTATTCAATAACAACCTTATCTGCTTCTTCTAAAAACTGGTCATAGTTACGGATATAGTCACTTTCATCATAGTGATCGCTTGCCAATACCAACAATATGCAATCTTCTGAAAAACCATGCATCTCATGCCAAACCATTGGTGGGATAAATAATCCTTTATTAGGCTGACCTATTAAGACCTCTTGTCTTTCTTTGCCATTATTCATCAGTATTTTGCAACTGCCTTGGATGCAAAAAGCAATTTGTTGAAGCTCTTTATGTGCATGAAATCCACGAGGAACATCAGGCTGAGCACCGAAAATATAATAGAGCCTCTGTATACTAAAAGGAATATTCCGATTGGCTTCAGCGACCACCAAGCTGCCACGATGATCTCCCAAATTAGGTAATTCTATCCACTCGATGAGATTCATAGTTATTACCCCACTAAAGAAATCAGATATTGACCATAGCCATTTTTATTCATTGTTTGACCAATCGCTAAAACTTCCTCTCTGCTCAACCAGCCATTATTCAATGCAATTTCTTCCAGGCAGGCAACTTTATAACCTTGACGTTTTTCAATAGTTTCTACAAATTGAGCTGCTTCAAGTAGGCTGCCCTGTGTACCCGTATCTAACCAGGCAAACCCACGCCCCAACAATTCAACATTTAAATCACCACGCTCCAGATATGCCTGGTTAATCGAAGTAATCTCTAACTCTCCTCGCTCAGATGGTTCTACTTGTTTGGCAATTTGAATCACATCATTGTCATAGAAATACAGGCCCGTCACAGCGAAGTTAGATTTAGGATTTTTTGGTTTTTCTTCAATTGACATAACACGTTGCTGTTTATCAAATTCTACAACACCAAAGCGTTCAGGATCTTTCACCTGATAGCCAAATACAGTTGCTCCTTTTTGCCGTGCTGCAGCCTGGCGTAGCATAGGGGTAAAACCTTGCCCGTAAAAAATATTATCGCCCAGCACCAGACATACATTGCTTTGGCCAATAAATTTTTCGCCCAGGATAAAGGCTTGTGCTAAACCATCAGGACGAGGTTGAATCGCATAACTCAGCTCCATGCCAAACTGTGAACCATCGCCTAATAAACGTTTAAACCCCTCTATATCCTCTGGGGTACTAATGACAAGAACTTCACTGATACCGGCTAACATCAGGACAGATAATGGGTAATAAACCATTGGTTTGTCATAAATCGGAAGTAGCTGTTTCGAGATCCCTTTAGTTATTGGATGCAAACGTGTGCCCGAACCGCCTGCTAAAATAATCCCCTTTATTGTTTTTGACATTATACTGCCTCCCCTAAACGTTCACGCTGATAAGTACCATCCTGCACGCGACGACACCATTGCAGATTATCCAGATACCACTGCACAGTTTTACGGATACCGGTCTCGAATGATTCCTGTGGCTTCCACCCCAGTTCCCGCTCAATTTTTGAAGCATCAATGGCATAGCGCAGATCATGTCCAGGCCGATCCTTAACAAAGGCAATTAAGCTTTCATAACTTTGCCCGTTCAGTTGGGGTTTTAATTCATCTAAAATCTGACAAATAGTTTTAACCACTTCTATATTTTGTTTTTCATTCCATCCACCAATATTATAGGTCTCACCCACTACACCCTGAGTCGCAACCTGGAATAAAGCACGCGCATGATCTTCTACAAACAGCCAGTCACGAATCTGCTGACCATCTCCATAGACCGGTAATGGTCTGCCTTCCAAAGCATTTAAGATCATCAAAGGAATCAGTTTTTCAGGAAAATGATAAGGTCCATAATTATTCGAACAGTTCGTGACAACCACCGGCAAACCGTAGGTTCTATGCCAGGCCCGAACTAAATGATCTGAACTGGCTTTACTTGCCGAATAAGGCGAACTTGGTAAATAAGGGGTAGTTTCAGTGAATAGATCAGTTGTGTCTTCTAAGTCGCCATATACTTCATCTGTTGAAATATGATGAAATATGAATCTAGATTTTTTAATTTCAGCCAAATTTTGCCAATACTTTCGTGCAACCTCTAATAAGGTATAGGTACCGACGATATTTGTATTTATAAATTCAGCCGGACCATCGATCGAACGGTCCACATGAGACTCTGCCGCCAAATGCATGACCACATCTGGCTCAAAGTCTGAAAATAATCGTTCTAAAGATAGATGATCACAAATATCAGTTTGAGCGAATTGATAACGAGGGTGATCCAATACAGAAACTAATGACTCCAAGTTACCTGCATAAGTTAACTTATCAACATTTAAAATATGATGTTCAGTCTCTTTAATGATATGCCGGATGACAGCAGATCCAATAAAACCAGCCCCACCGGTCACCAATATTTTCATCACCATTTTTAGTGTCCTTTAATATTTTTATTTTACTTTTCACAAATTATTTTTAATGTATTGCTGCCTTCTGGGCATATCTGTTTTTATTGATTTGTTCATAAGATATATTAATATTATTACACAAACCACTTATAAAAAAGTAGATGCTTAAATGTAGTTACATTTTATAATTTTAATTAATTTTTTAGAACTCATCTAAGCCTATATAGTCATTAATCTTTTATATATCTTTCAACTAATATTAATTTAATATTCATCAAAAATTTTCTACTAATATTTTAATTAACAAAGTCTTATTTTAATTATTTTAAACTAATTTTTCTTAAAAATCATTTAAAATTTATTTAAATTTAATAAAAATCAACGATCTAAAAAACCTTTAGATTAGATAAAAATTATATAAAAATACTTTCTAATATTGACTATGATTATGCTCTTAATCTTTTCAGTTACATCATCCATTAAAAAATAACAATTGGAAACAATTAATCCTTATTCTAAGACTTAAGTAATTCGCTATATCTCTACAGCTTGTTTAATCAAGGTTTCACGTCCATTTTCGTCCATCTTTTTGTAGTATCTTTTTTCAAACTTATTAAATTGACTTAAAAATAGCTATAGACAAGGTATGTGATCTATTATATTTTTTAGATGTTAATTACATCAATTGAATTCAAAAAATTAATAATTATTAATAAATACCAATTCTGAACATATAAAAATAAAGGGGTTTCAAGTGAACTATAGACGCCTTTTAGGTATTTCTACCTTAAGCCTATCTCTAGTTGGATGTGCAGCCATATCCGGCTTTCAAACATATGATTTACCACAAGAAGGAATCTATCAAACTGAGCTAGGAACGCCTGTCAATCTGGTACAATTGAATCAGGACACCCTGCCTGTATTGCAGTCTGCCCAAACCCATAACCTCAGTCATTATGCTGCTTTATTTCAGACCGAGGTACAGGATTACCGTTTGAATCCAGGTGATATTTTATCCTTTCAATTATGGGCCTATCCTGAAATTAGTGCAGCTCCTACAGCAAGCGATAATAACAACGGCTACCAAATTGACCGAAATGGTTATATCCACTTTCCATTCATTGGCCGTTATAAAGCAGCAGGAAAAACCCTTCCACAAGTGAATCAGGAAGTACGACGCCTATTAGTTCCCTACTTAAACAGCCCGGATGTGGTAGTGCGAGTCATTTCCTATCAGGGACAACGCTATTCAGTGGTCGGTAATGTAAAATCGGCCGGACAATTTTACTTGTCTGATCAACCCGTCAGTGTTTATACAGCACTCGGTTTGGCTGGCGGTATGAATGAGCAAGGTGACTCTACTTCGATTCAACTTGTACGTCAGGGTGTGACCTATGACCTGAATACCATTGCACTGGAAAAAGCTGGATATTCCTTACATAAGCTGTTGATTCAACCGAATGACACTCTTTATATCAGTCCTCGTGAAAACCAGAAGATCTATGTCATGGGTGAGGCCAGTGCCAATAAGCCCTTACCACTACGTGACCAAGGCATGACTCTTGCTGATGTATTGGGTGAAAGTGAAGGGATTAATCCCTATTCCGCGAGTTCTAGCCGGATTTATGTCTTACGTGGCAACTCGGACAATCAGATGACTGAAATATATCACTTAAGTCTAAAAAACCTTGGAGATTTTGGCCTAGCGAAACAGTTCAAAATGCGTAGCAATGACATTGTCTATGTTGATGCCACAGGTCTGACCCGTTGGGAACGCGTTGTTAGCCAGATTCTTCCATTTTCATATGTCGCTGATTCAGCTATACGATAGGTAACTCAGCTATGAAAATTAAAAATCTTTTCGGGGTCTTTTAGGAAATATGGGGGGTATCAATTAATGACTGAAAGTTTATTCATAACATCCGCCTGCATTCGTAGATTAAATCTATAACTTCAGTGATTTGGAATGATTATAGTCATCAATGACCACCCACTATTTTGATATAAGCTCACGGACTTCACCTGCAAATCCATGGTGCTCAAAACTCGATATGAAACAGATTAAATAAAAACCGTATTATTCTGATCATCATTAAAATATCTGGCCTTATGTGGGTTAGATATTTCAAGAAAGGACAATAAAACCAAAATATGTAGGATTCTTTCTCAGAAAAGCAGCAAGTCTTTGATTATTTTATTAAAAATAACTCAAAGACTGGAAAATCACTTTTAAACTTTTAGATAGTAAAATTATGAACAAAAATAACAATACCGAAAATATGATTGACCTAAAAGGGGTGTTCTTTTCCCTGCTCTCGCAATGGAAGCTCATCCTCTTGTGTGGTTTGCTTAGCCTGATGGCAGTGTTGCTGTACATGCGTACCGCAGCCATTAACTATAAGGTGGATGCAATCGTTCAGGTCGAAGAAAATAAAGGGGCATCAGCTGCCTTATTAGGCAGCTTGTCAAGTATTATTAGTCAGATGTCTTCATCAAATGCTGAGATTGAGGTTTTAAAATCACGCACGATTCTGGAGTCAGTGATTGATCGTTTAAATCTGGATCTCCATATTGCGAGCACTGAAGACTCCTTTATCAATCGCCTCATTTACGGCAAAAATTCTCAGACCGAATATCAACCCGAAACTGTACGCTTTAAAGAAGGTGAAAAAAGCTTTGATATCCGTCAGTTTGAAGTTCCCGTAGCGTACCAGGATAAAAATCTCCTACTGAAGTTTCAACCACAGAGCTTTATCTTGATCAATCCAGTGACAGAAGAAACTGTCTTTGAGGGTGCACTTAACCAGCCCGTTCAAGCCAAAACTGCACAGGGAGACTGGAAAATTGCAATCTTTAGTCAAGATAATCTAGATCGCAGTTACCGGATACAAAAACTCTCGTTGCCAACAGCGATTGATTCTATTCTTGCCAATTATTCAGTGACAGAAAAAGGAGAACTGAGTGGAGTTCTGCAGCTTCGCTATCAGGGTCAAGATAAACAGCACATCACTAAAGTCCTGAACACGATTTTAGCGATTTATAGCCAGCATAATATTACGCGCCGTTCAACAGAAACAGCGCAGACACTGGCGTTTCTGGATGAACAATTACCAGATTTAAAGAAACAGCTTGATAATGCAGAATTCGCCTTTAACCAGTTCCGTCAACGGCATAATACAGTTGATATTGCTAAAGAATCTGAATTGTATTTAAATCAGAGCGTCACCTTAGAAACGCAAAAAGTCTTACTTGAACAGAGACAGGCAGAAATAGCTGCCAAATATGCAGCACTACATCCAGCCATGCGAGAAATTACGGCTCAACTTCGTGTGATCAATGGCAAGATTCGTGAACTGAATACAACACTCAAAAATATTCCAGAGATACAACGCCAGTATTTGCAACTGTCACGTGAAGTCGAAGTCAAACAGCAACTGTATACCAACCTGGTAAATTCATACCAACAACTGCGTGTTGCCAAAGCGGGTGAGATTGGCAATGTCCATATTATTGATACCGCACTTGAACCAATTGACCAGGTGCAACAGAAAACACCACTAATTCTGTTCCTCGCCTTTTGGTTCGGTATTTTTGTGGGAATCTTGGTGGCACTATTCCGCAATATGCTGCGTTCTGGTGTGAAAGATAGCAGTCAAATAGAATATCAACTGGAGCTTCCAGTGTATGCAAATATTGCCCATTCTCCGAGTCAGAAACCTGGGCTAAAACTACTCAAAAAGAAAAAGATTCCTTTCGTATTAGCCCTTAAACATAGCGATGATATCGCGATCGAAAGCTTGCGAAGCATACGTACAGCGAGTCATTTCGCCCTAAGCCAAGCCAAGAACAATATCATCATGATTTCAGGTCCAGCACCAAAAGTTGGAAAATCATTTGTTTCCAGTAACCTGGCGGTTATCATGGCGGAAAAAAACAAACGCGTATTGGTGATTGATGCAGATTTGCGTCGTGGTCATATCCACAAATATTTTGATCTGGATAATCAACATGGATTAACTGAATACCTGAATGAGCAAATTACATTAGAACAGGTGGTACAAAACACCAATGTTCCTAACTTAAATGTAATCACCTGTGGTGAAATTTCAGCAAATCCTTCTGAGCTTCTCAATTCACTATGCTTCAAGGAATTACTACAATCTCTGATTCCGCACTATGACCATATCATTATTGATACACCACCTGTATTGGCTGTCACTGATGCGATTATCGTATCACGCTATGTTGGAATTAATTTAGTTGTAGCGCGCTATGCAAAAACACAAATGAAGGAGCTGGAGCTTACATTGAACCGCTTTAAGCAGGCCGGTTGTATCGTAAATGGCTTTATCCTGAATGATATCCAGCGTTCAGCCGGGGGGAGCTATAGTTATGATTACATTTATAGTTATAAGTCTAGAGAACAAAATGGCTGATCCCATTTAGATAAAAAACCAGCCATTGCTGGTTTTTTTATATCTTTAAACTTCAACATAACTGCGATGTCCGCTTGCTAAAAAACCACCCATTCTGCAAGATTTCTCAAAATTTTCTGCTAAGATGGAATGAACCTCAACGATAACATTAGATTGGAATAATACATGAGTAAGGCCTTACCGATTGCTGTCGCTGTTCTTTTAGGCGGTGCCGCGCTAGTACCTGTTTACTATGCAACTCAAAACCCAGCTGCTCAAACCACAAAAGCATCTAAAGATGCCTCTGCTGTTTCTAAAATTAGCTATGCACTCGGTTATGAAGTCGCTCATCAAACCCCACCTGAGCTGGATATTAACAGCTTTGTGACAGGCGTTCGCGAAGGTCATGCCCGTACCGCTCCAGCTTATACTGAAGAAGAATTACAAGCAGCTTATGAGCAGTTCCAAAAAGAAATGCAGCAGAAGCAAGTCGATAGTGCCAAACAGGCTCAGGCATCAAGTGATACTTTCCTAACTGAAAATGCCAAAAAAGCTGGGATAAAAACTACGGCATCTGGTTTGCAATATTTAGTGACCAAAGAAGGTACGGGCAAGCAGCCTGCAGCAACTTCAATTGTGAAAGTACATTACACAGGGAAACTGGTTGATGGTACCGTGTTTGACAGTTCGGTTGAACGTGGCGAGCCGATTGAGTTCCCACTCAATCAGGTCATTCCAGGCTGGACCGAAGGTCTGCAACTGATGAAAGAAGGCGGTAAAGCAACCCTGTATATCCCATCTAAACTCGGTTATGGTGAACAGGGCGTGCCAGGTACGATTCCTCCACACAGTACTTTGATTTTTGATGTGGAACTCATCGAAGTAAAATAATCCACGAAAAGGAGAGCAACGCGCTCTCCTTTATTTTGAGAATGAATCATGAAAATACAAATAAGTTTGATGGTTTTACTGCTGAGTTCTGGCAGTCTTTTTGCCAAAGAAGTCACCAATAAAAGCCCTGAGGCTGAACAGGTCGGCTACAGCTTTGGTTATCTGATGGGAAAAAGCAATGCCGATTCCTTACAAGGCATTGATCTGGATGCCTTCAGTGCCGGTTTAAAAGCGGCAGCCGCTGGGAAACAGGCGACTTTAAGTGAGGAAGACATGGCGCGAATCTTGACCCAATTTAAGCGTCAGGCTGAAGCCAAAGAGCTGATTACCCTGAAAAAGCAGGCTGATGAAAATGCCAAAATTGGTCAGGCTTTCCTGGCTGAAAATGCAAAAAAACCGGGGATAAAAACCACAAAATCAGGTTTGCAATATCAGATTCTTCAGGAAGGAAAAGGTAAATCGCCGAGCGCAAACAGTAATGTCCGCGTACATTATGAAGGCCGTTTGATCGATGGTACGGTTTTTGACAGCTCGATTGCCCGTAATCAACCCGTGGTATTTCGTACCACCCAAGTCATTACCGGCTGGACCGAAGGTTTACAGCTGATGAAAGAAGGTGCCAAATATCGTTTCTTCATTCCGGCCGAACTGGCCTATGGACAGATTGGTTCAGGGGATGTAATTGAACCGAACAGTACTTTAATTTTTGATGTGGAATTACTGGAAATTATTAAATAATAAGTCCTATTTTTCCAGATCTAAAATCGGAGAGGTTCTATATTGGCCTCTCTTTTTTTATGGGCTTAAGTATCCTTAAATCGCAGGTTTTCATGTCACATTCCGATCAGTTTTGCTATGTTATGTTTTAATCAAGCAATTCAACAACAATAGAGGACGTCAGCATGGCAGCAATCAAGACTCGCGAAATTCATTATACTGCGCAGGATGGCAGCCCATTAATTGGTTATTTTGCCGCCCCAGAAACAGATACCCCTGTTGCCGGTGTACTGGTCGCACCCGAATGGTGGGGTCGGAATGAATATACCGAACAGCGCGCCCGTGAACTTGCAGAACATGGCTATGCGGCCTTGGCCATGGACATGTATGGGGATAAAAAAGTCACGACCAATTCTGATCAGGCTCATCAGTGGATGATGCAGACTTTTGAAGATCCTGACACTATCGTTAACCGTGCAACAGCAGCCTTGAATGCCCTGGCAGCACAGGATGAAGTCAATGCTGATAAGCTTGCAGCGATTGGTTTCTGCTACGGCGGCAAAGTCGTATTGGATCTGGCCCGTTCTAATGCACCTTTAAAAGCGGTGGCCACTTTCCATGCCAACCTGTCTCCGAAAGCACCGGCTCAGGAAGGTCAGGTACAGGCGGAAATCCTGGTGCTACATGGTGAACTGGACAGCATGGTGACCCTGGATGATGTGGCCGGTTTCCGTGAGGAAATGCATGCAGCCAAAGTCGAGCATGAAGTGATTGTTTTTGAAAATGCCAAACATGGCTTTAGCAACCCGCTTGCGGATGAACGGGCCAAATCCAATGGTGTGGATCTTGGTTACAATGCAGAAGCGGAACAAAAAGGTCTGGCAGCAATGTATGCCTTGCTAGACTGCCATTTGGCATAAATAGAAACAACTATCCGGCTTGTTCACAGGCTGAATATTTTAGATACTTCATGAAGAAAAGAAGATAAATCCTACCAGAGGAGAATGTGTATGATGGCTGAAACCAACTGCCCCTACTGCAATTTTGACGAATATGATGTCATTGCCAAAAATGATTATGGTGTGGTGTTGCCTGAACCAAATTCATTGTCCGAAGGTCATTGTGTGATCATTCCATTGCGGCATGTGGCCTCATTTTTTGAAGTGACTGACAAAGAACGTAAAAGTTTGATGTCTTTATTGGAACAGGCACGCAATGAACTGCAATTACGCTACCAGCCTGCCGGTTTTCATGTCGGTTTTATTGATGGTGAAGTATTTCAGGAAAAGGTTGAACATCTGCATATTCATATTATTCCGCGTTATGCAGGCAAGACCTTGAAGCTGGATGAGCGCTGGGGAATTAACGATTAACCGGATTTTTGATCAAAAATAAATGCTCTCCGGAGCATTTATTTTTATGAAAGCTAAGTTCTATCAAGCTCGATGAACATCTACGTTTTTATCTCACTTTTCACATTCCCACCCTGCTGATTCCGCTATACTAGCTGCTGCTTATTCGGTTGCTATGTGTTCATGTTCGTATTTTCAGATGCCCTATTGGAATGGTTTGATGTACATGGTCGTCATGACTTGCCCTGGCAAGTGACAGATGATCCGTATAAAGTCTGGGTCTCTGAAATCATGTTGCAGCAAACCCAGGTCAAAACTGTACTGCAATATTTCGAACGATTTATCCAGCGTTTTCCGACTGTTCAGGACTTAGGTCAAGCCTCATGGGATGAGGTCGCACCCTACTGGGCAGGTCTCGGCTATTATGCCCGCGCCCGCAATCTGCATAAAGCGGCCGGCATCGTGACAGCACAGCAGCAATTCCCTCAAACCCTAGAAGAATGGATGGCCTTGCCCGGCATTGGCCGTTCTACCGCTGGTGCCCTCATGTCACTCGGTTTACGTCAATATGGCGTAATTATGGATGGTAATGTTAAACGGGTATTGTCACGTTTCTTTGCCATTGAAGATGATCTGTCCAAACCCGTACATGAACGTGCCCTCTGGCAATTGGCGGAGCAGCTCTGTCCTATTGAACGCAATCATGACTACACCCAGGCGATTATGGATCTGGGCGCGACCGTGTGTACCCCGAAAAAGCCTTTATGTCTGTATTGTCCGATGCAGCAGCATTGTAAGGCTCATCAGCAAGGACTGGAAAATGAATTGCCTTTCAAGAAGGCCAAAAAACCGGTTCCTGTACGCTCTGCTCAGGTCCTGCTAATCCAGTCCGGTACAGACTGGCTCTGGCAACAACGTCCCAATAGCGGTCTTTGGGGCGGTCTCTGGTGTCTGCCGATTATTGAAAATACATATGAATTTGAACAGCAATGCCAGCAGTTGGACCTCAAGAACATCATCAAAAAAACCCAGATTAGCCACAGTTTTACCCATTTTACCTGGCAACTTGAAGCAATTGTTTTTGCAGTAGATCAGGATCAGCAGGAACATCTGGCGATTGAACTGCAAGGCTGCTGGATGAGTCCGCAAACAGCAACTGAGGCCGGCATTCCGACTGCCATGAAAAAATTGATCACTAGCGTCAATCTGTGACATAGTCTGAACAAAGCAAAATATCGCTCAGCTCAACATGAGCATTGCCAATATTTAAGGATGAATAAAGTGCGCCAATACCTTGCTTTGACGTGGATTGCTTTGATTGCTGTGCTGCTGGCTGCCTGTAGCAGTACACCAAAAAAATCCCCTGCTGTACAGCTCAACCCTATCCTCGTGCAAAAACTGAAAAGTATGCGAGTACCGTCCTCTCTGCCAATCCCGGTGGCACGCATACAAGCACGTGAGTTAACAGATACCTGGGGTGCTTCGCGCAGTCGCGGACGCCTACATGAAGGTATTGATATCATGGCTCCACGTGGAACCAAAGTCTTTAGCGCGACTGAGGGTCTAATTGCAGATTTACGTAACAACAATTTGGGTGGTAAAGTAGTCTGGATTTTGGGTCCAGGCGGCTCCTGGCACTATTATGCGCATCTGGATGGCCATAAACGTGGCTTAAAAGTCGGCGACTATGTCAAAAAAGGCCAGCTGATCGGTTATGTCGGCAATAGCGGTAATGCCCGGCATACTGCTCCTCATCTGCATTATGGAATCTATTTACAGGGCAAGGGCCGCGGTGTGGTCAACCCTTATCCCTATTTACGTTAATTTTAGGATATTTACATGTCAGAAGCGTTGATCAATCGTCTGGTAGAATTTGCTGAATCAGGCAATCAACAAAAAATTGTATTGAATGGTCAAACTTACCAGGGCTGGGTGATGGAAATTACCGAGGAAGCGCTTCTGATCAGTACCGGTTATGCTGACAAGGCCGGTAAAGATATGTGGATTCAATTTAGCGATCTGGATCAGGCTGAACTGTCGTATTGGGACAATCAGCAGGATCAATGGACTGTGTTTAAATTATAAAAGCATCAAAACAAGGAGCATCACATGACTGTGCAACGCTGTAGCTGGTGCTCCGATGATCCGCTGTATATCACCTACCATGACCAGGAATGGGGACAGGCCCTGCTGGATGAAAATCGCCTGTTTGAAATGCTGTGTCTGGAAGGACAGCAGGCCGGTCTGGCCTGGATTACCGTTCTCAGAAAACGTGAAGCCTACCGTAAACATTTTTTTCAATATTCGATTGAATCTATCGCCTTACTTACAGATGAACAACTCCAACTGAAACTTGAAGATGCTAGCCTGATACGTCATCGTGGCAAATTGAACGCCGTTCGGGAAAATGCCCAAGCTTGGCTGAAACTGCAACAGCAAGGGATTAATCTGGTGGATTGGCTCTGGTCTTTTGCTCAGCAACCGCGACTGAATAATGATGTTGTGGATTATCGGCAAGCACCCGCTCAAACCATTGAGAGCCAGAGAATGTCTAAAGCATTAAAACAGGCTGGTTTTAAATTTGTCGGCCCCACCATTTGCTATGCCTTTATGCAGGCCGTTGGTATGGTCGATGACCATGAAAATCATTGTGACTTTAAAACAATATCCTCGCATTTAAATAAGAGCTGAAAATCATGTCGAATAATATTATTCAAGCTTATGCTGCTATGTCCGCAGGTGCGGAACTTGAACCTTATCAGTTTGATGCCGGAGAATTGCAGCCGCATCAGGTCGAAGTCAAAGTAGAATACTGCGGTCTCTGTCATTCCGATATTTCAGTGATCAATAATGACTGGGGTTCTTCAGTGTATCCGGTTGTAGCAGGACATGAGATTATCGGTACCATTACCCATCTGGGTGCAGAAGCCAAAGGCCTGAAAGTTGGGCAACGGGTGGGTATCGGCTGGACAGCGGAAAGTTGCCAATATTGCGATCCTTGTATTTCGGGCCAGCAGGTGCTGTGTACTGGCGGTCAGGTGGCTACCATTGTCGGACATGCCGGTGGTTTTGCCGACAAAGTGCGCGCCGGTTGGCAATGGGCCATTCCCTTACCTGAAGATCTTGATCCTGAAAGTGCGGGTCCCCTGCTCTGTGGCGGGATTACCGTCTTTGATCCGATCCTGAAACATCAGATTCAGGCCATTCATCATGTTGGTGTAATCGGGATTGGTGGTTTGGGTCATATCGCGATTAAATTACTCAAAGCCTGGGGCTGTGAGATTACCGCTTTCACATCAAATCTCGATAAAAGTGATGAGCTGAAAGGCATGGGTGCTGACCATGTGGTCAATAGTCGTGATTCGGCTGCCTTAAAAGCCCAGCGAGGCAAGTTTGATTTATTGCTGAGTACTGTCAATGTCACCTTGAACTGGCAGGCTTATCTGGCAACTTTGGCGCCGAATGGCACTGTGCATATGCTGGGTTTACCACTTGAGCCGATGCAGATTCCGGCTGGCATGTTGATTGGCGGAGCCAAGTCAGTTACCGGTTCACCGACAGGTTCGCCGGCGGCATTACGTCAGTTACTCCAATTTGCTGCACGTAAAAATATTGCTCCGCAAATTGAAGTCTTCCCGATGTCACAACTGAACCAAGCGATTGAACATCTGCATTCTGGCAAAGCCCGTTACCGGATTGTGCTTAAAGCAGATTTTACAGCTTAAATCCTGCTTATTTTCAGCTGTTAAAAAGACCCAGAAATTGGGTCTTTTTTATTGTAGAGCTTCAGGCAAGACCGCAATAGATGAAGGCTTGGCCAGCTCGGTCTTCATTTTCTGCAGCATCTGATAAGGTTGCTGTTGCACAAACATATTTACGAAGCTCAAAGGAATGGAACCTTCCGGATTGGCATAACCATAGGTAGAGACCTTGACTTTATTATTGGCCAGTTTCTGAAAAGTCCAGTCGCCCTGATAATCGGTTAAACGCACATAATCCGGGTTTAAAGGATAACCACTTTGGATGGCTTTATTCTTGATGGTGATCTGGCCATTGGCTTCCTTGATCATCTTACCCTGCACAATCAGGTCACGGTCTTTTAAGGGAAATGGAAAATCCAGCACCATATACAGGGTAAAGTCACCTTTTTTATCATCGCGGGACAGGACCTTGATGCTACCCATATAGGGAACCCACTGCACTGCATGCTCGACGTTCAGAATCAAGGACACGGCATTTTCAAGCGGTGCAGTATAAGTGGTTTCAGCTTTATAGAGAAAGACCGGGTTTTGTTCATTCTGGTATGTCCAGACCTTGATATTATTTTTATGAATACTGAGTTTAGGCGTCCCGACAGGCTTGGCCTGCGCAATGGCGCCAAGCGCCACTGCACAGAGCAGGAAAATCATTTTTTGCATTTTTTATTCGTCTTATTTTAGTTTTAGATTTTTTTATAAATGATTTTAACTCGGTTTTAGACCTGAATATCGTTAAAACCAAGCACGTCCTTCATATCATATTTACGCGCTTCACGACCGACGACCCAAGCTGCAGCACGTACCGCACCAGAAGCAAAGTTCATCCGGTTAGTCGCTTTATGAGTAATTTCCACACGTTCCCCATCAGCAATAAACATTGCAGTATGTTCACCGACAATATCGCCACCGCGAATGGTCTGGAAACCAATACTTTTACGCTCACGCGGACCGGTATGACCTTCACGGCAATACACCGCATCTTCTTTCAGGTCACGGCCCAAAGTTTCCGCAATCGCCTCACCCCACATCAAAGCTGTACCCGATGGCGCATCTACTTTGTGACGGTGATGTGCTTCAATCACTTCGATATCAACCGTATCGCCAAATACTTTAGAGGCCAGTTCAAGCAGTTTGATTGAAACGTTCACACCCACTGAATAATTCGCTGCATAAACTACAGGAGTTTCCGTCGCAGATTGATTCAAATAGGCTTTTTGCTCGTCATTCATACCGGTGGTACCAATCACGATTGCGACCCCTGCTTCACGGCAGATTTTCAGATGATTGACGGTCGCTGCTGGCGCAGTGAAATCAATCACGACATCACAGTCTTTAACTACATCGGTCAGGCTACCCACGACCTTGACACCTGTTGCACCAATTCCGGCAAGTTCACCCGCATCTGCGCCTAATAGTGTACTTTCAGGGCGTTCTACCGCGGCCGCCAATTGATAACCTGCTTCATGCACCGCCTGAATAAGGATACGCCCCATACGACCGCCGGCACCCAAGATCCCAATGCGTGGTGTAGCTGACATAACATAGTCCTGATGTTGATCCAAAATTGCTCTTACTATAGCAAAACTGCAGAATAACACTAAGATGCATTGCATAAAAATCAATGAAAATACTCAAAGAGTGAAATCACTGATATTGATAAGAGTTTTAATCAAGCTTAAGAAGTTAGGCAATCACTTCCGTCAAAGCTATACGATATACATCAACTTGACTCGTCATATAGTTTTTAGCAATTACTCATATAACTGAAATAAGCTTATTCATAATTTTATCGCTATGATTTTGCATTGATTTACTGAGATTACTGATTTGTGAAGTTAAACAGACGACTTGCCAATACAGTTTTTCCTGTTTAGTCTCGCCATTATTAATTGAGCTCAAAATCTTGATGATTTAAATCTCAGTTAGATTAACAGGATTCTTATGCAAGACTTTTTACTAAATTTTAATTATGAATATCTACTTTTGAATTGATGAGCAGATAAGATTTTAAGTCTTATTGAGATTAAAAGGACTCAATTTTGCTTTATACAAAAATCAGTCCTTAGATTGAGCAAATGAATTATCTAGCTCTTAGGGAACTTATTAAAAATAATAATACCTAAAGCAAAATTTGCCTGGTCTATACAATTTTGAAAATTTTTCCACTTAAGGTACTTTGAAAGCACATTTCAAAACTGGGACGAATATCTTCACCATCTACAGTGATATGTTTTATATTGGAATGAGATTGTGTTTTAGAAAAATGATGATCGACTGTTGCTTGAATAGCGTGTTGAGCCCCAAACTGATCCTTCACACTGATACTTTGTTTAAGCATATCTATACCTTTAATAATAGTTAAAGTGGCAAAATCTCCACTAAAAATTGATGTTTCTTAATTTTATCTTTAAATAACTTTATGATTTAGCTTAAATAATTGATTTAGAGAAGTATAGAATGTACGGCCATCTAAGTTTAAATCTACCTCAACTCCAGATGAAAGAAGAACTCTTTTACCCACTTCAATTCTTTTTAAACCCTGACGTGTATTTTGCATTTTATTGAGAGGAATTAACGAAACAATAATTTCAGTACCATTTTTAGATTTTGCAATTAAATCATTTATTTTTAACAACTTGAATCCTGTTTTTCTAAAGATTTTTCCAATTTGGAAAATAACTTAAAATTAAATTTTGAACGATAAAAAAAGCACTTATTAAGTGCTTTTTTTACTGTTTATTCTTGCTTAGATAGCAACAATATTTACAGCATTCGGTCCTTTTTGACCTTGAGCTACACTGAATTCAACCAGTTGGCCTTCCATTAAGGTTTTAAAACCTGAACTGGCGATTTCGCTGAAATGAGCAAAAACATCTGGACCTGATTCTTGTTGAATGAAACCAAAACCTTTAGTTTCGTTGAACCACTTTACAGTACCTTTAACAACATTTGAGTTTGACATAATATATCCTACTAATTTTTTAATAATTTTTAGTCAATTTATTGACTGAATATAACTTTGAAATAATAAAGAATGAGACTTCAAATCTGAAAAAAACGAAGGATTATGACTAAAACTGCGATACTTAAAGAAGATTTACCGAAACAAGACTTTTTTCTAGTTAAGTTAACTATACACGAAAAATTTAATTAATCAAGTTTTCTTATATATATATTTATTTTATTTATTAAAAAATGAAATTTTAAAAATTTATAGTGATTTCAATAAGATTAAGCTTTTATTGTCATGATAACAAAATAAGAGTAATCTGCTGTACTGGTAAATTTGATAAGTAATGAATGCGATTATATAGCTCTGTAATAACAATATTGGCCTTTTTAATTTCGGGAATGATGCTTTTTTCTCACTTACAAAATATCTATCTCCCTCCAAATTTGGACTCATACTTTCTATTTAGATAGTCAAATATAAAAACAGAAACCGCTTTTTAGGCGGTTTTTATGTTTAAGCGATACCTATCAAACAATAAGATAGCTATCAACTAATAAATAGCATCTTCTAATCTAGAGTATCTTATCTAAATAATAAAAAAGGACGCCTCAGCGTCCTTTTTATTTTCACTCAATTAATCAAACAAGCGATCAAAGAATGATTTTTTCTTTGGTGATGACTTGCTGTCTTCACCATCCATGGTTTCTTGCAGTTCTTTTAACAGTTCACGTTGACGTGCACTTAAATTCACTGGAGTTTCCACCACAATACGGCACAGTAAGTCACCTTGCATGCTGGTACGTACCGGTTTAACCCCCTTACCACGTAAACGGAACAGTTTACCTGTTTGCGTACCTTCAGGAATTTTCAGGCTCACACGGCCATCCAGCGTAGGAATCTGAACTTCCTTACCCAAGGCTGCATCAGCAATCGATACCGGTACATCCATATACAGATCAGCGCCATCACGCTGGAAGATTTCATGCTCACGCACCACCACTTCTACGTACAAGTCACCTGACTGACCATCACGGATCGCTTCACCCTTACCAGTCAAGCGTACGCGGTCGCCATTGTCCACACCCGCAGGAATAGTGACTTCCAGAGTTTGCTGACGATCCGACACACCCGAACCATGACATTTATTACATGGGTTCTTGATGATCTTGCCCTGACCACGACAGGTGCTACAGGTTTGCTGTACCGAGAAGAAACCTTGCTGCATACGCACTTGACCGGCACCATGACAGGTACGGCAGGTTTCTACATCGTTTGGATTTTTTGAGCCTTTACCATCACAGGCATCACACGGTGCCGGTGCAGTAAAGGTAATGGTTTTCTTGACGCCCTTGACCGCTTCTTCCAGGGTCAGTTCCATGACATAGCGTAAGTCGGAACCTCGGCGCGCGCGCTGCTGGCCACGACCACCGCCGCCACCAAAAGCACCACCGAAAATATCACCGAACTGGCTGAAAATGTCTTCTGCGCTGAAACCACCGCCGAAGCCGCCACCGCCGCCGCCCATACCACCTTCAAAGGCCTGATGGCCCATACGGTCGTACATGCTGCGCTTTTCACCATCAGAGAGCACTTCATAGGCCTCTGCTGCTTCTTTGAATTTCTCTTCAGCTTCAGCATTGTCCGGGTTACGGTCTGGATGATATTTCATCGCCAACTTACGGTAGGCTTTTTTGATTTCATCATCACTAGCGGTTTTAGCGACGCCCAAAACCTCATAATAATCACGTTTAGCCATGTCTGGCGATGCTCCTCACGGAATTTTGTTTAATATTCAACTGAGGTCTGAAATTGGGGTCAAACCGAGTTTTACAAGGGGAAATATGAAAAAAATTATACGCTTTAGAACACAGCTTTGTTTTGAGAGAATTTATGGATGCCTTTAAACCAGGCATTGATCAGGAAAATAAAAGCAATAAAACTGAAAATCACGCCGGTCACCACACATGCTTTGACCCAGAGCTGACTGTCCCAGGCAAAGAAAAACAAGGGAATAAACCACAGCGCAGCGAAGATCGCCAAAATGGTATAAATCACGATATTGCGCATGATCCACAGTGCCTGTGCCTGTAACCAGACCTCGGCATAATCAACTTGAGTGACTTTACGTGCGAACCAGTAGGCCAATAGTCCACTAAACAGGGTAAATAAGGCCAAAAACATGAAGACATAAGCCATCGCTACGGAACGTCGCATCTTGGTTAACGTATCTTGAGTCATGTTCGGTTCAACCTCGTTACCGTATTGGCAGCTCGGCCAATGCAGCAATTACTTATTTTTTTAAATTATAAAAATCTCAGGTGCTACTATATTGAAAATTTCCAAATTTCGCACCTGAAATTATGACAAATTTAAACAGAATTTAAACTTTTTTCACTTTAAACCACTGTGCATATAGTGCAGGCAGGAAAAACAGGGTCAATAATGTCGCCACAATCAAACCACCCATAATCGCCACCGCCATCGGCCCGAAGAAAATACTGCGGGACAAGGGAATCATCGCCAGAACTGCAGCCAGTGCGGTCAATACGATCGGACGACAACGGCGTACCGTGGCATTGATGATGGCATCCCACTGCGACTCTCCGGCCTGAATATCCTGCTCGATCTGGTCAATCAAAATCAGCGAATTGCGCATGATCATTCCCGATAATGCAATCGTTCCGAGCATCGCAACAAAACCGAAAGGTTTATTGAAAATTAACAGGAATAACACCACTCCGATAATGCCCAAAGGTGCAGTCAGAAATACAATAAAGGCCCGTGATATGCTCTTAAGCTGAATCATCAGCAAGGTCATGACGACTGCGAGGAATAAAGGCATGCCGGCATTCACCGAGTTCTGTCCGCGAGCCGATTCTTCAACTGTACCGCCCACTTGCAGCAGATAGCCATTCGGCAGCTCTGCCCGGATTTTTTCCAGTGGCTCTTTGAGTTCATTGACCACAGTAGCGGGCTGCAGTTTGCTACGAATATCGGCACGCACAGTAATGGTCGGCAAGCGGTTACGATGCCAGATCAGGCCTTCTTCAAAGCTGTATTCAATTTTGGCCAGCTGCGCCAAAGGTACCGATGTACCGGTTGCGGTCGGAACAGCCAGACTGGCTAAAGATGCTACCTCCACCCGTTCAGCCTGAGCACCACGTAAACGGATTTCGATCAGTTCACGTTTTTCACGGTACTGATCAATACCGGCCCCCAAAATCGAGCTGTTGAGTACATTGGCCAGTTCACTGCTACTCACCCCAAGCTGACGGGCACGATCCTGATCAATCTGCAATTTGATGACTTTACTCGGCTCGCCCCAGTCCAGATGCACATTGGTGGTATTCGGATTGTCTCCCACGGTGGCTGCAACTTTCTGCGCCCATTCACGGACTAATCCTAGATCTTCACCCGACACCCGGAATTGTAGTGGATAACCCACAGGTGGGCCATTTTCCAGCAAGGACACCCTGGTACGCACTTCTGGCAATAACTTTCGAATCTGGTCACTTAAGGATTTACGGATTTCATTCCGGTCTTCCAGCGAGGAAGCCAATACCACAAACTGGGCAAAGCTGGTTTGCGGCAACTGCTGATCGAGCGGTAAATAGAAACGTGGAGAACCCATCCCGACATAAGCCACATAGTTATCAATACCCTCTTGTTTCGATAAAAAGGCTTCTACTTTTTTTACTGCAGCTTCAGTGGCCTTCAGTGAAGCACCTTCTTCAAGTTTGAGATCCACCAGAATTTCAGCCCGGTTCGAGGGTGGGAAAAACTGCTGCGGCACCAGCTTAAACATTAAAATAGACAGAATAAAAATTCCGACCGTGGCAACAATGACAGTTTTACGATAGGTCACACAGGCATCGGCCCAACGGCGAAAGCCCTGATAAAACCGGGTTTGATAAGGGTCATAATGTTCTCCGGCATGATGCACAATCGGCTGAGGTTCTGGCTGTTTGCGTAGACGTGCCCAGAGACGCTGATACCACGGCGCTTTCTGAATTAAATCCTTGTTGAAATCCGGCAGAAGTTTATCGCCTAAATATGGCACAAACAGTACCGCGGCAATCCAGGACACCAGCAATGCAATGGTCACCACCTGGAAAATCGAACGGGTATATTCCCCGGTACTCGATGCTGCAGTGGCGATCGGCAGGAAACCGGCAGCGGTAATCAGGGTGCCTGTCAGCATTGGAAAAGCCGTGGTGCGCCAGGCATGCCCGGCCGCCTGTAAACGGCTATAACCCTGCTCCATCTTAATCGCCATCATTTCAATGGCGATAATGGCATCATCGACCAAAAGACCGAGAGCCAGAATCAGGGCCCCCAGGGAAATTTTATGCAGTCCGACATCAAACAGCTGCATACCGGCAAAAGTCATGGCCAGCACCAGCGGAATCGAGAAAGCCACCACCAGACCGGTCCGGAAACCGAGCGAGAAAAAACTGACCAGCAATACGATAACCACCGCTTCTGCCAGCACTTTCATAAATTCGTTAATGCTGCGTTTGACTGCCACCGGCTGATCGGAGACTTTTTGCAGCTCCATGCCGAGTGGCAGAGCTTTTTGCAGGCGGGCGAATTCCTGTTCCAGATTTTTACCCAAGGCAATGATGTCCCCACCCTTGCGCATCGATACAGCAATACCAATGCCGTTTTCGCCCATAAAGCGCATCCGGGGCTGTGCCGGATCACTAAAGCCTCGATAGACTTCTGCGACATCTCCCAGCTGAATAGTTTTGCCATTGACCAGCAGCGGCATCTGTCTTAATTCTTCAACACTGTTTAATGCACCACTGACCCGCACCTGAATCCGGTCTGAACCGGTTTCAAAAAAACCGGACTGGGTGGTGGCATTTTGCTGCTGCAGGGCTTGCTGAATCGCCATGACTGGAACGCCAAGCTGAATGGCCTTGGTATTGGAAATCTCAATCCAGATTTTCTGGTCTTGTAGGCCAATCAGCTCAACTTTGGCAACATCTTTGACCCGTTGCAGTTGCAGCTGTAAGCGGTCGGCGTATTCCTTGAGGGTCGCATAGTCAAAATCTTTACCCTTGAGCACATAAATATTGCCAAAGGTATCGCCGAATTCATCATTAAAGAACGGCCCTTGTACCCCTTGTGGCAATTCATGCCGGATATCGCCCACCTTCTTGCGCACGTTATACCAGACATCAGCGACATCTTTCGAAGCCAGGGAATCCTTGGCAACAAAAGTCACCATGGATTCACCCGGACGCGAATAGGCCATGATGCGCTCATACTGTCCCGTGGTCATCAGTTCCTTTTCAATCCGGTCAGTGACCTGCAGGGAGATTTCTTTGGCACTGGCACCCGGCCAATAGGTCTGGATTACCATGACTTTAAAGGTAAAAGGTGGATCTTCACTTTGTGACAGTTTGGAATAAGAGACGATGCCGATCAGACCGAGCAGGATCATGAAATACAGCACCAGACCTTTATTTTTTAAAGCCCATTCCGACAGGTTAAAGTTCATGTTTAACTCCCTGCCTGAATGGTCACACGACGGTTTTCACGATCAATCGGATTGATTTTTTGCTGGTTACGCAGCAGATGTACGCCGCCAATCACCACATAGTCTTCCGGCTTGAGGCCACTGAGTACAGGAACACTGTCCCGGCCATAGGCACCGAGCTGGACCGGGACTTTACGTAAGGTATGATCCGGCTGGACCACCATGACATAAGCCTGCTGATCCGTTGCCGAGACACTGGATAGCGGCACACTGAGCATATTGTCGCGGCTGTGCTGAAAAAACACCCGGGCACTTTGCCCCAGCTGGATCTGGCCATTGCCTTCACGTAAGGAAACTTTAACCCGAAAGGTACGCGACTGGTCCGCTGCCGGTGAAATCTCTCGGACAATGGCGGCAAATTTTTCTTCAGGTTTGGACCATAAGGTGACCAGAGCCGCTTGCCCCACCCTAATTTCAGCAATTGCCTGTTCCGGCACCCCAATCACCACTTCACGCTCGCCGGCAATTGCCAGTTCATACGCCGCCTGCCCGGCAGCGACCACCTGACCTGTTTCAATATTGCGTGCAGTGATTACGCCGTTTCTGGTGGCAATCAGCTGATTATAAGCAGTCTGGTTTTTAGCGGTATCATAATTGGATTGTGCCTGCTTCAGATTTGACAGGGCGGTCTTGTACTGGTTTTCGATCGCGTCATATTGTGAGCGGCTCACGGCATTGGATGGCAATAACTGCTTGAAACGTTGTAATTCATCCTGAGCAATCTTAGTGGCAGACTGCGCGCTTTCCAGCTGGGCACGTGCTGCATTCAGCTGCAGCTGGGCATCTTTGACATCCAGAGTTGCCAGGACTTGCCCGACTTTGACCTGGTCACCCACATCGGCGAAGCGCTGGGTCACCTGTCCAGCGACCCGAAAGGCCAGCGCCGTTTGCTGGCGCGCCTGCACATCACCGGCATAACTTTTTAATTCATGCTGTGAAGTGGTGGGTGTGGCCACCATGACAAAGGGAACTTCCTGTTCTGCTGCAGCAGTATCTTTGCTGCACCCGGTTAAGGTCACGCTGCAAAGCACCACCATGCCAGCCAATACGCTGTAAATCCTGCTCATCTTATTCGCTCTTATCTGATCGTCTTTTTTAGGGCAAACTATGCTGATATATTGAATTGCTTGTTTTTTAATTAATATACCACCCGGTACGCTAATTACAACTGAATCATCAAAGCAATGACCGTGTTGACTTTTTTTGGAAGAAATTGTGCAAATACCTGTAGGACGACCCAAGGATCTGGAAAAGCGTCAGCGCATACTCAGCGTGGCCAAAGCGCTGTTTTTAGCGCATGGCTATCATGCCTCCAGCATGAACCAGATTGCACGTGAGGCAGGTGTAACCAAGCTGACGGTGTATAACCATTTTCAGGATAAGGCGACCCTGTTTAGCTGTGCGATTGAGGATACCT
Organism: Acinetobacter lwoffii; assembly: GCF_022967985.1. GTDB lineage: Bacteria > Pseudomonadota > Gammaproteobacteria > Pseudomonadales > Moraxellaceae > Acinetobacter. Next base: position 24,268 of record NZ_JALJVC010000022.1, on the reverse strand, counting down.
GTGAAGCCATTCTGCATGAACATCCTCAACTCTTGCAGCCGAGCAGTGACTTTGCGCAGGAGTTTTATCAGGCCTGTCAGCGCGCTTTAAATATTCTTCATTTACCTGAAGCGATCAAACTGGATCTGTTGCTGATGGAACTGGCCTCGCAGCAAAGTCCGTTGACCGAACAGTTTTATCAGGCCTCGCATAGCAAACTGGATGCAGTCTGGAATGATTTCTTTGCCCTGGCCCAGCAGTACCGCTTTATTCAGGTCGATCTTCCAGAAAAACAGACCGAGCTGATTGTGTCCCTGCTCACCGGAATACGTCATCAGAAAATCCTGCTGGGTCTCAGCCCTCCTCCTTCAAGCGCAGAACAGCAACAGATCATTGCCCAGGCCATTGAACTGTTTATGCTGAAATATGCCCTGCCGGATTAAATCCTTTCCTTCGGACTGATCGCCGATCACCGTATGTGGCCTAAAAGTTGCTAAAAAATCAGCCAATGCTCTGCAACTTTTGTCTCTAGGGGACTTGGATTGTCATGCAGTCGCGGTATAGTCAAAGCATGCATGTGAGGGAATAAAAAAATGATTCAACAGATTGATGCACCACTACGCGAAGACGTACGCTTACTGGGTAATTTGCTTGGGGAAACCTTAAAATTACATGCCGGGCAGGATTTGTTTAATCAGATCGAGCAGATCCGAGCCCTGTCCAAAGGCGCTCGCGATGGACAGGTCGAAGCAGAAAAACAACTGGAACAACTATTTTTGAGTCTGGAAGATGCCGAAATCCTGCCGCTGACCCGCGCCTTTACCCACTTTTTAAACTTTGCCAATATTGCCGAACAATATCATGTGGTGCGTCGTCGCCGTCAGAGCGAATTTGATGACACTGCAGAATCGCCCAATCCTCTGGTGCCTTTATTTAAAAAATTTAAACAGCAGGAAATTTCTGCCGATACGCTGTATCAGCAAATCTGTGAACTGAAAATTGAACTGGTCCTGACCGCGCATCCCACAGAAGTCAGCCGCCGTACTCTGATTCAAAAATATGATGGCATCAATAATGCCCTGTCCAAATTCGACCAGCAGAAACTGACGCCACGTGAACGTCAGGCAATTCTGGCCGATCTGAAACAGCTGATCAGCTCTGCCTGGCAAACCGATGAAATCCGTCAGCATCGCCCGACTCCGATTGATGAAGCGAAATGGGGCTTTACCACCATTGAACAGACCCTGTGGAATGCAGTACCAAAATTTATCCGCGAACTAAATGGCATGGTTCAGGCGCAATGTGGCCAGAACCTTCCCTTAGATGTCGCACCAGTACGTTTTGCCTCCTGGATGGGTGGTGACCGCGATGGCAACCCGAATGTCACCCACACCGTCACTCAGGAAGTACTATGGCTGTCACGCTGGAAAGCAGCCGATCTCTATGTACGTGATATTGAAAACCTGCGCTGGGAACTGTCCATTCAGCAATGCAGTCCGGAGATTTCCGAAGCCTTGGGCCAGCCCCATCCTGAACCCTATCGTGAATATTTACGTGACACCCGTACCCGCCTGAAAGCGACGCGACACTGGCTGGCAGAAAAATTAAAAGGCAATGATGCCGATGACAGTCTGGTGATTAAAAGTAAAGACGAACTTTTACAACCGCTCCTGACCTGCTATCGTTCACTGATGGACTGCAATCTGGCCGAAATTGCCAATGGCAGCCTGCTGGACTTTATTTACCGGGTCAACAGTTTTGGGATCGAACTACTAAAACTGGATATCCGTCAGGAATCCGGCCGTCACCGTCAGGCAATTTCAGCCATTACTGAATATTTGGGACTGGGGAATTTTGAAACATGGACCGAACAGGCCCGTCAAAACTTTTTACTGCAGGAATTACAAAGCAAGCGTCCATTACTGCCGAAACATCTGAATGAACCGGCCGGCAGCCTGATTGAACATCCGGATGTACAGGAAGTCTTTGCCACCATGCGCACACTGGCCGAACAGCCGAGCGAGTCTCTGGGTGCCTATATTATTTCCATGGCAGAATATCCAAGTGATGTGTTGGCGGTACTGCTTTTACAAAAAGAAGCCGGCATCGAGCAGGCGTTACGGGTGGTTCCTCTATTTGAAACCTTAAAAGATCTGGATGGTGCAGCCGCAACCATGTCGACCCTGTTCAATATGCACTGGTACAAACAGCATATTCAGGGCAAGCATGAGGTCATGATTGGCTATTCGGATTCTGCCAAGGATGCCGGCTTTATGTCGGCCAACTGGGCACAGTATCGTGCCCAGGAAGAACTGACCGCAGTTGCCCAGCAACATGGCGTGCAATTGACCCTGTTTCATGGTCGTGGCGGTTCAATCAGCCGTGGAGGTGCACCAACCCAGCAAGCCTTGTTCTCTCAGCCACCGGGTTCTATTTCCGGTGCGATCCGGGTGACTGAACAGGGCGAAATGATCCGCTTTAAATTCGGGCTGGAAGAAATCGCGCTGCAAAATCTGGAAATTTATACCGCTGCCACCTTGGAAGCGACCCTGCTCCCGCCACCTGAGCCAAAACAGGAATGGCGCGACCTGATGCATCAAATGACCGAACTGTCGGTTCAGGTCTATCGCCAGACCGTACGGGAAAATCCGCATTTTGTAAAATACCTGCGTACCGTTACCCCTGAGCTTGAACTGCAGATGCTGCCACTGGGTTCACGTCCTGCCAAACGTAAAGTCAGCGGCGGCATTGAATCCTTGCGTGCCATCCCTTGGGTATTTGCCTGGACCCAGATTCGCCTGATGTTACCTGCCTGGCTCGGGACCGGTGCTGCACTGAATGAGGTCCTAGATCAGGGACAGCGTAATGTACTCGATGAGATGCTGGCCGAGTGGCCATATTTCCAGACCCTGATTGATATGCTGGAAATGGTACTGTCTAAAGCCGATGCCCATGTAGCGCTGTATTATGAATCTCATCTGACCCAGGATGAAGATCTGAAAATTCTGGGGACAGCGTTGCGCCAACGTTTGCAGGATGCCGTACAAACCCTGTTAAGCTTGAAAGGTGAATCTAAACTCCTGAGCAGCAATGGCGTACTGGATCAGTCCATGAAGGTACGTAAACCATATCTGTTACCCTTGCACTTGCTGCAAGCTGAACTGATGAAACGTCGCCGTTTATATCTGGAACAGCAACAGGCCGAAAACACCCCGGTAGATCATGCGCTGATGGTCAGTATTGCCGGTATTGCAGCCGGTTTGCGTAATACTGGCTAAGCAAAAATGCCCATTTGAAAGCACATCCTGGTGATGTGCTTTTTTATTGACCAGTCAATAGCCAGGAAATATTTTATTTTATATAGTAAATCAGATTTATTTATAGATACCCCTATTCATAATAAGAAATTAATCTACTGATTTCACTTTAATTTTAACCCAGTATTCTTTTACCGCCCGGTAAAATCTTAAATAAAGTCATAGAATTAATTTGAACAAAAATTTTGCTTAAGTGATTAAATCTTCTAAAGAACAAGAGTATGATGTGCACAATTTATCTTTTGAGTGCTCATTTTATGTCCAGTTGGTTTCCCAAATGGCGCCCTTATGAGGGCAGTATCGATGCACGACCAGTAGGTACCGCAGAGTATTTGCCACCCGCACAAACGGTCATTTTGGGTGTACAACATGCTTTTGCCATGTTTGGCGCAACTGTACTAGCACCTTTTTTAATGGGCTTTGATCCTAACCTGGCGATTTTAATGTCAGGGATCTGTACCATTCTGTTCTTTTTAATCACCGGTGGCCGGGTTCCAAGTTATCTAGGTTCAAGCTTTGCCTTTATTGGTGTGGTCATCGCAGCAACAGGTTATGCGGGTGGTGGCGGACTGAATCCAAATATTGGCGTTGCAGCAGGCGGGATTATCGCATGTGGCATCTTCTATGCACTCATGGGCTTTCTGGTCATGGCGACGGGCACCCGCTGGATTGAAAAGCTGATGCCACCGGTAGTGACCGGTGCCGTGGTGATGATCATTGGCCTGAACCTTGCTCCAGTCACAGTGAAAAGTGTGATGGGCAATACCTTCAATATGTGGATGTCTCTGGTCACTGTGTTGTGCATGGGTTCAATTGCCGTATTCACCCGTGGCTTATTACAGCGCCTGCTGTTATTGGTTGGCCTGTTATTGGCTTATCTGATTTACTTCGTACTCAGTAATGTCATGGGTTATGGCACTGCGATCAACTTCCTTCCTATTCAGCAAGCAGCCTGGTTCGGTTTACCGACTTTCCACGCGCCGACCTTTGAATTGAATGCCATGTTGATCATTGCACCGATTGCCTTGATTCTGGTGGCTGAAAATCTGGGCCATATTAAAGCCGTAGGAGCGATGACCGGTGAAAACCTCGATCCGCATATTGGTAAAGCCTTTGTGGCAGATGGTGTTGCAACCACTTTAGCCGGTGGTGTAGGTGCGCCGGGTATGACTACCTATGGTGAAAACATTGGTGTGATGGCCGTGACACGGGTTTACTCGACCATCATCTTTGCAGTCGCGGGTGTCTTTGCTGTGTTCCTGGGTCTATCGCCTAAGTTTGGTGCGATTATTCACACGATTCCGACAGCGATTCTGACCGGTGCTTCGATTGTAGTCTTTGGTTTGATTACCATTGCTGGTGCCAAAATCTGGATTGAGAACAAGGTCGATTTCTCGCAGAACAAGAACCTGATGGTGGCTGCGGTGACCATTATTTTAGGTACGGGTGATTTTGCCCTGACTTTTGGCAGCTTCAATCTGGGTGGTATTGGTACGGCAACGTTTGCTGCACTGATCCTGAACTGGTTCTTTAGCCTGGCCGATAAAAAATAAAACTCGAAATAAAAGTATTGAGCAGCCGAATGGCTGCTTTTTTTATCTTTATATTTTTCAACTTTGCGATTAAAGAAATGAAAAGAAGCCCCGCAAGGCTTCTATTAAAGCACGTGTCTGTTTAAGGACGAAACTCTTTCAGTTCACGTTGAATAAAGTATTGGAACATTTCACGGTATAGATGTTCAATAAACTCCTGATCGACACCTTGTTTTTGCGCCAGAGCTCTGACATTTTCTACAATCTGCTCCATACGTTCCGGTGACTGTAAATCGGTTTCGGTTTTTTTGAAACGGGTGGTTTGATCAACATAAAATTGACGCGCAGCGATCAGCTCAACTAAAGCTGTATCAATGGCATCGATCTGTTGACGTGCATGTTCTAGTGATTCAGCTTTGATCTTTTCCATGTTTTTTCAGTTCACTTTCAGTTTGATTATTACTCTTATACTTTTCTTCTAACACATTACTGAAAATACTTTCAATCATCCAGACCCGATATAAGCTATTAAATGTATAACTTTGATCATCTATGCGCAGTTCTAGTACCGGAAAATTCGGCTGGGACTTCATTTCACAGAGCATATCATTGTCCTGCAGCTTGACCAGAATATCATCCTGGGTCAGATCTACAATATTTAACTGTTGCTGCAAACGCTTGAAATGTGGTGCATAAGACAGGTCTTCACCACGGGTCCAGACGGCCTGCAAGATCTGGTACATCGCCTCAATCCGCTGCTCCTCGGGACAGCTATAAAATAATTGTGCCATTGGCACGATCGCCTGCTCAGTCGGTCGGCAGAACGGGGTAAATTCTACTTCCGTCCGTTTGGATAAACGGGTGGCCAGACTCCAGTCAAAGTCATCTCGGCCACGATAGGACAAGGGATAGACATTTAGCTGGATATTATAATAATCCGCCAGTTCTTCCTTGATATAGGCCAGTAATAGCCAGGAAATCGGATCTTCCAGCGCGATATACAAGTCCAGTTCCGGATCCATCGACTGGATCTCGTTCAGCTCTTCGGCATCACTGATTAGATGCTCACGCCATTCAATGTGATCGATCATAAAAATCGGATTACCGGTCAGCAGTTTTTGCTGCTCCAGACGTCGGGTCAGACGTAACAGATCATCGACCGCCTGATACTGGCGTCCGCCTAAATTAAAATAGCTGGCCAGAATCGGGGTCTGATCAAAAATACGTTCAGGAAAATCCTGTGGCTGATGATGGCGGCTGGCCATGGCATATAAGGTGCGCAATTTTCCGGTCTGTTTTTGCCAGAGCATATGGAATACATCTTCCAGTAAATACAGGAAATCCTGTCCCCGCAGCGGCGTATGCCGCAAAATCAGTTCGGCCTGTTTTAAGGCCTCAGCGCTCGGTAATTCCGGCGTATCATGAAAACTGAAACGATGCTGTTTTGACAAGATTTTTGCATCATTAATCGTGTAGTGCTGCCATTCATCAAAAGACATCTGGTTCGGCGCTTCGGCATGCTCACTGGAAATGATGACTTTTAGCGGCTTGAGTTCTGGACTTAAAATTTCTTCGAGCTGGGGCAACTGCTGTACCGCCAGATAACTGTACACATCATCCAGTCTTAAATGGATACTCAGCCCATCTTGAATAGATAACACCGTTTGACGGGTCGGTTTTTGGTAAAACCAACTCGATCGGATTGGATCAAACCAACGGCGTAACAGGGACATGAGATCGGCCTCGACAACAATGACGGTGCGCAGCTCAACATATGAGAAGCTGCGCAGAATAATCTATTTTTAAGATCGCAGAAGCCAAAGCCCTGCATGCTGTAAAAACTTATATCAAGTCATAAGCAAATGTTCAATGTTTAACAATGGATTAGAGGTCAAGATTCAGGTCAGTGACCGCCCCAGTTTCTGCACCTGAAGTCAGTTTGGCGAATTTAGCCAGCGCACCGTGGGTATAGTTTGGCTGAGGTTTGGTCCAGGCCGCTTGACGTGCAGCAATTTCTTCTTCCGCGACATGCCAGGTCATTTCCCGAGTTTCGGCATTAATCGAAATCTGGTCACCATTTTTCACCAGACCAATCGGGCCGCCCTCATAAGCTTCTGGCGTCACATGCCCAATCACGAAACCATGACTGCCGCCAGAGAAACGTCCGTCAGTAATTAAAGCTACCGAAGCGCCCAGACCTTTACCAATAATCGCAGAAGTCGGTTTCAGCATTTCCGGCATGCCCGGACCACCTTTAGGGCCGACGCCGCGAATCACCACCACTTCACCCGGCTGGACTTCACCATCCAGAATCCCCCGCATGGCACCCTGCTCGCCTTCAAATACCCGGGCCGGTCCTTTGAAGTACAGACCTTCCTTACCGGTAATCTTGGCCACGGCGCCTTTTGGTGACAGGTTGCCTTTGAGAATCACCAGATGTGAGTCTTTTTTTACCGGCTTGTCAAAAGGTAAAATGATCTGCTGACCTTCCGGATAATCTTTTACATCGGCCAGGTTTTCTGCCAGGGTTTTTCCAGTGACAGTCAGGCATGAACCATCCAGCATGCCGGCATCCAGCATGCGCTTCATCAGTGGTTGAATCCCACCAATCGCAATCAGTTCTGACATTAAATATTTCCCGGATGGACGCACATCGGCCACCACCGGAATATCTTTGCCAATTCGGACAAAGTCATCCAGACTCAATTCAACCCCTGCGGTATGCGCCATGGCCAAAAGATGTAGTACCCCGTTGGTCGAACCACCCAGCGCAATCAAGACCTTGATCGAATTTTCGAAAGCAGCCTTGGTCATGATGTCACGTGGCTTGATATCCAGTCGCAACAGATTCATGACTGCTTCACCGGCACGGGCACAGTCGATTTGTTTATCATCCGAAATCGCTTCCTGCGCCGAGGAGCCCGGCAAGCTCATACCTAAAGCTTCAATTGCAGAGGCCATCGAGTTGGCCGTATACATGCCGCCACAAGAACCCGGACCCGGCAAAGACACTTCTTCAATATGCTTGACCTGAATCGCGTTGATTTCACCTTTGGCATATTGACCGACTGCTTCAAATACCGAAATCATGTCGGTATGGCCTTCGCCCGGTTTAATAGTGCCGCCATAAATAAACAACCCCGGACGGTTTAAGCGTGCCAACCCCATAATGCAGCCCGGCATATTCTTGTCGCAGCCGCCAATTGCAATCACCCCATCATAAGCCTGGCAGCCCACCACTGTTTCAATGGAGTCTGCGATCACTTCCCGTGACAGCAGTGAATATTTCATACCTTCTGTACCATTGGAAATACCATCAGAAATGGTAATGGTATTAAAGATAATGCCCTTGCCGCCGGCAGCACTGACGCCCTGTTCGACTGTTCTGGCCAGACCATCAATATGCATATTACATGGTGTGACATTGGCCCAAGTCGAAGCGATGCCAATAAATGGCCGTTCAAAATCAGCATCTTTAAAACCGGTAGCACGCATCATGGAACGCGCCGGTGCATTTTCAATGCCTTCATAAACGGGGGCTGAATGCTCGCGGATATTATCTTTACTCATTATTCTCTTCCTGGGCGATGACCAATTTTAAGCATGGGTCTTGGACAATTTATTTTAAGGTCATTGTATAGAAAGCAGACTACACATGAAAGCAACACTCTGTACTCTGCGAATCCCATTAATCCATTTATTATTTTTCTACCCAAATCAGATCACATGATGAAGCGACATGGATGTCGCTGTTTTCCTGTGCAGCAAGGATGCTGCATCAGGAAAACAAAGGCGTTTTGTTACTTTTGCGCTGTCAAAAGTAAAACATTGTCTACGCAATATTATTGCAAAATCACAAAGTAAAATGCGACCGTGCTATTTTCAACAATTAATAAAAAAGCACCCCCGTCTGGAGTGCTTTTTAAATCTGTAAAATTACAAATTAGATATCACGTACCGCACCTTTCGAGGCACTGGTGGTATGCATCGCATACGCTTTCAGTGCTTTAGACACTTTACGCGGACGCTGTTCAGCAGGCTGCCAGCCTTTGGCTTCTTGTGCTTCACGACGTGCTGCCATAGTTACATCATCCACCGCCAGGTGAATGGTACGGTTTGGAATATCAATTTCGATACGGTCGCCATCTTCAACCAGACCAATCGCACCGCCTTCTGCAGCTTCAGGCGACACGTGACCAATTGAAAGACCAGAAGAACCACCCGAGAAACGGCCATCTGTTAACAGAGCACAGTCTTTACCCAAACCTTTTGATTTTAAGTAACTGGTTGGATACAACATTTCCTGCATACCCGGACCACCACGTGGACCTTCGTAGCGAATCACCACAACATCACCCGCAGTGATTTTGCCGCCAAGAATGGCTTCAACTGCAGCATCCTGACTTTCAAACACACGTGCAGTCCCGTTGAATTTCAGGATTGAATCATCCACACCTGCTGTTTTTACGATACAGCCTTCTAGTGCGATGTTGCCATAAAGTACTGCCAGGCCACCATCTTGCGAGAATGCATTGGCTGCATTACGGATCACGCCATTGTCACGGTCGCCATCTAAACGTGCATAGTAACGGTCTTGTGAAAATGCCGTCTGAGTCGGTACACCACCCGGCGCTGATTTGAAGAATTGATACACTTCTTCATCTTCAGTACGAATGATGTCCCATTTATCCAAGGCATCTTTCAGTGTTTTTTCATGAACAGTTGGAACAGATGTATCGAGTAAGCCTGCACGATCCAGTTCACCCAAGATTGACATGATGCCGCCGGCACGGTGTACATCTTCCATATGGACGTCTTGCTTCGCCGGCGCAACCTTACAAAGAACCGGCACATTACGTGACAAACGATCGATGTCGGTCATCGTGAAGTCGACTTCAGCTTCGTGTGCTGCTGCCAACAGATGCAGAACCGTATTGGTTGAACCACCCATGGAAATGTCTAAAGTCATTGCATTTTCAAATGCCGCTTTGGTTGCGATTGAACGTGGCAAGATGCTGTAATCTTCCTGTTCATAATGACGTTTCGCCAATTCAACAATCAGTTGACCAGCTTTTTCAAATAATTTTTTACGGTTGGCATGGGTTGCCAGTGTTGAACCATTGCCCGGAAGCGATAAACCAAGTGCTTCAGTCAAACAGTTCATCGAGTTTGCGGTAAACATGCCTGAACATGAACCACAAGTTGGACAAGCAGAACGTTCGTATTCTGCGACCTCTTCATCAGTGAAGCTGTCATCTGCTGCAACAATCATGGCATCGACTAGGTCAATGGCTTTTTCATTGCCACGGATTTTGACCTTGCCCGCTTCCATTGGACCGCCAGAGACAAATACCACCGGAATGTTCAGACGCATCGCGGCCATGAGCATCCCCGGGGTGATCTTGTCACAGTTCGAGATACACACCATTGCATCGGCACAATGCGCATTGACCATGTACTCGACCGAGTCTGCAATCAGATCCCGTGAAGGCAATGAATACAGCATGCCGTCATGACCCATCGCGATGCCATCATCGACCGCAATGGTATTGAATTCTTTGGCCACGCCGCCTGACGCTTCAATTTGACGTGCCACCAGCTGACCCAGATCTTTAAGATGCACATGACCCGGTACAAACTGGGTGAACGAGTTCACCACCGCAATAATCGGCTTACCGAAATCTTCATCTTTCATGCCGGTGGCACGCCATAAACCGCGTGCGCCAGCCATATTTCTTCCGTGTGTCGATGTTTTTGAACGATAGTCAGGCATTTTATATTTCCAACAAAGTTTGAGCTTGCAATGAATCGGGCAGATCCACTCTGGCTAAATCATACTGACAAGGAGCTTAAATCAGTTGAATTTTAAACCTATCATACTACAAGCCCTTGATTTACAAGATGGCCTTTTGAGTGTAGATGCAGGCAAAAATGTCTATCGAGAGGTTTGGATGATCTGACGATAAAAATTTCTTAATGAAATCTACTATACCGCCATCATCATCAGGACAATACAAAACTTTCATGAATAATTTTTACAATTTGCATGAGTTTTTTTTATATAAAAATTCCACTGAAATTCAAGCACTCACCAAGCTTCTCGGATAAGTTTTTGCAACGATTAGGCTGAAATTTGGCTTTTGGCTTATAATAGCTTTTAAGTTTATTTGGAATTTCATGTGTGAAGATCATATTTGCAGGCACACCAGAATTTGCAGCGACTGCATTGGCTGCGTTGCTTAGAACCGAACATGAAATTGTGGCGGTCTATACTCAACCTGACCGCAAGGCCGGACGTGGACAAAAGCTCACGGCATCTGCGGTGAAGCAGTTAGCGCTTGAACACAATATTCCGGTTTATCAGCCTTTACATTTCAAGTCATTGACTGAAGAAGGCCTTGCAGCGCAAGCGGAACTTAAAGCCTTAAATGCAGATGTGATGGTAGTGGCGGCTTATGGTCTGATCCTGCCACAAGTGGTTCTGGATACGCCAAAATATGGTTGCCTGAATATTCATGGTTCGCTGTTGCCACGCTGGCGCGGTGCAGCCCCGATTCAACGTGCCATTGCTACCGGTGATACCGAGACCGGTGTAACCATTATGAAAATGGCGGCCGGTCTGGATACCGGGGATATGATGTATAAAACACGATGTCCGATTACTGCCGAGGATACTTCTGCCAGCCTGCATGACAAACTGGCGCTGCAAGGTGCTGAGGCGATTGTGGCCGTGCTTGAATCGGAACAGACCTTACAGCACTATCTTGAGACTCGTCAAGTTCAGGATGAAAGCCTGACGGTTTACGCGCATAAACTGACAAAAGCCGAAGCTCAAATTGACTGGACCCAGCCTGCGGCAGACATTGACCGTAATATTCGCGCTTTTAATCCTTGGCCGGTGGCATTTACTCCACTGGATGACAGCAGCAATTTACGCATCTGGAATTCATCACTTTCCACGCAAAAGACAAGCAATGCCCTCCCTGGTGAAGTGATTGCCCTGGATAAAGACGGCGTGCATGTGATGTGTGGGGATCAACATGCCATTTGCATCACCAATCTGCAATGGCCAGGCGGCAAAGCCCTGAATGCTGTTCAAATTAATCAAACTCAAAAACTATCGGTAGGACATAAATTCGCATGAGCCAAATTCAATCATCAGCTAAAAACTTGAATTTGCGCGCGCAAGTTGTAAAAACCCTATTGGCTGTACAAAACGGCCAATCACTTGCTTCTGTACTCAATCAACATATCAACATCGTGTCTGAACGTGACCGTGGTCTATATCACGAGTTAACTTTGGGCTGTTTACGTCAGTGGCACGGCCTGAAAGCCATCACCCTGCCGCTCTTAACCAAACCTCTCGATAACCAGGCGCTAGAAAGCTGCTTATATTTGGGTTTGTACCAGATTCTATGTACCCGTATTCCGGCGCATGCTGCAATTTCAGAAACCGTCACTGCTGCCAAACAGCTGGGCTTTGAACCTTTAAGCGGTCTGGTGAATGCCGTTCTGCGTCGTGTTTCACGTGAAACAGAAGAATTTGATCTGGCTTTAAATCAGGCGCATGGCCTGCCAAGCTGGCTTTACAAGCGTTTAAAGAAAGACTGGCCGGAACAGCTTGCCGAACTGTCACATGACTTGAAACAGATTGCACCACTCACCTTGCGTGTCAATGTCAATCAGGTCAGCCGTGATGAATATCTGGAAATTCTGGAAGAAGAAGGTTATGAAGCACGTGCCTGTACTCTTTCTGAAGTTGGCATCGTGCTGGAACAGAATGTCCATATTCCAAACCTGCCGGGCTATGAAGCCGGCGGTTTCTCGGTTCAGGATGAACATGCTCAGCTGTGTGCGACCTTGCTTCCTGACCTTGAAGGCAAAGTCGTGGTTGATGCCTGCGCCGCTCCGGGTGGTAAGACTGCGCATATATTGGAAAAATATAGCCCGAAAAAACTGTATGCCATTGATCAGGATGCCAGACGTTTAGTCCGTGTGGCAGAAAATCTGGAACGTTTACTATTAACTGAATATGCCGACGTTGAAATTATCGCGGCTGATGCGATCACTTGGACAGCACCTGAGTCGGTGGATTGTATCGTGCTAGATGCACCATGTTCCGCAATTGGTGTGATCCGTCGTCATCCGGATATTCGCTTGCTACGTCACTCTACAGATATTCCGCAAACGGTACATCTGCAAAAGCAGATTCTGGAAAATATGTGGCAGCAACTGAAAGTTGGCGGTACGTTGCTGTACATCACCTGTTCAATTCTAAAAGCCGAAAACGAACAGCAGATGGTCGAGTTCTTTGCTCAACATGCCGATGCCAAAGAAATCAAAATCGAAGCCGATTGGGGTATCGAACAGATTCATGGTCGTCAGTTGTTGCCGAAAGCAGATCAAGGCGACGGTTTCTTCTATTGCCGTATAGAAAAAACTGCATAAGTCATGTGTTTAAAATGAAAGGCAGCGCAAGCTGCTTTTTTTATGGCGCGTGATTTAGTGAATATATGGCTTATTGAATAAACTTAAAAATCACCAGACTGCTGGCCAATGCCGCCATGCCGCTCACCAATCCATAGACTGTTTCATGCCCTTCAGAATAGCGCTTTGCCGTCGGCAATAATTCATCCAGCGCCAGATAAACCATCACCCCGCCAATCACCCCAAAGATCAGACCATAGACGGTTTCACTCATATAAGGTGCCAGAATAAAATACCCGAGCGCTGCCCCTAATGGTTCGGCCAGGCCCGAAACCAGACTGGCCCAAAGGGCATAGTCTTTACGGCCGGTGGCCATATATACCGGCAAGGCAATTGCCACGCCTTCTGGTACATTATGAATCGCAATTGCCACCGCCAACGGCGCGCCCAAAGCAGGACTTTCTAGCGTGGCAAAAAACGTCGCGAGTCCTTCCGGCAGGTTATGTGCGCTAATCGCAAACAGGGTCAGCATGCCGGTACGCAGTAATTGGGGTGAACTAACGCCCTTGGCAGAATGGGTTTCAATCGTGTCATGTGGATTCGGCACAAAGCGATCCAGCAATAACACCAGAACTACGCCCAGTAAAAAAGCAAAAGTGCCAAAGGCAAAACCGGTTTTTTCATCAAAATCTAGGCTAAAGGAAGCGATCGATTTGTTCAGAATTTCGGTTAAAGAGACATAGATCATGGCCCCGGCAGCAAAGGCCAGACCAAAGGCCAGCAAACGGAAATTAGGTTTTTTTAAGAATAATACCAGTCCCCCACCCACCACGGTGGCCAGCCCGGCAAATAAAGTCACGGCAAAGGCTGTATAGACTTGTCCATCTGAAACGGAAATCATGTCAAAGCATTCAGCCATTAAAAAAGTCATTATCATCAAGGATGATAATGACTTCCGTTTATGGTAACAGTAGGTTTATGTGAAGATTTTTAGTCTTCTGGTTCTTCCGGATTCTTTGCCAGATGAATCACAGCCAGTACCAGACCACCCCATAATAAAACGATAGAGATGATCATCATGATTAGTGCAGATGTATTCATAGTCGCTCTCCTAGCTGTGACGATCTTTAATCAGGCTGAATAGAATGGCACCCAGAATAAAGAATGCCATTACTCCTCCACCTACCATCCATAGGGTACTGGCAGCATAGCCACCATAACCTTCTGCCATGATCGATTTCAGGGTCAGGCCCAATGCCAGCAATAATGAGAAAGGCGTGATCACCGTTAGCATGAAGTTCCAACTGGCACCCAGTTTCACGCTGGCAAACTCATTCACATGGCCTTCCAGCTGTTTCATTAATGGACGACGGAACCAGGACAACAGAATAATCGATAACAGACCACCACCAACAATACCGATGTTATTGGCAAAGTAATCGATGATATCGACAAAGGTAATGGCACTATGTGTCGAGAACATCAGGGTAGAAATCACTGCTGAACCACCCGCAATAATGGTCACTGACTTGTTCTTTGACCAGCCCAGTTTGTCCTGGAACGCAGCAATCGGAACTTGCAGGATACTGACCATGGAGGTAATACCCGCCACCGTCAATGAACCAAAGAACAGGAAACCGAACAGGTCACCACCTGCACCTAAACTGGAAATGATTTTCGGAAACGCAATAAAGGCCAGACCAATACCGCCAGATACCACATCTTCAACTTTCGCACCTGAGCTGAATGCCATAAAACCAAGCGCGGCAAAGACACCAATACCCGCCAGAATTTCAAAAGACGAGTTGGCCAATGCCACCACAATGCCTGAACCGGTCAGGTTAGTTTTGCGTTTCAAGTAAGAGGCATAGGTCAACATGATCCCGAAGCCCACTGAAAGTGAGAAGAAGATATGACCAAAGGCCGCTAACCAGACTTTATAGTTGGCCATCGCTTCCCAGTTTGGCGTGAAGAAAGCATTTAAGCCATCGACTGCACCCGGTAAACGGACTGCCTGAATCACTAGGATCGTGAATAAAATCACCAGCAATGGCATAAAGATTTTATTCGCCAGTTCCACCCCACGGCGTACTCCACCGTAAAGAATCAGCATGACTGCTGCCCAAACTACCACCAGACCAAAGAACAGCACAGGTACAAAACCGAGCGTCAGACCCTCACCATTTTGCAGGTAAGTATTGAAGAAGAAGCCTTGGGTATCTGTGCCCCACTGCTGTCCAAAGGAATAGAACATATAGCTGCCAGCCCAGGACAAGACGCTGGCATAGTAAATCCCGATCACCAGAGTGACCATGACCTGCCACCAACCCAGAGATTCGGCATTCATGAGTTTTTTATAGGCCATAGGCGGTGCTTTACGGAACTTGTGCCCGACCGCATAGTCTAAAAACAATAAAGGTAAACCTGCTGCGAAAATCGCAATCAGATAAGGGATCAGGAATGCCCCGCCACCATTTTCATAGGCAACATAAGGGAAACGCCAGATATTCCCCAAGCCAACGGCGGAACCAATCGCTGCAATAATGAATCCTGATCGTGCGGACCAATTCTCACGAGTTTCTGTCATAGAACACCTAAACTTTTAACCCCTTTAGATGCTGCTTGTTATGGTTATGGCGCAAGCAAAAAAAGAAGCATTTTCAATAATTTTGGGTGTTTGAATTAGAGGGCACCTTGTGGGCGTCGAATTCTAATGTACAAACAGGTCAGCAAGTCTTACATCTTGCTTAAAGTCTGATCGAAAAACTGACCTTGTAGATGATTCAACAATACTGACTTTTTTAAATTTTTTCTGTAAATTCTGCTTAAAATATTCGTTATTTATAATCTATTCGAATTAAGCGTTCAATAATTCTCCGAAATAGGCCAGATTAAACAAGTTATATATTGACAAACTTTTTGGAATATATTTTTTCTTAAGTTTTACTACAGGGTCGCTGTTTCAAAAAATGTATTCCAAGACCCCAATCCAGCATCTGTTTTTAGATCATTATTTGATAATGAAACGGCTCATACTAAGGCACGTGACCAAACTGTGATATGGGAAATCAAAGTCTCTCATGGAACTTTAACCTCTTTAAATATCACAAGCAGATTTAAAACCAGCCACCTGTGATATCGAAGCGATGAATTGAATATTCTGAACCTAGGCTTTAATCACCAGCATGCGCTCTTCCTGCATGTCGCGAATGGCTGACTGAATTCCTTCACGACCCAGACCTGAATCTTTGACCCCGCCATAAGGCATATTATCGACTCGGAAAGACGGAATATCATTGATAATGACACCGCCGACATGCAGATGATCCCAGGCATACAGCATCTTGTTCAGATTCTGAGTATACACTCCAGCTTGCAAGCCAAAACGGCTGCGGTTGATACAGGCAATACCGGATTCGAAATCAGCATACGCTTCCAGAATTGCCACCGGGCCAAAGGCTTCATCACGGTAGATTTCCAGACTGTGGTCTACATTTTCCAGCAAGGTCGGTGCGAACATCACACCATTCAATTCGCCTCCAATCAGGATTTTCGCGTCTTTTTTCACGGCTTTATCCAGCCATTTTTTCAGGCGTTTGGCTTCATCTTCCTTGATCATCGGACCAACCAAGGTTGTGCTCAGATTCGGATCAGTGGCTTTAATCGTTTTCAGTTTCGCCAGCAGTTTGTCCTTCACTTCAGTATAAATCTGCTGATGCACCAAAATGCGTTGCACACTGATACACACCTGTCCGGCGTGGTTATACGCCCCACCAATCAGACGATTAATCAAGGCATCGTTAATTTCGGTATCCGGCTCAATCATGACGGCAGCATTGCCACCCAGCTCCAAGACCACTTTTTTGCGTCCGGCACGCGCTTTCATATCCCAGCCTACGGCATCGGAACCGGTAAAACTGAGTAATTTAAAACGCTCATCAGTGACCAGTAGATCGGCCAGCTCTCGCGGACAGGGCAAGACCGAAAAAGCGCCTTGCGGTAAATCGGTTTCCGCCAGAATTTCGGCAATTTTTAAGGCAGAAATCGGGGTCAGACTCGGCGGTTTCAGCACAAAGGGACAACCGGCTGCAATCGCAGGAGCAATTTTATGCGCGGTCAGATTTAAAGGAAAATTAAACGGACTGATCAAAGACACCGCACCAATCGGCACCTGTTTCACAATGCCCTGATAGCCGGATGCTGCTGCAGTCACGGCCAAAGGCAGCATACGTCCCTGATCAATCTGGGTCACGGCATCTGCGGCAATCTGGAAAGTATTAATCAGACGTTCAACTTCGGCTTCGGCTGCTTTACGCGGCTTGCCCCCTTCTGCAATCAGAATTTCGGTCAATTCTTCATGAATCTCACGAAAACGGCGTACACAATGCAATAGAATTTTCTGTTTCTGGAACGGCTCCAAGGCGGCCATTTCAGCTTCTGCATCTACGGCAGACTGAATCGCCTGTTCCAGTATGTTGGCATCTGCCAAGGCGACACGGGCATACAGTTCGTGGTTATATTTATGCTTGACCTCTAACCATTCACCCGTCTGAACGGCCTGACCGGCGACATATAATGCATACTCTTTCGTTTGTTGTGTGCTTCTCGCTACCATCTTATTGTCCTGCAAAATCCAAGGATATACATTTTTGAAATTCTCTATATCATGCACTTGCTACTCCATATTAAGAAGATGTTTTTAAGTAACCAGACACCTCCAATTTTAATAAAGCTTTAGGGAATAGAGCCATGCGCGCAAAAATACTCACCACCTTATTCTTCGGTTTTGGACTCAGTACGCTCAGTCATGCAGATGTAATCGGCGTGAAAGCAGATCTCAGTTACTGGGATTTTGACGGCTATAGTCAGGATAACAATTTCAAGCATGAGCTAGATCGACAAGGTACAGCGCAGCTATCTGTCGCTGTAGAACATCCTGTGCCATTGTTACCAAATGCCAAGATTAAATATGTCAATCTGGACAGCAATAGCGAACAGAGTTCTCTTATCAATGCCTCAGAAATTGAGCTGAACAATATTGACTATATTCTGTATTATGAATTGCTAGATACCATTGTGCATGCGGATATAGGTGCAGGTTTAACCAATCTAGATGGTACGGTAAAAAACCTGACTGCCGGCGCTTTCACTCAATACGATCTGGATGAATATAGTCCACTGCTCTATGCAACAGCCGGAGTTAAATTGCCATTTACCGGTATGAGTGCCAAAGCGGAAGCAGTTTACAGTCACGGCAGTGATACCCGTAAGACCGACGTACAGGCGGAACTGCAATATGATTTCATTGATAATCTGCTGGTCGATGTCGGTGCCAAAATCGGTTATCGCATCATGCAGGTAGATTTTGAGCAGGATCAACGTCCAGACTTACAGCTGGAATTTAAAGGTCCTTATATCGGTCTAGATATACATTTTTAATGCAATACAACCGGTTAAGCCTACAAAGCTCAATTTCTCTGCGCTGATGTAAGCCAAAGCGTACAGCAATAACCGCAATCTGCTGCTAGTGCGTTACCGGGATGTGTATTACTTTATAAACATAGAGAGCAGGATGCTCCGAAGACCTAAAAACAAGAAGAACATCGCAACACCAGGACGTGAGGTACGACAGGAGTTATACCTAAATCACGAGATACGAAAAAGCCCCGACAGGATGTCGGGGCTTTTTTTTCTGCCTATTATTTTATTTATCATTGCTTAACAGTTCCGAGCTAAAACTCCAACATTGTAAGAATCCCCTTGTTGTTAAGCTAAAAATCCTCACATTTTTTGGGAACAGCAATCATGGTAAAAAAGGTCCTCTTTATTACATCTAATCAAGGCATTGAACATGATGAACTCACTGAGCCTTTAAATTTTCTAAAGTCCAAAGGTTTTGAAGTGATTCATGCTGCCGAAAAAAATGAAGATGTCGCGACGGTCAAAGGTGATACCAAAGCTGCCACCCAATATACGCCGGATACCAGTCTTGAACACGTCGATCTGAATGATTATGATCTTTTGGTGATTCCCGGCGGTACAGTCAACGCGGATACCTTAAGAATCAATCAGGATGCGCAAAAAATCATTCAGCATTTTGCCGACAATCACAAACCGATTGCCGCGATCTGTCATGGGCCATGGACTTTGATTGATGCACAGCGCATTAAAGATAAGAATCTGACTTCGTATAAGAGCATCAAACTGGATCTGGAAAATGCTGGCGGGAAATGGGTCGACGAAGAAGTCCACCGCTGCAATACAGGTGACTGGGTACTGATTACTTCACGCAATCCGGACGATTTACCGGCTTTCAATGAAGCGATCTTAAAAGAGCTTGAAGGCGAAGCTGCCTAAGCTCCTACACTAAAAAAAGAACCTCAGCATTGAGGTTCTTTTTTTATATTCAGACACCTCCGGCCAGACTTTTCAGATAAGCCACCACCTCTTTATTGCCTGCCATTTCAGCCAGCTCTAAAGCAGTATTTGGACTGCGATGGGCAATATCTGCGCCTTTGCTAACCAAAAGTTTGACCACTTCCAGATGATCATTTTCAGCGGCAGCCTGTAAGGCGCTATAGCCTTCTTCATCGGCAGAGTTGACGTCCAGGCCTTCCTGTAGTGCCTGCTCGACCTGTTCAACATCGCCTAAAGATGCCCAATACACCAGTTCAGGAAGATGCAGTTCATCATCATCTTCAGGGATTGGGGAGAATGAATTAAGTTTCATACGACGATACCCTAAATAATTTAGTAATAATTAAACATTGTACAATTTAAATCTCAAGTTTCTTTAAGTGCTCTTATCCATAAATATTTGTCATCGACTTTTCTCTCAGATTTTAATAATTTCATTTCAGGTATAAATAATTCTAGTTCGTTTTTTAAGTTTTCAATTTTTTCTTCTTCTAAATATGGTGCCTCATCGTATAACTTTAATAATTTCTCAGGATAGTCATCAATTTCAAGTAAATGTAACTTACTTAAATCATTTTGGAGGTATGTAGAAATTTTAGATTGCTTTTGAAGAAGATCAGTATAATAAGAAGATGTTGAGGAATTAATTGGTTGAGGAATTGCCCTAATCTGATTATCTAATTCTTTAGTTTTCTCACTTAAAGCAGCTCGTAAGCTCATAATTTTTTTAAAACTTAAATCCATACATAAGGTTTTAGCCCAAGGTTTTAAAACTTCCTGTATATCTTGTTCATTAGACCCGGTTTTTTTCATTATTTTTCTAATATCATCAGCAAATTGAATGAACTTTTCCGGTGTGGGAGCTCCATCAAATCTACCAATATTACTTTGAATTTCAACAAGAGTTTTAGCTGTTATAGCGGTCATTTCTTTAAGATAAATTAATGCATTATCAGCTTCCTCTAATTTTTTATCTAATTGTCTAGTTTTAGCTTCTACTCCTAATCCTTTTAATGACTTAAATCGGTCAATTGTTGCAGCAAATAACAATACCAACCCTGCTGTCAAAGAAGTAATCGCAATAGGTGCATTACCGGAATAAGAAGACCAAGTTCCTACACCTAAATTGATTAATCCAGCAATTAGCAGAAACCAGTTCGTTAAATTAAATAAGAAGCACTTATTCACTGATTCCCAATATTTTTTCATTATTTTTCCTACTTACTTATTATTTAAGATATTAATCTTTAAAAATTTTATAGACAATGAAAAGCCCCCTTTCGGAGGCTTCTTATTTAAAAACTCAGCTTTAAGCTTTAGATACTGCTGGTTCAATTGAACCAATCTTTTCAGATTCATTGTCATGCATGATCAATGCAACAGCAATTGCAGTAATCAGAACAGGTAAACCAACTGCCATAAAGTTAAAGTAAGCAGGCAGGTTCATACCCAGTAAGCCACCGATCAGGATTGGGCCTACAATCGCGCCCATACGACCAATCGCAGAAGACCAGCCAATACCTGTCGAACGTACCGCAAGTGGGTAGAACTGCGCAACATAGCTATATAGCAACATTTGCGAACCAATCGACGCTGCACCTGCCAGGAACACCAGGATGTAAAGTAAGAATTGGTTAGATGCAAAGCCCATTGAGCTCATCACAATTGCACCCATCATACCCAGGAACATTAGCACCGGTTTCAAGTGGAAACGATCCGCAAGAATACCACCACCGACAATACCCACAACCGCACCAACGTTCATCACCATCATGAACATCAAGCTGTTGTCCATCGAATAGCCAGCTGCCATCATTAACTTCGGTAACCAGCTGCTCAGTGCATACATGGTTAACAGACAAGTGAAAAACGCGACCCAGAACAGTAAAGTATTGACCGCACGACCACGACGGAACAAGCTCACCACGTTAGCGGCTTCAGGCACATTTTCCTGTGGCAAAGTGAAAGTTGTATTCTCGGTAACTGTCAGATTTGGCGCCAAGCGACGTACAATACGACGAGCTTCTGGCTGCTTGTTCTGTTTCACAATAAATGCGAGCGACTCAGGCAGGAATTTCCAGATCACTGGTAATAAAAACAGTGGAATACCCGCGATAAAGAACATGATTTGCCAACCAAAACTTGGGGTAAACCATGAACCCAATAACGCAGCCATTACGCCACCGACCGCATAACCACTAAACATGGTGGTCACCAGCGTACTACGCATTTTTTGTGGGGCATATTCCGAAGTCAATGCCACCAGGTTTGGCATTACGCCACCAATACCAAGACCGGCAAGGAAACGTAAAATACCGAATTCGGTTGGGTTTGAAGCAAAGCCGCCGGCAAAAGTTAAACCACTAAATAATACAATACAGATCATGATCACTTTCTTACGACCGATCTTGTCCGCGAGGGAACCAAAGATCATCGCACCAAACATCATGCCGGCCAGTGCGGTACTTGCAAGCATTCCAGCCTGCACTGCACTTAAGCCCCAGTCTTGCATCAATAACGGTAAAACTACACCATTGATTGCGAGATCATAGCCATCAAATAAGATAATGAGTAAACACCAAGCAACTACATTGAAGTGGAAAGGCGTGAATTTCGCATTATCGACTACAGAATTTACATCTATTTTTTCCGTTGTCATCGTTCTCATCTCCCATGAGTACTTGTCCATAACATCTTGTTGAAGACTGAAGTCAATCTTCAATGTCAGGCAATATACGCAAGCAGGATTTAAGGCACAATAAGACTAATTGATATTCTGCTATGCTCTCGGAAATGTCATTTATTTGCGTGATATGTCACACTATTATTAGTATAAACTTTTGAATAATTGATGTTTATTTTTTAATTCGTCCAATATTTAAGCTCTTTTAATCCGCTTATTCTTTTGACCAATTGAATATTGATTTAATTTCATACTAAAGATATGAAAAAGCCCCTTTAAGTAAGGAGCTTTTTAACTGAGTAGGTCAATTACGAGAGTTTAAATTTTAGCTGTTTTTAATTTTTTCACCATCACGCGACCAGGTTGTGGCTTACGAATCATTGAAATAGCGATGATGCCAATAATACCTGGCATTGCCACTGCGATAAAGTTCCATTTATGTGGTAACTCCATACCAAGCAGCATACCAATCACGATTGGGCCAACAATTGCACCTGTACGCCCTACAGCAGAAGCCCAACCAATACCAGTAGAACGTACTGCAACAGGATAGTATTGAGCAACATAGCTATATAACAAGATACTGGTACCAATAGATGAGGCACCTGCTAAACTGACAAGTAAATAAATAACAGGGGTTGGAGAATTAAAGCCCAAACCAACCAAAGATAGTACACCGACAGTTAACATACTCATAAGAACAGGTTTAAAGTCAAAACGGTCTGCCAAAATACCGCCGCTAATAGTTCCGATCACGGCACCAATATTCAGCGCTAATAAGAACATTAAACTGCTACCTAAAGAATATCCCGCTGCCATCATCAGTTTTGGTAGCCAGCTTCCAAGTGCGTAAAGCATGAGTAAGCACATAAAGAAAGCAATCCAAAATAAGAATGTTCCTGTGGCACGATTTTCTGTAAATAAAGCTTTTACTGATGCACTTTGGGTCTGATCACCGCTGGCTAGAACCAGTTCAGTATCTGCTTGTATGTCTGCAGTTGGCTCGACTTGCTTTATAAAACGACGTGCTTCATTCACTTTTTGTTCTTTAACTAGGAAAGTTAAAGACTCAGGTAAGAACTTCCAAAAAAATGGAACAAAAAGTAAGGGAATACCTGCAATGAAGAACATAATTTCCCAACCAAAACTTGGTGTAAACCATGTACCGCATAATGCAGCCATAATACCGCCCACGGCATAACCACTAAACATGGTGGTTACCAGTGTGCTTTTTAAACGTTTAGGTGCATATTCAGACGTTAGAGCGACTAAGTTTGGTAATACACCACCAATCCCTAAACCAGCAATAAAACGTAAAATACCAAATTCTGTTGGATTAGTGGTAAATCCACCTAAAAATGTAAAAGCACTAAATAAAGAAACACAAATCAAGATAACTTTTTTACGACCAATTTTGTCTGCAAGCATCCCAAACAGCATGGCTCCAAACATCATGCCAGCGAGTGCTGTACTTGCAAGCATGCCTGCTTGAACAGCACTCATGCCCCACTCTTGCATAAGTAGAGGCAGAACGACACCGTTAATTGCTAAATCATATCCGTCAAATAGGACAATAAACAAACACCATAATACAATGCTTAAGTGAAATTTAGTGAATTTTGCCTGATCAATCACATCATTCACACTTACAGTGTTTGCTACTCGCTTCATGTTTTCTGCCATTTTTACTCACCTCCTGTGAGTTTTTTTCGTTGTTTTCAGCACGACACATGACCCTAACTCTTATTTATTATTTTTAATGATTCTTATCGCCATGTCTTCGCAACAACTTAGTTCAACACAGCTACTTTTCATGCAATATCCGACTAAAGTCTTACTTATTCCTTAAAAATCTAAACCCATGAGTCTAGTTTTTAATCAATATTCAACAATTCCAAGAGCTATTTGACCAA